>NZ_JACJQG010000099.1 GCF_014696435.1 Calothrix anomala FACHB-343 | reverse complement strand
AGAGGTTTCAATTTGGGAATGCGATCGCAATCTTAATCAGGTTTGTGTAGATTGGCGTTTTCGTACAGAAGATGCAAGAGTTAAGCTTTCAAAGATTTATCCAACCCAGCAAAATTAATGGGACAGACCACTAGGTTATACACCACCAGATGTTGATGAGTTGATTTGGTATATCGGCCCGCCAATTCAAGATACTTTTTCGCTGTTATTGAAAACGACTGATGAGAAGTTACTGACACAGGCTATTTCACTGTACCGCGATCGCTTTTCCAAAATTGGATTATTTGAAAATCTGCTTTATCCCCAAATTCCCGAAACCCTGAAAACCTTGCGTGCTTACGGTTACAAAACCTTTATTGCTACTTCTAAGCCCTATATTTATACCATCCGCATTATTGAACATTTCGGCTTATCGCCTTTGTTTGATGGGATTTACGGTAGCGAACTGGATGGAACCCGCAGTGTTAAAGGCGACTTAATTGGGCATATTTTACTGACAGAGAAGCTTTCACCCTCTACCGTTATCATGGTAGGCGATCGCAAACACGACATGATCGGAGCCAAGCTGCATAAAGTTGCAACCATTGGCGTTACCTATGGCTACGGAAGCGAGGAAGAATTAACAACTCACGGTGCTGATTGGATTGCTCATTCTCCAGAAGATATTCCCAAATTGATAATTCCTAATTTGTGACTCAAAATAATGCCACCATCTTTAACTATTATCCATACCTTACTTCTATTCAGCACCGCTTTTATTGCAGGTGGACTGAATGCTGTTGCAGGTGGTGGAAGTTTTATTACGTTTCCCGCGCTGATTTTTACAGGAGTACCGCCAATTATTGCGAATGCTACAAATAATACCGCAATTTGGGTGGCTGCTCTGGCTAGTGCTGGAGCTTACCGCAAAGATTTGGGGATTAAACGGCAAGTTTTTTTGCTGTTATGTGGCATAAGCTTTTTAGGTGGAATTATTGGCTCTTTAGCTTTACTCTATACATCGGCAGATGTGTTTAAAAAGCTCATCCCCTATCTACTACTATCAGCAACCCTAGTATTTACCTTTGGCGACACTCTCAGAGGATGGTTGCAGCTTCAGAGTCAGAAGTCAACGCCGGAATCTGTACCTATATTTAACCTTGCCTTGGCACAATTAGCGATCGCAATTTACGGCGGTTTTTTCGGCGCAGGTTTAGGAATTTTAATGTTGGCTACTCTATCGTTTTTGGGTATCAAAAATATTCATACAATTAACGCTTTTAAAGCATTTTTAGGCAGTTGTATTAATGGAATTGCCATTATCCCCTTTATTTTTGCAGGTGTACTTGCTTGGGAACAAGCGATTTTAATGGCTGTGGGTGGTTCTTTAGGCGGATATCTCAGCGCTCATTATGCGCGTAGACTTAAACCCCAATTAATTCGTAAATTTGTCATATTTGTTGCCTTTAGCATGACTATCTACTTTTTTATTCACGGTTAGGGATGATGTATGGCAACAGACATCAAAAAATCTATGATTCGTGTTTTTTATGCTATAGATTTTCGCCAGTTCTACATAGGTCATTTTGTGACAAAATAATTCAGAGTTCGTAAATTATTAACAACAATGACTACAGTAAATGACCCTGCTGTTGTAGCTGAAGTAACGGATTTATACCTTAAATACGAAGAAGCTTTGGCTAATAACAATTTAGAGGTGATGGATAGTTTATTTTGGGATGCACCTGAAGTAGTACGTTTTGGTGTAACAGAAAATCTCTACGGTAGTGAAGAGATTCGCAATTTTCGCGCCTCTCGAGTGAACCCAAAAATTGAGCGCGAAATTTCTCATCTTAAAGTTGTGACTTTTGGCAAGGATACAGCAACTGTAACTTTAGAATTTCGCCGCATTATCAATGGTGTAGAACGTTTTGGGAGACAAAGCCAAACTTGGTATAGATTTCCGCAAGGATGGAAGATAGTTTCTGCTCATGTTTCATTGTTACCAGTATGATTAACATTACCGAATTCGTACCGAAGCAAAAAGAGGTTTAAATGTGGATTTCTTAAATTGGAAGATATTAAAGTCTCAATATCTAGTCAAAGATAAATGGCTTACACTCCGTGCTGACACTTGTCAAACGCCAGATGGACAAATAGTCGAGCCTTTTTATGTTTTTGAATATTCAACATGGGTGAATGTTGTCGCGTTAACCAAAAATCAGGAAGTGGTGTTAGTTGAACAATATCGCCACGGTATTCAACAAACAGTTTTAGAATTACCTGGTGGTTGTATGGAACCAGAAGATATTTCACCACTTGAAGCAGCAAAACGTGAATTATTAGAGGAATCAGGATATTCGAGCGACAATTTTCTTGAGACAGGAATAATCTCACCGAATCCAGCAACTCATAATAACTTGATCCATTGCTTTTTAGCAACAAATGTAGAGCTTGTAGCCGATTTAAAATTAGATCCAACCGAAATTATAAATGTAAAACTATTGCAATTAGATAAGTTAATTCAAAATATCGATAATGGTATACTGCTGCAATCATTTCATATCATTTCATTATTTTTTGCTTTAAAGAAACTAGGGAAACTGCACTTTATTTAATAAATATAAAACTCAAATTTCTTAGGCATACATCAATAATAGGGTATTAAAATGCCAGATAAATGGAACCCAGAGCAATACGAACAATTTCAAGCTGAAAGAAGTCGCCCTTTTTACGATTTAGTAGATTTGGTAAATCCCCAAGAAAATTTACGAGTTTTAGATTTAGGATGTGGAACCGGAAAGTTAACTAAGTATCTCCATGAAACATTAGCAGCTAAAGAAACTTTGGGAATCGATGCTTCTGAAAAAATGTTATCTGTAGCGAGTCAATTTGCAGGTAATGGATTGCGCTTTGAGCAAGGAAGAATTGAAGATAACCCAGGAGACGGTAAATTTGATGTTATATTTTCTAACGCTGCTTTACAGTGGTTAACGGAACATGAAAAATTATTTGCTAAATTACGAGACAAACTGCAACCAGGCGGACAATTAGCAATACAAATTCCTGCAATGGATGATGAGCCAGTGCATCAGTTAGCTGTAGAGACAGCAAAGGAATTTAGTCAAGAATTAAATGGATATGTGCGACGCTTAGAAGTACTTTCTCCAATAGCTTATGCTAAACTACTTTATAAGTTAGGCTTTGTTAAACAACAAGTAAAGTTACAAATTTACGGGCATTTGTTACCATCGCGAGAAGCTGTAGTGGAATGGTATCGGGGAACGTTACTCACCGCCTATGAAACGCAGTTAGATACCCAAACTTATGAGCGATTTGTAGCCAGATATCAACAAAAATTATTCAGCATTTTACCAAACGAACGTCCATTTTTCTTCCCCTACAAGCGCATTTTAATTTGGGGGCTTAATCCGTGATGACATTACCTATTTCCCTCTAACACTCATCAGTCATCTGTATTTAGCAACGACAAATGACAAATGACAAATGACAAATGACAAATATATGACTACAACTGTCTCATTCGATCGAGTTTCTAATATTTACGATGCTACCAGAGGACTTCCCCCAGGAATCTCTGAACAAGTCACAGACTTTATCCTTAATTTAGTTTCGCCAACAGCAGATACTAAGTTTTATGAAACAGGAATTGGTACGGGAAGAATTGCTGTACCAATTGCGAAAAGAGGATATTCTTACACTGGTATAGATGTCTCAGAAAAAATGTTAGCGGAACTACACCAAAAACTAGAGGGTGTATCTCATAAACTAACAGCAATTAAAGGAGATGCTACAGCTTTACCTTTTGACAGTGATTCTTTTGATGTAGCTTTGGTTGTTCATGTTTTTCATCTAATTGCTGCTTGGAAACAAGCGCTAGCAGAAATTCGTCGCGTGCTGAAACCAGGTGGTATTTTGCTTTATACTCATGGTCAGACTAACTCTACTAGTCCTGCTTTAGAAGTGAATGCATTGAGAGGAGAATTTACGGAGCGTTGGAAATCTATTTTACAAAGTTATGGTCATCCTTTTCCGCGTTACGGTGCGACTGAAGAAGAAGTTTTAGCTGAATTAGAACAACAAGGTGCAACTTTAGAAACTGAAATTGCTGCTCAATGGCGAGTTGAAGATACTGTAGGTAAATTAATAGAAAACCAAGAGAATAAAATTCAAAGTGCAGCTTGGAGTATCCCTGATGATATTTTTCCTCTGGCGATTCAAGACTTGCGCAACTGGGCTTTAGAACGCTATGGTTCTTTTAATTATATTTTGCCCGAAGAACGTCAATTTAAGATTGTTGTAGTCCGCAATTGGGCTTAAATAAATCAAAACTTTCTATTTACTTCAAAAGGCGGATAAACTCCTAATGTATATCCGCTTGATTTTTTGTTAAAGCTCCAATTTTTTGAATAGCTTTTTGCGCGTAAATACTAACTTCTCTATCGGGATCGTCTAAGGCTTGTTGCAGGGCGTTTAAAGCTTCAGTGGTACCCAAATTACCAAGGGCGATCGCGGCTTCTTTTCTCACATCTGAATACTCATCTGTTAAGGCTGCAATCAGTGCGGGTAAAGACTGAACATCGGGAATTTTCTGTAATACTTGAATGGCAAATTTTCTTACCTGCCAATGTTCATCTTTAAGCGCAATTAATACAGTAGGAATAATCTTAGCATCAGCATGAAAGGCTAGAGATTTGGCAGCATTACGGCGCACTTGCCAATCAGTATCATTATTTAAGGCATGACTCAGTAAATCTACTATCTCTGCATCTGCCAAATGCCCTAATGTGAGCGCAGTTGCACGACGCACATTTTCATCGCGATCGCGTATTAAAGATAAGGCTGGCGGGCATATCTGCACTTGATTGAGATAGCTTAGAGTTGTAACAGCAGCTTCCCGCAGCTGGGGATGTTCCGACTCAAAGAAGGATAGCACCGCCGGGAGTGACTGAGCATCATGTATCTTTCGCAACAAAATTAACACATTTAGTTGCAGGTTGATATCCGGTTGCTGTAATGCATCTAACAACAGCAGCAAATCTTCAGAAGATATCAACTCACCCAAAGCTGACAGCGCCTCGCTGCGAATTTCTGCATCTGCTGAAGCTAGACAAGGTAATAAGGCGGGAACAGCGACAGGATTAGCAATTTCCCATAAAGCCGTAATAGCGATTTTCTGCACGGTGGTGCTTTCGTCTTGTAAGGCGACAATTAGCGCATCAATCGCCGCTTCATCGCCCAAGTGTTGCAGGGTTTTTACCGCCACTAAGCGATCGCTTACTTCAGGCGATCGCAACATTTCCAACCATTCATTTAATTCAGAATCGAATGGCACTAAGAAAAGCTATAAGCTATGCGGAACAAGCTCCACAGCTTTTAAAGCTATTGAACCATAAAAGGATGGCTCAGAAAATTGTCCTTAATGCAGTTTTGTAGAGACGCGTTCACGAAGTGTGCCGCAGGTATCGCTTTGTTTCAACCTTCTTTGCGATGATAGTTTGTACCCTCCAGGGAGCGATCACGTATCCCCTGAAGGGCGATCGCCCTTCTAGAGTAGAATGGATGAAACAAGTATGTAGGGGGTGTGTAAAAATTTTTGTAAGTAGAAAAAGCTTACTCGTTCATGAAATACTTTCTTTGATACAAGTAAGCCAGAGAATACTACTACTGTGACAAATCGTGTGACAATCCTCAAGGATAAATTTAACCAAAGTCTGGGATTACCTTTTAAAGAATTGTTACCATACTCGGCAATTGAGCAAGCCCTCTGGGAGTTAAAAATTAAATATAAGAAGCGACTATTCGACCCAATTGTAACACTATGGGCATTTTTATCTCAGGTTTTAGATACTGATAAAAGTTGCCACAATGCCGTGAGTAAAATAATCGCCTATTTAACAGGAGAAGGAGTAAAAATTCCTTCAACTGATACAAGTGCTTACTGCCAAGCACGGTCTAGATTGCCAGAAAAGTTATTAGAAAACCTTTTTATTCAGGCTGCACAAAATTTATCAAAGAAAGTGACGACGGAACATTTATGGTGTGGTCGAAATGTCTTAGTAATAGACGGTTCTACAGTCTCCATGCCTGACACTGTAGAGAACCAGAAAGAATACCCTCAACCGCAAACTCAAAACCCTGGATGTGGATTTCCAATTGCCAAAATTGGTGTGTTATTTAGTTTAGCAACAGGTGCTGCTGTTGCCTTAGTTATAGATGTTTTGAATACTCATGATATTAAACTAGCTCGCCAATTATATCAGTTTCTTAATCCCTTAGATATCCTTTTAGGGGATAGAGATTTTTGCACTTACGCCGATATTGTTGCTATTAAAAACATCAATTGTGATGCCGTATTTCGTAAGCATCAAGCTCGAAAAACTTCCATGCGAAAAGGCAAAATTATTGGAGAATGCGATAAATTAGTTACTTGGTACAAACCTAAGATATGCCCCAAAGGATTGAGCAAAGATGAATTTGATGTTCTACCCCAAACCATAACTGTGCGAGAGATTTACTATTACATTGTTATTCCTGGTTTTCGTACTCAAAGAGTTAGCTTAATCACTACTTTATTAGATAAAGTAACTTATTCTACTCTGGATATTGTTAGGCTTTACGGTCAGAGGTGGGATGTTGAGCTAGATTTAAGACATCTCAAAACTACCTTGGGTATGGATGTTTTACGCTGTAAAACGCCCTCAATGGTACGCAAAGAAATTTTCGTTTATTTACTTGCCTACAATCTACTGCGTAGTTTGATGTGGTCGGCAGGAACTACTTACGGTACTCCCCCGTTACGCCTATCACTCCAAGGTACTCGTCATCATTTAAATAACTTTATTCCCGGATTATTAACCGCAACTTCAATAAAACGTCAGCGAATTTATTGCACTTTACTTAAAGTTATTGCCCACAAGACTGTGAGCGATCGCCCCGGTAGAAGTGAACCCCGAGTTCGCAAACGTCGCCCAAAAGCTTACCCTTTGATGACCAAACCCCGGCATCAATTACGAAAGCAGTTGCAAACTGCTTAACCACATGTGTTTCGACTTTTCTTAGTGCCATTCGGCTCTGCCTCAATTGATCAGAAGACAAGACTCCGTCTCGCAATCTGCATTTCCAGCCTTTTACGCTAAAAACTCCCATGCCAAACATGGGAGCAAAGTAACCACAGTCAACTGTTAACAATCAACCGTCAACAACCCTCATTAACCCTTCAAATAACTGGGATTCCATTGCAACCAATAACTTTCTAATGATCTGGCGATTACATCTGCTAATTTTCCAAATAAGGCATATAGCAAAATACTTAATACCACCACATCTGTTTGCATAAATTCTCTAGCATTCATTGCCATATAACCAATACCAGAATCCGCAGCAATGGTTTCTGCAACAATCAATGTCAACCACATAATCCCTAAAGAAAAACGCACGCCTACCAAAATAGAAGATAATGCGCCGGGAAGAATAATTCGCCAAAATAATCCCCAAGTATTTAAACCATAAACCTTGCCCATTTCAATTAATCCTGGGTCTACACTGCGAATACCATGAAAAGTATTTAAATAAATTGGGAACATTACGCCCAAAGATACGAGAAATAATCTGGCTTCGTCACCAATGCCAAACCATAAAATCACCAAGGGAATTAAGGCTAAGTTGGGAATATTACGCAACATTTGAATAGAAGTATCTAACAATTTCTCAGCAATTGGAGAAATGCCATTAACTAAGCCTAAAGTAAAGCCAATACTACCACCAACCAAAAATCCAGAAATTGCCCTAGCAGCACTAATACCAATATTTTTAAACAATTCGCCAGTTTGAGCTAAATGAATCGCTGCACCTACCACACTCAAAGGTGCAGGTAAAATGCGAGTAGGAATTACACCGATAGAAGATAGTACTTGCCACACTAGAATGATAGATAAAGGTACTAACCAGGGAATCAAGGCTTGAATTTGGCGATTTTTCAGGAATTGATATTTTAACTTCTGTTTTTTCATTGTTTGCCTTGCTGATAAATTATTAGAAGTAGAAGAAGTAACTTTCATGGATGTTCTATTAGTAAGTAATGGGTTAACTAAAATTTGTGATTTGTAATTCAAAATTACAAAATTTTATAATTAAATCAACGATAAACTGATAGCGATCGCTATACGGGCGGGTTCATCTCGCATAAACCCGCCCCTACTAAGCAACCTAATTTTTCCAAGCAGCGATAACAGTAATGGGAAGTTCCTCTGTAAATGTTCCCGTAGGCTCTACTGCTAGCAGAGATTGTTTGAGTTCAGCTTCAAATTTTTGGCGATTTTCTGCAGAGCCAAAAAAGGATGGTAAACAAAAAGCTGTGGAATAGAGATAGCCAATATAGGAGTCAATAGTCCAAGATTTTTCGTATTTAACTTCAAAGTTTTCTTGGCGATTAAATGACGATTTAGCGATAATTTCTTCATGAGAAACAGCTAAGGGTTTCCAGAAACCTTGACCACTTTCACCTGTGCGGCGTTTTTCACCTAACCAACTTTGTACAACAGCAATTGCTGTTTTCTTCCAAGGGTGGTCGCTGTTCCAAGGGTCTTCATAGGTTTTGATAATAGCTAGCCCACCATCATTTGCAAGTAAATTGTATATATGTTCTATAAGTAATTCTCGCTGCATCCAATGAAAAGCTCTACCAATTGTGACTAGCTGGAATTTACCGAAATCTTGAGAGAGATTTTCTGCTCTATCTTGTATCCAACTAATATTATTTGCGCCTAATTCTAAAGCTTGAATCTTTGCTTCTTGCAGCATATCTGCATCTGGGTCTAAACCGAATATTTCGCGAAATTTATTATGTAGAGGAATAGCGATTAATCCGGCACCACAGCCTAAATCTAGTAGTCTACCTTGACCATTTAATTTAAATTTATCTGTAAGTAAATCAAATAACACAGGCGGATACTGTGGTCGATAACGAGCGTAGTACCAAGCTGCACCTTCAAATAAAGTTGGGTCGTAAGTAGAGATTGTTGTCATAAGTTTAAGCTCAAATTAATGTCAAAATATATTTTCTTAGATTTTCTTAGTGAGTAGGGTGAATGAGAAATTTTCACCCTACATATACTGTGGCTATAAAGCCACAATATTAATTATTAAAACGGGCGACTTCCGGCTAAACTTACACGCTTTAATACCCGTCTTTCATTGGGGTCAAATGGTGTTCTGTGGTGTAATGTAGCTTGATTATCCCAGTAAACAATGTCACCTACAGACCATTTGTGTTGATAATAAAATTGGGGTTGATTGAGATGTTCGCGCAATTGAGCAATTAATTCTGCTCCTTCTTGCGGTTCTAAACCAACTACTTCTACTTCTGTCGCGTAATCGAGATACAAAATCTTTTTCCCGCTTTCTGGATGGGTGCATACCAGAGGGTGAGGAAAAACTGGACTAACTAAGGGAATACTTTTATCTAGACGATAATTGGAACGAGGTGCATTTTTGTCTCGCAAAAATGGATTGTAAGTAATCAGCTGTAAATCTGCTATTCGCCGTTTAGTAGACTCATCTAAGGTTTCATAAGCCAAATTTAGATTTAGCCAAGAAGTTTCGCCACCTTGAGATGGAACTTCTAACGCATAGAGTAGAGAACCGCTAGAAGGGTAGGGAGTCCAATGGTGATCGGAATGGAAAGCTAACTCACCTGTACCTGTATAACCGCCATCGACGTTCGACACAGGGATAATTACTGGTGTAGTTCCTGTTTCGGAAGCTAACACAGGGATCTCTTGTGGTGGTACAAAGAGAGCGCCAAAGTAGAACGAAAAGTTCAAAAATTGCTCATCAGTCAGTTGTTGATTTTTGAAGATGAGAATATGGCGATCGCGTAATGCTTGTTTTAGCTGCAAAATAATTTCTGGTGCGATAGCTTGACTCGCATCTAATCCTGTCACAATCGCGCCTAGAGGTGCATCTAAGGGCGTAATTTTAACTTCTGTTAACGTCAGTGTTGGCATAGTGTTCTTCTTTGATCAAGAGACGCGATAAATCGCGTCTGTGCATTTGTTAGAGACGCGATAAATCGCGTCTTTACAGTAGTCAGCTATGCTACTGCTTGGCTAATACATCTTGGGGTGTAATTTTGGTATATTCTTCAGGTTTTAAAAACCCATCTCTGACATTGACTTTTTTCGGTATCAGCCCCAGAGAATACCATTTATCAGCTACTTCTTGTTGCTTAGTAATGATTTGTTCGGTAATTGGTACCAAAGAAAAATCATATTTATCATGCATTGCTTCTAAAGTTGGTACATCCAGTTGCGTTACTGGTGCCAGTAATTCTGCGATTTCTTTGGGATTTTGTTTAGACCAAATTTGGGCTTTTTGTAGTTCGTCTAAAACGACTTTAATGACTTCGGGATTTTGTTCATAGAATTTGCGAGTTGTAGAGAGAAAGTTATTCGTATCTCGCAAACCATTACCGCCATCTATCAGCACACGACCAACTTTATTTTGCACATTTCTGGTCACAAATGGTTCCCAAATAAACCAAGCATCAATTTTACCTTGGTTAAATGCTACATTCGCATCTGGAGGAGGTAGAAATACAGACTCAACATCAGATAGTTTTAGTCCTTCCTTTTCTAAAGCTCTAACTAACAGATAATGCCCAATAGATGCTTTTTGAAAGCCTACTTTTTTACCTTTTAAGTCTTTAACACTTTTAACAGTAGAGTTAGTAGGTACTAACAGCGAAACTGCTTTACCATCAGAAGAATTAGCCGCTAAATATACTAAAGGTGTGCCAGCAGCTTGAGCAAATACAGGAGGCGATTCGGCTGTAGAAGCAATATCCAAACCATTGGCATTTAATGCTTCTAATTGTTGCGGCCCTGCGGCAAATTCAGGCCATTCTAGCTTGTAACCAAGGTCAGCTAATCTCTTTTCTAATTTTCCTTGTTTTTCTAAAACAGCTAGGGCTGTAAGCTGTTTAGAACGAACAATTCTCACTACTTTCCCGCTATTAGTGGTAGATGTATTGGCAGCGTTAGTGGTTGTATTGTTGTTACTATTAGAAGCAGATGAATCTGCTGGTTTTTGGCTGCTTTTATCTGGCGTACTGCAACTAAATAGTGTTGTTGATAACACTAAGCTGTAACCAAGAGCAAATAAAGCCGATCTGCGAGTAATTTGTCCGCGTTTCCAAAATGCTAATTTTTCTTTCATTGTTTGCATTAATTGGCTCTCCTCTGCCTTAAAAATTGAAAAAATTGACACAATTAGACAAGATGAAATACCCCCAGCTAAGGACTGCGGGTATTTACAATTGTTTTTATCTGGAATGCTAATTTCATATGATGTTGTTAAGCTTCAGCACAATGCAATAGAAAGGGTTTAAATTTGGTCAATAGTCAATAGTCAATAGTCATTGGTCATTTGTTGTTGTTGAGAAAATTTAAATTTTTATGATTAAAATAGCTGCAAAATTTTATAATTTTTTATTCTGTTTTTACAATATTTTTTGTTATTAAAAATTTGATGTGTATCAATGAAACAAGCTAATAAATAACATTAAATATCTTTTTTAAGGAATTAAGGTGGAATGAACCACCTTAAAAGAGATTCATGAGAGGGCTACTGTGGAGGAAAATTGTGTTTACCAAACAGAATTTAGATATTTGGTAATAATGAAATAATTATTTACTGGAAAAATCAGAGAAAATTTTAGGAAATGGGGGGAAGGAAAATATTTATCTTAAAAAGATAAACATTTCTCCTCCCTTATGCCATGTGTGTTGAAGTTAACGAACCATTTAAAACAAAATATTTAACATTTATTTAAAGCTAAAATACAATTTTTATACACTTTTTTATACCTTGATTGCCTTCATTTAGATTTGCTTAAGCTAGATAAAAGCTACTACATAACATCAATAGCTAAATCTACTTAAATAGGTAAATTTTAGGAAAGGGAAGCGCCGCATTATTTGACTAATAGTCGTGATATATGCAACGCTTCTTTAGTCGAGGCAAAGTGACTCAGATATGTGTACTGACAATTAAATTCAGGTTCAATTCATGAGGGTCAATTCCAATAAAGTTCAGTTAAGCATAAATGTAGGTTGGGTTGAGAACCGTAGACGCGGAGCGGCTTCCCGTAGGGTAACTCAACATTTTCAGCGATTTGTTGGGTTTCACTTTGTTCAACCCAACCTACGCTGTTTAAAGTTTTTGACGCTAACTGAAGGGTATCAGCCTAAATTCAACAGTTTCTCTACACTGTAGTTGATGTAAAAGATAGTGATTGTTGTAATGCATCTTCGCGTTCTGGTTGACCCATGACTCGTTGTAAAATTTTCTCTACTGTTTGTGCTAGAGCTACATCCCCTCTCACTCTTGGGCGAGGTAAATTAATCTCTAAGTCTAGACTAATTTGACCGTTTTCAATCAGTAATACTCGGTCTGCTAAAACTACGGCTTCTTCTACATCATGGGTAATTAGTAAAGAAGTAAAGCCCTGATCTTGCCATAATTGTTCTAGTAATTGTTGCATCTCAATCCGTGTGAGTGCATCTAACGCACCTAGAGGTTCATCTAGCAATAGTAATTTTGGGCTACTGGCTAAGGCTCTAGCTAAGGCTACTCTTTGGCGTTGTCCCCCAGATAAAACAGAAGGCCATTCCTGCGCCCTATCTTCTAATCCCACAGATCGCAAGACATGTAAAGCAGTTTGCTTTGCTAAAACTTTTGAGTTAGCACCTAATAAACCTAATTCCACATTTGCTAGTACTTTTTGCCAAGGTAGTAAACGCGCATCTTGGAACATCATGCGGATATCTGGGTTAATCCGATGGTGGGAATGTTGATCGTTTAAGAATACTCCGCCGCCGGTAGGTGCATCTAGTCCAGCAATTAGTCGTAGCATTGTACTCTTACCGCAACCGCTACGCCCAACTATAGCGACAAATTCTCCAGGCTGAATCTCTAAATCAATATCCTGCAAAACTGTCTTTGTCCCAAAGGATTTGCTCAATCCTTGTAGTTTTAAATGCATCCCCCGCGCTTCATAGGTCATGCTAAAAATCTCCTATTTTTACTCTCTCATCATTAGGCTTGGTTAACTGTGTCTATATGGCTATATAAGCCTTTTAGTCAAAAAATACGAGCTAAGATATACCTGCATGGTTTGTCATGACTGTATTTTTTATATGATTCATAAAGTCATAAAAACCAGTTACTTAGGGGAAATAGCTAACAGAATGTCAATAAATAGCTCTACAACAATATTTTTGGCTTGACATTACTTTTCCTCCCTTAAGCTTAGGTAATCGCAAAACTATTTCTAGAAGACTCTTACATGAGGATAGATACCCAGGTAATTGTCTAATTTTTGATAATTCCTCACCAAAACTCCGGTATATTGGTCAAGTTTTAGGAGTATATTTCTAGTAGTCTCACATAGGTGGAGCAAAAAGGCAAGTAGATTTTTATAAAAAAAACTGAAAAATTGTGTTGTTTGATACACAATTTAGCTAAGGTGAATAAATTAGGCGATCGCATCATTAATTTTGGCTTGAGAGAATAAAATATCTGGTGATACGAGCGGTTGCACGGCGTGATTAACTAAAGTTTTGAGTCAGAACTCACGGCAAAAGTTAAGATTTTCTGTAAAAATAAAAAGTTTTATTTGACAATAGTTACATCAAAAAAATAACCCCACTTTCTAAGTGTTGAAAGTAGGGAAATCAATGCTAATAGATTGATAACAATTCTATGTGAGGCTGCATATTAACGCCCTCAGGCTGGAAGCCTGGGGCTATGCTTACAAAGCCTGCCGTTGCAAGCTAGATTATTATGCATCTTCATATTGAATTGGTATGAGTCAATAAAATTAACGTAGTTCAAACCCTAAATTATTCAAAGCTTCCCGCAAGCGATCGCGTCCGGAAATAGACTGCGCAAAAGCCACCCGTTTAGCAGAATGTTCTGTCCAATCACCGGGAATATTCATTTTCTGTGACTCATAAAAAGCTTGCATTGCTTGGTTATAAACAGCAATATCTTCTTCTGATGCTGGTTTGTAGGTTTCGCGATGTAAAACCGTCGTTTGGGGTAAGCGTGGTTTAATGGCTGTTTCCACAGCGCGATCGCTATAACCTACACACAAACCAAATACAGCAAATACCTGTTTTGGTAACCCTAAAACCTCAGCTACTTCCTCTGGTTTATTACGCAACGCACCAATATACACTGTTCCCAACCCCAAAGATTCAGCAGCTACCACAGCATTTTGTGCGGCTAAGGCTGCGTCAATCGCCGCCATCAGGAACATTTCCAGATAATCTAAGCCTTCATGGGGTAATCCACGACTTTCGGCTAAATGCGACAATCTGGCTAAATCTGCCAACCAGACGAGAAATAAGGGAGATTGGCGAATATGGGCTTGATTATTAGCCAGTTGTGATAGTTTTTCCTTACGACTGGGATCTTCTACTGCTACCACACTCCATGTTTGGAGATTGGAGGATGTAGAAGCTGATTGTGCTGCGGCTACTAAGGTTTCTAAAGTTCCTGAGGGTAAAGCATCCGGTAAATAAGCCCGAATTGAACGGTGAGATAACAGCGAACTGATGAAATCATTTTCAGGTAGATCTGCATTAACTGGGCTAGCACCATAACGATGATGAAGCAACTCGGTAAAATTCGGCATAAGTTACTCAATGTCAATAGTTAGTTGTTAGTTGTTAGAGACGCAAGAACCGTCTGTACAAGTGTCAGTTGTGAGAATTTAGCCTGAAAAATAGGAAATAGGGAAATAATTTATGTAATTAACTCTGCTTCATGACTTATTTGACTGATTTGCGATCGCCTTTTACACAGTAGTTTCATCTGTAATCTACTCTATAAAATCAAAAATTAGCCCACACTAACCTTTTCAGGATACAGTGCGGGCTAATCTTTAGTTTAAGCAAAAATCAGATTGAAGGCTTTAGTTTTCACCTATTTCCAGATTTAAAGGTTGAATATTGACTATTGTCCCCCCTAAGCGATTAATGCGTTGAAGTTCTTCATTAAACCGACTAAAGGGTACTGTAATCAATATACTAGCACTAGAACGTATCGGGTAATTGTTTTGATTTGTGACATCATTTTGATGCAATCCCGAAACTTCAACTTGAAAACTCCGACTTGGATAAACCATGTTGATGTCCTATCAATTAAGAAGAATTTGTTATTGGGCATGGGGCATGGGGCATTGGGCATTGGAAATTTGTCAATGTTTACTCTAATCCCTCTTTTCTAGCCCCTAGCCTCTAGCCCCTAGTCCCTAGAGAGGTGTAACGCTGGCGATTTTGCCGTTACGACGTTGCACTTGTTGAAAATAGTTAGATAGTTCTTCGTAGGGAATAACTACTGCTTTGTTGATGCGGCGAACTTTGGGATAACCGGGTTGAGAGATACCTGCAACTTCAACGCGGAATAGCCTTCCTGCACCATAGGCTTGCGAACCTTGAAATGTGGTGCTGGGGGTTTGTCCTCTGACAGAGGAACGATAAGCAAAGCCATTGTTACTACCAGCAGGTGCTATGACTGTGGAGGCGCTATTTCTGGCTAATTCGCTAGCTAAACGAGAGGAAGCACCAGGAATTTGAGAGCGATCGCTTGTGGCATAACCGCGATAAAGTTGAAAAATGCGGGTAAAGCCGACAGTTTTCTGTCCTAATTGATTGCTGAATCCGCGATAATAGGGCACAATATTGTCCCCAAAATTAGTCTGATACTCTACTGAATCTATATAAGAATCAATATCAGCTTCGTAGCCTTTGCTTTGATATAAATCCAAATGATAGGCTATTTCAGATTCATCATAAGGAGCGCGTCCTAATAGATGTTTGTAATTGAGTTCTGTCACCCGACTGTGAAAGTTATTGGCAAAGAACTTTGATTTGTACAGTTCGGATTTAGCTAACTGTCTAACAAATTCTTGAACGGTAATATTTCTGTTAGTCAGCAGAGATTCTAAACCTGTCAAACGTTCAGATTGCAGTAAATAATCGTTACCTAAAAGCTGGCGGTAAATCGCATTAATTACCAGTGCAATCTCTGCCTTACTAGCATTAGAACGTAATTCAAGAGGAGCAGCATCACTAAATGCAGAAGTTCCGAGTCTGGATGCTGCTGTTGTAATAGCCATCTAAAATATCTCCTTAGCGAACAGTTTTGATCAAAAAAGGCACAGGGCAATGGTTTGGCTACGCTTACTAACCGTGCAGAGGGATAAATAACTCATGACTCTAGCCCTATGCCCCATGCCCCATGCCCTATGCCCATAATTTATGAAAGCGCAATACCGATCACCTTGCGCCCTTGGCGATTGAGTTGTTGCAAGCGATTTGACAACTGATCGAATGGTACAACTACTTCGGTAATACTTTGGCGAATGCGGGGTGAGTTGGTGGAAGCCGCTTGTAAAACCCGAATTCGATAGGTGTTACCGCCACGATTTCCTGTTGAGACACCAGTAAGCGAACCAGAATCAGCAGGATAGATGGGGGATACTAAATTCTTGGCTAGATCCCAGGTTAATTGTCCTTTGGATTTGTTTTGAGCGCGATCGCTGTTTGCATAGCCGCGATACAACTGGAAGAAACGCACAAAACCAGCCGTTTTTTGTCCGACTGTGGTTTGAAAGCCGCGATAGTAAGGAACTATTGCATCCCCAAAGTTTTGTTGATACTCTACCGAATCGATGTAAGAATTGATTTCGGCTTCGTAACCTTGGGAATTGTAGATATCAACATGGTAAGCAATTTCTGACTCATCGTAGGGCGCACGACCAAGCAAATGCTTGTAATTTAGCTCAATAAAGCGCACCTGTGAGTTGGAATAAAAGAATTTTTGACGATACAGTTCCGATTGCGCGATCGCTCTGACAAAATCTCGCACAGAAATTTGCGCCTGTTGCAATAGCGATTCTGCACTAATTAGGCGATCGCTAGCAAACAGATGCTCGTTACCTAAAACTTGGCGATATGCAGCCCAAATAATTGACTGCACTTCTTCTGCTGTTTTTACAAAGCGCAATTCCGCCTTTTCACTATCTGCAAAAGGGCGAACTCCTAATCGGCTGGCTTCTGTTAACGGTGCCATAATCTTATCTGTTCCTTATTTTCTAACCCGTTAAACTTGGTAAAAATTTCTTAAGTTACAGCTAAAAATGGTCAATCTAGTAGCGAGTACTTTTGTACTTTAAAATCCAGGACTAAAATCCTGACTACAAACCTGTTAATAAATCTTTTTCACTAACTAAGAAAAAGCCTTGCGTAATAAGATGAGAGTTTATCTACCCAAAAATCATAAGTATTGGCATCAATTGCAATTGACAGCTAACACAGAATGAATTCAGTGTTGATAAAATTCTCAACTTACTACACAAATGCTTGACGCTTTTGCAATTTGCAACGTTTTAGCGCTGCAAACTTGATATCAGTTTTTGTGAAACAGAGCTACCTACTGCCAAAATTCATCGGGTAATAATATCGATCTGCATAATACTATTACCAAATTATTTTCTCACCCGTGTTACACAAAACTGAAAAGCTTTTAGGAACCGATTGGTTAGCTCTATTAGCTCAGAGCATTGATGATGTAATCAATGTAAGAGTTAGCTTCAACACCAGGATCGCCGGTTACACCGTGATTAGCTTTGATGTATTTGAGAGCTTCAATGTACCAGCTAGGAGATAATTCAAAAGTACGGTTGATTTCAGCCAAACCACCAATCAAATAATCATCGATAGGGCCTGTACCACCCACTACTAAAGCGTAGGTAACAATCCGCAGGTAGTAGCCGATATCACGCACGCACTTGTCTTTACCAGTTTGGGTAGAGGCGTAGTTAGGGCCAGATGTGGTGGTGGTGTAGGGGAATTTTTGGTACACAGCATTAGCTGCAGCTTCAGCTAGGCTAGGAGCTTTTTTAGATATTGCTTTTGCAGCTTCTAAGCTAACAGATGCTTGGCGGAAACGACCAAATGCAACTTGAATTTCGGTGCTACCCAAAAAACGACCTTGAGAATCTGCAGATGCAACTGCTTCGGTTAAGGGTGTTTTAGTCATTGAAGTATTTTCTCCTAATTGCTTTTACAAAAAATTGCTTTAATAGACTTCTTGCAAAAATTGATTTTTTATTCAATTTTGCTTCTCTGCAAGAGGTCTAATAGAATATGTTTTGATGTTTAGGCAACTGCTGCTGCTGCGCGATCAAAATAAGAAGAGACTTCTGCAATCAAATTGCTGCAATCACCACGGGTAATACCGTTGGGATCGTTAGCAATAGCGATGGAAGCTTCTTTGAGTTTTTGAATACCAACTGCAACGGAAGCGCCAGGAGTACCAAGTGCTAGATAGGTTTCCCGTAAACCATTCAATGCGCGATCGTCAAGAACGCTAGTATCACCTGCAAAAATCGCATAGGTAACATAACGCAGGATAATTTCCAAATCCCGTACACAAGCAGCCGCACGACGGTTGGTGTAAGCATTTCCACCAGGAGCAATTAGTTGAGGCTGTTCAGCAAACAATGAACGAGCTGCGTTAGCAACTATGGAAGATGCATTGCTAGAAATGCGGTTAACGATATCAACCCGCTTGTTACCTTCTTTAACTAAAGCGATTAAAGCATCTAACTGACCATCGCTGAGGTATTCGCCTCTAGCGTCAGCTTGGGATACAACCTTAGAAAATGCATCTTGCACCATAGTTAGAATCTCCTAAACTTTGATTAATTGAGAATTATTGATGAGGGTTCAAGCTCAAATATAAAGATTTTAGCTTTTGGTTTTTACTACAGATTGTTATGTCTCAAAACTACAAACTCTCATTTGATTGGGACATAACTCTGAGTGGAATTACCGAGTAGACTCTCATAATTTTCTGTAAGCTTTTCAAGCATAAAAATTAAGCAATACAAGCTCAGAAAATCAGAGGATTTGCTTACTTGGTTTTCCTCCAACCCCTTACAAATTATTTTTATAATGCTTCGCATCTCTTTTTTATTAAGAAATGTATAATGATTATTCTAATAAGTATAATAAATTATTCATCTACTAAAATATTTTTGTTTAATTATTTGAATTATTTGATTAAAAGGATATTAGTGCTGAATTTTTATCTAGCCAATCTCTTGCCCAGTAAGCGTTTATAAGAAAAATGGTATTATCTAAATATATCTTAACAAAACAAAATGTATTTATTATTTTGCTTTAAAAATTGCATTCAATATTCATATTTTCCTGAAAGATTAGAGTTTTATCTAAAAAAACGTGTTAATGAATACAAAAACAGGCGTAAAAAGGAAATCACGATCACATTTTTTCCAAAAAAGTTTACAAACTGTAACATAAAACCAGTGATTTATTAAAATTTCGCTTGTTCTCTCTCAGTTTTTATAAAAATCCTCCTTCTTAAGGGGAGAATAATATACTTAAATTCCCCATAATTTACGCGGGTTTAATGTAGGGGTTAGAGAAAAAGATTTTGTTGGCGGTTGACTGTTAACGGTTAACTGTTTTGTCCATACAGAAAAAAATCCCACGCTTTCAAGGCGTGGGATTCTTCAATATTTTAAGTAGTGTTAAAGCACAAAAATGCTGCATAGTAGCGAGCAGAGGAAGAGGTTACAAGAGGTAGGGGCGCAGGATTGATCGATCCCCCCTACCCCCCTTTTTAAGGGGGGCGAAAAGACTCTCAAAGTCCCCCTTTTTAAGGGGGACTTAGGGGGATCGAGAAATTTAGAAGGCTAGACGAGTAGTTTGCAAACACGCCCTAGCCCCTATTTTTTAAGTTAGTCACCAATTTTGAGATTAAATAGTGACCTTTGTGCCATCAAATTTGGTGAATGTGAAACCTTCAAATTGTTCGCGGAAGGTGAGTTTCTCATCTCTGAGAATACCAATTGCGATCGCTTCCCCCAACGCCAATGATGCAGCCGCATCTGTGCGCCAGTGAATACCACCAGCATTGCGCCCTAAGCCAATATTCGCCGCCAATTTATTCAATTCCCCGCCCACAGTCAACGGTGGCCCTTCATAGGCAATCAATTTGGTTGGATCTTGCGGATCGGGTATCACCGGGTTGGGAATCACATAATTTTCATCAAATAGCGCCTTCAAAATCGTCACGCTAGCACCAGCCGATACCGAAGCACCCCCAGGATAAGAGGAATGGAATGGTGAGCCTTCAGGATAAGCTTGGGGTAGCAAATAGGATTTATATTTGCTGAAAATGCGATCGATGGCTTCTGACTTCAACACATCAGCGTGAATTGGATAGTTGGTTTTCTTCACCTGATTATTGTGAACCAATCCACCATAAGCCTCTGCTCTCAAACGACGGTGAACATAATATTTCTGCCAGTAAGCGGCTCTAATTGCATGTGGCCCTACCCAAGAACATATAGATTGAGAATATCCAGGGCCAAATGTCCCCGAACCACCTACTTGAGTCTTTGATTTGTTGTAAGGATTACTGGGATTGTAAGGTGCGCCTACACCACCACCGAGAAGATTATCTTTAACTGGTTTAGCAACGAGAATTAAAGCCGCATTTCCATAGACAGGTGGTGGTGTGTGAGCAATTTCTGCTTGGTCGCGTCCATTAATAAAGTAGCGGCGGGTAGAATCAAACTGAATCGTTCTCCCAGACTCACCACCATTTTGTACTAGCAACCATTCATCATAATTAGTTTGGAAAGTGTTTTCGGGAATAGCTGAGGGTACACGGTTAAGTTGAGCATAATTAAGGGTTCCCGCAGGTACAGGACGCAGTAAAAACTGCGAAACATAAGGGCCGACTTCTACCCCTGGTAAGGTGTAAGAACTCGCTTTACCAGAAGCATCAGCATAAATTGCTGTACCTCTAAATAGCAGTTCTGGTGTGACTTTGCCATTCTTTTTCGGCCCTTTAAATCCTGACAACTGATTTAACTCTTGCACAGCTGCCAAAATCAAAGAGTTATTTGTATCGTTACGATACTCGCTAAAAGGTACATCTTGTAAAAGATGTTGCCAAGCTAATTCGATGAATTCCGCCGCTTGTTCTGCACTATCTAGGGTGGGAGGTATGGGAATAGCTAATTGGCAAGTATTGACCCCACTTAAGCTAATTGCTAATGGTGTGAGTGGTTGAACCAGCTTGCGTTTACCACCCAAAATAATCTTTTCATACTCGTTGGGGTCGCCAGAGTTAAGGGCATTAATAAAAGATTGATAAGCTTTGAGATCCACTTCACCCAACTGATTGTGAGGTAATCCCCTTGTATCTGTAGCAATTTTGTTGGCATATTTCGCCTCATCGCCATTGGTAGGATGGGGAGGAATCGGAATTTCGCGATTATTCTTGGCGGCTGTTGTCCGAACTTGAAAAGCTTTCTCACGTAAGTTGTTATGGTCGGATTTTCCTCTCGGTTCTGCAGCTTGAACAATGTTTTCTTCTTTGTTGTTTGTGATAGATGAACCTAAAACTCCAGCCACCACGCTACTAGTTGTAAACAAGCCAACACGCCCCAGAAAAGAGCGTCTGCTAGCACCACCTAAAAAGCGCCGGGGTTGCTTAACTTTTGGTGTTTCACTAGGAACTAAAGCATCCTGTTGGGAATTTTGATGAGAATTGGGATCTACAGTCATGAGATGTCTCCACTGGCAAATAATCAAATAAAAAGCTTGTATTCAGAACTTCAGTCCTGAATACGAGCTGTTTCAACTGAATCGGGGATAAAATCTGAGGTGCTACTACTGGAAGGTAACTTTGGCTGTCGTTATCTAGTAATGAAAAGTGCGATCGCATTCTGACAGCTAACAAGTTTTTCCTAAACCTTTTAACTACTGTAATTCTATAGATTTACCGTATTTAATTATTCAAAATTTCTCATAAATAACAGTTAAAATCAAGTAGTCTTGATATCTATTTGCAAAAGTAATTCATAGAAATTTAGATCCCCAACTTCTTTAAGAAGCCAGGGATCTGAAGAGGATTTCTCTATCTATAACCCAAACCTATATTTTGGGCGAAAAAGCTGCATATTGTTCTGGTGAAAGCATTGCTTCCTTGACATCAATCTGTTTAGGAATCAATTTCAATTCATAGAATTTGTCAGCAACTTGCTGTTGTATGGCAATCAAATTACTATCAATGGGGACAATGCCAAATTTGCGCCTTTGTGTAGCTTTTTGCAATGTTTCTAAATCAATACCTAACACTGGCGAAAGTGTAGCAGCTACCTCATCTCGATGTTTATCAGACCAATCTTCTAAGGTTTTAATTTCTTCTAAAATGGCCTTAATTGTTTCGGGATTTTCAGTAGCAAATTTACGACTTGCTAAGTAATATCCTCCTTGTTTGTTAATTTCTGTGCCATCAATTAAAACACGAGCATTGATGGCCTTCTGGGCTGCTGCATAAAACGGGTCCCAAATTACCCAAGCATCTAAACTACCTTTAACTAAGGCAGCGCGTGCATCGGCTGGTGGTAGATAAATGGGTTGAATATCGCTATATTTCAAGCCAAATTTTTCTAGCACTTGCAACAGCATATAATGGGCGCTAGAGCCTTTTTGAAAGGCAATTTTTTTACCTTTCAAGTCAGTTGGGGTTTTAATCGGAGAATCTGGCGGAACGAGAATAGCTTGACCAGCAGGACTAGGTGCAATTCCTGCAATATAAGTTAATGAAGCCCCCGCAGCTTGAGCAAAAATTGGTGGTGATTCTCCCGTATGTCCAAAGTCAATACTACTAACATTCATCGCTTCTAAAAGCTGCGGCCCGGCGGGAAATTCAATCCACTCAACAGAGACACCTTGAGGTTGTAACCGCTTTTCTAAAACGCCTTTACTCTTGAGCAAAATAGCGGATTTTTGATAGCCGAATTTGACTACTGATGCTTTGGTTTGATTGGCAGAATTAGGAGAATTAGCAGTATTATTGCTGGGATTATTGGCTGTGCAAGCTGTAAATAATAAACTGAGACATAATCCAGTAATGAAAGCCCCAGCAATAGGAAGAGGTAGAACTGATAAGAACCTGTTTTGATGCGCAAAGTGAGAAACCCTAAATCTCTTCAATGCTGCTATCAAGCGTTGAAAAATTAAACTCATTACCAGAATTTACCTATCTGAGATTTGCATTATACAATAAGTCTATCAACTTACCGTGTTTTATGAACTAGGTAAAATAAAACTGTAAAACTGCAAATCCTGTAGGATGTAAGAGGTAAAAGGACTGGAATGTGCCAAATTGATGAAAATTTGCAGGTAATTACATCAAGATTTTTTGACAAAAAAAGTCACAGATTCATCCCAATTTGAAAGAAAGAACGCCAGAGATTGTAGGGGCATGGCATTGCCATGCCCTCTAAACATAGATTAATGTGCCGCAAACACTCTTCTCTTAGGGACTTCCAAATAAAAAAATATTCCAATAATTAACTTACCAAACCCACAACTCGTAGGGGCGGGGTAACCCCGCCCCTACAATTTGGCATAATTTATTTTTTGGAGTTCCCTTAGAAAGTAAAGGTAGTACGGACAGCACCTACCCAAATCGAATCGTTGTTGGAGTTGGCTTCTGGGTTAGTAATGACAAACAATGTTGGCGTAACGCTAATGTTGTCACTAAACCTATAGGTGTAAAAACCTTCTATATGAAAAGACGTATCATTGTCTCTACGAGTAGCTACATCATTACTTGTAACTTTTGGTGGTATCCCAAAGACAAACCCAGCTAAATTACCTTTTTTACCCAAATCTGGAAGCGCCAGAGTCAAGGCTGCATTAATAATAGTCGCATCATTGCTAGTACCTTCTTGATGGGCTTGGGTATATCCAAACCACCCACCTATATGGAATGCGCTACTAGCTTTCCAGTTAACTTGCAAGCCAAAGTTATCTGATGAAGTGGGCGCTAAACCAAAAGGACGACTAGCGTTAGCAGTTCCTGTACCACCAGTGATGTTATAGCCAGAACCAGGGGCGACAGTTGCTGAACCAACGGGGCCGGGAGATACGGGAGTGGGGAAGTATTTGCGGGCGTAGGCGAAACTAACATCTAGACTGCGACTAGGTGAGAAGGTTAACTGTGCTAGTGCTTCATAAGCATTACCAAATAATCCTCCTGTATTCGTGGCGTTTCCCGCAGGATTACTACCTAAAGCATCATCGACGATGTAACCGGCGTTGAATTGGAGTTGATTGCTAAATTTATGAGCAAAAGCTAAACCCGCGCCGTCAAAACCAGGTCGATAAATTACAGGGTTAAAGAGTCCAAAGCGTGAGAGAGTACCAGTTTGGGCGTTACCAACTAAAGGATTGAGAGTAGGGGCAAAAGTTACCGGTTGTAGCGCCCTCGCACCTATCCAGACGGTAGTGTTTTTACCGAATGGGAAGCGATAGAACAATCTATCAAGATAAACACTATTGTCAGCGTAAAAATTCATTCTTTCTGTATTAAACCGGGTTTGGTTGGTTCCCGTTAGTGGCGTACCACCAACAACAGTTGCACCGCCGAAAGCTACAAAGTTGGATGCTGTTAAACTAGTTGTCAGCTGGTCTTTGCCAGTAAAGCTAGTTTGTAGGGCGAGTGTGGCACGATAGCCTAAAAAAGCATTGGTACCATCTCTATTAGTTCCAACGCGATTACCAAAACTATCGGCGATAAAGAATTGTGCTAAACCTTGGAGTTTAGTAGTTGTAGAAAATTGCGTAGCTTCTAACTTGGCGGAACGGGCTTCAAGAGAGTCTACTCGTCCTCGTAAAGTTGCAAGTTCAGCTGCAAATTGTTCTTGCAGCTTTCGTAGAGTATCTAAGTCTTCGCGCTTAACTAAGTCAGCTGTGCTACTTGCAATCAATTCGTTAAGGCGGTCAAGGGCTGCATTTAAACCAGCAGCAAATTCATATCTTGTTAGGGCGCGATTACCTTTAAATGTCCCGTCAGGATATCCAGCAATTACACCATAGCGTTCAACTAAAGACTGTAGCGCCTGGAAGGCCCAATCTGTAGGCTGAACATCCGATAGTTGAGAGACAGAGGTGACTTGTCCTAAATCGTCATTGGGTGTTGAGACAGTAGGTTGTACAACTGGAACTTGTGCTACAGGACTCAAGGAATCTGTCTTGGCTGGGGTTGTTAAATTAGCCTCAACTACATTCTTGTCTGTAGGTTGTGATGTCTGTACAGGTACATCTTGGGCAAAAACTCTTGCGCTGTCTGCTAATAAAAACAGCACTAGAAACGTTGGTAAAGCTAGCAATGAATTTCCAAAAATCTTTTTCATTTTGATAGAACACGCAATTTCGGTCTAGGACAAATCTTCTACAATTTTCTTGGCATCAGTCAGATGACATCAGCATTGGTAAATTTCTTGAAATTCTCTCCGGCGATGCAATCAAAGTTTTAAGATTGCGCTCGAATCTGTATTCAGGCTCCAGATTTTTATTGGGAATTTCTGCAACAAAACTTTATTTTTTCTCTTAAAGTCAAAAAATTAGCTAAGAGAAAAGTAACGTTTAACAAGGACTGAAGTACCTTATTTATATATACTCCGCTAATTCGGTCGAAATTTAGTACTTTTATTTTACTAGATACCAGTATTCCAGAAAAACTGTAGGGATATAGTATTTTTGGCTACACACAATATATTTTTATCAAAATAATAAATAAGCTTGTGACTAAGATTAATGTCTGGTAATATACGTATCCTAGATATTAACTACGCTAAATCGGTGGTTTTTTTGTATTTTATTTAGATTTGGCGTTTTATTACTTGCAGATTTGCCCAAGTAACTAAGAGAATTAGTTCTATAACTATGAAGTACAACCAACTCGGCGACAGCGACTTAAGGGTTTCGGAAATTTGTTTAGGAACCATGACTTACGGGCATCAAAATACTATTGAAGAAGCTCATCAACAGTTAGACTATGCCGTAGCGCAAGGAGTCAACTTTATTGATGCGGCGGAAATGTACCCAGTTCCACCACGTGGTGAAACCCAAGGAAAAACAGAAGCTTATATTGGCGAATGGTTGCGAAAACAGCAGCGAGATAAAGTGATTGTGGCGACAAAAATTGCTGGGCCTGGTCGTCCATTTAAATGGCTGCGCGATGGAAATATCAAAATTGATAGTAAGAATATTCAGCAAGCTGTAGATGATAGTTTAAGGCGATTGCAAACAGATTATATAGATTTGTACCAAATTCATTGGCCCGATCGCTATGTTCCAACTTTCGGTCAAACTGAGTATAAACCGGAGTTAGAACGTGAAACTGTACCATTTTCTGAGCAATTAGCCGCCTTTGCAGATGTAATTAAAGCAGGTAAAGTCCGCCATATTGGTGTGAGTAACGAAACTCCTTGGGGTGTAACTAAGTTTGTTCATGTTGCGAAAAAATTAGGCTTACCGAAAGTTGTTTCCATTCAAAATGCTTATAATTTGCTCAATCGCGTGTTTGATTCCGCTTTAGCAGAAGTTTCTCATTACACAAATGTTGGTTTACTCGCCTACAGTCCATTAGGATTTGGTTTGTTAAGTGGAAAGTATCTCGATGGTAACAACCCAGAAAATACCCGCTTGAGTCTATTTCCTGGTTTTGGACAACGTTATCTCAAACAAAATGTGAATGAAGCTGTCGCAGCTTATGCGGAAATTGCCAAAAAACATAATTTAACACCTGCTCAATTAGCTTTAGCCTTTGTGCGGAGTCGCTGGTTTGTCAGCAGCACAATTATTGGTGCTACAACCTTACAACAACTACAAGAAAACATCGATAGTGTAAATGTAGTTCTTAACCCAGAGATTTTAGCAGAGTTAGACGCAGTTCATACTCGTTATCCTAATCCAGCACCATAATTGAGCGAAAAACTTGTAGTCAGCACTTGAGTGTTTCCCGTCTGATAAAGGAAAGCACTTAAGTGCTAAGTACAAGTACATTTTTATAAAAATTTATAACAAAATTTATAAATTTAATTTTATATTTATTATTTTTAGCAATCAGAAAAAACACTATAAAAGCCATATATTTGCTAAAAAACGCTGTTTCAAGCGTTTATTTTGAGTATTAATTTCTCAAAACGCCAGTTTTTGATAGAAAATTTCGCTTTTAATAAAAACTCCTCTTGATTTTTATAAAAAATTATGCAAGGCTTTAATTAATAATTAATACTGTAACTTGACCGAGTAACCGTATTTTATGGTATTGTAAATGCCAGTGTTGCAAAAATAAGTATCGCTTAACTGTATCAATAGACCATATTTGCAGTTAGCAATGAGTCTATTGATGGGCGATTATCAAAGTTTTTTGTAGTTCAGTAAGTAGTCCATAAGTTTAATTATTGAGGCGAGGAATTCAATGAGTAGTCCCCATTGGCGATCGCAAAGTTCATCTACTACATCTAATATTGATGTTGACCACAACTTACAAACAGATGTTTTAGTCATTGGTGGCGGCCCGGCTGGTACTTGGGCTGCTTGGAGTGCGGCATCTGCTGGCGCGAAGGTGGTTTTAGTTGATAAGGGCTACTGCGGTACGAGTGGTTGTGCAGCAGCATCGGGTAATGGCGTGTGGTATGTACCGCCAGATGCAGAAGCGAGAGAAACTGCAAAAGCCAGTCGGGAAGCCTTGGGGGGATTTTTAGCCAATCGTACCTGGATGGATCGGGTACTTGATCAGACATATACCAACGTCAACCTATTAGCCGAATGGGGTTATCCTTTTCCTGTGGATGAAGAGGGAAAACCTTATCGGCGCAGTCTCCAAGGGCCGGAATATATGCGCCTGATGCGAAAACAAATCAAGCGGGTGGGGGTCACAATTTTAGACAATAGCCCCGCCTTGCAATTACTAGTAGACGCAGAAGGTGCCGTAGCTGGGGCGACAGGAACTAACCGCCAGACTGGAAAACAATGGGTTGTACGTGCTGGTGCAGTAATCATTGCAACAGGTGGTTGTGCTTTCTTGAGTAAAGCCTTAGGTTGCAATGTCCTGACTGGGGATGGATACCTCATGGCAGCAGAAGCGGGTGCAGAGATGTCAGGGATGGAATTTTCTAATGCTTATGGCATCTCTCCCGCCTTTTCCTCGGTTACCAAAACCCTGTTTTACAATTGGGCAACTTTCACATACGAAGATGGCACCCCAATCCCTGGTGCAGGTTCCCAAAGAGGGCGTTCAGTAATTGCCCAAACGCTGTTGACTCAACCTGTGTATGCCATCTTAGATAAGGCGAATGAAGAAATGCAGGTACACATGCGTAAAGCACAGCCGAATTTCTTCTTACCTTTTGATCGCGCCGGTATCGATCCTTTTAACCACCGCTTCCCCGTAACTTTGCGTTTAGAAGGAACAGTTCGGGGTACAGGTGGAATTAGAATTGTTGATTCTACCTGCGCTGCATCAGTTCGTGGACTTTATGCAGCTGGGGATGCGGCTACCAGAGAATTAATTTGTGGTGGCTTTACTGGTGGTGGTAGTCACAATGCAGCATGGGCAATATCTTCTGGTTGTTGGGCGGGTAAATCGGCGGCGGAATATGCTCAAAATTTGGGAGACTGGACAAGACAGCGCCCTGTACAAGCTGTTGGCGAAGCTGGATTGATTAGTGGTAGTCAACAGCAAATTAAGGCGGAAGAGGTGATTAAAGCTACTCAGGCAGAAGTTTTCCCTTACGATCGCAATTTGTTCCGCAAACAAGAAGGTTTAACTGTATCGTTGCAAAGGTTAAATCATCTTTGGCAAGAAATTCGTGGCAGTCAAGCTGGCGATGGGCGGAATATTATTCAGTTGCGGGAGGCTGCTGCAATGGTGGCTACGGCGCGATGGATGTATAGTAGTGCCCTAGAACGCAAAGAAACTCGCGGTATGCATAAGCATCTGGATTTTCCAGAGATGGATGTTCATCAGCAGCACTATTTAGTTAGTGGTGGGTTGGACGAAGTTTGGGTGAGAAATGAGGGATTGGAGAGTGAGAAGGAATTGGTAGGCGTGTCTTCTTAGTTATTTTTTTCCTCACGCAAAGACGCAAAGGCGCAAAGGAAGAGATGAAAGTTCTTGACTAGTGGTCTGTCCCATTAATTTTGCTGGGTTGGATAAATCTTTGAAAGCTTAACTCTTGCATCTTCTGTACGAAAACGCCAATCTACACAAACCTGATTAAGATTGCGATCGCATTCCCAAATTGAAACCTCT
>NZ_JACJQG010000098.1 GCF_014696435.1 Calothrix anomala FACHB-343 | reverse complement strand
ACTTCTTAAAATATCTTTTTTACTCATTTAATGTGTTCTTTTATTCTCTATTGATGAATCAACCTCAGTAATAACCGATTGTGACAGTGCTGGGTACGGAAGGAAGGTTAAATGGGTATTTAAAAAATTGGATGTCCCTTGGACAAATCAGTTGAGGTGCGATCGCCTACGCATTTTATCAATCGCATACCCGATATATCGCCCGCAGGCTGGAAGCCTGGGGCTATTAATACAAAGCCCACCTGCGTGGGCTAAAAAAATTAGCCTGCGTTTGCAGGCTTTGTTTAATTAGCCGCACCCTTCTAGGGTGACGGCGGGATTACGGACTAAGCACCAATCTTGGTTATGTGGAAAATACTGTTTTCATTACTAGATTAATATTGCTGCTTTCCTCGCTTAATTCGCTAAGTTTGCTGACTGTTGCATCAATATTTTTCTTCGCATCGCCAAACAACATCAGGGTATTTGGCTTATAGAATAGCGGGTTTTCTACTCCAGCATAGCCGCTTGCCATACTGCGTTTCATGACGATGACTGTACCAGCTTTCCAAACTTCGAGTACAGGCATTCCGGCAATGGGGCTATTGGGATTTTCTAAGGCGCTGGGGTTAACAGTGTCGTTAGCACCAATGACTAATACTACATCTGTTTCGGTGAAATCCTCATTAATTTCATCCATCTCTAAGACGATATCATAAGGAACTTTCGCTTCCGCTAACAAAACGTTCATGTGTCCTGGCATACGTCCAGCTACGGGATGTATACCGAAACGCACTTTAATTCGGCGATCGCGCAATCGTTTGACAATGTCGGAAACGCCATGTTGTGCTTGGGCTACCGCCATACCGTAACCAGGAACAATAATCACACTCTTGGCACGGCAGAGAATTTCTACTGTGTCTTCTACTGTGGTTGAGTTAACTTTGCCTTCTGGCTGTGCGCCATCTGCCATAGTTGCGCTAGTTGTCTGTGCGCCAAAGCCGCCTAAAATGACGCTGATAAAGGAGCGGTTCATGGCTTTGCACATGATGTAGCTGAGGATCGCCCCGCTACTACCGACTAATGCACCGGTAATAATCAGCAAGTCGTTAGATAACATGAAACCCGCCGCCGCCGCCGCCCATCCAGAGTAGCTGTTGAGCATGGAAATTACCACGGGCATATCCGCGCCGCCAATTGCCATGACGAGATGAACGCCTAAAACTGCGGCAATTGCAGACATGAATAATAGGGGTTGCAATCCAGTTGTGGCTTCTGCACCAATAAACTGACTGCCCAGCCATACTGAAGCTACGAGAATAGCCAAGTTTAATACATGCCTGGCGGGGATAAGTACGGGTTTGCTGGTGATGACACCTCTGAGTTTACCAAAGGCAATAATTGAGCCGGTAAAGGTGATTGCACCAATAAAGACGCCAACAAATATTTCGATTTGATGGATTGTCGCTTCTTCTGGCGAGAGGGGCGTTGCTTGTAGATAATTGGCAATCCCTACGAGTACTGCTGCTGCACCAACAAAGCTATGCAAAATTGCTACTAATTCTGGCATGGAAGTCATCGCTACCCGCGCCGCCACAATTGCGCCAATGACGACTCCGGGAATGACAACGGCACTTAAGATGCCATAAGCTTTCATATCGAGGGAGAATGCAGTCGCTACGAAAGCGATCGCCATACCCACAATACCGTAAACATTACCTTTGCGAGCGGTTTCTTGATCGGACAGTCCCCCAAGACTGAGAATAAATAGAGCGCTGGCGAGAATATACGCCACTGTCAGTAAGTTATTTGACATAATTTCCTTCTATTTTTGGAACATTTTGAGCATTCGTTGGGTGACTAGGAAACCGCCGGAGATGTTAATTGTGCCGACAAGAATTGCGATCGCTCCCAGAATTGTTGTAGATAAGTTGGATGTTCCCGATATTTGCAGCATCCCGCCGAGAATAATGATGCCGCTAATGGCGTTAGTCACGCTCATTAGTGGTGTATGCAATGCTGGTTTGACATTCCAAATCACTTGCCAACCAATAAAGCAAGCCAGAACAAACACAATGAAATGAGACAAAAATTCTGGCGGCGCACTTATACCGATACCCAGTAAGGCGACACCAACCAATAACAGCCAAATTACATTACTCCCGCTTTTGGCTTTACTGGGAACTGGGGAAGCTGGCGCAGTTGCTAAGACTGGAATCGGCTCTTTGACTTTATCTTCACTTTTGCTACTTTTGGTTTCTGCTACCTCTACTTTTTTCTCTACTTTTGGCGGTGGATAAGTGATTTCGCCACTATGAACGACTAAAGCGCCTCTAACGACTTCATCTTCGAGATTGACTTGAAAATTCTTTGCTCCTCCCATGTCTTCGAGGAGATGGTAAAGATTTGTACCGTAAAGTTGACTGGCTTGTTGTGCCATGCGGCTAGGCAAATCTGTTAAACCAACTATGGTTACTCCCTTGTGACGGTAAACTTCACCGGGATGAGTACAGGCACAATTCCCACCTTGCTCGGCTGCTAAATCAACAACTACCGAACCTTCTTTCATACTTTCAACCATTTCCTGAGTAATTAGCACTGGTGCTTTTTTCCCAGGAATCAAAGCTGTAGTGATGATAATATCAACTTCTTTGGCTTGCTCGGCAAACAGTGCCATCTCCGCCTTGATGAATTCGTCGCTCATTACCTTGGCGTAACCGCCTTCACCCGTTCCATCTTCAGCAAAGTTGAGTTCGAGAAATTCTGCTCCGAGACTTTCTACTTGTTCTTTAACTACTAAGCGAGTATCAAAGGCGCGCACAATTGCACCTAATCCTTTAGCTGTACCAATGGCGGCTAATCCCGCAACGCCTACACCAATAATCATTACCTTGGCTGGTGGTACCTTGCCGGCGGCGGTAATTTGTCCGTTAAAGAAGCGCCCAAAGTGGTTAGCTGCTTCAATTACCGCCCGATATCCTGCCAGATTTGCCATTGAACTTAAAGCATCTAGCTTTTGCGCCCTACTGATGCGGGGAATGGCATCCATCGCCAAGACTGTAGCTTGACGCGATACTAATTTTTGCAATAAATCAGCATTTTGGGCAGGCCAAATAAAACTAATTAACGTACTTCCCTGATGGAGTAAATCGACTTCATGTTTACATGCATCTGGGTGCAATTGGGGCGGGCGCACCTTGAGGACAATATCTGCTTCTGTCCATAAAGTTGCTGCATCTGGGACAATCTGACATTGTGCTGCAGTGTAAGCATCATCATTAAAGTTGGCACCGCAGCCAGCATTTCTTTCTACTAATACATCAAAACCCAGCTTTTGCAAGCGTTTGGCTGTATCTGGCGTAGCGGCTACACGCTGTTCGCCAGGATAGACTTCTTTTGGAATACCAATCTTCATTGGCGTTCTCCTATTGATTTATGCAGTGTTCCCAGTTGTTGAGAAGGGAGAAGAGAAGGCAAGGGGGCAGGGAGCAGGGAGCAGGGGGAAGAAGACTCTTGCCCCATGCCCTAATTCGGCTGTATGCAATTTAATGTGGAATTGAATTATGCGATCGCCAAAAGTTGGGAATAATGAGGATTTTATTGCTGACTGTATCTAGTTGCTAGGAGCGATCGCTTTTAACGGGAGGTTTAGATCTTGCACCAACCTCAAAATTACGCTGAAATTAATTGTGGTACGCCATACGCACGCCACTTAGGACAATTTTAAGATGGAATGTTTTCGGCAAACCGCCTTTCAGCACGAAATATGAAAACAACTTTTGTTTACAAAAGTGTTTTTGTTTTTGTCTCCCCTACTCAGGTTGTATCTTTGATATTGATTGAATTACTTATTCTAAAGATACTATTTCTTATAGTATAGGATATCGATAATTGTATTAATTCTTCACAACCATTGTTGGTTTTAGTAGACCAAATATCTAGCGACTAGGGTAAATAATATTTACTATAGCAATATCAACAAAAAAATAATAATTTTTATATTTTAATAATTGAAATTAATCAAATTTATCAATAATGTTTGCTATACAACAGCGATTAATAGCAACTTGAATTGGAATGGATGACTGTCAGAAACTATGCATAGTAATTCCAAAAGTTTGCAAAATAAATTTAATTTATATAAATAAAATATAAATTCTTCGTAGGGTGTGTTATGCCGTAGGCTAACGCACCGTCTCAAATTCAAGGTGCGTTGCGCTGCGCGACAACACACCCTACGTTACTACTCGCCAGCTGTATCCTTCAGGGCATGGAAAGGTCGATAAAGCACAAACTTGCACATGGCTAGCTGAATGCAGCCTCAATAGTAGGCGGGCAAATTCGGGACAATCGGTGTTAGGCATTGCGTATTCCATATAATAATTGAAGAAGTGCAACAAAATTAAACATCAACCAAAATCCCTCGGCTGCCATCTTCTCTCCAACCTAACCCATTACCCTGAAGAGTCTGATTGTGGCAGACACGATAAATGGGGTCTGGTTGGCATCTACGCGATCCAAGTCTAAATTTTCATGAACGGGAGAACACATAATCTATGGCCAGAATAGAAACCCGCACTGAACCTATGGTGCTCAATATGGGCCCGCACCATCCCTCAATGCACGGGGTTCTGCGGTTAATTGTTACCCTGGATGGCGAGGATGTCATTGATTGTGAACCAGTAATTGGCTACCTGCACCGGGGAATGGAAAAAATTGCGGAAAACCGCACTACGATTATGTATGTCCCCTACGTGAGTCGGTGGGACTACGCAGCAGGGATGTTCAATGAAGCCGTTACTGTCAACGCCCCAGAAAAATTGGCAGGTGTTGCCGTACCCAAACGCGCCAGCTACATCCGCGTTATTATGCTGGAATTAAACCGCATCGCCAACCACCTATTGTGGTTCGGGCCATTCCTAGCTGACGTAGGCGCACAAACTCCCTTCTTCTACCAGTTCCGCGAACGGGAGATGATTTACGATTTATGGGAAGCGGCTACTGGTTACCGGATGGTAAATAACAATTACTTCCGTGTTGGTGGTGTAGCAGTTGATTTACCTTACGGTTGGGTAGATAAATGCTCAGAATTCTGCGATTACTTGCTACCTAAAATAGACGAGTACGAAAAGTTAGTTACCAATAACCCCATTTTCCGCCGTCGGGTTGAAGGTATTGGCACAATCACCCGCGAAGAAGCAATTAACTGGGGACTTTCTGGCCCCATGTTACGCGCTTCTGGGGTGAAGTGGGACTTGCGCAAAGTTGACCACTATGAATGCTACGATGACTTTGACTGGGATGTACAGTGGGAAACTGCCGGTGATTGCTTTGCCCGTTATTTGGTGCGGATGCGGGAAATGCGCGAATCTGTGAAAATTATTCGCCAAGCAATTAAAGGACTTCCTGGCGGCCCTTATGAGAACTTAGAAGCGAAGCGTTTAGCTGCTGGGAAAAAATCAGAATGGGATGCTTTTGATTATCAATATATTGGTAAAAAAGTTTCTCCTTCTTTTAAGATTCCTAAAGGGGAAATTTACGCCCGTGTCGAAAGCGGTAAAGGTGAATTAGGTATTTATTTAGTGGGTGATGATAATGTCTTCCCCGCACGCTGGAAGATTCGCGCCGCCGATTTCAACAATCTGCAAATTCTGCCGCATTTATTACGCGGAGTGAAGGTGGCAGATATTGTGGTAATTCTCGGTAGTATCGATGTAATTATGGGTTCTGTGGACAGATAAATCAGTCTGTTTGCTTTGGATACAGAATCAATATAAGGGCACAAAAATTATAATTGTGCCCTTATTTTTATACCCAATCGTAGGGGCGGGGTTTCCCCGCCCTTACGCAATTATTGGGTTATTTTCTAGTGATGTATCGCATTGATGTTTAGGGATAAGAGAACGAACCGCAAAGGCGCGTTCGCCGGAGGCGTTCCCGCAGGGTAGTACACGAAGAAGAAAGAAAAGAAGAAGAGAAAGACATGAGATTAACCTACACCTAAGATGCAACCAAAACGCGCATCAAGAGATATGGAAAGCTGCTGATTTTCTCCGGCATCTTGCCATTCTACTTCGGCATTGCCATATAAAAGTTTGTTGGGTTGAGTCTGCAAGTTGCTAATGGGAATCTCTGCTTTTGTTGGTGCTGTACCTGCATTCACAGCAATAATTAATTCTTCAGTTCCTAAGGTTCTAGCAAATACATAAAGTGTACCTTGGGCATAAAGCACTTGATAATCTCCTATCCGCAATGCTGGGTAGCTATTACGGATGGCAATTAATTGACGATGAGTATCAAGAATATCTTTGTCCCAGGTTGCTTCTAAGGGAAAACCACGTCGAGAATCGGGATCTATCGCGCCAGGTAAGCCGACTTCATCACCATAGTAGACGCTAGGGGCACCGGGGAAGGTGAGTAAGAGTAATGTTGCTAATTCGACACTGGCTTTATCGCCTCCAGAAATAGACATTAATCTGGCGGTGTCGTGACTGGCGAGTAAGTTTAATTGGGTTAGCTGAATTTCCCAAGGATAAAGTTCGAGTACTTCTTGAATTTTGGCGGCGTATTCCGCAGCAAATAAGGGGGGATAGGGTTTATAGTCGCGGCTTTGCACTTGTTCTAAGACTACGCGATCGCCTGCGGCAAAGGCAATGGTCGGCCCGGCAAATAAATAATTCATCACGCCGTCAAATTGCGTACCATCTAGCCATTCGCGAGAGTCTCCCCAAACTTCCCCCACAATATAAGCTTCGGGATTTATCGCCTTGACGCGCTGACGAAATTCTTGCCAAAAGCCAGGGGTTTTAATTTCAAATGGGACATCTAACCGCCAACCATCAATGCCGAATTTAAGCCAATATTCGGCAATTTCCATAATATATTCTTTGACTTCGGGGTTATCGTGGTTAAATACAGGTAAAGCCCGATTTCCTGCCCAACCTTCATAATTAGCTGGAAAATCGCCATTGTAAGCGGAAAGCGGCCAGCCTTCTACTTTAAACCAATTCACCCAAGGGGAATGAGGGCCATTTTCCAATACATCGTGGAAAAAGAAAAAGCCGCGACTGGAGTGATTAAATACACCATCCAAGACAACTTTAATATTGCGTTCGTGGGCTGCGTCTAACAATTCTTTAAAAGCTTCGTTACCCCCCAACAGTGGATCGACCTGATAATAATCGTGGGTATGATAGCGATGGTTACTAGCCGATTGAAAGATGGGTGTGAAGTAGATAGCGTTAATTCCTAAATTTTGGATGTAGTCCAAACCCTCCATTACACCCCATAAATCACCGCCTTTGTACCCTTGTAGTGAAGGCATTGCTTCCCAATCTTCCCAACGAGCTTCATGTAATAATCGTTTGCGGGGTTGCTTGCTTCTGGCAAAGCGATCGGGAAATATTTGGTAGAATACAGCGTGTTTTACCCAGTCTGGTGTTTGAATTTGCATTGATTACTCTATTTATACCTACAGGAGCGATCGTTGCAAATCATAGCTTCTTTATGGTTCCCACCTGTGGTAGATCATTGATTTTTTGGTCAAAAGTCCATAGTCAACAGTCAACAGTCAACAGTCAACAGTCCATAGAATTTATTATTGACCATTGACCATTGACCATTGACCATTGACTATTGACCAATTAATAATTCTTTATTTTTCTATCTAGAGATTTATCTGTAATTTGGGAATTAGGCGCTGGATCAATACAAAAGTTTAGCTGCAAATCCCTCGATCTGCTAATAATGACATTTTTCGTATTTATGCTAAAACATCTAAGACTACTCAAATCAGTTATCTAATTAAGGAAAATTACATAGAAGATGGTAAGACTTATGAGACACGATAAACTATCTCCTGGTTTGCTGTTGGCGTATGAAGATTATCAAAATGAAGGAGAGCAGGCTTTAACTACTCACAGGCGATCGCTTGGTATAATTGCTCCCAAAAGTGCTGTTAAGCCGACTAAGAGTATTGTGTTTCTCTACTGCGAACCTGATGCAGATTTGAGTCATTTAGAACAGTATGGGATTCGCATCAATCAAAGTTCTGGTAGTGTCCGCACGGCTTTTTTACCTATACAAGCTTTAGATGCGCTATCAGAAGAAGATGTAATTCAACGCATCAAACCATCGCGCAAACTCCATCTGCGGATGGATGTGGCTCCTGGTAAGGTGAAATTACCTGATTTTCAAACCAAAACGGGATTGACTGGAAAGGGAGTCTTGATTGGCGTTATTGATAGCGGTATTGATCCCAAACACCCCGCCTTTGCTGGACGGATTTTACGCATTTGGGATCAGACGCTCCCAGGGCCGGGAGTTAAAGAAGGCGATTATGGCGCAGAATTTACTGGCGAACAAATGACTGTTTCCCAAGATACTAACGGTCATGGTACCCATGTGGCGGGTATTGCTGCGGGTGCAGATGAAACTTATCCAGGGGTAGCACCAGAAGCAGAATTAATTATTGTTAAATCTGATTTACAGGATGCTCATATTGCTGATGCTGTGCGTTACGTTTTCCGCGTAGCCACAGAATTAGGACGACCCATAGTATTAAATATGAGCTTGGGCGGACATGCTGATGCTCATGATGGTAGTGACTCCTTATCGCGGATTATTGATGCAGAAACCGGGCCGGGTAAAATTGTTTGCTGTGCTGCGGGTAACGAAGGAAACGATAACATACACGGTCAAGCAAACATACCTGCACAAAAATCGCGGGGTATGCGCTTTAATGTGCCCTTAAATCAAGTCGGTATCGTCTGGTTAAATGGTTGGTATGATGCTGACAGCGAGTTGGAAATCTCGGTGCGCAGTCCGAATGGTTTCGTTACTCCCTATCAAAAAATTATTGCTGATGACAATCCTACCCAGAAGTATCAATTACCAGATTCCCAGGTAGAAATTGTCACACCAGCCCCAGATAAAGGTAATGGCGACCACAATTTCTTTGTGCAAATTCGCGGTAACGGCCCTTCCCCTGTCATGGGTGGAATTTGGCAGTTACGAGTCCGCAATACTAGTAACAGCGATACCCGTTTAGATGTGTGGACGTTGGACGATCATTCATCAGTATTTTTTACAGGTAAAAGCGTAAAAGACTGTGTAAAAATTGGCTCTCCGGGAGCGGCTAGCAGTGCGATTACAGTTGCAGCTTACACAACAAAAGTTGAGTATACAGATATTGACGGTCAAGTCCGCGATATGGGCTTAGAGTTAGATACTATCTCGGAGTTTAGCAGTGAAGGGCCATTGCGGAATGATGGACAAAAACCAGATATAGCCGCACCAGGGGCGATGATAGCTTCTGCATTGTCTTCTAATGCTAATAGCGATCGCTCGATGATGATTAATTCTAAATTTGTCGTCATGGCTGGTACAAGTATGGCGACACCATTCGTTACAGGTGTTGTAGCATTATTATTACAACGCGACCCCAATCTTGACCCAGCGACAGTGAAAAATTTACTGCGCAAAAATAGCTCAATTCCTGGTAAACCTCCAGGAACCTTTGATAGTAAATGGGGTTTTGGTTTGATTAATGTTGGTAATTTGTAATTACAGCAGTTTTCACCTATTTGAACCACATCTATCGTAGGGGCACGGCACCGACAATCTTTTGGTACATACAATAATTTTACTGATGCCGTGCCCCTACAGCGTGGTCTATTTACAGGAAGATGCTGTAAAATTCTCTCTATATCCCCGAATTTTTGCAGAAATCGGGGATCTAATCAGTAAAATCATCGTCTGGAGTTGTAGTTATATAGAAACGTTTCCCCGACTTCTATCGATGATTATGCAAAAGGTAAGCAAATTACTTCCTACTTTACTCGGTGTGTTGTGCTTGTATTCACTGGGCTACGCTTATGCAAGAATGTCCGTCTTTCACGCTGTAGAAAATTACCCAAGTGCGGAAGGTAAAGCTGGAGCAAGACAAGACTACATTGCTAAAAAAGATCTTACCCCTGGGGAAGGATGGGAGTACCAGTTATTTTTACCTGCGATCAAAGTTGAAGAAAGCATTGTCAATTACTTTCATAATTTGTAATGCATCGCAGACAACGCTTGATTGTCAATTTAGCGATCGCGTTTCTGCTGACAATGTTAATTATAGGCGATCGCTCCCCAAGTCCATATTTTGAATTATCTATTGCCACCAAAGATGAACAATCAATAGCAGTTCCTAGACATCTGCTACATTGTCAGTTAACACAAACCCTATACTGCAAGATTCCCATCGACCATCAAACATTGATAGTCGAAGAAATTCTACCTCCTTCCCTGGATTGTCGAGCCAGATTTGGCAAACAAACACCTACCTGTATATGGTTCCAAGCATCAGCACTCGAGGCTATTTTTATTGAAGGCTTAGAACTAACGCCAATACAAATAGGATACATCAAGCATTCAATTAAACCATTACCGACTTTGCGAATCTTTGATGACCACGAAGTCAATGGTTCTTTCTTGCTAGGTTTATTTTGGTTTTTCTCAATATTTAGTGGCTTTAATGTGGCGGAATCGGTCTTTTTTTATGCGCCAAGATTTTATCGAGGTGGAAATCAGCGAATTAAAACCACAGTAGCATTTATATTGGGCGCGATCGCCGGATTGGGAGTAATGTGTTTTTTATGGATAAATTTTCTCTGGTTATTATTGAAATTTGGTTATTTAGGTTGGTAAAGTATTCTGCTTTTAAGTTGCACAATCCATCCTCAGATTTGTTGACGGTTGACAGTTGACCGTTGACAGTCAACAGCCATGATTATTAGTTATGCAATTTAGACACACATTAGCTTAGTACACCATTTCATTAATTCATAGCGAATTGACTTAGAAATACTCTGCGAAACTTTGCGCTAACCTCCGCGTTACTTTGCGTTGAAAAAGTTATGAGGTCATAATTAAACCGCTAAAAATCTTTGAATCACATCTTGACTCAATTCATCAGTTGAACCTGAAGCGACAATAGCACCTTTTTGCATGGCGTAATAATAATCGGCTTGACGCACAAAGTGTAAGTGTTGTTCTACCAATAATACAGAAATCCCGGTATTTTCAATAATCCGGCGAACAGCAGCTTCAATTTCCAAGATGATTGAGGGTTGAATACCTTCGGTAGGTTCGTCTAAGACTAATAATTGAGGCTGTCCCATTAAAGCACGCGCGATCGCTAATTGTTGCTGTTGTCCCCCACTTAAATCGCCACCCATCCGCGCCAACATGGTTTTTAAAACTGGAAATAAGCTAAAAATCTCTTCGGGAATCTCCGGTTTTTTCAGTTGTTTTTGTCTAGCTTCTAATCCCAAAATCAGATTTTCTTTCACAGTCAACCGAGGAATAATATCTCGTCCTTGGGGTACATAACCTATTCCTAACTTAGCCCTTTGGTCGGGAGTTTTCGAGTTAATTAAATTTCCAGCTAAATTAATTGTGCCACTGCGGGGTTTCAGCAAACCCATAATACTTTTAAGTAATGTTGTTTTACCAACACCATTACGTCCAATGAGACATACCATTTGTCCATTAGGAACATGCAAATCTACATTGCGGAGAATATGGCTTTCACCGTAGTAAACGTTCAGGTTAGAAATATTTAGCATATTAGTCATTGGGCATTGGGCATTGGGAATTGGGCATTGAGGATGAGTCAAATAGAATTTTGAATTTTGAATTTTGAATTTTGAATTGTTTACTACTCTTGCTGCTGTCCTAGATAAACTTCTACCACTCGTGGGTCATTTTGCACTTCTTCAAAATTCCCCTCACAGAGTACAGAACCCTCATGTAAAACTGTGACTTTTTTGGCAATTTGTCGGACAAATTCCATGTCATGTTCAATTACTAAAATTGAATGACTCTGCGCTAATGTTAAAAGTAATTCGCCAATGTTATAGGTTTCTTCATCAGTTAAACCTGCAACAGGTTCATCAACAAGTAATAAATCTGGTGACTGTCCCACTAACATCCCAATTTCTAACCTTTGCTTTTCGCCGTGGGATAATAAAGCGGCGGGAATGTCAGCTTTAGCAGTTAAGCCAATGGTTTCTAATAAACCTTTAACGCTATTTTGTTCAGTAACTGGAGAACGCCCCAATAAAGTAGAAAATACATTTTTCTTGCGGTTACTGGTAATTTCTAAATTCTCCCTGGGCGTGAGATTAAGATAAACTCTTGGTGTTTGGAATTTCCGCCCAATACCTCGCCTTGCAATTTCATATTCTGGTAGAGAACGGAGATTTTTACCTTTAAATAAAACTCTGCCGATAGTTGGTTGAACTTTCCCAGTAATTACATCCAAAAATGTAGTTTTACCCGCACCATTAGGGCCAATTACTACTCGTAATTCGCCCACATCCATATTAAAATTTAATTGGTTGAGAGCTTTAAAACCGTCAAAACTTACAGTAACGTTTTCAGTTTCCAAGATTTTGGCGTTCATGTTTTACTTCCGGATCTTCTTCTAAGCTGGGATAGGTAGAAATTTCTTGAGGGCGTTTGAAAATAGCAAAGTTTTGACTGCGCAACCAGCCAACAAGTCCATCAGGTAGAACTGTGACGACTATTAAAAACAGTGCGCCTTGGAAAAATAGCCAAATTTCCGCAAATTGTTCGCTTAAAAAAGCACGGGCATAATTAACTAATAAAGTTCCTAAAACTGCGCCGATTAATGTTGCGCGTCCCCCAACTGCTACCCAAATTACCATTTCAATCGAAAAAGCAATATCCATTGCTCTAGGGGAAACAGAACCACTTTGTAGGGTGTAAAATGCTCCTGCAATTCCAGCGATCGCACCAGACACTGCAAAGACTAATGTTTTAAAATCTGTAGGGTTATAACCGGAAAATCTCACCCGACTTTCATCGTCGCGAATGGCGATTAACAATCTCCCAAAACGCCCGCTAGTTAACCAACGACAAACGCCGTAGGTAGCAGCGAGAAATAATACTGTGAGGATGTAGAAAATATATTTGGTTTTGGCATCGCTGACAGTTGCACCAAATAAAGTTGTAAAATCTATCAGCCCGTTTGTACCATTAAAAAATTGTTGCTGTCCGTTAAAAAAGTTAAAGAAGACGATAATTGCTGCTTGGGTAAGAATGGAGAAATAAACGCCCTTAATGCGATTGCGAAATACTAAATATCCCAGGAACCCAGCTAATAAACCGGGAATGATGACTACAGCTGCGACTGCGAAGGGGAAAGAATAAAAAGGTTTCCAAAACCAGGGAAGATCCGTGACACCATATAATTCCATGAAATCAGGTAACTCACCCGATGGAATTTGCAGTTTCAGGTACATTGCGATCGCATATCCACCCAAACCAAAGAATATACCATGTCCTAAACTGAGTAACCCAGTATAGCCCCAAATCAAGTCAATACCTAAAGCCACAATCGCCAGGGATAAAAATCGCCCCAGCAAATTTAAGCGAAACTCTGACAACACTGCTGGCATAATTAAGATGAGAATGAGTGCGATCGCTACCACCACCCCAACTTCAATTAAGATTAACTGTCCTCCCTTCTTCATCTTTGCGCCCTCTGATTTTGAAGCAAGATTGTGAAATACTTAAGGTTAAACATCAACAGTCCGACCTTTTTGGGGAAAAATTCCTGCTGGCTTCCACTGTAAAAATATAATAATCAGTGCGAATACCATCACCTTTGCCATACTTGTAGTTGCAAAAAAGTTCAACAAATCTGCTAAAGGTTTCACCGGTGCAAATAATAAAGCCAAGGTTCCCGAACCAATTAAAAAGTTAACTGTACCAATTCCTAAAGCCGCAACAATAGTACCAGCTAAATTCCCCACACCACCGACAACCACAACCATAAAGGTGTCGATAATATAATTTTGTCCGGTATTTGGCCCTACAGAACCTAGCAAACTAATTGCACATCCAGCTACACCAGCCAACCCAGAACCCAACGCAAACGTAATTGCATCAACTTTTTGAGTGGGGATACCTAAACAAGCACTCATACTGCGATTTTGGGTAACCGCCCTAATTCTTAATCCCCAACTAGAACGCTGTAAAAACAAATAAATTCCAGCGACACAAATTATTGTTAAACTGATAATAAATAATCTAGCAAATGGTAACTGTATGCCACCTACAGATATACCAGTTTGTAACCATTTAGGAGCAGTTACATCTACATTTTGTGCGCCAAACCAAGGTTGAGTTACTGCTAGCTTATAGGTTTGACTTAATATCTTACCTGTAGTGACTGTCACTCCTAAAGATAGCAAGAAAATCACGCCAACAACCCAGTTACGCACCCTCTCTAAATTGGTGCGGGAATTTAAGAACCATAAACCCCCAAAAAATAATCCTGAAAACAAAACTAAGCCAATAATTAAAACCCAATTTACACTGCGGACAAACTGCTGAAAAATTAAACTTACTCCCCAAGTGGCGAGTAAAGTTTCCAGGGGTCTACCATAGAGATAGCGAATCACGCCCCTTTCTAAAATTAAGCCGATAAATGCAGTGAAAAAGAAAGCGATAATTAAAGCCAAGAATATATAAATTTCCCACCAAAAGCCGCCTAATTGCTTACAACCATTTTGCACTACAAAGGTTGTATAAGCCCCAAACATCATCAATTCACCATGCGCCATATTAATTACGCCCATCAAGCCAAAGATAATGGCTAATCCCAAAGCAGCAATTAATAACACAGAACCGATGCTGATACCATTAAATACAGCATCTAAAAAACCTGTTAACATTTTGATTCCCCAGCTATCAGCTTTTTGTTGATAAATGAGTCATTAGTCAGAGACGCGATTAATCACAGACAGAGACGCGATGAATCGCTGAGTCATTAGAGACGCGATGAATCGCGTCTGTACAATTGTTGGTTGCGTAGAGTTTTTATAAAAATTTATGGGGAATAAAGATATATCAGATCAGCCAATTCCGTCAAAGTTTTCACCAATGACCAATGACCAATGACTAATGACCAATGACCAATGACTAATTAAGCCTTTTTGTACTTACCACCCTTAGCTGGATCAGACCAATCACAAGCATATCCCTTGGTTTCTTTCACAAATTGGTTCCAAGGTACAGGTTCAACTGGTGCAGGTGTAGCATAGACAATATCAAACAAACCATCATCTCTCACTTGACCAATGCGCACAACTTTGGAGATGTGATGATTAGGACTGACTGTCACTTTTCCTTCTGGCGCATCTATGGTTTGACCATAAGCTGCTGCGCGTACTTTTGCTAAATCAACGCTACCCGCTTTTTCTACTGCTTGCTTCCACAAATAAACAGCAATATATGCAGCTTCCATTGGGTCATTTGTTACCCTTTCTGCACCATATTCTTTTTTAAAAGCTTCGACAAATTTCTTATTCGCAGGAGTATCGACTGTTTGGAAGTAATTCCACGCAGCATAGTGCCCTTTGAGATATTCCACACCAATGGCTTTCACTTCTTCTTCAGCAATACTTACTGACATTGAAGGATATTTATCTGGTGTTAATCCCGCACCTTTCAATTGCTTGAAGAAAGCCACATTACTATCACCATTTAAGGTGTTATAAATTACCCCACCATTGGGTAACTGTTGCTTAATTTTCGTCACAATTGGTGTAACTTCTGTGTTACCTAATGGTAAATAATCTTCACCAACTGTTTTAGCACCAAGAGCTTCTAATTGAGCTTTAATAATTGTATTGGCAGTCCGAGGGAATACGTAGTCTGAGCCGACTAAAAAGAATTCTTTGCCTTTATTTTTTAACAGCCAGTCAACAGAAGGTTCAATTTGTTGATTTGGTGCCGCACCTGTGTAGAAAATATTCTTAGAGCATTCTTGACCTTCATACTGTACGGGATACCACAGCATGTGGTCTTTACTTTCAAACACGGGTTTAACATTCTTGCGACTAGCTGAAGTCCAACAGCCAAAAACCACAGCTACTTTATCTTGATCGATTAGTTTAGTTGCTTTCTCTCTGAAAGTATCCCAGTTAGAAGCACCATCTTCAACAATCGCTTCGATTTGTTTTCCTAAAACCCCACCATTGGCATTAATTTCCTTAATTGCCAATTTTTCCGCATCAACAACGCTTTTTTCGCTAATAGCCATTGTGCCACTTAGCGAGTGCAAAATCCCGATTTTGATTTTGTCGCCACTAGCAGCTACAGGGGAAGCACTGGGGCTATTTGCACTAGTGGGACTGGGACTATTTGTACTGCTGGGAGATTCATTAGCGCAAGCTTTGAGAAAGATACTGGTACCAATCGTTGCGGAACCGTAAATCAAAAACCTACGTCGGTTAAGTCTACTCATATATTTGTGAATTTTCCTCTCAATGAAGAATCAGCTAGCTCCTAGAAATTTAACCAGCGCAAGCTTTAAACTGTGATATTAGTTTGATATTTAACCACTAAATTGTTATTTAGGATACTAAATTTCGGTTTCTTTACTTGAAAAATAATTTACGTTAAGTTAAATAAAAATTTTTAATTATTGCGCAACAAATATATTAGATTTTCCAGTACTAACCTGAAAGCAAGATAACTTCAGAAATAATAATTTTTCCCCTCCCATCTCCAACATTTAATATTTTGTCAAGCATCAAATCTGAATAAAAGATAAAATTTTACCCTGTTACTACCGATAGGATTGATGTAGCAAATCTGCAATTAGACGTAGCCAACAGGATGTTACGTCTATACGAAGATAGGTAATGAAAATCGATAAATTTGATAGCTTGGTGATAGGTTAGGTTAACAATCACCAGCTACGCTGTTTAAGGAATTGCTTATGAACTATCAAAAACTTGACGCAGCCTTGGCTTCTGCACTCAATCAAGTACAAAACTCAGATGCACAGAGTTTGACAGTGTTTATCCATACTGAACCTGTGTTAGATGCAACTGCTATTGATGTTTTGGAAAAAATCGGGGTGAATGATGTCACTCCCGGAAAGAATATTTTTACAGCTACTCTGTCTGCAAATGCTATTTCCCAGTTATCTGCGCAACCTTGGGTACAGCACATCAGGTTATCACAGCAATTAAATTTCGTTAATACCAAGTTAAATTTCAAAAAATTGAGTGTTTAATTTATTTGGCGATCGCACTTGTTAACTCAGCTTCCATCTTAAATTCTTCCATGAAAATTTTGCCCAAAACTTGAGAATAATTCCTATTAAACTAAGTATACTATATGTATTTTAAGATACTTGTACAAAAGTATGTGTAACTTAGAAAAAATGGGATTATCTGCAAATTAATTGAGTGTTTAGATATAATTGCCTACTTACTAGTGAAAACTCGATTGCGATCGCCTAAATTAGGCAGGCAGTAAATTATACATAAATCTTAATGCTGTATTTATTGGCAGCGACATTAATTACCGCCAGCATTCTGTAAAATTCACGCTTCAGAATCTGCGATCCCCCCTTACCAGCTGCTACATACAGTCATAAACTGAAGGTGAGAGTTGAAAGGCAGTCGGGAGACATTTTGTGAAAAAAGTTTTAGCAATCATACTCGGTGGTGGTGCAGGTACTCGCCTTTATCCGTTAACTAAACTACGTGCAAAACCAGCCGTACCAGTTGCAGGGAAGTACCGCTTAATTGATATCCCTGTCAGCAACTGCATCAATTCAGAAATATTTAAAATCTACGTCCTGACACAATTCAACTCAGCTTCTTTGAATCGCCACATTGCTCGCGCCTACAATTTTAGTGGCTTCAGCGAGGGCTTTGTCGAAGTCTTGGCAGCACAGCAAACCCCAGAAAACCCCAACTGGTTCCAAGGGACAGCCGATGCTGTGCGTCAGTATATCTGGTTGTTGGAGGAATGGGACGCCGAAGAATACCTGATTCTCTCCGGGGATCATCTCTATCGCATGGATTACCGCGAATTTGTCCAGCGTCATAGAGAAACAGGAGCAGATATTACATTATCTGTAATTCCCATCGACGATCGCCGCGCTTCTGACTTTGGCTTGATGAAAATCGATCAATCCGGTAGAGTAATTGACTTTAGCGAAAAACCCAAAGGTGACGCTTTAGCCAAAATGCGCGTCGATACCACCGTACTGGGATTGAGTCCAGAACAAGCCCAACTCCAACCCTACATCGCTTCGATGGGGATTTACGTCTTTAAAAAAGAAGTTTTGATCAAATTATTGCGCGAATCTTTAGAAAGCACAGATTTTGGTAAAGAAATCATTCCTGATGCTGCGGCTAAAGATTACAACGTCCAAGCCTACTTATTCAATGGGTACTGGGAAGATATCGGAACCATTGAAGCTTTTTATGATGCCAACTTAGCTCTAACCGAGCAACCCCAACCGCCTTTTAGCTTCTATGATGAACAAGCGCCGATTTACACCCGCGCGCGTTACTTGCCTCCCACAAAAATGTTAGATTGCAAAATCACCCAATCGTTGATTGGTGAAGGTTGTATTTTGAAAAACTGCCGCATTGAACATTCAGTTTTAGGAGTGCGATCGCGAGTTGAATCTGGTACCATCATCGAAGACTCCCTAATTATGGGTGCCGATTTTTACCAACCTGCTGTAGAACGTCAATGTAACTTATTCAGCGATGAGGTTGCCGTCGGTATTTGTGCAGATACAATTATTCGCCGTGCCATTATTGATAAAAACGCCCGCATCGGTCAAAACGTCAAAATTATCAACAAAGATAACGTACAAGAAGCCGATCGCGAAAGTCAGGGCTTTTATATCCGTAGTGGAATTGTGGTTGTATTAAAAAATGCCGTCATCCCTGATGGCACAATCATTTAAGAGTCCATAGTCAAAAGTCAAAAGTCAAGAGTCAAAAGTCCATAGTCAAGAGTCAAAAGTCAAAAATTTCCTGACCATTGACCATTGACTATTGACCATTGACCATTGACCATTGACCATTGACCATTGACACCCATAACCCACAATCAATAACACGCAGTTTTAATACTAAAGGTACAAATCACCATAAGATAATTAGCGCGGTGATTCAAAATATATTTCATGGAACTTTTGAGTGAGAATTTACAAAAATTGCAGGGACAAGTTGCAATTGTTACAGGTGCTTCACGGGGAATTGGTAGAGCGATCGCGCTGGAATTAGCTAGCTATGGGGCTAATGTAGTCGTTAATTATGCTAGTTCTAGTGGTGCGGCTGATAGCATAGTGACAGAAATTACAAATGCAGGCGGTCAGGCGATCGCTATACAAGCAGATGTTTCTAAAAGCGATCAAGTAGAATCCCTATTTAACACCGTCATCGATAAATTTAAGCGGATTGATATCCTAGTTAATAATGCAGGTATTACCCGCGACACTCTACTGTTACGCATGAAGCCGGAAGATTGGCAAGCAGTGATTGATCTTAATCTTACTGGTGTATTTCTTTGCACTCGTGCGGCTAGTAAAGTTATGCTTAAGCAACGTTCTGGGCGGATTATTAATATTGCCTCAGTTGCTGGGCAAATGGGTAACCCCGGTCAAGCTAACTACAGCGCCGCTAAAGCAGGTGTCATCGGCTTTACCAAAACTGTAGCTAAAGAACTAGCTTCTCGTGGGATCACCGTTAACGCTGTCGCCCCTGGTTTCATCGCCACAGACATGACCAGCAACCTCAGCAACACCGAAGAAATTCTCAAATTTATCCCCCTTGGTCGCTACGGTCAACCAGAAGAAATTGCTGGTATGGTACGCTTCCTCGCCGCCGACCCCGCCGCCGCCTATATCACCGGACAAGTGTTTAATGTCGATGGTGGTATGATCATGGCATAGATAGGCATTAGGCATTGGGCATTGGGCATTGGGCATGGGGTAAGAGTCAATGGTCAATAGTCATTTTTCCTCCTTGTCCCCCTTGTCCTCCTTGTCCTCCTTGTCTCCCTTCCCTTCCCACTTCGCTCAAGTAATACATTCTCTCTGCTGTATTCTTCCCCAAATAGTAAAGCTAATCAGCAAAATTACACTCATAGTGGTAGCTACCATTTGTACCAAAGTCAAATTTTGCATTCTCATTGCCAGCAAATTACAAACTAAAGTAATTGACCACAGAGTATATGCAGCTCGGCGTTGAGAGAAGCCCCAAGCCAAGAGTCGATGGTGCAGGTGGTCTTTACCAGGGGTACTCATGGGGTTTTTCCCCGCCATCAGTCGCCGCACAATTACTTGCGTAGTATCTAATACTGGTAACAGCAAAAATAAAACTGTGGGAATCAGGGAAAATACTGTATTGACTTGGAGTTTACCTAAAATACTCGTTGCCGCTAGTACATAACCAAAAAAGTATGCCCCGGCATCACCCATAATAATGCGTGAGGGGTGGAAGTTATGGCGCAAAAAGCCCAAGGCTGCACCACCCAAAGCAGCCAAAACTAGAGTTGCTGCGGCACGATAGGAAATTTGGGCAGAAACCGCCAACAAACTCATGGCAGTAATAAAACTTACCCCTCCTGCCAAACCATCCATCCCATCCATTAAATTAATGGCATTGGTAATTCCCACTACCCAAAACACTGTCAGGAAAATGGAAAGAACTGAGTCGATAGGCGTACCAAAAGCAATATCAATTCTAATTCCGTTAGCATAAAGCAACAGGGCAGTGAGAATCTGAGTAAACATCCGCACAGAGGGAGGTAAGCCAAATTGGTCATCAATAAAGCCAACCAGCACTAATATCGTTCCTCCTAACAGAATTGTCAGGACTTGAGCTAATACACCTTGTAGTTCAATTGGTCTTAAGAGAGTTGCTAATACCAATGCCGCAATTACGCCTGTATAAATAGCTAACCCTCCCGCATTAGGCAAAGGTTCCCGGTTAAGTCGCCTAGCATTTGGTTGATCCGCCCAACCTACTCGTAAGGCAAATTTGCGAACTGTGGGGATTAACCGCCATGTTACTAGCCAAGCCAAGAGAAACGTAAATACTACAGCCAACCAGCCGGTGCCGCTAGGGTCAGCAATACCTAAGGATTTAAGGGAGTTACCTAAATTCATCTGCTCCATAAAATTTACATATATCGCTCAAATCTGAGCAATTGATATTTATTTCCCGCTTCAACTAAGGCAGTCGGCCACTACTTGTCTACGGGCGTAACTTGAAACTGAGTCGGTCTTACATCCTCATCAAGAGCATTCCCCAGATGCAAATACACATTCAAATTTTTGTCCAGTGTTTTTGATGGCTTTATCCGTATATAGAAGTGGCTAAACAGGATAAAAGCATAGATTTGCCTGTTATAAAAGCCAAATTGGAATTATTATTTGGTCATTGGTCATTGGTCATTTGTCCAAAGTCCAAAGTCCAAAGTCCAATAGTTGATGAAAGGGTGGGTTGACTGACAATAGCTGTTTTCCCGATACATATTTAGGGGAACCCGATCCTATAAACTATTGACTGTTGACAGTTAAATATGTAATTTCATTTTTTTATCTTGATTTGTGATTTGAACCGTGGAATGTGTTAGCACTCTGGCGCTGTGAGTGCTAAATTGTCTAATGGAAGCGCTTGAGAAATGAAACATGGCGAAGATTATTGCATTTGATGAAGAATCACGGCGGGCCCTGGAACGGGGTGTTAACGCTCTTGCTGATGCGGTAAAAATCACCTTAGGGCCAAAAGGTCGTAACGTGCTTTTAGAAAAAAAATATGGTGCCCCTCAAATTGTCAATGATGGTATCACTGTAGCTAAAGAAATTGAATTAGAAGATCCATTAGAAAATACAGGTGCGCGGCTGATCCAAGAAGTCGCATCAAAAACTAAAGATGTTGCTGGTGATGGTACCACTACCGCGACGGTTTTAGCACAGGCTTTAATCCGCGAAGGGCTAAAGAATGTTGCAGCTGGTAGCAACCCAGTTAGTTTAAAACGAGGAATTGACAAGACGATTGAGGCGCTGGTAGAAGAAATCGTCAAGATAGCCAAGCCAGTAGAAGGAAGTGCGATCGCTCAAGTAGCGACAGTTTCCGCAGGTAATGACGAAGAAGTCGGCAGCATGATTGCCGAAGCAATGGATAAAGTCACCAAAGATGGTGTAATTACCGTTGAAGAATCTAAGTCCCTGACAACTGAATTAGAAGTGGTAGAAGGGATGCAGATTGACCGGGGTTACATTTCTCCCTACTTTATCACCAACAGCGAGCGCCAGACCGTAGAATTTGAAAATGCCCGCATTTTAATTACCGACAAGAAAATCAACAGCATTCAAGATTTAGTACCCGTACTCGAAAAAGTTGCGCGTTTGGGTCAATCCTTGCTGGTAATTGCTGAAGATGTAGAAGGCGATGCTTTGGCAACTTTAGTGGTAAACAAAGCAAGAGGCGTACTTTCTGTAGCTGCAATTAAAGCCCCTGGATTTGGCGATCGCCGCAAAGCATTATTACAAGATATCGCCATTCTTACCGATGGTCAGTTAATTTCTGAAGAAATTGGCTTAAGCTTGGATACCGCTTCTCTAGAAGCTTTAGGAACTGCCCGCAAAATCACCATCGACAAAGAAAACACTACCATTGTCGCTGGTAGCAACACTAAACCAGAAATTCAAAAGCGAATTGGGCAAATCCGCAAGCAGTTGGAAGAAACAGATTCCGAATACGACAAAGAAAAACTGCAAGAACGGATTGCTAAGTTAGCTGGTGGTGTGGCAGTAATTAAAGTTGGTGCAGCCACAGAAACCGAACTCAAAGATCGCAAACTCCGCATTGAAGACGCTTTGAACGCCACTAAAGCCGCCGTAGAAGAAGGAATTGTTCCCGGTGGTGGTACAACCTTGATTCACTTGGCTACCAAGGTAGAAGCAATTAAAAACAGCCTCAAAGATGAAGAAGAAAAGCTTGGGGCTGATATTATTGGCCGTGCCTTAGAAGCACCCCTACGTCAAATAGCAGACAACGCTGGTGCAGAAGGTTCCGTAGTCGTCTCCAAAGTCCGGGAAACCGATTTTAACGTAGGTTATAACGCCGCTACTGGAGAATTTGAAGACTTAATTGCAGCTGGGATTATCGATCCTGCCAAAGTTGTGCGTTCTGCACTGCAAAATGCTGGTTCCATCGCTGGCTTGGTATTAACCACCGAAGCCTTGGTTGTAGAAAAACCCGAAAAGAAAGCCCCCGCAGCTCCTGCTGATGGCGGTATGGGCGGCATGGGTGGCATGGGTGGTATGGGCGGTATGGGCGGCATGGGCATGTTCTAATCTCCGCTTCCCCATATCTTCCCATTGGTTATTTGTATAAACATTTATGAAGCAGTTTGTCTACACTGAGACAAACTGTTTTTTTATTATTTCTGACTCAGAAGTGAGGAGATGATATCATATCGGCTTGAATAGTTAACCAATATTGGCATTGGCCACTAATTCATTTCTGAGGCTGGGCATTGCCTACCCGAAACAATATTAATTGTGATGAATAATTTAAAATTCATCCAAAACCTGATTTTCTGCTTATTTATATATTAACTACTGACCATTGACAATTGACTACAGGTAAAACTTTATGGGTCTAAGAATTCCTCGCAATCGTAAAGCTATCAAACATTCATTAATCAAAGAATTCTATCACCAACCAGGAAATATTCCCGGCACTCTAATAATTGATGAAAATGCTGAATATCCAGAAATTGTGTTGATAGATTATAATTCCCAAGCATATATTCGGAAAAAAATAGAAACACCAGAACTATGTGTTCCTTATTTAGATACAACATCTGTAACTTGGGTAGATGTGCAGGGCTTAGGCAATCAAGATATATTGCAAAGAGTTGGTAAAATTTTTGAATTACATCCGCTAGTTTTAGAAGATATCGTTAATGTACCAGAACGTCCGAAAACAGAAGATTATGACGACCAATTATTAATTATTGCCCGCATGGTAGTACCAAAGGAAAATGCCTTTGGTTTTCATAGCGAACAAGTGAGTTTAATCTTGGGTAAAAATTATTTACTCACAGTACAAGAAGAACCAGAACATGATTGTTTTGAACCAGTGCGATCGCGCCTTGAAAAAGCCAAAGGAATCATCCGCAAATCAGGCGCAGATTATTTAGCTTATGCCCTATTAGATGCCATTATTGATGGTTTTTTTCCTGTGTTAGAACGCTATGGTGAGGAAATTGAAGAATTAGAAGAAGAAGTTATTATTAAACCTACGCCAAAAACACTCCAGAAAATTTATAAAATTAGGCGAGAATTACTGCAACTGCGTCGCGCCATTTGGCCGCAACGAGATGTGATGAGTGCTTTAATGCGAGATAGCGATGACTTGATCGGCGAAGAAGTCCGCATATATCTAAGAGATTGTTATGACCATGCAGTGCAAGTAATTGATATGGTAGAAACTTATCGCGAACTCACATCAGGATTAATGGATGTTTACCTGTCAGCAGTGAGTAACAAAATGAATGAAATTATGAAGCTACTAACGGTGGTTTCGTCAATTTTTATTCCCTTAACTTTTGTAGCAGGAATTTACGGAATGAACTTCAATACGGAAATATCACCGTATAATATGCCTGAACTCAATTGGAAATGGGGATATCTATTGTGCTGGGGAGTAATGCTAGGAATCGCCGGGGGATTATTATACTTTTTCTGGCGGCGGGGCTGGCTAGAAAGGTCAGTACCAATCAAGGAAGATTAACTATAGCCGATGAGTTAGGGAACAAATATACAAAATTAGTACAGGGAGTCTATATTTAAAGTTATGAGAGGCAGTGGCGACCAAAATTTAGTGGTTTTGACGCTTTATATCATCGGCGTCTCTTACATTTTTAATTTGATGATTGAGTCAATTGATGACAAAATTAAATTTGAGCATCAAAAAAATGTTGTTGACGATCAACTCAAAGAGCAAAATCTCCAAGACCAGGTAGGAATTTCTTTTAAACTTAGTCCTTCCTATTCTTTTGATGAATTGAAAGAGTTGTCAGTGAGTATCGAAAATAAATCTGATAATCTCGCCATTTATGTTGATTGGGATAATAGTTCTATAGTTGTCGAACATAGCAAGCAATCGCGCCGGGTAATTCGCAAATCACCAGATTTAACTCGTGACTTAGCCGTACCCCAAAGCCCCAGTCTCATCGCGCCCAAGAAAACCCTTTCCGCAACAGTCACAGCCGAAGATGTTTTCGCCCGCGATGCAACTTCAGGGACTTACTCAGCCAAACAACCCCTAGTGAATATCACGGCTTTGCAAAAAAGTCCTGTCAAAGCGCAAAAAAAGTTATACAACGACTTTGTGAACAGAACAAAACAGTTAGAATTTTCACTACAGTTAGTCCTGCGTTTGTCTGAAGTGCGTGTAGGTTTAGCTCCGGGTGAGAATATCCCGCCAATGTGCATCGTCAATTGTCCTTTTACCATTAGAAAATTGCCTTGGACATACGCCTTACCTTGGAATAAAAAGAAGTAATTCAAATCAGACACACAACGCCATCCAAGATTACACTGTATCTAGGGAGAGAGTAGAGGTAGGCGGTTGCAGATCGATTGTCAAAATCGGTTTGAGGAAAGTCCGGGCTTCCAAAAGACCAAACTTGCTGGATAACGTCCAGTGCGAGCGATCGTGAGGATAGTGCCACAGAAAGATACCGCCAAAACAATTCAAAATTCGTCTTGGAAAGTTTGCTCAACGGGGGGAACCCCCGCACGCAACTTTCCGCAAAATTCAAAATTCAAAATTAAGAGTTTTGAAAGTCAGATTTTGAATCTAGTTTTGGTAAGGGTGCAAAGGTGCGGTAAGAGCGCACCAGCAACGTCGAGAGGCGTTGGCTCGGTAAACCCCGGTTGGGAGCAAGGCGAAGGAACTATGGTTGGTCTTTTACCAGTTCCGCAAAATAGAGCCGCTAGAGGCGTTTGGTAACATACGTCCCAGATAGATAACCGCCCTCATTGTAGGGAAGTTGCAAAACATCTCTACAGTAGAGAACAGAACCCGGCTTACGATCTGCTCTCTTCTCTTTTAGGCATTGGGCATTGGTCAAGAGTCAATGGTCAATAGTCAATAGTCAATAGTCATACCAATTTAAAAAGACAATGCGACGGATACACAGTCCTAAACCCTTGTGCTGTCAGCATTCTTAATTTTGAATTTTGAATTTTGAATTGGTATCATTAGTCTTCCTTGTCCCCTTCCCGCACCCCTTCTGAATTGAATGTCTCTCGCTTATCCACGCCGTCAGCGCCAGCTTGAAAGTTTAGTTAAAAAGTTAGGTCTACCAAAGGAAGCAGCTATACAATGGCACTTGCTTGATTTAGCTCTGACTCATCCTACTGTGTCGGAGTCTGCCAACTATGAGCAGCTGGAGTTTGTTGGTGATGCGGTAGTACGGTTGGTAGCGGCTGTGGTGTTGTGGGAACATTATCCAGATTGTCCGGTGGGAGATTTTGCGGCTATTCGTTCAGTCTTGGTGAGCGATCGCATTCTCGCTCAATTAGCTAGAGAATATGGTTTAGAACTGTATTTATTAGTCGCCGGTAGTGCTACTGCTGATAAAGTTGGTCAAGAATCTCGGTTAGCAGACGCTTTTGAGGCGGTTCTTGGTGCTTTATACCTAAGTACTCACAATCTTGAGTTAATCCGTCCTTGGCTCGATCCCCACTTCAAACAACTAGCAGCAGAAATTCGCCTCGATCCAGCTAGATTAAACTACAAAGCCGCCCTACAAGAATGGACTCAGGCGCAATTTAAAGTATTACCAGAATATCGTGTTGTCGAAGTTACGCAACCCCACCGCAATCAAGAGCGATTTGTGGCGGAGGTGTGGTTACACGGTAAACAACTAGGTCAAGGTAAAGGACGCTCAATTAAAGCCGCCGAACAAGCCGCAGCCAAAGTAGCTTTTTTATCTATTACTAATCAGGAACAACCCTGAACTCAATATACTATTTATACGTCGATAATTCAGTTATTAGTCAAGAGTCAAGAGTCAAAAGTCCATAGTCCATAGTCCATAGTCAAAAGTCCATAGTCAAAAGTCCATAGCCCACAATCTAGTGTTAATTAATCGTTGGGGACGCGAAAGGACAACAAGCAGGACAAATGACAAATGACAAATGACCATTGACCATTGACCATTGACTCTTGACTCTTGACCATTGACTCTTGACTAATAACTAATGAATAATAAAATTAAAATTGCTGTCCTGGGCGTTGGGCGTTGGGGCGTGCATTTGCTACGGAATTTTTTAGAACATCCCCAAGTAAGTATTAGTGCGGTTGTAGACTCCAATCCAGAACGGTTAGAGGCGGTAAAACGGCAATTTAAGCTAAACGATAATGTATTATTAACTACTGATTACCAAGCTGTAAAGCAAATACCAGATTTAATGGCAATAGCGATCGCAACTCCAGCTACTACCCATTATCATCTGATTAAGGATGCCCTCAACCAGGGCTACCATGTGTTAGCCGAAAAGCCTTTAACTTTAGATCCGTTAGAATGTCGTGAACTTTGCGAGTTAGCACAGCGACAACATTTAATACTCATGGTGGATCATACTTATTTATTTCACCCAGCCGTTGAGAAAGGACAAGCTGTCATTCAGTCGGGTAAGTTAGGTAATTTACGCTACGGCTATGCTACTCGTACCCACTTAGGGCCTGTGAGACAAGATGTTGATGCATTATGGGATTTAGCGATTCACGATATTGGTATTTTTAACAATTGGTTAGGTAAGCTACCAGTAAAAGTCCAAGCTACAGGTACAGTGTGGCTACAACAAGCAGGGGAGAAAAGAGTTGCTAATTTCCCAAATCAAGGATTAGCTGACTTAGTATGGGTGACGCTAACCTATGCAGATGGTTTTCAAGCATATATTCATCTCTGCTGGCTAAATACCGATAAACAAAGGCGGTTAGCGGTGGTGGGTGACTGTGGTACCTTGATTTTTGATGAAATGTTGCATCCGTCGCCTTTAACTTTACTCAGTGGTGAAATTGAATACCAAGATAATCAATTTTTACCGATGAATCAAAGTCAAGAGGTATTAGAGGTAGAAACAGGCGAACCTTTAGCGCGGGTGTGCGATCGCTTTATTAGTTGTATCCTGAAAAATACGCCCCCAGTTGAATCATCTGGTTGGGTAGGTATGGAGTTAGTGCAAATTCTCTCTGCTCTTACAGTATCTCTCAAATATGGTGGACAGGCGATTTTTTTAAAAGGCTGTAGGGAATACAGCAATAGTATTTGATAACAGCATCGGGATTTTCCTTGATAGGCTGATATTCAGCAGTATTTTCTTCTATTCTTCAAAATCTAGCGCATCTGCTAAATCTAGAGGTTCTTCTAAATCTGAATCCCCTGCTTCTAGTTCTAACGTCATCTGTTGAGATATAGGTTCTAATTTGAAATCGCCTTTTTTAGATACATAATCAACCAACCTAATCCAATCAATGTGACCATTTATTGTAAAATACTGTATAAATTCAAAAGTCATTTCATTAACTTTTGCATTAAGAGTAGATTGAAAAATTTCATCTTTCTTCTTTGCTTCTTCCCCGATAGGAACAATCATCTCTTGGTAAAGATTGGCATCTCCTGAGATAAATTCCCAAAACTCTTGACCAGCATATTTAAAGTATGTCTTATCAGGATCTTTGAGATCTTCTTTCAAAGGATTACTATCTTTACCATACATACAACCATTAATAGCAACGATATTACTTGTAATACCTTGTTTTATCAATAATTGTTTTGCTTTTTTAAAATTGTCTTTCATCTTACTAATTTGGGCAGAATTGCCCCAGTTAGTACCAGATTTAATCCCTACAATATAATAAGTTTCATTTCGTTGAAATTCTAGATCTACACTGTTTAATTTTGACTTAAAACCACCATATAAAGATTGAGATATATGTATTGCAAATCCTTCTAGCAAATTCCCGAAAATCGTTTCTTCTTGTGAAGAAAGAAATGCCGTAATTATGCTGGCAACCAAATCTTGAGCAAGTTCAATATTTTTTGCTTTAAATAAATAAGGGTTTTTACGTTTAATGACATCTTTTAGTTTTAACTTACTCAATTTTTCAAATCTCTTATCATAGAAAGGTGTAAGTACCTGCTGAATCAAGTAATCATGATAGATTGTATAATCTCGGTCAACCACATTTAATTCCTCATTAGATTGTTTATTATTTTTCACAACTTGACTATTAGCAACTGCTGTTTTAATATTCATTGCAGCTAGGTCACAATATTCTTGTTTAATCTCAATTCCTATATAATTTCTACCCAACTCTTTAGAGGGTGTTTGAAAAGTTTTTAGGGGTCAAATTTTATGCTAGCCGCCTCACCATAATACGGATCATAGCAAGGTAGATAAAGGTTTCTGAAGTTTCGGGTAATAAC
>NZ_JACJQG010000097.1 GCF_014696435.1 Calothrix anomala FACHB-343 | reverse complement strand
CCCCATTGTTCAACTGCCCAAGTTTGGAGGTCTGTGAAATTTTCTAATTTCATACTCTGACTCTAATACACCCCATTTCCACTTTAAAAGATGTTGGTAATGACAAGCCCTTATAGGGTGAGGGCGTTTTTGCACATTTGGGATGCTCCCGTAAAATCTAACAATACCAAAGTGTTTAAGCGTTGGGTTTCGTTCCTCAACCCAACCTACGATTACTATGATTCTCAATTAATTTATAAAGAAGCTACGATGGGGGTGTTTGCATTCAACCCAACATAAAATTACAGCAGTTTTCACCTATTTAAACCACATCTGTCGTAGTAGGGGCACGGCACCGGCAATCTTTGGTACATACAATAATTTTACTAGTGCCGTGCCCCTACAGCGTGGTCTATTTACCTGAAAATAGCTGTAACTATAGCGGTTCCAATTGTTCTAATACTTTGTGTTCCACTAAAATCATAGTCAAATCATAGTCAAAAAAACAAGCAGGATAACGAAAATTTTGACCCAATAGCCAAATCATAGCCAAATCATAGTCAAATCATAGTCAAGAATGTGAGTAAAGAACTCAGTTTTTGCATCTCTAAATCTTTTGTAAGGGCTGAAACCCTTAATTTAGCGTAGATTATATAGACAAAATAAAAAGCCCGTGACGAGGATTGAACTCGTGACCTCACCCTTACCAAGGGTGTGCTCTACCACTGAGCCACACGGGCAAAACTTAACTTTTATTATAGTTGAGAGTTATAATGCTGGGACAATTACGATCACTCAGCGATTATAACTCTTAACTGTGAAGTGGTGGGCCGGGCTGGATTTGAACCAGCGTAGGCGCAAACCAACGGATTTACAGTCCGTCTCCATTAACCACTCGGACACCGACCCGTTTTGCATCACGATTTATAACAATAGCACCAAGTTTTTGAGACTGCAAGGGGTTGAGAAAAATTTTTTTGGGAAAACTGGGTTAAGTAAATAAACCCAGTTTCTTGAAGCTAACTCAGGAGTTCGCCAGTTTCTTGCAAGGAATGCAAGCGGCGGTAAATACCCTCTTGGCGCAAAAGTTCCTCGTGGCTACCAACTTCTACAATTCTTCCGCGATCGAGAACGACAATCTTATCGGCCTCGCGCACTGTACTCAGGCGGTGGGCGATGATGATTGTGGTGCGGGTTCCTTGAATCGATCGCATGGCTAATTGAATGGAACGCTCGGATTCGTAATCTAAGCTGGAGGTAGCTTCGTCAAACACTAGTATGTCTGGTTCTACGAGTAAGGCTCTAGCAATTCCCAAGCGCTGTCTTTGTCCGCCAGATAATCTCACGCCACGTTCACCAACAACGGTGTAATAACCTTGGGGTAAGCATTGTAGTACTTCATCGACTCTGGCTATCCTACAGGCTTCCTGAACCTGCTCAAAGGTGGCATTTGGTCTGCCATAGGTGAGATTATCTAACACAGTACCGTTGAAGATATCGACTTCTTGGTGAACGATCGCTAATCTGCGGCGATATTTCCCTACATCTAATGTGCGAATATCTTGTCCATCAATGAGAATTTGTCCCTGTTGTGGTTCAAAATACCGCAACAATAGTTTGACTAAGGTAGATTTACCGGAACCAGAACGCCCAACTAAGGCTACTGTTTGGTATGGCTCAATCAATAAGTTGATGTCTTCCAATACTAAACGGTTGGCATCATAGCCAAAATGGATATGGGATAGCTCAATTTTCCCGGTAAATTGATAAGGTGATTCGCTTTGTTTTTCTACTGCTAATAAACCATCTGTATCCGCGCCAGTTGGTTCTTGGATAAATTCGTGAAATCGCAACATAGAAGAATAGCGACGGGCGAATACTTCTGCTAAGTTGCTGATAGGTTCTAATTCAGAATATGCCATGCTGGAAAGAGTTAATGTCATGACGAAATGACCAAGAGAAATCTTTCCACCTACTGTGGCGGCTAAAGTTAAGCCGAGTATGGCAAATACACAGAATTGAATTACTGTTTTCTGCCAAGTTAGGAGATCTACGTAAGCTTTGTGGATGCGATAATCTACTATTTTTAATTCCCGATCTAATCGTTGTGCTTGTCTGTTGAGTTCTTTAGCTTCCGTTGCAAATGCTTTGACAGTTTTGATATTAGTGATTAGCTCAGAAGTGCGACTTTCGGTATTTTCCATATACCTATCTAGCCAGCTTTCGTAACTAATGATCTTTTGCAAATCTCGCAAACTAAAGGTGAGAATAATGGCAAAGGAAATTATATATAAAGTCGCAATCCGCCAATCAATTAACAAGATAAACACGAAAATTCCCAACACCCGGATTAATTTGGGAATTAATTGTCCGGCTATTTCTGGATATGTCCAAGTGTGGTTAGCCAGTCCTCTAGCTACTCTCCCAGCTATTCTTCCAGGGTTATTTTCATCATAAAATTCTAGTGGGAGCGTGAGAATTTTAGCTATGGCTGTTTCAGTTTTTTCTCTACGCGCTCTTAAGGCTATATCCCAGTGAAACCAACTGGTTAACCAAGGTTGTGTAGGCGCTCTGACAACCGTTACTACAAAAATCACCCCTAACAATATACCCAAGGAAAGATTTTTATCAACTGGGTAATTAATGAGAGAAGAAAAAGTTGCGATCGCACTTCCTAACGGTTTATCTAATGGTTCATTAGATAAGACGTTTAAAATTTGTCCAATGGCATAAGGTACAACTAAATCAATCAGTTCGTAAACGCTGGATGCAGCAATACTAAAAATACTCAAACCCCAGTAGGGGCGAAAATAATGTATAATGTCTCGAAATTTGGCCATGATGCACTCTTTCCAAGAACGTGAGCTTGGAATTTATATACTACATGTGTAATACAATGTAGTCAAGTTCTCTCGCTCGAAATCAATCTTAAGGAGTAGTTGCTAATTAGGAAGGTGAAAATTCTAGGCGATAGCGATAAAGTGCAACTGGATGAGAATTAGCAATAAAGTAATCTGGATCTTGCGGTGAAAGGTAGACAGCAGTTACTTGATCCGCTTCTATAGTTGGCGGAGATTGAGAAACTTGGCGGTAAGCCGTAGTAGATTCTACCTTATTTAAATAAGGACGAGAACCACCTTTAAACAGTTGTTGAAACACTTCGGTGGTGATAAATTCGCCATCAGCAGTGGTTTCTGTGGCGCGATCGCTTACAATCGAAACTAATTGGCGATCGCCGCGCAATAATGTTATTTGGCGATTAGGCGAATTTGGATCGATTTTTACAGATAACACCGCTTCGTTACCTAAATAAGCGCGGGCTAAATTCAGGCTATTAAAAACTCTATCGGCTACTAATATTGAGGATTTTTGATTTATCTGTGGAAGAGTTTTGCTGCGAGAAACCGGAGATTTTTCAGGAATAAATCTAACTAAAAAACTTATCGGCTGATTGAGTTGTTTGCTGTTAGCGTCAAATCCTGGTGTAACTATATCTGGTGCTAAAGGTGCAACTAAATCTACTAATGTACTTTTAACTTTCCAATCACCTGCCATCCAATCAGGATATGCTAAATCACCTACAGCAGGTTGTACAGAGGTTAATTTTTCCCATTGGGGAAACTTCGCTAGTCTGTCTGATAATTCTCCAGCTGTAGCGTTCCCACTCCACCCGAAGAGGAACAAAGCCACTAAGCAAAAACTCCAAATCGCCTTCATAGCTAGCAATTGATTGTTGAGCAAGTAAAAAGTTATTTATAGAATTATTGTGTTACATTTTGTAAACTTTTGCCAAAACATTAGTAAACATTACTTATCACCGATCAGATAACTAAATATGCAGTTATTGTATAAATTTAATTTGTATGATGTAACACACTAATTTATATACAAAAAAATAATGGTTTACTGTTTGAAAAGTAAATTAATAATAGTGTAAAATCCGTTAAAGTACTGATGAACGAGTTTCAGGGTGCCTAATAACTGGTGTAATTGCTTGATTGATAGTTGCATCTACGCTGAACAATAGTTACGTTAAAATTTTCAAAGCATACTGGAACTACTGATGTGCTTCCAGAGTATATTTCCACTCCTAATATCAGTGTGGGTAATTATAATTGCATCCACGCTCATAGAAGGTAGCTCTACGATTATCTCAAGGGCTATATAAATATGATCGTTGCGGAGATGGAAACGGAAATCCTACGTATTGCGATCGCAGGTTGCGTAGGTGCAGGGAAAACGAGCTTAATTCGCAGTATCAGTGACATAGAAATCGTTGATACCGATAAAAAGAGTACAGATGAAATAGCGTTATTCAAGGATAAAACTACGGTAGCGCTTGATTTTGGGCTGCACTCTCTCGTACCTAATCAATTACTTTACCTTTATGGCACGCCAGGACAACCCCGATTTGACTTTATGTGGGATATCCTTATTCGCCAAGTTCAGGCTTGCATTGTGCTTGTAGATGCTCACCGTCCGGAGTATTTCCACTACGGCTTGCAGATTCTCGACTTTGTTAAACAGAGGGTGCAAATTCCCATACTTATAGGACTAACTCACATGGATTGTCCCACAGCCGCAACGCCAGAAGAGATAGCGATCGCTTTGACATTACATAATGCAAGCCAAACACCGCCTTTAATGGTTGTAAATCCGACTCAAAAAGCTTCAATTATCGAGGCTTTAAAAGTACTGACTGCAGCAATTATGAAACCTGAGATTATTTAGCTAGCAAATTAGCCTCAATGCATTTGGGCAAAATCATCAAACTAATTCCTCGAACATTTATAGCAATGTTTAGGGATATAGATCAACCTGCAAATTTGCCAATTGATTCACAAACAACTAATCAACAAATTTTACCAATATTTACTGAAGAAAAAGCCATGATAAATATTTCCATGTTGCAACAGGTTCTCCAAGAATTTGTTAGTGGTACATCCCACATTCAAGGTGCAGCTTTAGTTAGCCCAGATGGTTTAGCCTTAGCTTCAGTATTACCAAGCGAAATGGATGAAGACCGCACCGCAGCAATGTCAGCAGCTATGCTTTCCTTAGGCGAACGCATAGGTAGTGAATTAGTTAGAGGAACTATTGACCGGATTGTAGTTGAAGGTGAAAAAGGTTTTGGAATTGTTGTGAGTTGTGGCCCCGATGCAGTTTTATTAGTTTTAGCAAACGCTGCTGTTAAACAAGGTTTATTGTTCCTAGAAATCAAACGTGCTGTAGCTCAAATTGCACCTTTAGTTGCTTAAATTTCAGGGCAATTAAGGCTAATTGTGCAAATTCGCGAACAAAAGATTTTATCTCACAAAAACCTAGATACACATAATATAGCTGTAGGCAGATAGATTAGGACATCAAGCTCAGATAAAACCCTGAAAATACAAGGCTTTCAAATCTGTCAACAGTCAACAGTCAACAGTCAACAGTCAACACCTATAAATTGTGAATTCTGTCAATAGCTCTAAATTGTAGGGTTCACAATTTATAAATTGCTGGCGCTGAAAAAATACCATTTTATCCACTGCTGATTAATTTTTAGGAAATCGGAATCATGACTTTAGATCCACATACTTTCATGGCTACTCTAGAAAAGCGCATTGGGTTGACATCTGAGGATAAAGAATTACTTAAATCTGAAGCAAATTGGGGCTTAGAAGTAGCTTCGGAAATGGCGGATCATTTTTATGCATACTTGGGACGCGATGCGGAAATGGATGCAATTTTACATGCGAGTAATGAGCGGATGCATCGCCTCCATGAAACTTTTATTCAATGGTTTCACGAAATGTTTACAGGTATGGATAATTGGGGTAATGCTTATGCAGAAAGGCGTTGGAAAATTGGTCTAGTTCATGTCCGCCTGGGAATTGGCCCTCAACATGTTGTCCCTGCAATGGCAACGGTAATATATGAGGTAGGTAAGCGATTAACAAAAGATGGTAAAAGTGCAAATTTAAAAGATGCTCTTGGGCGCATGTGTATGATTGATTTGGCGTTTATTGAGCAAGCTTATATTGAAGTATCTTCATCTGCTGTTTTGCGCGAAACAGGTTGGTCAGAAGGTTTGTTTAAGCGTTTGATTGTGAGCGGTGCAAAAGCTATGTAAGAGCAGATAATTTAGTGATAAATAAATAATATTTATTTACTTAATTTACTTATGCACTATGCCTAATTCCAAAATTATACCAATTCAAATAATGTTGGCGACACATCAATATATTTTAGAGGGCAAGGCATTGCCCCTTGGTGTCAACTTAAGCTCAAAAGCCTTCTCTATCTCGTTTCCAGCCTCCGGCTGGAAATGCGTATTGCGAGGCTCTGCCTCGAAAGCTGAATAAATTGAGGCAGCAGCCCACAGATTTTCGCTCCCATGCTCTGCGTGGGAGCGAGGTAGGATCAGAGTTTAACGTTAACTTGACACCTATGGGCATTGCCTTGCCCCTACAATCTGTCGCATTCTTTTGTCAAATTGGTATTAAATTTCGGCTGGTAAAGGTTGCCAAATTTCGCCATATTTGTCTTTCAGGGCTTGCCAATTTTCTACTTGACCTGGTTCATATTCTCCAGGCTTACCCCATTGTAGAAAGAAACTTAAAGCTGGCTCTTGTTTCTCATCTAAAAAGCGGATAGCATAGGTTGTAAAATTCCCTCTTTTCGCTTCACCAGTTTCAAATTTCACTTGTGTAATTTTGTCCATATTCAAGTGAAATTCAAAATTTTCGGTATGCATATTAGCATATTTACCCTTATTAGGTAACTCTGCATAAAATAGCTTTTCTAACTTGCTTCTAACTTCTAATACACCACCACTGCTAGTGACGATTAAACGCAAAGTTCCTAAGTTTTCGCAAGCTGTTAAAAATTCTTTCAAAGTAGTAGTCATGATTCAGAGTTAAGGGTCAAGGGTCAATTGTCATTAGTCAATTGTCAATGGTCAAAAGTAGTTAGTCATTTGACTTTTGACTATGGACTTTTGACTATGAACTATTTTTCGTATTGTTCGTAAGCAGCGACGATGCGCTGAACTAGGGGATGACGCACGACATCTTTTTGGGAAAATTCGCAAAAAGCAATACCTTCAACGTTTTTTAACACGTGTAAGGCTACAGCTAAACCTGATTGTTGGTTGATTGGTAAATCGGTTTGTGTCATGTCACCTGTAATTACCATACGCGAACGGAAGCCCAATCGCGTCAAAACCATTTTGATTTGGGCGGGTGTGGTATTTTGGGCTTCATCGACAATCACAAAGGCGTTATTTAGAGTACGTCCGCGCATATAAGCCAGTGGTGCGACTTCAATCACACCCCGTTCCATTAAATTAGGAACTTTTTCCGGATCGATAAATTCATTAATCGCATCGTAAAGGGGGCGGAGATAAGGATTAACCTTTTGCTGTAAATCTCCGGGTAAAAAACCGAGTTTTTCACCAGCTTCAACGGCGGGACGGGTTAAAATTATCTTTTCAAATTGGTTGGCGAGGAGTGCTTGGACGGCGACAACGACAGCGAGAAAGGTTTTACCAGTCCCCGCAGGCCCGGTACAGAAAACTAAGTCACGCTTGCGGAGGAAATCAATGTACTGACGCTGACGAAAGGTTTTAGCGCGGATTTCTTCACCCCGGCGAGTTCTGGCGAGGATATCGCGCTGTAAGTCTTGTAATTCGCCTTCGCGATGGGTATCTAAAGCTTGACGGGCTGTGGAAATATCCGCACTGGAGATAGTATTACCTTTAACCCAGATTTCTTCAAGCGATCGCACTAATCGCGAAGCTAAATCAACTTGCTTGGGCGTTCCCGAAATATGTAAATCCTGTCCGCGTAATACCAAGCTGGCCCCTGTTTGCTGGGATAAAAGTTTGAGATTTTCTTCTCCATCTCCAGCTAAAGCGATCGCACTTGAAATATTCGGCAGCTCAATTTTATAGGCCTCTGCCATAGTATTTTTTAATTATAAAATTTTCCTTTTAAGGCATTAGTTATTAGTCATTAGTCATTTGTCATTAGTCATTTGTCCTCCTTGTCCCCCTTGTCCCCCTTGTCCCCCTTGTTCTCCTTGTCCCTAGCCCCTCTTCAAGGAGAAAAGTAGAGATACGATGAATCACATCTCTACTTTTAGTAGGTTTGCTATCAAATAGTTTCAAACCTTAAATTAGATAGTTAATTTAGGTTAACCACCTTTAGCAAAGACGCTACTTTGAATTTAGTAGCGCACACCTTTGCGTGCGGCTTCCTCTTTACGCTTGCGTCGTAAACTAGGCTTTTCGTAACGTTCCCGGCGTCTAACTTCTGACAAAATGCCGGCTTTTTGAATTTTCTTTTTAAAACGTCTCAGCGCTGAGTCTATTGACTCATTTTCACCTAAACGAACTTCAGCCACTCCCTGGTTTCACCTCCTGACAGAGATTGTTCAGAGTTATATATGATTATCGCTAAGTATAAGCAGTGTGCGATCGCTCTTCTTGATGGGAAACACCCATTAATTAATCAAGCGATGGCTCACACTACTGATGCCAGAGTACCAAATTTGGCGTTTTTTAACCATTCCTCTTGACCAGAATGTCTGAGCGGATAATAAACCGCCCAGACTGGCTATAAAGTTTCCACCTAGCGGGTGCGGGGTTTGGCGATTGGTCTGGGGCCGTTTCCGTTTCCGCGTCGTTCTCTTGATTTGGGTGGCGGTAATCGCTCTTCCCTATCTTCATCAAAAGATCCGCCTTCCCGTGAGGCGCTGCTGCCATAGATATCCAGATATACTGATTGTCCAGCTACTTCGGCCGCTGCGGCAATTACTGTGCGAATCGCCTGAATATTGCGTCCTCCCCGACCAAATACTTTGCCTTTATCTGCACTGTCAAAAGCGATGCGAATCCAAGCCTTGTTGAGACTTTGAGAAATTTCACAATCGACGCTTAAAGACTCTGGGGATTCTAAAAACGGCTGCACTAAAAACCTCACCAACCCTTCGTAATTGGGGCTGGCTGAGGAGGATTGGTTTCCGATACTATGATGCGGCTGTTGTGGCACTGACCTGTTCAAAAACATTAGCTTTTACTAGGATGCGACGAACGGTGTCAGTTGGTTGAGCACCTTGTTGCAGTCGCTTGACGATTCCGGGAACGTCCAATCTAACTTCATCTGTTCTGGGGTTATAAAATCCCAGTTCTTCTAAGGGACGACCATCGCGGCGAGCGAGGCTGTTGATAGCTATGATGCGGTAACTCGCTTCCCGCTTTTTACCGTATCGCTTCAAGCGCAGTTTGATCATGATTGAAAAATCGTTCTCCTGTTTTGTAGATTTCAGTTGGAAGTAAGTGCGGTTTTGTATCGGTCAAAAGTCCATAGTCCAAAGTCAAAAGACTTTTTTCTGTAGTTTTCGACCTTAAGGAGCCGACAAACTAATTTTGGCTATTGCCGTTAAGTTGAGGCTCAACTTCTTTTAGGCACAATTTTCCATCCTGGAATGCTAATTTTAGCACTTGCTGGGGATGAACTGCTATTTGTTATTGGTCATTGGTCATTGGTCATTTGTCATTGGTCATTTGTCAGAGACGCGATTAATCGCGTCTGTACAATTGTTTAGGCTGATGACTGTTGACGGTGGACTGTTGACTATTGACCGTTGACTATTGACTAAAGATTGCCGAAGCCTTTCTTTTTCTTCTCTTTCTTTTTCTTTTTCGCTGCGCCGGGATTGTTTCCGGTGTAGCCGCGCCAACCTGGGGCGGGGGGGCGATTACCTCCGCCGGCGAAGGCGTTACCCATACCGCCAAACATTCCGGGCATACCAAATTGACCTTGACCCATTTGTTGCATGAGCGATCGCATTTTTTGGAAATCGGCTACGAGTTTGCTCACATCTGCTTCTTTATAGCCAGATCCCGTAGCAATCCGCCGTCTGCGGCTGGGAGAACTAGCTAATAAATCGGGGTCGCGTCTTTCTTGGCGAGTCATGGAGTTAATCATCGCTTCACAGCGTTTTAGCTGGGTTTCTCCATGTTTTAGTTGGTCGTCAGAAAGCTTGTTCATCCCCGGAATCATTTTGATGATTCCACCCAGCGATCCCATGTTTTTCAGCAGGCGCAATTGCTTGAGAAAGTCGGTAAAGTCAAACTTGGCTGAGAGAATTTTCTCCTGCATTTGTTCTGCATCTGCCAAGTCAATTTCCTCTTGGGCTTTTTCCACCAAGGTGAGGACATCACCCATACCCAAAATCCGCGATGCCATCCGGTCTGGGTAAAATGGTTGCAGCGCTTCGACTTTTTCACCGACGCCGACAAACTTAATCGGTGCGCCAGAAATTTGTCTGACGGATAGTGCAGCACCACCTCGGCTATCACCATCTAGCTTGGTAAGAATTGCACCAGTAATCCCAATTTCTTCATGGAAGGTGCGGGTCAAATTGGCGGCTTCTTGACCAGTCATCGAGTCCACTACCAACAAGGTTTCCTGGGGTTGGACTGTCTGTTTAATTCTGGCTAATTCTGCCATCATATCTGCGTCTATTTGCAGACGACCAGCAGTATCAATAATTACTGTATTTACGCCTTCTGCTTTAGCCCGTTCTACACCTTGGCGGGCAATTTCTACGGGATCTGCATCGCTTCCCAGTTCAAATACTGGTACGTCAATTTGTTTACCTAAGGTGATTAACTGATCGATCGCGGCTGGACGATATACGTCTGTAGCTACTAACAAACAGCTGCGATTTAATTTCCGCAGATGCAAAGCTAACTTAGCCGTAGCAGTGGTTTTACCTGTACCCTGCAATCCAGCCATGAGGACAATGGTAGTTTCTCCCTCGACTTCTACCAAGGGGACATTTTCTTCCCCCATCACCTGAACTAATTCATCGTAAACAATTTTGATGAACTGTTGGTCAGGGCGCACGCCAGCGATTACCTCAGATCCCTGTGCTTTGGCTTCGACTTCACTAATAAAATCTTTGACTACCTGGAGGTTGACATCTGCTTCCAACAAAGCGCGGCGAACCTCGCGCAAAGCATCTTGAATGTTGGACTGGGAAATTTTATCCTGTCCCCGTAGTTTCTTCCAGGCAGATTCTAAACGATCGGCTAATGCATCAAACATAATTTCGATTACAGGTAGTGAGGCAGTAGAAATTTTCAGTAGAGTTTAAACGTGCTATTTACCAGCTTAGTAGTTTTCCTTGCGACTTGAGCAACCTGATACGTATCTGGGAAGGGGGATAACTGTTGACTGTTGACTGTTGACTGTTGACTATTGGCTATTGGCTATTGATTAATTGTTCTATGGTATCGGCATCATTGGGTAATGCAGCCGTTAAAACTTCGCTGCCTTCTGCTGTGACTAATACATCATCTTCAATGCGGATTCCTCGGACATCAGCAAATTCCGCTAATCTGTCCCAGTTGACTGTATATTGAAATGTTGAGCGATTTTGAGGATTGTTTAAAATTGCTGGAACTTGATAAAAACCTGGCTCAATTGTAACTAGCATTCCTGGGCGGAGAGGACGATTTAAACGCAGGTAACTTAAGCCAAAGCGATCGCTTCTGTTTCTCCCTTCTTCATAGCCTGCTAAATCTCCCAAGTCTTCCATATCATGCACATCTAAGCCTAAGAGATGTCCGATACCGTGGGGGAAAAACAAAGCATGAATATCTCTAGATACTAAATCTTCGGCATTTCCCTGTAAAATGCCCAAATTTACTAATCCTTCGGCAATTACTGTGGCTGCTAATAGATGAATCTCGCCATACTCAACGCCAGGACGGATTTTGGCAATACAAGCATCATGGGCGGCTAGAACAATATCATAAATATCTCTTTGGGTAGATGAAAATTTGCCAAACACAGGCCAAGTTCTTGTAATATCCGCCGCCCAGCCTGTTTCTGTTTCCGCACCCACATCGGCTAATAGTAAATCGCCTGGTTGCAAGGAGTGGTGATAATGCTCGTTGTGCAATACTTCACCGTGGACTGTGACAATACTGTTGTAGGAAGTAGTCATATTATGAGCGATGATGACTCCTTCCATTGCTCCACGAATTTCTGCTTCGCGTTTTGCTTGCATTGTGGCTGACATTCCGGCTTTATGGGCTTCTACACTCACAGCCGCAGCTTTGCGTAATTCAGCTAACGCCCCTTCGTCGTGGGTGAGGCGCAAGGATACAACAGCCTTGGCTAACTCTAAATCAATTCCTTGGGGGGGATTTTGCGGTAAAACCCACCTATTTAGCAGTTGGGATTGTTTTGTCCATGTGGCTGCATCTTGAGCTGGGATCGTGGCTGCGTCTGCTACCAAAAACTCTAATTCTGAGATTGGTTTAGCACTATCAGCGCCAATAATTTGGGCGATTTCCTCACGTTTGGGCATTTCTCCATGCCATAGGGCGCTGCTAGGATGAGGATCGTCCATAAATAACTCTAGCTTCCCAGCTTCTAAGCGAATTGCAGCATTTGTTAGGTTTAGACCAGCAAAATAGAGAAAATGACTGCTAGCGCGAAATGGATAGACGTTAGCAGCAAAATTGCGCGGATTGCGGCTTCCTGACCAAAGAACTGCGGGAAAATCTATAATTTGAGCTAGTCTTTGCCGTCTTTGGCGTAAGGTATCAATTAAAGAACTTGAGGTATTGGAGATAAGCATTATGAATTATGAATTATGAATTATGAATTATGAATTATGAGTTATGAGTTATGAGTTATGAATTACAGCAGATTGCCAGTTAGTGAGGTAGAAACGATCGTTGATTGTAGGGGCACTGGCACTGCCATGCCCCTAAGCGAGTACCTCATTTATCTGAAATATGCTGTATAAATTATTATGGCTAAAAAATCTCATATTTTTTGCCCTATATTCTATTAATTTGGAGTTTCAGTCAGAGATTTAGGTGTGACTGAAACATTCTTCCAAAACCGATTAGCTTATTTCTAATTAGTCTTAATCATCATCGTCTTTGTCATTTTTTCTATTACCTTTTTTGTCATCATCGTCATCGTCATCGTCATCGTCGTCATTATTCTGATTTGATTCAGATTCTTGATTTGATTGATTTTTGTACTGTTCCTTTTGTTGCTCAGTTTGATTGAGTGGGTTTTGGACTTCATTGGAGCAGCCGATTAATCCCACAGAAAGCGATACTAAGTTCATAGCTGCAAAAATGACACCAAGTATTTTTAAACTCAATTGTTTGTTTTGATTAAGCATTGCTCAGAACTCTTTAACGGTAATTTGGCTCATTTTTTAACATAGACTAAATCTGTGTTTAAGAGCCATTATTTTTCTTGAGCGATCGCCTGGTTAATCATCACTTCATTACTAACAATCGCTGCAAACTCTGTAATTACCCTTCTGTATTTTGTTGTCGATGAAACATGGCAACTAGGATGCTTGACTGATTTGATTCGATTGTACGGAAAATAGGCTCGGCAAATGTATCCTTTTTTATATTAATTTGTTAAAGGCGATCGCAGTCTAAATACAGCTAACTACAAGGGTGATGCTATGGGAAAAATAATTACACAGGTGGATGCTTTTACCAATAAGCCATTTGCAGGAAATCCGGCTGCTGTATGTGTGTTACCAACTCCCGAAAGCGATCGCTGGATGCAAAATGTGGCGCAAGAAATGAATTTATCGGAGACGGCTTTTCTCGTCAAACAGGATGATGGCTTTAATTTGCGCTGGTTTACACCAACTGTAGAAGTACCCCTTTGTGGTCATGCAACTTTAGCTAGCGCTCATGTACTCTGGTCAGAAGGACATTTATCACCAGATGAAGTTGCCCGTTTTTATACTAAACGTGGTGTATTAATTGCTGCAAAGCAGGGTGAATGGATTGAGTTAGATTTTCCTGTGAATCATTCACAACCTATTGCTGTACCAGAAGAACTGAGTCAAGCTTTGGGTGTAGCTTGTAAATCTGTGGTGCAGAATTCCCTTGGCTATTTGGTAGAGTTAGAGTCTGAGGATTTGGTGCGAGAATTACAGCCGAATTTTCAACAATTGAAAAGCTTACCTGTGGCTGATGTCATCGTTACTAGCATTACGCAAGCTGATTCCGAGTATGATTTTGTCTCTCGCTTTTTTGCGCCGGGATTAGGTATAAATGAAGACCCTGTGACTGGTGCGGCACATTGCTGTCTCGCTGCTTATTGGCGCGATCGCTTAGGTAAGGATGAGTTTTTAGCTTATCAAGCATCCAGTCGTGGGGGAGTTGTGAAGGTGCGTTATCCTGGAGGCGATCGCGTTTATTTAGCTGGGCAAGCCGTTACAGTTATGCGCGGGGAATTGTACAATTAACTTCTCAAGACATTACGAATTGTAGAAGCTTAGTACAGCATTTCATTAATTTATAGCTAATTGGCTTGGGAAATACTCTGCGAAACTTTGCGCTAACCTCTGCGTTCCTTTGCGTTAAAAAAGTTATGAACTTATGCAAAGCAGTATTTAGTTCATAAATAATTACAATATACCTCTTGCATAATTGGTCAGCATTAGTGTTTATCAGTAATAACAAATTAATTTTATTAATGCTGACTGATTTATATTGAGGCTATGGAATTATTTTATGCCCATGAAAATGGTGAACTTTGGCAAGGAGATGCTATTGAGTGGCTGTGTAGTTTAAATACAGAGTCAGTAGATTTAGTAATTGCTGACCCTCCATATAATATTAAAAAAGCCGAGTGGGATAATTTTGAATCTCAGGAAGCTTATGTACAATGGTCTATAATTTGGATTGAGCAAGTTTCGCGAATTCTTAAGCCTACGGGTAGTTTTTATATTTGTGGTTTCTCGGAAATATTAGCCGATATTAAATTACCTGCATCTCGTTTCTTTAAAGGCTGTCGCTGGCTGATTTGGCACTATAAAAATAAAGCTAATTTAGCAAATGATTGGGGACGATCCCATGAAAGTATTTTGCATTTTCGCAAGTCTAAAGATTTTTATATGAATATCGAAAATGTCAGGATATTATATGGCGAACACACTTTAAAATATCCCTTACATCCCCAAGCTAGTACTAGTCAGTATGGCAATAATGGTAAGAATAATGAGAAAATATGGAATCCTAATTTAAAGGGTGCTAAACCCAGAGATGTCATCGAAATTCCCACAACTTGTAATGGAATGCATGAAAAAACTAAACATCCTACCCAAAAGCCAGAAGAATTGATCAGGAAATTTATTCTAGCTTCATCGCAACGCCAAGATATTGTAATTGACCCCTTTTTAGGTTCGGGTACTACAGCAGTAACAGCTGAACAATTAGGGAGAAAATGGTTAGGATGTGAGATTAATTCTGAGTATTTAGAGTTAGCTGTTCATAGAATTAAAAATGCCCAACATATGAGTGATGAAGAATGGTTTTTGTATGACAGGAAAAATGAAGAGCGTCGTAAGAAAATTAGATAACAATACTGCACGGTTAGCCTCAATTTATCAGGTTCCGAGTCTTCACCTCGCAATACGCATTTCCAAAAGGAGTCTGGAAACAAGATAGAGAAAGGTTTTGAGCTTAAATTGACACAGGTGGGGAAACCCCACCCCTACGGGTGTATATGTCTAATTATTGTTGCAATTTAGGATAATACCATTTTGAAAAAAGAACGCGACAGATGGGTAGTAGGGGCACGGCACCAGTAAGATAATTTGATATGCCAAAAGATTGCGTATGCCGTGCCCCAAAGAATTTATCTGTCGCAAACATTATTTGAATTGGGATAACCTGACAATACAGGGATTTTCAGGTAAATGAGGTACGCGCTTTGGGGCATGGCAGTGCCAGTGCCCCTACAATCAACGATTATCTGTACCTCACCAACTTGCAATCTGCTGTATTTTTCACATGCTAAACCCAAATCATACGGAAACCTTGATTTGAATACTGTATAAAATATAGAATTAGAGAAAATTTGCGTATTTAAACGGAACTAAGCAAGCAAAATGGCGAAATATGCATTGCTGATTGGGGCTAGTGAATATGAGTCTCCAAAGATAAATAATTTATCTGGTGTGATTAAAGATATTGAAGCAATGCAGCGTGTGTTGAAGAATCCAGACATAGGCGGATTTGATGAAGTCAAATTTTTGTCTAATCCTGATTCCGATACCATGCGATCAGAAATTGAGCAGCTGTTTCTCGAAAAATGTCAAGAAAAAGACGTAGTGCTGCTGTATTTTTCTGGACATGGCTATAGACATGAAAACGGAAATCTATTTTTTATCAGCCGCAATACTAAAATCAATACTCAAGGTTTACCGATAATTGGCACAGCTGTAGATGCTAAATTCATTCATGATTATTACATGCGTCCTAGCAAATCTCAGCGACAAGTATTAATTCTTGACTGCTGTTTTAGTGGTGCTTTTGCTGAAGGGATGAGCGCTAAAAATATTGTTAATCTCAGTATTGAAAATGAAATCAGCACGCAATTAGGTGGTGAAGGTAGAGCTGTGTTAACTTATTCTACAGCTACACAACCTTCTTATGAAGATTCGGGTGGTGGAGTTTACACTAGCTATTTGGTTGAGGGAATTGAAACCGGAGCCGCAGATAAAGACAATGATGGTGTGATTACTGTAGCTGAATTGCATGAATATGCCAAGCGCAAGGTTATAGAAGCAAAACCAGTGATGAAGCCGGAAATTTTTGCAGTTAAGGAAGGTTATACAATTCACCTAGCCAAAGCACCATTGGACGATCCAAAATTAGATTATCGTAAAGAAGTTGAGCAATGTATTAGAAATGGTCGCGTTTCGGTTGTGGGACGCAAGGTTTTAATTCGTAGACAAACTGAGTTGGGGTTAAACCCAGAAATAGCAGCAGCGATAGAAGAAGAAGTTAAAAAACCATTTCGTGAATTACAGGAAAGCTTACAGGAATACGAACAAACTCTGATTGAAGCATTAGAAGAAGAACCAATTCTTAGTGATGGAACTGTTGATGATTTACATCGATTACAACAAATTCTCAAGCTGCGAGATGAGGATATTAAACCAATACACGATCGCCTAATTGCTCAGAATTTAATTTCGACCAGTAAAAGTATTTCTCCGCAGCCAAGCTCAACAATTAATACTCTACAATTAGTAATTAAAGAAGAGGATGATCTTAGTTCCGAAAAAAGTATAGATTATACAAAATTACGTAATCTACTAGCAGCAGGGAAATGGAAAGATGCTGATTATGAAACTTATGTATTGATGGTTAAGGCTTTAGGTAAGCAGAATGGCCATTATTTTAAGACAGAAGAATTATTAAACTTCCCTTGTACTGACCTCCACACAATTGATAGTCTATGGGTCAAATATAGCAATGGACTTTTTGGCTTTAGCGTTCAAAAAGAAATTTACTTGAGTGTTGGTGGTCAGCTAAATAACCAGTCTAATAAAGAAACCTGGGATAAATTTGGCGATCGCGTAGGATGGAAATTAGAAAAAGATTGGATTGATTACGATAAAGTCACTTTTGATATTTCTGCTCTAGAAGGACATCTCCCTATTTTATATAGGCGTTCGATAGTTGTAGTTTTTGGAAATGTGTCGTGGTCGTTTGTGGTTCTCTTCTCTCGCATCGATTTATGTAAAGCTGCGTAGGTTGGGTTGAGGAACGAAACCCAACATTTCCAGGGGTTTGTTGGGTTTACACACGGTAAGCCCAACCTACAATTATCTATTAATGAAGGTTGGTGCTTTAGCTTTAAGCTTTATAAAGCACCAACCTTCCTAATATTAATGAAAAGAATGATTGCAACCAATGGATTTACAGAAACTGAAACCAGAAGTTAAATTCTGATTCAAAATCCAAACTGGTTTAACTTAACCCAAAGCTTGCACAGCAGTCAGCATAAAATTCAATCGTTGATCGAACTCTAGCTTTTTAATCTGGGCGACAAATTCATCTGTTCCATTAGGAAGTTTATACTCAGAAGGAACTGGGATAATAGTACCGTTTTCAATTCCTTGAGACAGCAACAACCAAACCTCTAATTTAGCATTAGGGCTTAAGGCTTTGTAAGCACGGTTAATCTCACTATTTCCACCCCGTAGTAAGTCACGTTGTGCTTGCAATTGTTCTTGCTGAGATAAATCTTGGATTTTATCAAACACAGCTTTACCAGGAATTTCTACACTATTAGGAGGCGCTGGATTTAGCTGATCCTTAATATCCAGATAACCGTACCAAAGTAAAGCTAGTTGAGTATCTACATCAAAGCGTTTGAAAGTTTCTAAAGCTGGTTTTGTGCTTTCGTCAACTGTATAGGTCATAAACACTCCAAAATAAGCGAATTTTCCTTAGTTTTGCGATCGCTAAGAAAAATTTCTTTGCGTTACTCCACATAAGTTAACGAATGATTCTAGAGGCATAATCCCACAAAAGATAGAAACAATACTTACGCTGTCAGACAGATGAAGCAAGTCTGAGGATAGAAGGATTAACAATTCAAAATTCAAAATTCAAAATTCAAAATTAAAGAGATTTTCAGACGGGGATTTACACCCCCGGCGGAAAATGATACTCCGTATAGACGTAGGGGTCTTAAACCGTTTTATTTACGATAAAATAGATAAGGAAGACCAAAAAAATAAATGACAATTGTACAGACGTGATTAATCGCGTCTCCGATAAATAACAAATAAAAAATATCTTTAAAATTTACGGTAGTGGCGAAACTGAAGTCAAAGCTAAAAATAGCCTCTCTCTTAGCTTTGTCACCCACCTTGGAATGAATTCCAAGGCTCATAGCCCAAGTCTACTTTAGTAGACTCAAGATTTTGAAGATATTTAGTCATCTTGAGATGACTTTGGCTATGAGCAAGGAACTTCAGTTCCTTGCGGTAAGCGGGTTTCGCGTTAAGTTGACACCTGTGCCTAATCTAACCCTTGTTCTTTAATTAATCCCATCAATTTCCGCTTGCGCCCATGCTCTTGAATTAACTTGGCTTTATAACTATCCCAATCTGCTTTTCTTCCCGCTTCTAAATAAGCAGTACGGACTTTTTTTAACCATTGAACTGCGGTATTATAATATTCTGCTTTCCCGGCTTCCATAATTAATTCGGCACGATGGCGAGCATTAGCAATTACCCAATCAGGCTTTTGCGCAATTGCCACATCCATGACACGATAAATTAAATCGGCATGGTAGGAACTCATTTCGTTAACAATGGCGATCGCATCTTCAATTAAGCCTTCCTGTAAAAATATATCTACCTTGGCTGCTTCTGTTCCCCAACCGCCAGAGGTGCGGAGAATTTGTAATAAATCTGGTTTGACAACCGCCCATTCTTCCCCGGCTAATTCGGCAATTTTTTCATAGCTCACCAATGATGGTTGAATTTGAAAAGCAGCTATCATTGCAGATAAAGCGACTGGTTGATTATTTAATTCTAAAGCTAAATCTGTTGTCCAAATTGCCAAATCGTACTGACAATTTCCTGGTAAATCTAAACCAATTTGGGCAATCTCTAAGGCTTCTAATAAGGAATTTTGCTCTTTGAGGGTTTTTCCCAAAGCAAAGGCTTCTTCCATTGTATTCATCTGGGCTTGAGCAGCAATTATCGCTTCGTCAACTCTCCCCAAACGCCCCAACATAGTTAAATATTGTTCGGTTTGTCCTTCGGCGGCGGCTAAATACAAGTATTCTTGGTAACGTTCTTGCCGTTCGAGAATTTTCAGGCGAATTAAAGCTAAATCATCGGCGTAGTCGGGGATATCATCTTCCCATACTCCCATATCGGGAATATCACCTTCTAACACTTGTAATAACAGTGGGTAATGCCAACCTTGGCGTAAAGCTTCCGAAGCCAAGCCAAAATCAGCATCCCATTCATCTTGCCATGTTTCCAAATTAACTTGTAAATCAACTTTTTCTACTGGGGTGAGTTCGGCTGTGAGAATGGCTTCGCACCAAGCTGCATTTAATTGTGGGAGAATTTCATAATTATCGGCACCATAATCAGCCACATCATCCCAATTATCCACACAACTAGAAGTAATGGCTGCTAAAATTGCGATCGCATTTCTCCCATCTCCTTGTTCGCACAAATCTACCGCCCCTTGCACCAAATTCAGTATTTCTTCCGTAATTGGATCTTCATCATAGCCATCTTCCCAAGCACGCACCGCATCGCGGAGAATCTGGCGTACTCTCTGGGCAAATGGTTTAGAATCAAGGTTATATTGGCGTAAAGGTTTAACGTTGTCATGCTTTACAGGAGTGTAAGTAATCCAGGTAACATGGCGATCGACAGCCTCAATCAATCTGGGATACTCTACTATCAACTGTTGGATTAATCTTTGAGTTTGCTGATGATCCAGCCTATTCAGCAGTTGTTCTAATGTCGGACGTTCCTCAATCATTTGTGGCTGACGCATACAAACCAGCATAGTAGCCACAATATGTTTACACCAGCCCTCACCATCATAAGGACAACTACATTTGACTGAGGTTAATCCCCCACTATTAAAACTCAGTCCGACTTCATAAGGATGCGGCTCATTACCATCTACTTCCGCCTGAATGACATTACCGCGTTGAGTTAGATATAGCACCGCATCCGCCTCATAATAAGCCTCACCGCGTTGAAACGATTTAGCGCTAGCATTCCGGCGGATTGTAAATTCACTTAACTTAGGAATTAACATCTGAGAGTGGGAGGATAAACAATTCAAAATTCAAAATTCAAAATGTCTGTTAGTTATTACAGAGAATTGCAAGTTGGTAAGGTAAAGATAATCGTTAATCGTAGGGGCATTGGCACTGCCATGCCCCAAAGCGCGTACCTCATTTACCTGAAATAGGCTCTAATTTCTTAAGCAATGCCCAATGCCCAATGCCCCATGCCCAATTTAAGTATAAAATACAGCGATTATACAAGTTTAAATAGCATACTGAAGATATTCAGTCCCTTTGCCTGCTAGCGTAAATCATAATTTGAAATTAGCAACTCCCGAACCTCAAGGGGGGTTGCACTGATTGCTAGTCAAGTTGAGAATAAATAGGCGGAGCACACGGGGAAACTAACGTGAGTCAGGGATACGATTACGATTTAGTCATTATAGGCGCTGGTGTAGGTGGACATGGAGCAGCCCTACACGCCGTCAGTTGCGGCTTAAAAACAGCGATTGTGGAAGCAGCTGATATGGGGGGAACCTGTGTTAACCGGGGCTGTATTCCCTCAAAAGCGCTGTTAGCGGCTTCGGGGCGGGTGCGGGAGTTACGGAATACCCACCATCTCAAGTCCTTAGGAATTCAAATCGGTAATGTGGAGTTCGATCGCCAAGCGATCGCTAATCATGCTACCAATCTTGTAAATAAAATCCAAGGCGATTTAACCAATAGCCTCAAGCGTCTAGGTGTTGATATCATCAGAGGTTGGGCAAAGTTAGCCGGTACGCAAAAAGTCAGTATTATTGGCGATAGTGGTGAAAAAACTATCACCGCCAAAGACATTATTTTGTCTCCTGGTTCAGTGCCATTTGTTCCTCCAGGTATTGAAGTAGATGGCAAAACTGTATTTACTAGCGACCAAGGTGTCAGGTTAGAATCGCTACCTAACTGGGTAGCAATTATTGGCAGTGGTTACATTGGTTTAGAATTCTCTGATATATACTCGGCTTTAGGCTGCGAAATCACGATGATTGAAGCCCTGGATCAATTAATGCCAGGATTTGACCGCGATATCGCCAAATTAGCCGAACGGGTGTTAATTACCCCCCGCGATATTGAAACAAAAGTTGGTATCTACGCCAAACGAGTTATCCCTGGTTCGCCAGTGGTAATTGAGTTAGCTGATTTTCAAACCAAAGAAGATTTAGAAGTGATTGAGGTAGATGCTTGTCTAGTAGCTACTGGACGCATCCCAGCTACCAAAAATCTCGGTTTAGAATCTGTGGGTGTAGAACTCGACCGTCGTAATTTCATCCCCGTTAATGACAGCATGGCGGTATTATCTGGTGGCGAAGTTGTCCCCCATCTTTGGGCAATTGGCGATGCTAACGGCAAAATGATGCTAGCTCATGCTGCATCTGCCCAAGGTATCGTTGCTGTGGAAAATATCGTTGGTAGACCGCGTGAGGTAGATTATCGCAGCATTCCCGCCGCCGCCTTTACTCACCCAGAAGTGAGCTATGTTGGCTTAACAGAAACCGCCGCCAAAGAACTAGGTGCAGAGCAAGGTTTTGCCATAGCTACGAGCAAGAGTTATTTCAAAGGTAATTCTAAAGCCTTAGCAGAAAACGAAGCCGACGGGATTGCCAAGGTGATATATCGCCAAGATACCGGAGAAGTCTTAGGCGTCCACATCTTTGGACTACACGCCTCAGACATCATCCATGAAGCCTCAGCCGCCGTAGCGCAACGCCAATCTGTAAACACCCTCGCCCATTTAGTCCACGCTCATCCGACACTTTCCGAAGTTTTGGATGAAGCTTACAAAAGAGCGATCGTGCATTAATTTAAGAGTCAAGGGTCAATAGTCTAAAGTCCAAAGTCAATAGTCCAAAGTCAACAGTTTATAGTTACAAATTCACACTGTTGACCATTGACCATTGACCATTGACCCTTGACCATTGACCATTGACCATTGACCATTGACCCTTGACCATTGACCATTGACTATTGACTATTATGCAAATCCGTCGTGTCGCACCGAGTACACCTGTTTCAATTTCCTATTTAAGTTATCAGGTGGCTGTTCCTGGCGCAGAGCCAAACAATATTTTGGAAGAAATTGTCTGGCATAAAGAAATAGAAGTTGAGAAAATGCGGGAAAAAGTGCCTTTAAGGGAATTGCAAAAGCAAGCACTCACCGCCGCACCTACCCGTGATTTTGTAGGGGCGTTAAAACAAGGGAAGACAAAACCAGCGTTAATTGCCGAAGTAAAAAAAGCTTCGCCAAGTAAGGGAGTTTTACGGGAAGATTTTGACCCAATTGCGATCGCACTTGCTTATCAACAAGGTGGTGCTAGTTGCTTGTCTGTACTTACAGATGAAAAGTTCTTTCAAGGTAGCTTTGATAATTTAGCCAAGGTGCGTAGCGTCGTAGACTTACCTTTATTATGTAAAGAGTTTATCATCTATCCCTATCAGATGTATTTGGCACGGATTCGGGGGGCAGATGCAGTTTTATTAATTGCGGCTATACTTAGCGACCAAGATTTGCAGTATTTCGTCAAAATTGCCAATTCTCTCAAAATGGCAGCATTAATCGAAGTCCATAGTCTCGCAGAACTTGACCGCGTGTTAGCCTTAGATGGCATCACTTTAGTCGGAATTAACAACCGCAACTTAGAAGATTTTTCTGTAAACTTACAAACAACTTGTGAATTACTCGCAACCAGAGGTCAGCAGTTACAAGAACGGAACATCTTAGTTGTCAGCGAGTCAGGATTACATACAGCAGAGGATTTGAATTTAGTATCAACCGCAGGTGCATCGGCTGTACTCATTGGTGAGTCATTAGTCAAACAAGTAGATCCACAGTTAGCTATTACCAATCTCTTTGCTAAATCTTTATAGCTTTTATCACTGAATCTATCTCAGGGTTTAGCAAATACTGGTTGCATATGTAACAATTTAGTTATTGCCCAAAAATCTTCGCTTCTCCCACAATCCCCTATTTGAAAAAGCAAATTAACTTCATGGAGCAAATTCCTCTGCCATCACCTATCCACTACGAACTTATACTGCAACTCTTAGAGAGACAAACAATGTCAGCAGTAAGTCAAAACCCGGATTTGCGTCATCAGGTGAATCAGCTAATTATTACTCTGCGTAAAGCAGCTGTCCAACAAAAGCACCTGGAAGAGATTTGCCAGTTTTCCTCTGTTCCGATTGACTATCGTTGGTCAATCAACCACCAAACAGAAAAAGCTGTTGCTCCCGAATAAAAACTCTGGATATCTTCCTTTACTGTATTCTTTCTTAGAATACAGTAATTTTTGGCATCAAAATATATCTAATTCCCAAAATATTAAAATAATTGTCATTGGTCATTTGTCATTGGTCATTTGTCAGTAGGGGCGGGTTTATTTAGATCATCGTTGATCGACGAAGATATGTGTGAACCCGCCCTTACATTGGTCACTGGTAGGGGTTTCCAGGCTATTTACCAGTCAACAGTCAACAGTCAACAGTCAACAGTCAACAGTCAACAGTCAACAGCCATATCAAATAGTTTGGTTTATTTCTAGAAAATTATTTGTGTAAAGTGAGAATTGTTAGCTTGGCTACAGACTGACAGTTCAAAAACTGCACCAAATCAAAAAAGCGAGTTAAAGATTTAACTCGCTTTTTAAATTTAAATTGCCAAAAATAATTAAGGTAAAATTTTGTTTTTTTATTTATCAGCTTTGGTAACAGACATAGCAGATTTGACATCTCTCAATCCTCCTACGAGCTGTTTATATCTATGCCGTCTCCAACCAATCATAAATCTTTTCTAGTTGCTCTAGGGTAATTAAACCATATTGCCAAAGAATCATGGGTAAAGGGCCTGGGTCTTGTTCGCGATGTCGTAACGCCACAGCTAAAGACGCTGTAGAAATTGCCAAATCTTCTTGCAAAAAATGAATCAGTCGAGAATACTTTGATGGTGACATTTGTATCTCACCTCCTTGTGCAGAGTGTATTGTCATATATTGGTTCACCATTTCTCCTTAACCAGTAGCCAGTATCTTATCTGTCACTATGACATTAATACTGAAATTCCACAGCAAATTTTGTCTAAATTTACTTTAAAGAAATTGCCCCGATCGCAGGAAAGTTAAATTTGAAACTCCCAAGCTACTTGCTTGATTGCTGTTCAAGTAGCATTTAGCTCAGGTCAATAAGTTGAATTTCTAGTAACTATAGCAGCTTCTTTAATTACACATGTAGTAATCAAAATTCCTTAGTTAATAGTCTCTTATGAGCGACTATTTACACCTACACCAAAAGGATGATCTTTAACGGATAAACTTCACAGGTCTGGTTCTGCTGTGGAGACATAAGACCTTCCAATGTTTGGTGATATTTTCAATAGTCGCTGAGTGATAGCATATTATACTATATGACGTAATATTTTTTACATCTACATTCTTTATCAAGATTTCACAATCAGTGAAACATCTCACTAATTGTGCAGTTGTAAGTAATAACACTAACTAAAAATAATTAATTTTGATACTATTACCAACTTTTAATCCTAATTCCGAACTTCTACCAGAGCGCAGTTCAATTACGGTATCAATAGAGGTATCAGGGCCATAAGTAGGGCAGGGGTCTTTAGTACAAGGAGGGGCAGAAGTTTGAATATATTTAACAACGCCATTATGAATGAACACCATATCTAAGGGAATCAGCGTATTCTTCATCCAAAAGCGAACTGGCTGTGGTGAAGGAAACTTGAACAACATCCCCTGGTTATCTGGTAAAGATGTCCGATTCATTAAGCCGATTTCTTGCTGCTTAGGAGTCTTTGCCACTTCTAACTGAATTTTGGTGCCATTGGGCACAATAGCCTCAGCCGTAATCGGCAGTTTTTGCCCAGCAGATACTGGTGTTAAAGTTTGAGACTCGGATGTGTTGGTAGGTGGTTTAGCTGTAGTTGGTGGAGAACAACCCATGAGCAAAACACTCAGCAAGATAGAAAATAAACTTAGTCCGCGCAACATAAAATTACCAATTTTGTGATTTGGATTTCGATTGTACTGTGAAAATGGGGTATTGGGCATTGGGCATTGGCTATGCCGTCAACAGTCAACAGTCAACAATTAACAATCCCACCTTGTTTAAGGGTGGGACGGTTACATAATTAGGCTGTAATCTTGCTAAGTCCTGAGATAAATTTTTAAGATTCTCTTAAGACGTAGCCTACACCACGTACTGTTTGAATTAGGCGTTTTTGCCCTTCTTCTTCAATTTTCAGGCGTAGGTAGCGAATGTAGACTTCTATGACGTTTGATTCTCCCATAAAGTCGTAACCCCAGACATTTTCCAGAATTTGCTCGCGGGTTAATACTTCTCTGGGATGTTCCATTAAGAACTTGAGAAGTTCAAATTCTTTCATGGTTAAGTCGATGATGCGTCCGTTGTATATGGCGCGACGAGTACCTATATCTAAAACCAAATCGCCAAAGCGTAACTGTTCTGTGGTGTCTACATCTGGTTTTAAATAGAGACGAATTAGCTTTAAAAAGTCTTCGGAACGGTAAGGCTTAAGAATATAGTCATCGGCTCCAGCTTCTAAACAAGCGACGCGATCGTCTACTGTATCTCGTGCCATCAGCACTAGTACAGGGGAGCGCATACCAGCGTTTCGGAGATTTTTACACAGTGAAAGTCCTGATTCGCCTGCTAACATGCGATCGAGAACAATTAAAGCAGGTTGGCGATCGCGACTGTATTGTAAACCACTAACGGCATCGTGTGCCAAAATCGAATCGTAGCCAGCTTCTTGTAAATCAAAAGAAAGCTGATTAGCTAGGCTTTCATCGGTTTCAATAACTAAAACACAAGGACTATGAGCAGCTGTCATAAGAATATTGCAAGGTTGAATTATAAATAATGAATTATGAATAATGAATTCTCAATAATTTTGGCAGATACCTCTATTATTAATAGCCACAAAGGCGGAAAGCTCATGAAACTTTCCCTAACTGTTACACCTAATTATCTCTAATACAGACAATATGGCGAAGAATTCTGATTCTTGTTCCCTAAATTTATTTTTAGGGTAATTTCATCATTCATAATTCACCATTCATAATTCAAATCTGGAAGGAAATCACCAAAAAAACCAAAAGTCACCAGTCATAAGCCATAGGTTACAGTTTTGGACTAATGACCAATGACTAATGACTAATGACTAATGACTATCTAAGGTAATTCTACCGAAGTGGGTTTGGCAATATGGGGTAAACCCCAACCCAATTTTTCTCGCAAAATCCGAAAGAATTCTGGTGGTTGGAGGCGAATAAATCGGACGCTATATTGCGATCGCTCTAAATATACCCGATCCTCTGGGAATACATAACATCCCCCATTACCATCTACTACCATCACTAACCGGGGTATATTGACTGGGTAGATGTTAACTGGTTCGCTGTCGGGAAACACTAAAGCCCTAGAAGCTAGGGAATGGGGACAAATGGGTACGAGCTGTAACACTGGTACGCCAGGGGTGACGACAGGGCCACCAGCACTTAAAGAATAAGCGGTAGAACCAGTTGGTGTAGAAACAATTACACCATCAGCTGCAATGTCAACTGCTGCATGACGCCCTACGGCAATTTCAAAATGGCACATAGAGGTCAATGGTTCTCGATGGAGTACCATTTCATTGAGACACAATGCTTCCCAAAGTATCGATTCTCCCCGTAGCACTTTGACGGCGAGCATGGCTCGTTCTTCAATTTCATAGTTACCCGCCATCACCTGTTCAATTGCTTGCGGCAATTGATTGAGGTAAGCTTCTGTTAAAAACCCCATGTGTCCAGTATTCACTGTTAATAGGGGAATTCCACAGGGGGCTACTTGGCGAGACGCTGCTAAAACAGTACCGTCTCCACCTAATACCACAGCAAATTTCATTTCTGAGTCAAACCCTGGCGGTGTAAGACCGTCGAGTGGGGTGTGACATACAGGACTTTCTGGATTAGAGTAGCCCAATATACCACCGATACTAGTTGTGATGCATACATTCCAACCGGCTGCGGTTAGTTTGTCTTTGAGTTCGATAGCAATGCGACTCGCTATCGGTTTAAGGTCATTGTAGATAATGCCTGCTTTCGGCACATTCAAATATCCAAGTTTAGGCGACGCTCTGTATTATGCTAATCCTTACACATTTTTGACAACGTAGTCATGTGTTTGGGGTCAAAAGTCAAAAGTCCAGAGTCAATAGTCCACTGTTGATAATTTATTGATTATTGACTAATGACCATTGACCATTGACCATTGACCATTGACTATTGACCATTAACCCTTGACTCTTGACCATTAATTTTTGCAGGTTGTTTAAATGGTGATTTTTTATTAGATTTCTGCTTTTTAGCTTTATTTTTTTCGTAGTCCAGCTCTTTAAGTTTTTTCATAATTCGGCTGAAGTACTCTTGCAGGTAGCTTTCTAGGGTAGTTGTTTGTTGAGGATCTAACCCGAAAACTTGGTATACCTCATCCATTGAGGCATTTAAGGGTTTACCACTGGCTAATACTTCTGTAAATGCTAATCTGTCGGCTACATTCCATCCCCATTGGAAAAATCTCAGGCAACGCCGCACTGTCCGTAGTAAATTGATTGGCATCCGCGTGACTCTAGCTTCTTTACCAGAAAGGCGTTCGCACACTTTAATGATTTCTTCTGCACTCCAAGGGCGAGTACCAACTACGGGGAAGGTTTGCTTTTGGGTTTCTGGTACATTTAATGCCTTGATGGCAAATTTAGCTATATCTAGAGTATCCATGTAAGCTACAGGTGACGATTCACCGGTTACCCACACTGGCTGATTTTCTAAAATCGGAATTCCATATTGACCGATTAACCCTTGCATAAAGCCAGCTAGGCGTAAGATGGTGTAATTTAATCCAGATTCGGCTAAAAACAACTCTGTACACCGCTTAATTTCCATTAAAGGTACTTCTGGATATTTATCGGCTTCGAGGATGGAAAAGAAAATAAAGCGCTCTACACCTGCTGCTTTGGCTGCTTGGATGAGGCTGACTTTACCGTCCCAATCTACTTGTTTAATGCTGAGTGAATCTGTGGGACGAGATGTAGCCGCATCAATGACTGCAGTGACGCCTTCAAGTGCGCCAGGAAGGGTTTGCGGGTAACATAAATCTCCTAATACAAGTTCTGCACCCCATTCTTTGAGGAAAGCAGCTTTTTTAGTACTCCGGACAAGACAGCGTACCTTATACCCCTCATCGATAGCACGACGAGCCACTTGTCTTCCTAAGGTGCCAGTGGCACCGACGATTAATAATGTCATGAGGGTTGTAAATTTTTTTTAATTTATATGACAGGAATTTTAACAGAACGATCGCCTAAACAAAAGTTTACATTTATTTTCATAATTTATACAAGTTATATGTAAAAAAAGCTTTGTCCGAAAACCGGACAAGCTATATTGCCAGAGATATAAACACCTCTGGCGAGTGAAAATCTATTGGTTAGCAGAGTTATTCTTCTTCTGCACCCTGAATTTTCAGTAATAAAGTGCCTATGCCCCAACCTACGAAGATTAAACTGAAAGCCAACAATGCTGTATTCAAAATTTCGCCACCCATTGGTGTGATTCTCCTTAGCGAATGATTGATGTGATACTTATTGCCGTTCAACTTGCTTGCATTCAGTCGATTGCGGCGGATGCTAAAGGTTAGCCTTTAGCTTGCCTGTTTTTTGGTTTGCTCCATAGATTAGACTTGATGACGCTAATCTGATGTTCGCTACGCCTAAAAATCAGGTATTTGAGTTTTACGTTCACCAATTGCCGGAGGCATTAAAGGTAAACTAGGTCTATCAGAAGCTTCTTAACAGCCACTGTTGGATTAGACCAGTGTAAATAATTTTAAACCAGTTTGGTGGCTATTATTGGGCAGGGGGCAGGGGGC
>NZ_JACJQG010000096.1 GCF_014696435.1 Calothrix anomala FACHB-343 | reverse complement strand
ACTTCTTAAAATATCTTTTTTACTCATTTAATGTGTTCTTTTATTCTCTATTGATGAATCAACCTCAGTAATAACCGATTGTGACAGTGCTGGGTACGGAAGGAAGGTTTTAAGAGTGTGTTGTTAACTTTTCAACAGCATATGCCACTAGCAGAAACTCCAAATTTAGTTACTCATTGGGAATATTTTTATGAACGTACTTTAGGATGTGTTGGCATACTGAAAGATTGGCTGAGGCGCGTTCTTAAAGATGCTTTGGATCGAGAAGCAACAACAATCACTCTCAAAGATTTACAAAAACGCGCTTGGTCAGTTGCTCAATGCCAGAGAATGTTCAAAGACATTCAAGAAGGCGAACGACAATTATCTGAAACGGAAACAGATATACAAAACTTACGCTCTGCATTAGGACTTGGAACAAAATCAATCGCACTACCTGAAGAAAACCCAAAATCTACTCGTCCGCCAGGAAAGGTTGGCAAACGCAAACCTAAAAGAGATCCCATCGGAGTGCAACAAGATGTTAGCTAGTGCATTAGAAACATACGAATCTTGGGATTTGGAAAAGCCATTAATTCCACAACGTAGTCGCCTGTATCAACCTCAACCTGTAGGTCTGAGTACACCTTACATAGAGAGTTTAACAGGTTATATCGCACGCATAGCAGAGTTGCATGGAGTTCTTCCAGGTATCTTAATGACTAGAGAAATTGCTCCACTGGTCAATAAACTATATTTCCAAAATGGAGCTAATCGAGGTTTTCGTGAAATCTTCAATCGTAGTCAAGCGTTAAATGGCATGGGAGAGATGGCAGCAGATTTAGTTCAAGTGTTACAAAATTGACGCTTAGAGATGACTTGCGTTTTTTAACCATGCTGTTTTGGTCAGACATTTTGACTCCACGCAATTTATTTCGCACTAAAAAAGCTTGGTGTCCAATTTGTTACCAAGAGCAATACCAAAATGGGCAAGTAGTTTATGAGCAATTGCTTTGGACAATCAAATTAATTAAAATTTGCCCTCAGCATCAAAAACCCTTGATTGAGGTTTGCCCTCACTGCAATCATCAATCACTTTTATTAAACTGGTACTCAAGACCTGGTTACTGTTCAAAGTGTGGAGAGTGGTTAGGCATAAATCAATGCCTTAAGACATTTAGAGATGGTGAAGTATCAATAAAATTACATTTGGAGTGGCAGTCTTGGACTGCCAATGTTGTAGGAGAGTTGATTTCATCTGCTCAAAGCTTTGAATCTCCCCCGTCCAAGGAAAATATTACAAAATCATTAAATTTAGTTATTGATAAAGTTGCAGAAAATAATGCAGCTGCATTTTCTCGTCTTATTGGAGTACCAAAAAATAGTTTGTGGATGTGGCAATCTACTAAAACCTTGCCAGAGTTAAATATACTTCTGAAGATTTGTTACGAATTAGAGATATCCTTGGTAGAATTTCTTGCTCCAAAAAATCTAGTCAATAAATCTTTTACAAAAATCTCGCAGAAGTATCTCCAACTTTCTCGCACACCAAGAGTATCTCCAAAAGCTTTCGAGCAAAATCAAGTAAGAGATGCTTTATTAGCCATACTTGCAGGTAGTGAAGAACCGCCACCAACAATGGAAGAAGTTGCAAAGCGTTTAGGTCATCATAACAAAACTATTTCTAGACATTTTCCAGATTTGTGTAGTGCTATTTCTGCTAAATGTCGTGATTACAATAAAGCTTGTCGCCTCAAAAGCATAGAGAAACTTTGTAGCGAGGTTAGAGAGATTGTCCTTAGCTTGAATGCTCAGGGTGTCTATCCAACAGAAGCTCGCGCTTGTCAATTAATGACAAATCCGGGGTGTTTTAGATATAAGCAAGTACGTCGTGCTTTTAATGATGCACGACAAAAGTTTGGTTCTAAGCTGTTATAGTTTTAACAATGACAGCTTATAAAGCTAGAAGCATAACCTTGCCGATCCTTATTAAAACCATAAGCTTGCCGTAACGGCAAGCTTATGGGTAAAGGCACAAAAAAGCCGCTAAATTAGCGGCTTTTGTGAGTGGGCAGTACCAGACTCGAACTGATGACATCCTGCTTGTAAGGCAGGCGCTCTACCAACTGAGCTAACCGCCCGTTTGCGCTCACGTTTATATAATATAGCAAAAGATTTTGAATCGCGCTAGTATTTTTGAGAAAAAATTTTTTGAGAACCTTAAAATGCCCTCTGGTCGAACCCACGATAGCATTACGCTGTATGCTCTGCCGTTTGTGGCGGGGGTGACTTTCTGGCAGACTGGCAGTAGCAATGTGACCTTATTTGTTGCCGGCGGGTTTTTGTTTGGGGGGCTGATGTTCGGCCCGGATTTAGATATTTACTCAATTCAATACCAACGCTGGGGTTTCTTGCGCTGGATTTGGCTACCCTATCAAAAAAGTTTGCGGCATCGCTCCTTTTTATCCCACGGGCCGATTATTGGCACGACGCTACGAGTCGTTTATCTGAGTTGCTTAATTGCGATCGCGGCCATTTTTATTTTAATCATTGCCGAAAAGCTAGGGAATATCGTCTTTAGCTGGCAACATGTCGGCAGTACAGTCAAGCGATCGCTCACCAGTTACAGCACTGAATTTCTCGCCTTATTCTTAGGTATGGAACTCGGCGCTATGAGCCATTCCCTCAGCGATTGGGGCAATTCTGCATACAAGCGAGTCAAAAAACAAGGCATTCAGGCGTTGTTGCCAAGTGGCAAAATGAAGAAACGTAAACCGTATCGGGCAGGGGGGCAGGGTGCGGGGGGTAGGGGGACAAGGGGGACAGGGGGGACAAGGAGGACAAGGAAGACAAATGACAAATGACTATTGACTATTGACAAATGACTATTGACTATTGACTATGAACCAAAACTTAGCAGCATTACAAGAATTAATTGAGGTGGTGGCAAAATTGCGATCGCCTAATGGTGGGTGTCCTTGGGATTTGGCACAAACGCCGGAAAGTCTGACACCCTATGTGATTGAGGAAGCTTATGAGGTGGTGGATGCAATTAAGAGTGGTGACCAAAAGGCGATCGCAGAGGAATTAGGTGATTTACTATTACAAGTAGTCTTGCAAGCCCAAATCGCCAGTGAATCGGGACAATTTTCTCTTAAAGAAATTGCTGAAGGGATTACCCAAAAATTAATTCGCCGTCATCCCCATGTATTTGGTGATGTGGAAGTAGCGAGTGTGGATGAAGTGCGGCAAAACTGGGAGGAAATCAAAGCTGCTGAAAAGGGCGAACCGTCCCCAGAAAATCAAAAACTCACCGCTAAACTCAGTCGTTATGGGCGCACCCTTCCCCCATTAATGGCAGCAATGAAGATTTCCCAAAAAGCGGCGGCTGTGGGCTTTGAGTGGGAAAATATTGAGGGGGTGTGGGATAAGTTTCATGAAGAGTTAGCCGAATTTCAAAAAGCTTTAGCCGAAGAAACCCCAGAAGCCCAACAAGCAGAATTAGGCGATTTACTCTTTGCCACTCTGCAACTAGCCCGTTGGCATAATCTCGATCCCAGCGTCGGTTTGCAAGGCACAAATCAACGATTTATCCAAAGGTTACAAAAAATGGAGGCAGTTGTTGACCGCCCCCTTTCGGATTACACTTTGGCTGAATTAGAAACTTTGTGGCAACAAGCAAAGGCGCAAATTGCAAAGGAAGGGTGAGGAGGGAGGGGGTAGGTTGTTGACGGTTGACTGTTGACGGTTGACTGTTGACGGTTGACTGTTGACTGTTTCCCAATGCCCCATGCCCCATGCCCAATTACGACTTCTTCACCTCAAACCACTTATCATAAAGCGATTGATATGTGCCATCTTCTCTGAGGCTCAACAATGCACTATTGATTTGTTTGCGGTAGGAGCTGTTATTCGGGAGGACAATACCGTAGTTTTCTTCCCGGAAAACGCTACCTACTATCTCTACTTTACCGTGCCCTTGATTGGCAGCATAAAACAACAGTACGGGCGCATCAAAGACTACAGCATCAGCTTTTTTGTTTTGTAAAGCCTCATAAGCTTGCTCAATCTTGGGCACTTCGAGGACGGGAATTTTTTGTTCGCGCAGATATTTGGCGGCGGTGCTACCAGCAGTGGTTGCGACTAACTTACCCGGTAAGTCGTCTACACTCTTGATATCGCCCTGAAGTTGCTGTACGGTGAGAGATGTCGTAGCGGCGGCTGTAAAATAGGCAACAAAAAGAACGCCGATAAACATCCAGATAATTGCTATTACCCGCCCAATTACACCTTTGGGCATTTCGTCGGCTTGAGTTGCTAAGGTTGCGGCTGCCCACCAACAAGCTTTAAAAATTCCGGGGAAGTATGATTTATCGATCATTCCTTCTTTATGATTGCGTTCTGATAGCCAAATGATATGGGCGGCGACGACAATCAGCAGCAAGGCTACACCAACTACTTGAAATAGGGTAGGAGAAAATATCAATTGCAAAATGTTAGCAAAAGCACCACCATTGGCTTCTGGGGGTCTTACCATGATTTGCAACCCACCTGCAAACATGGGTAAGGAGAAATCAAAGTTCTCCTGTCTTTCGGCGGTAATGGAGATAGCCGCAATACCCGCATTGGCTTTGCTATCTTTCACCGCAGAAAGTAAATCTGCTACGGTAGAATATTCAACAAATTCCGATTTTATCCCTATTTTGTTAGCAATGCTGCGCCACAGGTCAATACTAAAGCCGGATAGTTGATTATTTTCCGAAATTACAAAGGGTGGAATTACCCTGGTGGCAACGAGGAAGGAATTATTATTATTGGTTGCTGCTGGTTGTGCTTCTTCGGCTATTCCTGGATGGATGAAAGATAGCGCTAGCAATAACGCCATCACACCGCCGATTAATCTCAGCCAAATGCGTCCTTGAGGGGAACTTCTGCTGTTATTTTTACTGTAACCTCTGTAAAAATAGGTAATCTGGCTTTTCCAGCCGACCATGAATTGGCGGAATCTACGAGCGATCGCATTTATCATTGGTACTTCTTTGGGTTGTATGTAGTATCTATCTATCATTCCCAAGCCATAACAAATATCACATAGGTGGTACTAAGTTGTTGACTGTTGACGGTTGACTGTTGACTGGAAACAAAAATGGTGTTCTAGGGGCTAGAAGGGAACGAGGACAAGGAGGACAAGGGCGACAAGGAGAAATGACAATTCACCCTGAGCGTTCGCGCAGCGTCTCCCCTTGGGAGAAGAGAAGCTGAAGGGATGACCAATGACAAATGACAAATGACAAATGACCAATGACCAATGACCAATGACCAACCAACAAAAAACAGGGGTAGTGATTCACCACCCCTATTAAATTACAGCTTGGATAAATTAGAAATGCTCTGCGAACAGGCTAACTGCTACTTGCAAATATCGTCAAGGCCAATCCTAAAATAACTGCCCCGCCACCCAGTATAAATGACCAGAAGCGGTGGTAACTATTAACAACCGTACCGTTTTCACTTTGGAGATTAATCAAATCCATCCAAGGTGCAACGCCGCGACGGAACCAACCCACAGCCCCTACTTGTTCGCCTATCAAGCTTTGGACGCGCTTCATCCCAAACAGAAAATTACCAATGGGGCCAAAGCGTGAGGCGTAGTGCAGATATAACATGCCGCTACGGTCTTGAATTTTTAAATCGGAACCAAATTTATAACCTGCGTCACCACGTCCGATGAGTTGTCCTTCTAATTTTGCAGGTTGACCGCGTAACGGACTAGCGTAGGGGTCTGACATTAAAGTGAGAATATCGGTTTCCGGTGCTTGTTTGTAGTCGGGGAACATCACCAAAGCTTTAACGATAATTCCCACACCCAAGCCGATGAATGGTGCGCCAAAGACCAAACCGACATGGGAGGAACTAGATAACATCATAATGCTGATGACCAAGCCCACTAAGAAACCAATAGTTTCCGCACCATACAGCACTACATCTAAAAAGAAATTGCCGTAAAGCCGTTTTTTACTCAGACTCTTACCTTCACCAATGACTCGCCCCATATCAAACTCAATTGGTAAACCCAACTGTTCTGCATAGGTACTCAAGGCGCGGACTCGTTTACCTGTGAGTGGGTGTGTAGAATTTAACTCCATCCACCAAGCCCAGGGGTTAAACATATCCCACAAAAAGACGCGACCGATTTTTTGGGTATCGCTAGCAATGCGGTAAGCTGTACCGGTGGAAGCTGCTGCTTTCGGGTCATAAATGCCTAAGGCGCGGGTTCCTTCAATTAATCGGCTGGGTTCTTGGGTGCGGGAACCTTCTTCTAAAATCCCATAGGCAATTTTTACCAAAGCGCGGGATAAGGCATTGGGATTACCAGTAGTTTCCGCAGCGAAGTGGTCAGCAAAGTATTCTCTGGTACGGGAGAGATATAGTATGAGGTAAGTACCGACTATATAGAAGACATAAGCAACGAGAGCCGCAGTTTGCATGGCGTCTTTGATTTTGCTATCGCCACCACCACGACCAAATGTCCTCGCTGTGCTGTAAATTAGGTAGCAAATTTGCACTAAGGTAGAAGCTACTGTCATCACGGCAAAGTCCCAGTGGACAATGTGCCCTAATTCGTGAGCGTAGACGGTAGCAATTTCATCATCGTCTAAATAAGTAAAAAGTCCCTGACTAACTACTAACCGGGCGCTATTGGGTAAAGAGCCGTAGGTAAAAGCGGTGGGGTTTTGGTCGTCGATAATACCTAGTCTTGGGGTCTTGATTTTCTTTTGTTCGCAGACTTGCTGTATTACTCTTGCTGTTTCCGGACTTTGGCTTTCAATTTCGGCTAAATCTACCCAACGGGTATGGTAAAGCCAACCTTGGGTTAAGTCCATCAGGAAAGGCGAGAGGAAGAAAGCCGCGAGATTAAAAACTATAGTGATGGTAAGAGCGATCGCTAATCCTTGTAGTGGATCGTCGCTACCTAAAATAAATACTAAACTCAAACCTAAAGCTAACACCATCCCAAACAGCAATGTCATGGTGACGCCAGAAGCTAATACCAAACTTCCGCCGACACCACCCATTGCTAATTTTGCACCAGCCGTAGCCGCACGCCCAGCTTTTTGGATAGCATGAGAGGGGGTTGCTGGTGGTTGCGTCAGAGATTTTCCCGCTTGTTCCGCCCAACTGCGAACTTGGGAATTTTCACTCATCAACAATTTGCGATGCAAGACTGCGGCTTTTTCGAGTTCGCCTGTCCCTTGATAAGCTTTCATCAACCACATTTGGGCTGACAAATAATCGGAAGAATTTTGATCAACCGCATTCCGACAGACTTGTTCAAGGATTTGAACAGCTTCGGAATAACGTCCTTGATTAAAGGCATCTAATCCAGATTGCAATGACATAGTATCTCCTTAGCAAAGGAGTAGTAATTGATCGATCAATACTCAATAGATCCAGGATTCGTCATTGTCATTTCGTAAAACTTTAAAAATGGGCATGGGGCATGGGGCATTGGGCATGGGTTAATGTGTAGGACAGGTGATAATACATCCTTGTGGCCAGATTGAGAGCAAGTCTTCTCGCACCCAACCAGTAACGTTATTAGAGAATTTGATGCGATACCAACGATATTGCCCTGCTTTTTGGAAAGAATCTTCTACTGTTACCAAATCGCCGGATACTGCACTGTAGAGAACTTTACTATTTAAGCTGGGAGAGGAGCGCACATTAATTGTATATCCGCGCTCCCCAGCTATGGTTGCATAGCGCTTATTACTCGGCTGAAACTTGACTAAATCGCTACGTATCCAACCCTTAAGGCTCCTTCCCCTGTTTGGTTGTACGTAATACCAGTAATCGCCATCATCGCCTACGGTAATATTTAAAACCTCTACAGCACTACCTAATGGTAAAACATCCGCCACAGTTGCTGTTAAAGATGCACTTGTGCGCAAATTACTATCAGTTGTTAAGTTTGCTGGACGAGCCATTGCAGGTAATACTGTACTCATAATTGTGCCAACAGTCAGTAATACTGCTGTCAACTTTGTTTTAACACTCATAAATTCTCCAGAAGATATTTAATAGCTAAAGGATAAAATCGAATTAGCAAGTCATTTGCACTAAATATAAATACATAGGTGCAGAGTGATTTTCGGAAAACGCCACTTAGCTTTTGTGGAGATAAGCTATTCTGCTTTTAAGTTGCACAATCTATCGTCAGGGCTGTTGACAGTTGACAGTTGACAGTTGACAGTTGACAGTTAACAGTTGACAGTTAACAGTTGACAGTTGACAGTTGACAGTTGACAGCCCTTATTAGTAGTTATGCAATTTAGACGCGCATTAGCTTAGGAGTCGTGTAAAAATCAGTTGAACAATTTAATATTTGTAGTGTGGGCATCTTGCCCGCGCGAGCAAGATGCTCGCACTACTTATTTTTACTTGATGTCTTAGGTTTGCTTTGGTTACTAAAGATTACACGTGATGATTCGGATAAAGGTGAGTTGCAGATGGAACAAATGCACCATCGCTGATGACTACACCAGGAGAGAGAACACTTCCAGCGCCGACAAACGCATCATTACCAATTTTGACTTTTTTGACATACAACATTAAATTCTGCTTGCGGGGTTTGATGACATGGGAAACTATACCTACACGATGTCCGATAACTACGCGATCGCCTATTTCTATTAAACCGCGATCGGCAATCTCTAATCCTGGTGTCCAGTAAACATCTCGCCCCACTTTTGCACCCCACAACCGCAACCAACAAGAAAATACTCCCGGAATTAGCCGCAATATCGCTTCAAAAACCGGAATTGTAATGTAAATCACCTGAATTTGATGACTACCCCACCAAGGGCTATATTCTTTACCACGTAGATAACTAATACCCTCTTTTACAGGGTAAGCCCCTTGATGTAAGCGGTAAACTAGCAATGGCAATCCGTAAATTGCAAATAACAGCGACAAAATACTAAAAACGTTAGGTGAATAAGTCAGGTAAACGATTGCACTGCCAATAACAATTAATATAAAAGTAGGAAAAAATAAGAGAATTGTGCTTAAAAATGTCATTTGTAATTTGTCATTAGTCATTTGTCATTTGTCATTTGTTATTCTTAGGACTTACGCATACTCTACGAATTCTTGGCGTTCTTCTCTTCGAGACGATAACGGGAAGGCGTCTTGGCGGTTTGATAAATTAAGGTTTTTGATAATTTTTGCGTAAGTCCTGATTCTCTGCGTTCTGTCTATTCTTCATATCTTTCATTTCCTTCTGCCATCTGCCCGGTAACTGAGCTTGTCGAAGTGCTGCCTTTCTTTCATGAAAAAGGGAAGAAAAGTTTTTGACTCAAGGTTAATGAAGTGGAAATTCCGATTATAGATGGTAATTCTTCGCTTTCATAATAAGTATTATGTAATTTATCCCACAATTTGAAATTTGCACCATAGTTGCAATTATAAATTTCACTGCAATGATGCCAAGCATGATCCTGGGGGAGGATTAACCAAGAAGAGATAAATTTATATAGCCAGTTATTTGGAGAAATTATTAATCGGCTATGTCGCCATAAATCTAGGGCAGAAGTTAGGCTAACTCCTAGTAAATAAGCTGTTGGGTTTGCTAATAAATATAAAAATAAAGGATGTATCCATAAATAAATGATGAGAAAACTTGTCCAAGCTGTATTACGAGAAGTACCTAATACATCCATCTGCGTTACTGTATGATGTACTTGATGCAATGACCAGAAAAATTTACTATGCAATAACCGATGGTTCCAATAATATAAATAATCTACGATAATAAAACTAATAATAAAACTAATAATTGGTGATAATTGAATAATTGCTTGTAGATTGGGGAGTAAATAATGATATAGCCAATAGACTAGAGTAGCTTGTAACAATGGAATGAAAATACCTTGAATCGTTAATCCTATCCCATCTATTAGCCAATCTTCTCGGCTTTTTAATTGTAGCTTTTCTCTCTCAAATGGATTGTTAATTGTCCATCCAAGTAATCCTATAAAAGCAATAAAAATTATAATTTGTGCTAGGTTTTGCATATTTTATTAAATAATTTCTACTTCTTACAGCATATTTCAGGTAAATGAGGTATACGCTTCGGGGCATGGCAGTGCCAATGCCCCTACAATCAACGATTATCTGTACCTCACCATGCAATTCGCTGTATTTATACTTGCTGTACAATTTTATTATAAATAATTTAATCTTTAATCAAAGCCAAATACCGTAGGGGCATGGCAGTGCCATGCCCGAAAGCGCGTACGTTAAAATACGCTGTATTAATACGGTGGGCAATGCCCACCCTACTTTGTTATGTTCTACCTCACCAAAGTTCATTTTACTTACAAATGCGCAATCATTCATGGCACTGGCACCAGGCGATCGCTATAAAATCGCTGCGTCATTCGTTCATAATGCTGACAAAGATTATCCATTTTGCGCACATTATCAATTATTGGATGCGTCAAAGGAAGTTTAATTGTATTACCTATAAAAGCATAAGCAGTAGCATCTAAAGTTGTTGCTTCTGCTCCCATAAAAAATGGTTTGTCTGCTAGAAAATCAGATAGTGCTTGAAAGTCCGCAGAGATAATTTGGCAGATTTCCTCATTAGTATGACGACCCATTCCTTGAGTATATATCTGAGCGCGAGTACTATTACCAAATTCTGCAACTATGGGTTCCCATTCTGCTTTGGGAGTATCACCAAAGAGCATATTAGCTAATACTTCTTGATAGATTTGCCAATTTGCTTCTACATTGTAACGAATATAAGCCATTCCCCAGTAAGTATTTTCTTTCAGCATCCGCCGAAAAGCAAGAGAAATAGCTCGCTCAGTAGAAGTTAAACTTTTATCGAGATCTATTCCTTCTTTCTCCTTCAACATCTCGATAATTAAAGTCGAGTCGCCTATTATCTTTCCTTGATATTTAATAAAGGGCATTTTGCCTTTAGGCGCTAATTCTATATCATTCGCTGTCAACACCAAAGTTTCATAGGAAATATTTGCTATCCGAAACCAGGTTTCTAGTTTCATACAAGCCGGACTAATACTTGGTAGACCCCAAATAGATGGTGTAGTGTATAAGGAAATCATGAGCTTGTAATTATGCAAATTACAGAATAACCCAAGGTTATATTTATGAATAGTCCAGAGTCAATAGTCAATTGCCCAATGACAAATTATACCAATTCAATATCAGGAATTGATGCGAATTGCCAATTAAACCCAAAAGGTAACTTTTACCGATTTATTTGGTAATAATTGCGGATCTTCGCCGCGCGCGATCGCATCTCGAATTGATTCGACAAATACATGAATTGTATCCGCAGGTGTATTAGCAAAGTGTGTGCCATATTTACCAATCACTTCACCTTGAGTGCTTAAAATATCAATATCCTGACTGATAATATGTTGCGCTGTCCAACATACCAAGGGACGCGCTAACTTATTCCATATGCCGTAATTATACGTAACATCTGTGTAAACCAGAGTTGAGTTATCGCTTTCGGGGATAGATTGACTGGTGATAAATAAATGGCGATTCGCTCCCATTTGATATTCTACAGAGGTAATATTGGGCATGTAAAAGCGATCGCAATGTTTAATTTCTGTACCTTGACGATTCAGAAAACGGCTATACCAGCCTAAATTACTAGTTTCGTGACGATATTCTACTAAAACTGCACCATTTTCCCGTTCTACAGTCATTTCTAACTTTTGCTGGCGAGAGGTACGAAATACGCCAGGATGCACAAAAGCCGTGTGGGGAATATCAATAAAATTCTCTGCGCAATTGGTGACGTTATTCGCAAACCGATTAATTACCCGCACTGTTTCCCAACCTGGTTGTCCATAATAAGGCATAGAAAAGGGTGCAAAGTCTTCCCTTGGGTTATCGGCTAATCGCACATATATATATCCATCCTGTTCTTTGGTAGGGTAACGCTTGGCTTGACGCTGCAAAGAAGGTTGAAAATCATCGCCTTCAGCAGGTACAGCTATGACTTTACCATTGCGATCGTATAGCCAACCATGATAAGGACATTGCAAAGCACCTTGACATACTTTACCAGTAGACAGACGACTATTGCGATGCAAACAGCGATCGCGCAAAGCCACAGCTTTTCCATTTTCGTCACGAAATATTGCGAGCCACTCGCCTAAAAGCGATCGTGCTAGTACCTTGTTAGGTTGTAGCTGTTCGCTAAGTGCGACAATATACCAAAAATCTGCAAATTGCATGGTGAATAGTAGGGATTGTTGAGAGCGATAATAAAAAGACGAACTATGCAAAAGTTTGATTCAAATTCATGATTCTATTTTCCGAATTTCAACATTAGTTGTAAGTTCAAGCTGACAAGCTAATCGAGCATGGGGATTATTCGGTGCCAATGTATCTAGCATTTCTTGTTCATCGGGTTGAGGGGGAGGAATATCACCACTTGCTTCAATTAAACAAGTTCCGCAAATACCAGTGCGACAACCAAATAATACAGGTGAATTTTGAATGGTTAAATGCTCGGATAAATTTTGGTGAGGTTGGAGATTTAGGGGAGGGTAATCAGTTCCGGGAAAGGATATTTTACAAAGTTCAGACATATTTAACAATTCAAAATTCAAAATTCAAAATTCAAAATTAAAGACATTTTCATAAGGGGTGTAAATCCCCGTATGAAAATGATACTACGTATAGATGTAGGGGTCTTAAACCCTTTTATTTACGATCAACATTCAGACAATTAAAAATTTTTGTGAAGAATGGTTTGCTAACATCCTTTAAATAAGAAATACTCAACATATTGCGAGGTTCAGGGCAAGGCACTGCCTTGCCCCTACAAGTTGGGAAATTATTTATAATTTAATATGGTTTAGTTAAGAGATATTGTAGGGATAGGGCAAAAAGAATTTTTTGGTGTATATGGTTGTTTTATTGATGCCGTAACCCTACAATATATTGCTTAATTAATTAAACATCAATATTTATCTGTTCTATCTGTCTAGCGGCTTTTTCCCAACGCTTTGCTGCGGCTTCATCTTGCCAATGGGTTCTCATATTTTCGGCTTTTTTGTGGCATATACGCTCTGACATTTCTAGAATTGCGGATAATGTCAATTGATCGATTAATGTTTCTAAAACTTCCATATATTCTTTATGCACGATCCTTACCTCTTTAATGTCCAGTTATAGCCTCTGACATATCTTCTGATAAAATTTATGTAAATGACTTTTGTTTTAGCAAATATATAGATTAAGATTTGTGTCGCTTGTTTGTAATCCTTCTAATAGCTGATATTCAAGGTTGAGCTTGTTTTAAATTATCTATTCATGGCTGCAAATTCTGGCGAATTTTCACTTTGATGCTGTATAAAGCGTTGAAATGCTCTTTGTTGAGTTGCTAAATAGCTAGGAATGGAATTAGCACCCATGAGTGACATTTCGCGGTTACGTTCCCAAAGATAATTGAGTTTTTCTACATATATTTTATAAGATGCCATTGCTTCTTGATGGGTGGAAAAACTGCGATGTAAGCCTTCTGACTCTTCTGTAAAGCAACGGCGCATCATTTCTTTGGCGTCTTTATCGCTCAGAGAAAAAATTGGCGATCGCAATACGCGATAAATTTGATTATACAGCGCCGGATCGTACCAAAAAATCCCGTTAATGGCTGCGGAGAAATGAAAATGATCGCGCTGACATCCGAGTAAGCCTAAATTAGCAACTAAGCGCTCAAATGCTGTCGGGGGTGGGAGTTGAATAACGATATCGTGTGAGATGATTGTCGAACTATTAAAATGAAAGCTTTCATCTAAAAAGTGATAATAAGAAATTTTCGCCGGGATAGGCGCAGTGTCTTGCTGCGGATGCTTTTGATAATAATTGCTGAGTTTGTGCTGCACTAATTTACCATTTAGCGTCCGCACTCCTCGGACTGTGAAATATTGACATGCTAAAAATGTATTATTAGCAGAAATCAAACCAAAGTATTGCAGTTGGATTTTTTTCCACCAAGTTTTGAGGGCGTTTGTATCAGCATAAACCATCGTTTCTGTAAAGGGGCCGCGCATGGGGTAAGTAAAGATATGTTCGCCAAATAATGCTTGCTCAACTTGTTTAGCGATGGTGCGAAAAGAGTTAATATGCGCTCTTTCTTGAGCAGATTCTAAATCTAAGGTATCGCAAATTAAGCGGAAATCTTCTTGAGCGTAAAGTCCGGCGGCGCTGGTTTGATTAAAATAGATAGTGGCGATTTCAGCAGAAACAATTTGCGAATAATATGCTACCCAATAAAGTTGATTTAAAATCACGCGCTGATGTGGGGTAGATTGTTCCCATAAGGGCGTAGCGTACAGTAGAGAAAATTCTTCGGGATTCCAATATTCATGTTGACAATCTGTATAGCTAAACTGTGCTGTGGCTTTATCCATTAAAGCAGTATGATCCTGCTGTTTGTTGCGGGTGTGGTTAATTTGTAATTTGCGGTAAGTTGTTGGGTTGTCTGATAATTGCTGAATAGTATTAGTCATAAATTATGATTGAGATTGTTAATTAAAATTTAAATTCCTCTTAGGGAATTACAAAAAATAAATTACCCAAATTCCGTAGTGCGTTCGCGTAGCGTGTCCGAAGGACAAACATCTTGCTCGCTGGTGTTCAAAAGCGAGCAAGATGCTCGCACTACAAATTGATTGGGTATTTAAAAAATTGGATGTCCCTTATTGATAATCGTCGGTTAGGTTGAACATAGTCAAACTCAACAAAATTAGAAAAATGTTGGGTTTCGTTCCTCAACCCAACCTACAAAGATACATTTTTTATGTTAACTAAGTTATATTTTAATCTATCTGCAATTATTTTGACTACAACGCAAGATGTAAAATAGAAGATAAACACACTTAATTCAAATTGCTATGAGTCTTTTTTGTTTAGTTCATGGTGCTTTTCAAGGCGCTTGGTGTTGGGATTTATTGATTCCTCATTTAGCAGCGCAAGGACATCAAACAGTCGCAATGGATTTACCAATTGAAGATGCGTCTGCAAGTTTATCACAATTTGCATTGTATACGCAATAACAATACTTTCAGCCTATTATATCGATATTTCTCTTAACTTTCTAGTAATTAACCTGTTTTGGTACTGATGTACTGGTTTTCTGGTTGGTTTTTACGTCTAGTAATTTTCTAATTTGACTGACATTAAAAACCGTATGACTCAATAACTGCTTACTTGCAATCAATGAGGTTATAGCTAAAATTGTTGCACAAACTTGTTTATCAAATTTATAGCTATTAGCAGATAAGCATTGTGAGCATTTTAGTAGTGATGCCACTAGCGCTTAGTTATTTGTTATCTGCTATGGGGAATATATTCTAATCACCTGCTAAATAGCCATATAAAGCTTATGTCTGGATTTGTTAGACAAATTTGTGTAACAAGTTTCTCTACAAGCTAAACATCGCCACTATGGATGGTTATCTCAAACGTCTTGATTCTGTTACAAAATCAAGTTAAGGTATTTAGAGGGTACATTACAACGTTGAATCAATGAATAAATACCTAGTGGAGTTAAAGCACTCTACCAGTGGTGACATGCTACTTGTCCAGTTAGAAAGTGACTCATTAGAGAGTGCTGGCGATAGTGCAGTGAAAGCTAATCCAGATTATGAACTAGTCAAGGTTAAGCATACTCATGGAGGGAAAAGAACTGGCGCTGGTAGGGCTGGTAAGTGGGGCGATGGAGTAAAGACACAAGTTTACAGATTACCACCTACTATTGGTGAACAAGCTGAGGATATAGTCAGTGAATTAGAGATGATTAAATCCATCCTTGAAAGCTATCAATCAAAAGTAGATGAGTCAAAAGCTAAGTCAGCCAGTGGTCAACCTTCGGAGCGTTATAAACACGTTGGTCAACTGATAGGTGACTTGCGACAAGCCATGAAAGTAACTAGTGAAAAGCTAGTGTAAGTCGTGGTAATAGTTATCTCTAAACTTGTTAAACAAATTTGTTTAACAAATATTACTAACAGAGATACAGCTAAAGGCTAACAGTTCTTATATAGCTAAATAGTTATATTAAAGACATTTAAACCAACAAATAATAACCTCATCTTGTTTTGCTAGATGAGGTTTTATTAATGCTTACAGATGGATTAATTGCAGTATAGCCTATTTAGCAATACATCCTTTACCAAAGATATCTGTTGCTTGTTTTCACGTTTTAATTCAGCTAGTTCTTTTTCAATTTCTGCTAGTTGCTTAAGTTGTTCAGGCGATAATGTTTTAGCTTTCATTTTTTAATTCCTGTTTTTACTAGCTTGCGGACATTCCATTTAACATTTCTTTCATGTCAGATTCTAAGCTGTCTATTTTAGCTTGCTTCTCTTCAGACTTATTCAGAAGTTCATTATAGAGTCTTCTTACTTCGTCTAACCTAGCAGCATTTTGGTTTAATATTTCTAACCTTTCTTGAAGTGATTCAATTTCTTTTTCTAATTCAACAACTTTTTCATCGTTAGATATTAGTTCATATTTTTGACAGAAAGTATTCCAGAATAACTGGCTTATTTCTCCGTCTCCAATTAACTTTTTAATTGAGTCAGGCATAGGATAATTTTTTGCCGAAACATCATTGTCTTCTCTGTCTTTCCATTCCTTCAGATACTTACCAATAGTGCTATATGAACCATAACCAATCTCTTTTCTAACCTTCTCTTGAGTAACTATCACTCCTTTTGCAAATAGCTCATCGGCAACTTTCCAGACTGATTCTTTTGTGACTCTTTGGTTTGACCTTTCCATGTCTTTCCATCTGTAGTGTATTGTATTATACGTATTTTAATACACTTGTACTATGGTGTCTAGTGTATTGTATTGTATTACACACACTTTGATACAGTTCTTAGACATGACTTTAGCTATCTGTCAGTTAAGCGCCACTCTTAGCCCTATTCGTTATATCCCCATAAATAAACAAGGAGCCTTTATTCAGGCTCCCCTTGAGCAATTCTGTAAGGTACATTCCATTTCTATGATACTGGAACTACCACTATAAACCAGCGTTATTCTGAGTAATATTGCTTAATTTTGATTTAATCTGTGTTAAATAATTTTTTATTGCTTTATTAAGCCTTATTTGCTCTTAATTAGCTTTTTTATGAATATTTCTACTTGAGTAAGTGTACTGTACTGTACTACACACAGTTAATACAGTTTGTGGGTGAGCTTATGGTAAAAACTACCATTATTATTTGGTGACTCTCCAGTTGCTAAAAGTTTAACTGTTGCCGTCTAAGTCCGGAAGGTGTAAACCTTTACGCTGGAAACGTCTACAACGGTCTAGCTAGCCTTCTGATGGCTTGTTTCTGTCCAGTTTCTCTTGTATTGCATCCCTACAGAACTGAGCAGGGTCGTCTTGTGCTTTAACTGCTTCCTTCATGTCCCTAGTCACGCGAAAACTAAGTTGGTCGGTAAATGGTTCCTGACCTTTCCTTGTTCCTGGTTCTAAATTTTCGGGTGTTCCTTTAGGATTGGGCATTGTTGAGAAATATAACTAAGGCTTGAATCGATTGGTTTCAATCGAATAGGCTTTTTAATTGGTAGGTAATGTGTCTGGAAAACTTCTTACCTACCAAATCCACTATTAGAAAATGGACAGTACCATTTTATGTTTACAAGGGAAGAATTAGAAGCATTGAGCGATAGGAAGTTGCGTAACTTGTGCCGTCGCTATCAGATGCAGAATGTCAACTCGACACTTAGTAAAAATAGAATCATCTATCTGATGACATTCTGCCAGACAGCTATCAATCAGTTCAGACAAGGTAAAGGTTTAAAATCACCTGGATTAGCTAGCATCGAAGCTTTAGCTAAGATAATTGAGCAGATGAATACACCTACCGATGAACAGAAGGGACTAGTTAATTTTTCTCTGGATGATGACAGGAGATTAGAAGGGCAAGACGGAATAGACCAAGAGAAATTAATCAGACTAGGTACGGCGCATATTTTACTTGAGAAGGCTTATAAGCTTCTGAGTGAGTAGGGAGAGGTTATGTAGAAATTTGTTAAACAAATTTGTTTAACAAATCTAGAAAACAGTTCTAGAGACATAAAAAAAGAGAGTATTTCTACTCTCTTTTAGTTTTTGATAGCTAAATAGATTTAGATGTCTTTCAACGTAGCATTACGATTAGTGTCTAAGTAATACTCAATAATGACATCAACCGAGTTACCACAACTATCGGCTAACAGCTTTAAATCAGCGCCATTATTAGCTTGAATGCTGATAAATGTATGCCTAGTTGAATATGGCTTGAGATATTGCAATTTACCTTCATTGTCTAATTCTGTAACAGTGCCGGGATATCTGTATGTTTTACCATTTTTGACATAACTGCTTTCTCTCCATGATGCGTCTAAAATACTGGTATTTACCTGTTTTCCGGTATGAGACTTAAATACTAAATCACTCGATTCTTTTCCGTCGCCATACAATCTTTTGAGTAAATTAATCAGCCTATTCATGCCTTGCATTTTGAATAATCTATCTACATCTGTTTTCGTTCCCTTAGTAATTTTTGTTGATGAGTCATAGGATTCTTTAAAAATTATCCAACCTCTATCGAAGTCGATATTTTTCCACTTCAAGGCAAAAGCTTCACCATGTCTGCAACCAGTAAGGAATAGGAACTCAACTAAATCAGCCATATGAGACACCGTGTTTCTTTTATGACTTCTCATGTGTTCGATAATTAAATCTCTCTCTTCTAACGTGTATGACTTGTAATCCTCTACTTCTGATAATTGTTTTGATTTTTTAGGTGTTTTGTAAGTATCTTTAACCTCAGCAAAATAATCTTCAGTGAGTAGTTTTTGATTAATAGCGCGTTGACACATTTCACTTAAGATGCCAAGCAGACTTTTTATGTTAGTCCTGTTTTTTTGTTTGGCTAAAAAATTTTTGGTCATTTCGTTAACCGTTTCACTGTTTAAAGGCTTATCTCGATAAGCCTTTAGTAAGTTTGTGTATGTGCGTAAATACACATTCTTGTAAGTTGTCTGTTCTATATCGCCTGTGCTTAGTTTCCAGTTAGCGAACTCTTCCCACAGTTCCCCTAGCTTAGGCAATGGCTTTGCAGTTGGTAACTGAGTGACTGTAGCTAACACTGGTTTGATATCCAAGTACTTAGCTAGGGATGGATCGAAGTTCGCGCCGTTCTGATAATCAATATCCTCTTGTATTCTCCTAGCTATTCCCTCAGCCCATTGCCGATTGTCTGGCGTATCACTCCTACCTAGTCCTTTATAGAATTGCTTCTTGTTATAGAACTGCTTGCTTATTTTGCTTGAGAACTGTAACCGTAGTGTTCCCTTGTCAATTCCTATTTTCACGTGAGCTAACTGGGTGGAAGCCTTGCTATTAGGTTGTTTGGAGTACATCTAGTAATCCTCTAGTAATTCTATCAAATTTAGATAGTGAACAACTCTAGAATACTAGTTTTTCTGATTCTTGTGTATATTTATCACAATTTGCTGATGTAGTAATTCAAGCATTGCCAAAAACTGATGATGATATTGTACTAGTAGGTCATTCTATGGCTGGTACTATTATTCCCTTGGTTGCAGAAGCGCGTAAAGTACGTCAATTAGTATTTCTAGCGGCGTTGATTCCCTACCCAGGAATTAGTACTATCGATCAATTTGCTCATACTCTTGATGCTGATAGCCGCAAAGCTTTAAACTACGCGCCAAAAGATTTAAGTCAAGTCGCAGAAATTGCTGGTGAACCTGATATGTTTAATCCGGTTTCTGTGGGTAGAGATTTTACAGATGCCGCAGTATTAAAGGAAATTTTTTATAATGATTGTCAACTGGATGTGATGGAATGGGCAATTTCCAAAAGACGTATACAGCAATCTTTAGCATATATTTTTGAATCCAATCCTCTAAAGTGTTTACCGAATGTCGAATGTAAATATATTCTTTGTACTGATGATAAAATAATTTCGCCTGTATGGTCACGTTATGCTGCACCTAAGCGTTTGGGGGTAGATGCAATAGAACTTCCTGGAGGACATTGTCCACATTTATCTCGTGCGGCTGACTTGGCTTTCATATTAACCAATGGTAATTAGAAAGCCAGATTAGTAAATGTTGTCATCATCGTTGATATTGGCGGTAATTCCTAATTCTCTTTTAGATTTTTTTAATTGCTTCCAAACTTTTTTAATCTCCTGATAAGCTTCATCGGGTGAAAGTTTACCGTTGGTTTCTAAACAAGAAATGTAACTAACTCTTTGGGAAAATTCTTGGAGATTTGCATTAAATACTAAATTTTCCGGCGTGATTTTACCATAGTAACGATGGCGGGGATAAAGAAAGTTATTTTTGATAATGCGGTGAGATTCATTCATAGGTTGTACCTTTACTCTCATAAACTGAAGTCAGAATCATCATATTTGACTGATATGAATCATGATTGATGTTGATTTGACAGCAGTGTGAACTTTTGCGAAACTTACTATATTTATCATCAAGTTAAGTTAACCGCTTTCCAGATGAGTAAGGCAAAGATTTGTTAAGCTAGAGGCTTCCGGGGATATGCCATTGCCATGTTTTACTGATAAATCGCATATTTTGGAGATATTACAGGATCGCAATTGCGTTGATTAAAATACGCATTGATAAGCTGGGAGTGCTGTAAATGCACCGCGTTCGTCTAAAGCTTGAACGATTGCCTCAGCTGATTTACCATGCATAAGCGATCGCAATATCTCTAATCTAGTACCACTGTGGGTTTGTGTATCCAATTCTGTCATGATTTGAATTTTTTGCGATCGCGTCAAATCTCCTTTTACCTGTTCAATCGCAGATAACACACTTTGCGGCCCTACCTGTATCATAGAGAGAAAGCAGGCTAAGATATCAATTGCTGCTGCTTGAGTCGATGCAGATACAGGATAGCGATTAAATAGCATTGTTCCCGTACCGTGATGGCGAGATTCTGCTTGGAGAAAACTGGCGAATAGTTCTTTTAATTGAGGATGATGGCATTCTTTCGCCAAACGGCGATAATGGCTTAAACCCCATCCTTCTAAAACCACTTGCAGCACAAACAACAATACTGCTTTATCTGCACTTTCAACAACTTCTGCGAGTAAATTCACAAAGGGATCTTTGCTGTGACTCGCTTCAAGTTCTGGTAAAAAATTAACGATTTGGCTGAGGTGAGTAGCTTCATCAGCTGTAAATAATGCATATAGCATTCTCTCTTCAACTGTTTCCGCTAACAATACCATTTTTGCCATATAACCAACGCCAGCTTTTTCAATGAAATAAGATTCTAAAAAAATGCTGCGGTTAGTAAGCTGAAGTATTGCCGATTGTTCAGATACAGTTGCTTGTTGAAAGATTTGTACTTGATGTAAATTAAAAAATTTTGCATCCCAATAATCTAAGGATGGCTGTGCAGAATTATCGCTGTGATTGGGTAACGCGGCTGTTAATATCCGTCGCAATCTATCGTCAGTATTTAAGTGTGGTAAATCAAGTCCAGCAATGTTGTTCATATTTATATGATAAGGCAGATGGGAAGGGGGACTGTTGACGGTTGACGGTTGACGGTTGACTGTTGACGGTTGACTGTTGACTATTGACTATTGACTATTGACTAATTATTTTCCCAAGTTCGCCAAGTTAAAGCTTTTTGTTGATTAACGTGCTGAATGAATTGCAGAATTGAAATATCTGCTTTGGTGGGTGTTTTTAAATCAAATTGAATGGTTTGAAATACTTGGGTATCGCCTTTAGCAAAGTAGTTACCAACCTGCTGCGTTAACCACAGCAATAAGCGATTAATAACCCAGCCGAAAAATCCCCGTCGCTTGGGAGTGACTAAAATTGTTTGTCCTTCAGTTTTGCCATCTTCTAACATTCTTAAAGCAAAAATAATGTAGAAATGGAGGAAATCTGGGCCTAATGTCACAGTTCCTGTACTACCATACCAATAACACATGCTATAGGTAACTTCCTTTTGATATAAAGGACGAATTAGGCGAATTAATAAAGAATCATCACCACCTCTAGTTGTGTTACTAAAGGTAATAGCATGAGAGTGAAAATCTTGAGCATCAAAGACAATTTCTAAAGGCAGATTGTGTACAGTATTAAAGTGATGAGCATCAATTGCATTAATCAATAACACGTTAGGATGACAATTTTTGCTAAATCGCGTTCCTAATATATAGTCACAATCTATATTCTCTAATTCTGGGACAAAAGGTAGCGCAGTTGGCGAATCTTCTCCTACCCATACCCAAATCATCCCGTATTTCTCGGCTGTTGACCAGGTTTTGATACATACAGGTAAGGGTTTTTCTAAAGAAGGAACATCTACACAGATTCCTCGTTCATCGTATTTCCAGTTATGGAAAAAGCAACGAATTCCCTCACCTTCTACTTTACCTTCCGCTAAATGTGCGCCCATATGAGGACAATGGGCATCTACCGCTTTTACTTGTCCACTGTTTCCGCGATAAATTGCTAGTTTTCTACCCAGTAAGGTTACAGCTTTGACTTTGCCAACTTTTAATTTTTTGGATGGCAATGCCCAATACCATCCTTGCACAAATTGTTGCGGATTATTAAAGATTAACTGTGGGCTGGTAGTATGCATAAAAGTTAAATCAGTGCAGATTCTGAGAAAAATTCTAACAATGATTCCGAATGCCACATCCGTTGCCCAGCACGGGTAAGATTGTCATAGCGAATTTCTGTTAAACACACTAATTCATCGCCTTGACGATAGCCGGGATTGATTTGCTCAAAATATTGAACGTGGGGATTAGTTTGTCTTCCTGGGGGGATTTCAATTAACCCTTCCCGCAGAATTTGGGGATTTTGAAAGCGAATGATACCAGTTGCTTCATCGTATGTATCGCCATAATATTCTTGTGCCAAAGTTGACATAAAATTGCTCACATCGCTAGGGGTGGGGATATCATAGCGGGGGTAAAATTCTTGCCAAAATGTGGGAAGAAAGCGATAGGTACGGAAACCAGAGCAAATTAACAGCCAGTATAGTTTATTTTCTGTATAGTATTCGCGGAGAAAATTTACCGCCGCAATCCAGGTGCGGGGTAAAGTTGTACTTGACCAAGCACTAGGATCGACAATGGTATCGCCGGAATAGACTACAGTAATTTTCTCTCCAGCAAGCGTTGTAGACTGTAACATGAGCGTAGAAAAACCTTTGAGACTGTTGGTAATCTCTTCTCTTAACAACAATACCCAGTTTTTCCGCGCTAAATCAGCCTCAAACCCTTGCCAGGTAACGCCTTGAAAATGATTTTTCAGCAATGCATACATGGCTATGCGATCGCTCATTTGCAGCTTTTGAACCGGAACCAGCCAGCTTTTCATTATGTGGATTTTACCTAAAATCGATTAGGGGGATGTTCTTCATTAACAATCTATCGGGCAAATTGCTGTGATTACGGTTGAATGTGACAGATTTAAAAATGGTTATACCAATTCAAAATTCAAAATTCAAAATTCAAAATTCAAAATTAAGAATCCAGACAGAACAAGGCGTTGAGGTTGTGTATCTGTCGCATTCTTTTTTCAAATTGGTATTATTTATGTTACAGCAGTTTTCACCTATTTAAACCACATCTGTCGTAGGGGCACGGCACCGACAATCTTTTGGTACATGCAATAATTTTACTGGTGCCGTGCCCCTACAGCGTGGTCTATTTACCTGAAAATAGCTGTAATGAGAAATGCGATCGCATCGGGTGATACTAATTTAATTATTGATTTTGATATGGGGATTGTTCGCAAGGGCGGGGTTTCCCCGCCCCTACGGGTTTAATTTTTGGTTTAATTGGGTATGATGTTGCGATCGCACATTCAATACCCTAACCCCTAGCCTCTAGTCCCTAACTGACCAACGAGAGGGTTCTAGCTGATTCACATATTCGATATACTGAGCTAATGGGCGATCGATGCTCAAAAGTAACTTAGGCTGAAAGCGAATATTGTCGTAAATCTTACCATCCTCATCTCGAAGCATGTAATACGCCCAGCGAGTACACAACAACAAAAACAGACTTAGCAAATATCCCCCAATTCCGCGACGTTTTGCAGTCACATAAATTGGTTGAATCCGCGTTTTTCCTGGTGCAATTGGCGTATATGCATATAACATGTGCAATGGTGGAAACAGCTTAACTTGTTTCATCATGGTTAATAAACCGATACACCCATCTGCATAGCGCATGGAATATTCATAATTAGAACCGAGAAATTTTTTACCTAACCTTTCTCGCCATGTCGTTTGCGGAAATTGTCCCTGCATTGTAAAGTCTATTTGTGTACCTAATTGACTACGATGTAGGGACAAATCCATTTTGATATCTAAATGATGAATTGTTTTTAAATGTTGGGCGTCAATTCCATTCATCATACAAATATGATGATGACAGCTTCTTTCAAATGCTGTATCAGCTTGGGCAATAATTTCTTTATCTTTTAATTCATCAAAATCAGCTACGTTTTCAGGTGCTTTAGCTTCGGGATAAATCCAAATAAAACCATACTTTTCTTCTGTTGCGTAAGCTTGTACTTTCGCCTGTTGGGGAATTGCTGATTGACAAGGAATATTTTGACAGATTCCTGTTTCATCAAATGTCCAATGATGAAACGCGCAACGAATTAAATTACCTTCAACATGTCCAATTCCTAAGTCTGTTCCTAAATGGGGACAGTAAGCATCTAAAGCCCTAACTTTTCCATCTTCACCGCGAAAGATAGCAATTTTTTGTCCACAAATTTCTACGGATTTGGCTTGTTTGTTAGATAATGCGTTACTAGGACAGGCAATATACCATCCTTTAGCAACTATATTCCAATTATTAAATATTTGCATAGTTAGACCATTTATTTGTGTTTAAACGCCAAGGTAAGCAGAGTTTTTTAGGTATACAGAGAATTGCAAGTTCGTGAGGTACAAATAATTGTTTATTGTAGGGGCATTGGCACTGCCATGCCCCAAAGCGCGTATCTCATTTACCTGAAATACGCTGTATTTTTTTGAAAGTTATTAATTGCATTTTTATTTTAAATTGGTATTAGTCAATTGATAATTGCTTAATATTTCTTGACGTTGGCGAATATCATTTTGATATTTTCCCGTTATTACCCTGATGAGCATTTTACCTAAACAATAAGAAGCTCGCCAAGAAAATACAGCATCTTGTAAATCTATATGGCTACGCTCAAATAAAAAATGTCCGGTTAAGCCTATTAACTGCGTTAGGGGTAAGGCTAAGAGTAACCAAAAGTTTTGCATCTGCCAAGTAGTAAAGAGTAAGCTGTAAAAGAAGAAGATACCAAGAATATGGAGAGCAATATTTATGGGATGTTGATGTTTAAGCACAAAAATATCCCAATAATCTGTAAACGGATGCTCTTGAATTTGATTATTGATTTTATTTTTTAAGTTTTGTTGAGGACGATTGTTTATTTTAGCCATAAATAAATGATTGAAAAATACTCATCAACTATATTTTAATAATTTTGTTTCAGAAAAGTAATTCATAATTCTAGAATGTAGGTTGGGTTGAACGGAGTGAAACCCAACAATTACACGACTTTGGATTGTTGGGTTACCCTACGGGAAGTACAAGACTTAAGAGTGTTGGGTTTAGAGTGTTGGGTTTCGTTCCTCAACCCAACCTACGCATCTTTTAAAGTTGTAACAAAATAGGATTTATTATGTAATAAATAATTTCAGTACAAGAATTATGAGATTCAATTCATAACTCTTAACTGAGCAATTTGGGGGTTAACCTATACTAGAGAAGATTTGCTTTTCACCAAGTGAATGGGGTTAAAAGATGATTGGTGATAATTCCCATCTCTCTCTGCTAAGTCAAACGAATGTCGCTTCATTAGATTCAACAAAGAGCATACAAAAACGGCTTCAATGCTCAATTTGTGATTATTGTGTAGACGAAAAAGACAATTCAGCATTTGCAACTTTTTTCTGTAATGTCAGAGCATTTCGGGAAGAAAAATTTCAAGTATGGCGATGTCCAAAATGCCAAACTATTCATTGTTTAGATGTAGTAGATTTGAGCCATTACTATGCCAAGTATCCTTTTACGCAAGCTGTAATTACATGGCCGTTAAAAATTCTCTATAAAAACCTGCATCAACAGCTAGCAAAACATGGGTTTTCTCAACATCATTCATTTCTAGATTATGGTTGTGGTACGGGTTTGTTTGTCAATTATTTACAACAAAGAAATTTTGTCCGTGCTTATGGTTACGATCCCTATGCATCCAAAGAAAACTTTGGCGATGCTACTGTTTTAGAAAAAGCGCCGTTTGATTACATTTTGCTGCAAGATGTAATTGAACATGTGGAAAATCCCAGCGTTTTATTAGCGGAATTAAATTCTTTACTTGCGCCTGGTGGTTATATTCTCATTGGCACACCTAATGCGGCTAATTTAGACCTTTCTCAACCGCACATTTCCGATTTTTATAATGCAGTTCACGTTCCCTATCATCTACATATTTATACTCGCAATGTAGTTGAATTTTTGGGGAAAAATCAAGGTTGGGAATTTGTGGATTTTTTTGATAGGGCTTTTCATGATACACCTTGGTTTGGTTTAAATACTCGTGCTTGGAATCAGTATCAACGTTTGTTAGATGGTACTATTAATGTGGTGTTTCAACCATTGCAATTAAAAACTGCTTTGTTATCTCACAAGTTTCTGTTTTATGCAATTTTTGGTTATTGGTTAAGTTTGCATACGGAAATGTCAATTATGTTCCGGAAAAGTTAATTTGAGATTGGCAAAGTATTTCACATCACAATACATGGCAATCATTAATTTACTTAACCCATAATTAAGGCGGGGGAGCATCCCAAATGTGCAAAAACGCCCTCACCCTATAAGGGTGGGGCTACAAATACGAAGCCTGCCTTCGCAGGCTAAAAGTTTGATAGCCTGCGAAGGCAGGCTTTGTTGGTATAGCAATACCCTTCTAGGGTATTGCGTCAAAATTGGGATGCTCCCTAAGGCGGGGAAACCCCGCCCCTACGAATTTGTGGCATTGTGTTATCTCGTTTCCAGCCGGAGGCTGGAAATGCGTATTCGTGGGCTGCTGCCTCGTCTTCTGATAAATTGAGGCGGCAGCCCACAAATAATTGCTCCCACGCAGAGCATGGGAGCCAGTTAGCATAAGGATTTTGCCTTAAGTTGACACGTATGGGAGAAACCCCGCCCCTACGAATTTGTGACATTCTGTTGCCAAATTTGATATAAGATATGCGATCGCATTTCTCACCTGGGAGAATAATTAATGTTACTGCTTGCTAGCTTTGATTTCTTCTAATGTTTTTGCGGCAATTCTACGTACATCAAAATCAGGATGTTGCAACGCTTGAATTAATGCTGCTACTGCTTGACTATCTTTAATTTCTCTTAATGCATAAACAGCACTAAAACGCACATCAGCATCAGCATCTTGCAAAGCTTGAGTTAATGCTGTTACTGCTTGGCTATCTTGGATTTTTCCTAATGCTGCTGCGGCACTGTTACGCACTTTATCGTTAGTATCTTGTAAAGCTAGAATTAATGCTGCTACCGCCTGACTATCTTTGATATTTCCTAATATATCTGCGGCTCTGCTACGCACATCAGAATCTTGGGCATTCAAGGCTTCAATTAATAATGTTAGCACTTGGCTGCCTTGAAAGTTTCCTAATGCTTTTGCAGCAAAGTCACGTATCCAATATTCAGGATCGTACAAAGCTTGAATTAATGGTACTATGGCTTGGCTATCTTGAATTTTTCCTAATGCTGCTGCGGCTCTGCTACGCACCCAAAAATCAGCATCTTGCAAAGTTTGAATTAATGGTGTGACTGCTTGGCTATCTTTGATTTCTCCTAATGCTTGTGCGGCATATCTACGCACATCAGAATCAGCATCTTGCAAAGCTTGAATTAATGGTACTACCGCTTGGCTATCTTGAATTTTTCCTAATGCTGCTGCTGCACTGCAACGCACCCAAAAATTAGGATCTTGCAAAGCTTGAATTAATGGTGCTACTGCTTGGCTATCTTTGATTTTTCCTAATGTATATGCGGCAGTTCTACGCACATGAGAATTAGGATGGTGTAAGGCTTGAATCAATTGGTAGGTGTTACACACAGATTTTAGCTATGATGAAAAATCAGCGTCCATGCAGGAAGTTGACTGATTAAAGGCGAAAATTGTTGCTGAAGCTGTATAAATATTGCGATCGCTTCTCTAATCTACCATTTAGACGATTCTCAGTAACGCACCTTATTCTGGGCTTTGGTGGGTTGCGCTGCGCGACAACACACCCTTGTATATTGAAAGAAGTGGTAGACCACGCTGTAGGGGCACGGCACCAGTAAAATTATTGTATGTACAAAAAGATTGTCGGTGCCGTGCCCCTACGACAGATATGGTTTAAATAGGTGAAAACTGTTGTCAACAAAGCTATGCCACAATACAGTTCAGTTAAGGATAATTGTAGCGATCGTTAATTGTAGGGGCACTGGCACTGCCCATTGGTGTCAACTTAAGTTAAAAATAGCCTCTGTCTTAGCTTTGTCGCCCGCCTTGGAATGAATTCCAAGGCTAATAGTCCAAGTCTACTGAAGTAGACTCAAGATTTTCAGGAAATTTAGTAACTGGCTCCCATGCTCTGCGTGGGAGCGATGATCCTGAGGCTGCTGCCTCAATTTATCAATTTTCGAGGCAGCAGCCCACGAATATGCATTTCTAGCCGGAGGCTGGAAACGAGATAGATAAAGGTTTTGAGCTTAAGTTGACAGGTGTGGGTTAGCAGCGCCTACAATTTGCTAAAAACGGGGGAATATAATCAGATTTAACCTCAATTGTGAAATTCTGTGATTCAACTGCGATCGCACAAGTTGCAAGTAATTTTAGAGAAATCCAGCCTTTAGGATTATAAATATGAGTTTCTTGAGTCCAAAATTGTTGGTGAGCAGTTAATGCTAAATATAGCTGTTCGTTAAATGCCTGTACATCTCCAGCTATCAACTCCTGCAATAACCGCAATTGTGGATAGCAAATTAGGTTCACAAACTTGGTACGCAAGGGATTATCCTGGGGCTGAATGGCGGCGGCTATGGCGGCGGTTAAAAAATTCTCGCTGTTTTGCTGATTATTCAGAAAGGTGCGGATAAATTGATAATATTCTCTGTTAAAGTGATTTTCCTGTTTGGTATAATTATCATTACTAAAGTCATCTTCTGTCAGTGTCGTTAAAAAACTCAAACTTTCGCGATCGCCTAGTAGAATGCAAACATCAGTAGCAGTCACCCAGTTGTCTAGATACATATACTCTGAATGGGCTTCTGGGACAAAATGCAATGTAGTACCATTGATAGTGGCTGTAAAGGGTGCAGCTCCCGAACCAAAGCGAAAATGGCAAACCGCCACTGTTTTGAATAATTCTAGATAGTGCCAGATTTCTGGTGGCGATCGCTCTAGCAATACGGCACAATTAACAGCATTGAGTAAATGTCCTAAAGAAGCTCCCAACATAGAATGAGGCTTCTGTGCAAATCTTTCCAGCATCAAAGGTAAAAGATCGTTTTCAATGTAGCTCAAAATCTGAGCCGCATCTTTTTTATCTAAAGTTTGATGTCGCTCGATTTTTTTCAATGTATCTAAGTAGGGCGGTGCAATTAAACATAACTGGCGAGGGCTGTCATTTGTCATTTGTCATTTGTCATTGGTAAGGGTTTCAAGCCAGTTTACGTTTCGTAACATAGTTTGGTTTTTTTCCACCGACTTACTTACCCTACCAAGGTATCTGCATCATTTATAGCAATCCGATTTGAGATGCAAACACAAGGGGGAAGGGAAGGGAAGGGAAGGGAAGGAGGACAAGGAAGATAAGTATTTATAATGCATTTAGGGTTGCTATAGCTCCCATGCCATCGACTTACATTGTTAATGTAACGCCTTACATTGTTAATGTATCGACTTACATTGTTAATGTAACGCCTTACATTGTTAATGTAACGCCTTACATTGTTAATGTATCGACTTACATTGTTAATGTAACGCCTTACATTGTTAATGTAACGCCTTACATTGTTAATGTAACGCCTTACATTGTTAATGTAACGCCTAAAAAAGCAGTGAACTGTTAATTTAGGCTTAGTTTATCCAAAAACATCGCCTTAGTGCTATTTTTTGAGGCGTTAATGGGCATATTAAATACATACCATTACTACGTGTTTTCTATGGCTATCCAAAACACAAGACGCCGTTTAAGTCCTCAAATTATTAGTCAAGATGTGAAGTCTTTGCGTGGATTGCAAACCGTTACTACCTATGATACAACCCGTGCTGATGCTTCTATTGCAAATCTCCAGAACGCTTATCAAGCAATGTTGGCGCAGCAACAAGCGGAGACTGAAAGATTCGCTGTATACCGTGCGGCTTTGGATGCTGCGAGGTTAGCAGAATGGGAATTTCACAATGCAATTTTAGCAATGAAAGAAGCTGTAAAGGGGCAATATGGTTCAGATAGCGATCAGGCGCAAGCTGTAGGGTTGAAGAAGAAATCTGCTCGCAAACGTCCGAGCCGTCAAAAGTCGGTTGAGGTTAGGAGTTAATGGGCTTTTAACTACAAAAATATACTATCACTTTGTAGGCAGGGGGGCAGGGGGCAGGGGGCAGGGGGCAGGGGAGCAGGGA
>NZ_JACJQG010000095.1 GCF_014696435.1 Calothrix anomala FACHB-343 | reverse complement strand
TATCCCAACAAATCGCCTTGAAGAAAGATAAACCTCTATGGTTACGCTTGGTTTTTAAACTAAACTGTTTAGTTTGCACTTGGTAACAGCTTCGCCAGCTCTTCCCCTTGAAGTTGATGGATGTATAAACTACTGCTGTATTGGATGGTACAGACCGTCTTCTGGGTGGAACTCCCAACCAATACTTCTTGGGTCGCGGTTACGAGTCCAACTGATGAAATCTTTGGTGGAAAGTTTTTCAAAGTGGTCTACAAGATATGACGCTGTTAAACCTAGTCTTGAGGCTAGGTTTTGGGCTGGTAATGGTTGAAGTTCTAGCTGTGGTGGGTGGTAATTATTTGGTTTGCGCTTAGAGTTTGGATATGAGCGTCCAGAGAGGACAGAGATTGCTCCTTCTATTTTTGCTAAGCGTTGGGCAATTGCTTCGGTTTTCTGCTCTAACAGTGAAAGTCTTTGTTGTAAGCTATTTTCTACACCAGATTCTATACTATTTTCTTGCCTATTGGCGAGCGCGGTCAACTGGGCTTCCAGATTGTGTAGACGAGTTTCTACACTCACTTCTGTACCAGGAGTTGGCCCTAGGACATGATACAAACCCTGGATAACTAAATCGGTAGCAGTAGTATGACGTTCTCGTGCGGCAGTGCGGAGTGCTTTAGTTAAGGTTTTGGGAAGTTTGAAGTTAATTGATTCGCGTTCCATAGAAGCCATGTCTATACTACTTATATACTCTAGTACAGACAGGTTACCGCGTAGTATGACATTGTCTGTAGACCTTACAATACTTTTTTATTGTCCATTTTAGCTATTCAAAACGGCTTTGATTATCATGCTACAGAAGTAATGCTACTTTCCCGCCTCAATTCCACTATTGGATCAGAATTATTGCCTCCTGAACTTTCGAGACAAGAGCTTTTTCTAGCCCTTGCTCAACTTTGGTAATGAGTTCGTTAAAAGCCTCCTGATTTGCTGTTAGTTGGTCTCGCAGTGCTTTCTCTAACTCCGGCTTAATTTGCTGGCACATATCATCAATTTTTTTATCACTCAAGAAACTAGAACGTAGCCAACCTGGAACATCAACATTTGTCTTGATTGCTTCTTGAACACCTTGACGATTTAGCTGCATTCCCGCAGCCATCACCGAAGCACCATATACTAAGACGATAGGCCAGGTAAAATGTCCGGTTAGTATCAAAGTAATGATGCTACCAAGAGTACCTCCACCAATTACAATGTTGACAATAAATGCTACTGTGTCGGCAAGAATAGCATCACCAATTGTTAGTTCTGGGTTAACAAAATTTGGGTCAATGCTATCCTCAAATCTTAAACTACTTCTGGGTATTTGAAACTTGCGGCATATTGGATCTGTTTGGGCAGCTAAGTCTGGTTGAATTTGATTGTTAAACCAATTAATGCATTGATTATTAATTATCTGCTGGGCGATATCGCCTTGTAGCCACTGTTCTGCCTGACTTTTGATTGAGGTTTCTAAATCGGCTAAAGTCTTGATTTTATTTTGACGCCAGTCTTTTACTCCTGGTCGAACTGCATTTTCAATCAAATTATCTGTTAGTGGCTGAGTTAACAAGTCAATTAACTCTGGAATCCGCCTGGCAATCAGTTCTTTAATCTTGTTTGATTCTACGAGTTTGCTAACTTCTTGTTGGAAGGCAGTAGCACGCAAATCCCATCTACCTACACGCGCTAAACCCAAGGCAATACAACGTTCTGGTTCAGGATCTGGGCGGAGGAGAGTTTCTGGTTCGGGAAAGATTTCTTGACAGATTTGGTGTGTAAATTTCATCCGCGATGCGCCACCAGTCATCAGCAAAATTTTGGGTACAATTCCTTGTTTATCTAGCTGCTTTTTCGCTTCTAAGACTGCATCGCGAAATGATTGCATCCAACTTTTTTGCCCTAGTTCTGGTAAAGGTTGATGCAATATCTCTGCCATAATTAATTGGTTAACTTGGGGAATAAAATAGATTTGCTCATTGATAGACTCAAAGCCACGGGCAAAGGATTGAGCATCGCTATATAGCTGCTCATTAGAAAAGTAATCTTCTTTAGTTTTACGACAAGCAAGTTCACAACGAGCTTGGTGATGGGGATATTCTGCAAATACTTTTTCTAATAATGCTTTTTGCTCATGTTGAGCCAGAGTGCGCTCAAAAATAGCTTGATCAATTAACGATGCTCCTAAAGTATTGCTACCAAAATCTATAGGTATTTCTTCTAAGCTTTTAACTAAAGTAAAATCTGTAGTTGAAGAACCAATATCAACAATTAGCACCGATGAAAGTAGTTTTTGATATTCTAGTTTACCGGCTTCTTTGGCTTGCATAAAAGCAGCCCGCGATTCAGGAACAACATTGAGTAAGTCAATTCCAGCTGATTGTAGTAGCTTTTGATATTCTGTCCGCTCGCTCACTGACCATCCAGAAGGACAACCAACGTAAAAGTAAGTATTTTCTCCACCTTCAATTTGTTTACTTTCTTGCAACAGGTGGTAGTAAGTAGCAACAAAAGTGCTAATTGTCTGTTGATACTTGGGGTTGTTGTTTGGTTTTTGCTTGAAAGAAATTGCTAATTGGGTAACGCCAGCTTGAATTAATGCTTGTTCTCCCACTAGATAACCAAGCTTAGGATGCCAAGCCAGAGCTGTAATTTGATTTTTTCTATTATTAATTTCTAGCATCTGGGGTGGTTCGATGCTCTCAACTATCGCTTTAGCAACAGCTGTTTCTCCATGCCCCAAATCAAAACCAATTGTTTCTAAAATTTCCATAATCTTATTGTCTACCAATTGGGAAAAATCAGCCGACACCGTTTATGTCTAGCTTTCTTCATGAACGAATGTGTGAATTATTGGTATCTGCTAATCTTGAGCCTGGGGATACGCTGGCTCAATGACTCTGCCGCGCCGCAACAAGCGATCTCCTTTTAGTAATGCAGGTGCTAATGTTACATAATCTTTGCTGTCAGGGTCGATACTTGGCTCAAAATCAAAATAATTGCGATCGCTTTGCGGATCGTTGACTCGGTAAATTTGGGCACGAATTCCTTGCTCCATTAAAATTTGTGGTAGAAGTTGCGCTAGTGCGATCGCCATCTGGGGTTTATCCAGAAATGATGCACCCATCAGCTTTTGGAGAAAACCCAATAACTCTGGTAGTTCTTCTATACCAAGATCATCTTCAGGTTTACTTCCTGCATCAAATCTAGCAATTGCTAGATCAATGGTGTGAAGTGCATCAGCCAGGTTGTCTAAAAGAACTTGACTATTAACCTGGAGAACAGCTTGAGGTAAGTTTAATAGCGCTTGTGAAGTTGGATTATCATCCTGATTGTTTTTATCGAGTTGCAGTACAACTTCCAACCCCAAAAGCACAGCAACTAACAAAATTGCCATCCATGTACTTGGTGTAGTTTGAGTTAAATAGAACAACCAAGCTAAAATTCCTATATAAAGCACTATCTTTAATAGTTTCAAAATTACTCTGTTAGGGTTCAAGTTTGTAACTGAGTTAGTAATTTGCTTTTGCTGTGTGGAAGGGATTTGAGCGAGGTTAGCAGCAGTCAAAGTCCCAATAAACTGTCGCAACGTATCCAAAAACAAGGAAGCTAAACGGACTTGAGTTAAATTTAGCTCGCTAATGTAAATTCTTTCCAAATTATCAAGTCGATTTTGAGTTAGCTTAACTATCTGCTCAATGCTAGTAGTACTTTCAATATCTTTCTGGAGTTGGTTGCGTTCTTCACTAAAAAATGTACTAATCTTTTTCATAGCATTTTATTTTAGAGGCTATTTAATAAAGTAAATCTAAAAGCGAGTAGAAAGGAGTGATCGCAAGTTATGAGCATCTGACACCAAATGAGCGAAGCAGCTAAGCTTTTAAGTATTTAATTTGTATACTGAGTCCACATGGGGCAGGGAGTAAGGGATAGGGTTTGCAGCTTTTACCAGCATAAAAATGATGCAATTTAAATTACGATTAGCTTATGTATGTTGTGATGGCTAGGATTATGCTATGTCGTCTTCTCAGCTAAAAATTTACTTTATCTTTAACCAACCAAATATTTTGGTTATTATAAAAATCTCCACGCTGTTCCAAAGTAAACCCACCCAGCAACAATCCCAGCCATACCTCAACAATCGGCATTTTTAAAGCATTTTGAAGTTGAGGGAGCGAAATTTCATCTTGAATATCTGCAAGGTAGTAAGCGATCGCACTTTGCCACTTGGGCACATCTTCATCACCCGCCAGTTTGTGAACATCTTCTACACTCTTGACTTCTAAGAGCATTTCTAAAACTTTCTCTTTCTCCACAGGCGCTACCACCGAATCACCTTTAGAGTTAGTATTTGAAAACTGATGGGGGCCATGTGGTTTGAAAGTCTGTGGTATGGGAGGTTCAATCAAATCATCCAAATCAAGCTGCATTGTGGTTCGCACTAACCCAGCAAAGATATCAGTGCCCACAATTGGCCCGTCTGGATTATTGCGATCGCGCACATCTTGCAACAGCATCGTCGCCCGAGATTTGAGAATCTCTGCAATTTGATTAAACGCAACAGCAGCAGTTTCTAACTGTGCTTCCACAGATAAATCCTGGAGTTCCGTATCCAAACATTCCCAAACCGGAGCAAGCGTTGAATTTGGTGGTGCTTCTGAAATCTCATCAAGCACATCCCAAATCGTTAATTGACGGTATGTAGTCATTTTTATGATTCTGGATTTAACGGACAAGGACGCACTGGACAGTGGCTAGGGCTAATCTCAAACATATCCTTATATTGATACAGTGAAACACCATATTCTTTGGCGAATGCTTGTAATACCTTATCTGTATAGGTGCGAATCTTGCCAGCAGTCAGCCCAAAACAGTGAATTGGTTCCAGACGACAAATCGGTTTTTGCCCCAACCATAGTTCAGCACCCAAGGCATGTAATGGTTTATCTCCCGGATCTTTGTATAAATACAGCACAGCAAAATACGTGGCAGGTGGTTCGACTGCGATCGAATCGATTTTGGAATTATTTTCCGTTCGGCGGCGGTAGAACGAACGGCGATTATGGCAAATGCGCGGATTCCAACATCCATCCCCATCCGTTCCATGCAGTACTTTAGCTTGAGATGTTGGCAACTTAGCACATAATTGGCACTTGGGGTCTAATGGTTTGGGCATATCTGTTTTCAACAAGTCGGAAGTAAGAAGTCGGAAGTTGGAAGTCGGAAGTTGGAAGTTGGAAGTCGTTCGTACAGTTTTGTAACGGGGATTTAGAAAGAGCCACAAAACTTGCGGCTTGTTGAAGCCACGGACTTATACCCGCAGTACAGCCCTTTGGGCATGAAAACAGCGCAGCCGACGCACCAGAAGTTTGTTAACCCTGTTTTGTCAATCTGGGAGAAGCCAATCTCTGGAAGCCTTTCGGAGCTTTACTTTTCAGTTTTTGGCTCTAACTTTTAGTTTCTGGAGCGAAAATAAAGGCTCAAAGCTTTATTAAATAAAACTTTCAGAGTTTAGCTTCGATTATTCCTTTCCGAAAGTGATAAAACAGGGTTAATTACTTCCGACTTACAACTTCCGAATTCCGACTTCCGGCTTATTTTAATTGCTCAGTATGCCAACCAAAATTTCCATTAATCCTGGTAATTCTTCAGGCACCCGATATAATTTCAAGTCTTCAGTTATCTGTTTTTCTTGACGAAGATATTTAGCAAATCGCCAATCTTCACCAGTAGTTACTGCTCCATAAAGAATAGGTGTATCTGAGTTTATCCATTGGTCAAGAGCAATTAATTCCACTGCTAGTTGGATAAATCCTCTACTTAAATCTGCTTGCTTGGCTTCAATTACTAACAAACCTCGACCTCGATCAATGTAATAATCTAAACTACCTTTTAGTTGGTCACTCACATTAATTGGATATTCAATATTCAATTGAGTTTGTGTAATTTCACATACTTCTAATAATATAGGTGCAATAATTGCTTGCTTGCGTGCATCTTCACTTAGTAGCTTGACTCGCCTGAGATTACGCTCAATCAATTGCTGTAATTCTTCTGTTCTCTTAAGTCCAGATTCTAATTTTGGTAATTGTAACCGTTCACGTTCATAAACATAACCCAGCTCAGCCAATATATCTACTGGAGAAAATGGTAGCTCAAAATATTTACTAAATGTATAACTTTGTCCTGGTTGAATTATTCGTGGGCGACTCATAATTTTCTACTGTAAAAATAACCAATTATCGAAACAGAATTCAGGAGCCAGGAGCCAAGAGCCAGAATGAGCGCATGAATTTTGTGCGACTGGTGAGGTAGTCCGTTGGCGGGGTTCCTTTATGGCGGTGAGCATGTCAAAAATGTATTCTTCAATATTCTTCTTGATCCTCTCCAATGGCACGATAATAAGCAGCGATCGCCGCTTCTTGTTCACTGCGGAGTGTATAGCGTCGAAAAGCCTTCTCACTTTGGTGTCCCGTCAGTTTCCGCGCATGAGTTGGGTCTACACCCAACAGCAATAAATCAGTAGCATAAGTGTGACGGAATTGATGCGGATGCAAGTCTTCAATACCGGCCAGTTCCCCAATTTTCTCGACAGCAAAGTAAATACCGTGATAAGAAAGGCGATCACCTTTATATGAAGCATGGTGTGAAATCATTAGTGGGCTTTGGCTATTTAATTCTTCACCCTGTTGGGAGCGCGATCGCAAATACTCTGCTAACACTTCTCGACTTTGGGAGCGCAATGGTACTAAGCGTGGTTCATTAGTTTTTGTATCCGGTAAGAAAAGGAGTTTACCATCGAAGGAACCAACATTTAACTGTACAATTTCCCCAGCACGAAGTCCGTGGCTGAGGATGTGGACGAGTGCTGTGTCCCGTTGTTTTGTTTCTCCAAGAAATTCTAAAGCAGACCAAACCCTTTCCATCTGCTCAGGAGTCAAACTTTGGGCGGGTGGGAGCGGAACTTTTTCTAGCTTTACCCCTTGTGTGGGATTGGTAGTAATGATTTCTGGATAAGTGAAGCACATCCATTTGAAGAAACTTTTGATAGCAGCCAGCCCCGCATTGATACTACTTTTTGAGAGTGATTTACCTGTATCAGTCTTGACTTCATCTCGTAAATACTCTTTGTATAACCCAAAGTGTCGTGGGCGTAGCTCATGATAATGCAGCTGTGTCCATCCCAAGAATCGCTTGAGTTCGCGAGAGTAGAGCTTGCGGCTGTTGGGTGCGAGATTATTGCTGCGTAAAAATTCCAATACTTTCACCCACCGGATATCAGTGGGTGGGGTTGTTAAAGTAGTCCAATTACTACCGACTGGCTCTCTATTAAGTGCGGCATCCTCAATTGGAATTAATTTAATGGGTGGTAAAGATTCTGCGCTCTCCATCATTTTTTATTCAGTATATAAATTTGCTTGAGCCAATGCTCGACTCAAAGCATCAACTAAATCTAAATGTTCTGCCCACTCACTCAAGTAAGCATAGTCTAAACTTTCTGCTTGCAACTTGAGTATCCCTAACACATCACGCCACTGTTTTTGTGATTGGCTTCCCCTCCCCCAACGTAACTTTTGCAAAATAGTATCTTCTGGCGAAGCTACCCAAAATGGAGGTATCTCATCTAAATCGAGCAACTTCCGGCGTGCCATCTGCGATTGTGCAAATGGTAAAGTATCGGTAAGATAAAGGTCAGCGTTAGCGATCGTTTCTGTATGTGTAATGTTGAGTAGGAGCGATCGCCCTTGCTTCAAATCTTCAACTGCACCCTCAGGACAGTAGTATCCCGCTGTTTCCAGTGTCGTTACCAACAAATCGATTCGTTGTGTTTGAACTTCAATTACCAAATCCAAATCACGAGTTGAGCGAGGTTCACCATGAATAGAACTTGCAACACCTCCACTAACGTAGTAAGGAATATTTATTGACTCAAAAAGTTGGTGCATTTCACCTGCAAGCGCGATTGAATCTTGAATCCACATAATTTCATCAACACCACTGGGATGGAAATCAGGCAAAAATTTTTCTGCTAACACGGCACGCGCAAATATCTGACGAATTTCCTCTGCTGGAGCACCCCGATGTCGAGATTTAATCCCCGCTAAGCACAGTTTCTTCACTCCACGGTTATGGGCAATGAACATTTTTATTCGTTGAGCAAGCGAGAGTTGTCGCAACCGAGTAAATAGATAAATATCGGCATCGATGCTTGTATCAACAGCTTGCGGTTGGTAATTTCTTTTTCCTACCACGCTGGAAACCATTAACTGAGTTAGTTGGTCACATTATGGTTTAGATTACTTTGTAATACAAGACTACAACACCAAATAAGTCACTCTTATCTTATCTACGACAAAAACTACGATTAATACCTTTTCCCCGGACATACATGTGACTGAAACTGTGACTGTAACCATAAGTTTGCCGGGGCGGCAGGTTTATGGTTTCAAAACCCCTGAGCAGGTAAGGATGGAAAATTAGTTCTGATTTATGGGTGGCAGGAAATCAGAGGGGTATTGGCAGCCAAATCATCGACATAATCAGCCCACATACACTGCTAGACAAGCTTGTTGCTTTGATGAGAGTGCACAGGAGTCATCAAAAGCTGTCGCCAAAAATCAACGCTGTGAGTTGTTTGTTCATTGGCTAATTGGTTGAGTTTCTGGCTACCCAACTAAAGATGACACCTTGCTTGTTATTTTGGCGGCAAATTTCATTAAGTCTGCGAACCCACATAAAGATTTCATGAACTCAATTGTTTAAAATCAGTAATATTGCGATAATCAGCTTTAATTAATCCTTAACTATCCCACAATCAAGAAAATTAAAATATTCACTATGCAACTAAGTAGAACGGTGCAAATAAACCGAAGTATGTAACGGAAAGTAAAGTTACCTAAAACCCTCTTACCTTCTGCCCTCTGCCTCCTGCCTTTTCATAACGACAATTTTTAACATCGACCTACTTATGGAAAAGATTATTTTTATTTAATGAAAATGTTTCTACGTCTTCCGCCTGTTTTTGCTGCTGGAATTAATGGTTTTATGATTTGCCAATGTGCATCTGTTAAGTCTGTTTTGCAAGCTTTTCGAGCCATCAGTACCTTGTTTATATATCCTCACTCCAGAATATTAAAGAGTCGTATGTTGAAACTTCGTGGTATTTAGATTTACTTTATAAATCAACTCTTAAGAATATAAGCTAATGTATGAAAAACTTCATTAATAATTTACGATTATTTTCTGTTGAGCATGTGTATTCTTAGATTGGCAAGCATAAGAAAAAGACTTGTTTTTACTTTTACCTATATAGATTCAGGCACAATAGAATGAATCAAAATTTTGAAGTCCAAGAACTTTTGATTGCGATCGCTGTTCGGCAGCAAAATCCTAGCATTTTGACCGCAGACTTTCTCAAGTACACAGGGATTGTTCCTAGTGACTGGGAATTAGCTAGACCCCCAGTTATTACTAATACTGCGGCGCAGGTTGTATATCAAAATGGGGTGAGCATCATTGCAGAGGTCAATAGAGTGATATTTGCTGAGGCCATCGCCGCTAAAGCAGCAAGCGAAGTGCAAATTCCTGCGATCGCTCGTCAATATATTCAGACAGTCAAACAAGTTAGCTACCAAGGTGTAGGAATTAACTTACGTGGGCTTGCACCTTACGAGCAAAAAAGTCTAGGCGCACGCAAATATACTGTTAGCAAACTACTCCAGCCCGGAGCATGGCAAGATTTTGGCTCTGCGCCTGTAGAAGCTTCTATGCGGCTAGTTTACACTCTAGATGAAGCACAGCTATATCTGGAGATCAATGAAGCTCAGTTGCAATATCCCGATCAAACTACTAAGCCAGCAGTTTTATTCTCAGCTAACTTCAACCATGCGATTACTCAAGCAGAATCAACAGCAAGCTTGACTGCTATTGGTGCAGTGATTGATCAATGGCAAAGTGATGTGGAAATATTCAAAGAGCTTGTGAACAACAAGTTTCTCGATGCTCAAAGTTACTCCATTCATGAAGCAACGAGTGAAGCAGAGCAATTAATTATAGGAGCAATTTAAATATTAAATATTTAATGATGAGTAGTAGTTTTTTGCTGGTTGTATTAGGGCATATAAACTACTATTCTAGCATAGTAAAAATTAATATTTTGCCTTTTGTATATTTTCTTTTTTTGTTATTGCAATAGATATGGATATTAATCCAATTGTTCCACTAGATTTATCTCAAGATGTCAAAATAGTACCTCCCGATATTTTGACACAACCAGTTTTTTCTGCTGGAACGAGTATTAGTTTACCGACTGAAGTAAGCCAACTTAGTATTGATTCATATTCGATAGATAGTGAAAATAAGACAACAAATTTGCAGACAGCAGAGATTTCTGAGAATGATCCTCTGACTGGTGTACCAAAGGGAGAACCAATAGTTCTTTCTGCAATAGCTAATACTGATTTACCTGATTTAGTAGTTACAAATGTAACAGTACCAGCAATTACACAAAGTGATACTAATTTTTCGGTTTCGTGGACAGTCTTAAACCAAGGCAAAGGAACAACCACTGATGATGATTGGTTTGACTCTTTTTACCTCTCAACAGACCAAACCTTCAATGCTGATGCTGATATCCGAATTGCTACCAGCTACCATCTAAATACATTAGCACCCAACGCATCTGAAACATTAAATGTTTTCCTGAGCGTACCTAATATCAACCCTGGAGATTATTATCTATTTGTAGCTACAGATTATTCAAGTTTTAGTAATAACATTCAAGCGGAATCTGACGAGACTAATAATGTTAGTTCTCCTGTTGCTATTAGTGTGACTCCTCGGATTAATACAGATTTAGTCGTATCTAATGTAACGGTATCTGGTAATCCTGTTGCTGGTACAGATATTGATATTTCTTGGACTGTGACTAATCAGGGGACAGAAACAGCTATAGGAGATTGGGACGATCTAGTATCTTTATCTTTAGATCAAATTTTTGATTATCAGGATCAAACTTTAAGTTACGAAAATATTAGTGAACAAACAGCTTTAGCTCCTAACCAAAGCTATACAATTTCTCGAACAGTTGAATTGCCTCCGGATTTAAAAGCATTACAAAATTACTATTTAGTATTTAGTACTGACATCAACAATCAACAATCAGAAAGTGATAATAGTAACAACAATTACATTATTCCTCTGATACCTATAGATAATCCTGACCTAATTGTTTCCTCGGCTACTGCACAAAAAACAACTGCAACATTGGGTGAGACAATTTCTGTATCTCTGACAGTGAAAAATCAAGGTACAGTTGCAGCATCGACTGATTGGTATGACTATGTTTATATTTCTCGTGACACAACGCTAGACTACTCAGATATTTTTCTTGGTAGCAGCTTATATCAAGGCTACCAAACACCACTGCTAGCGGGAGATAGCTACAACAGTATTTTTGACATTTATATACCTACTAGTTTGAGTGGGAGTAGTGGTGAAAACTATGTTAGTAGTGGTGGCTCTTATTACCTGCTATTTGTAACTGATGAGGGCAATTATCAGAGTGAAAGCAATGAAGCAAATAATGTAAAAGCGATCGCACTGACGATATCTGCTCCAGATTTACTGGTGTCAAATGCCACATTTACAGCATCAGCCACTGTCGGTGAGATAATTTCCCTATCTTGGACAGTCACTAATCAAGGTACAGCTACCACATCGACTTATTGGTATGACGAGGTTTACGTCTCTGATGATACAGTTTTAGACTACGACGATACTTATATTGCATATAGCGGCGGAGAAAGTCCTAATCTTGAACCAGGGAGTAGCTTCACAAGTACCCAGGAAGTTGTGCTGCCTAGTAGTGTATCAGCAGGCGATCGCTATCTCCTATTTGTTGCAGACAGTTACAACTACCAAGGTGAAAGCAATGAAGACAACAATGTTCTCGCCAAAGCTATCACCATAAATGCTCCAGATTTGGTGGTTTCTGCTGTTTCAGCCCCAAGCTCAGCCACTATAGGTGAGACAATTTCTGTATCTTGGACAGTAACTAATCAGGGTACTGTCACTGCATCGGCGGATTGGTATGATGAGGTTTACTTTTCCAGCAACGCAATATTTGATGGCTCAGATACTTATATTGATTATGAATACATCAGCACTCAAACACCGCTAGCCGCAGGCAGTAACTATACCATTACACGAAATATCACTATACCCAACACCAGCATTAGCAACGGTTACTTGCTGTTTGTTGCAGACAGTTACAACTATCAAGGTGAAACCAATGAAACTAACAACACGCGAGCGGTACAGATTCAAGTCAATGCACCAGATTTGGTAGTGTCTGCAACAACAGCCCCAAGCACCACTACCGGAGGTGAAACAGTAGCGGTTTCTTGGACTGTCAAAAATCAGGGTAATGCAGTGGACTCCAGAGATTGGTTTGATTATGTTTATCTTTCTGAAAACGCAACCCTAGATAACTTAGATACACTCCTTGTTAGTGAAAATATTAGTTCACAAACACCACTAGCAGCAGGTGGTAGCTACACTATTAATCGGAATTTCACTATACCCAATACCTTCGTGGGCAACCGTTATTTGCTATTTGTGGCTGATGGTAGCAAATCTCAAGTCGAAACCGATGAAAATAATAATCTTAGAGCAGTACAAATTCAAGTCAATGCGCCAGATTTACCAGATTTAATCGTTACGGCTGCAACTGCACCAGAGTCAGCAATAGCCAATAGTACCATTGATGTCTCATGGACAGTAACAAACCAGAGCAACATTGCAGCCAATACAGAATGGAGCGATCGCATCTATATTTCTAATGATGAAATTCTTGATAACTCCGATACAGTTATTTATCGAGAATTCCGCAATAGATTGGCGGCCAATGGTAATTATACCGTTAATCGTCAGATTACCTTACCAGCAGTGGGAGCAGGCAAGCATTATTTACTTTTTGTCACCGATAGTTTCAATCAACAAGGAGAAACCAACGAGAACAACAACATTAAAACAGTTCCAATTCAACTCAGCGGACCTGATCTAACGATTACTGCTACTGCACCAAATCGAGCTATTCTCAGTCAAAATATTAATGTTTCCTGGACAGTAAAAAATAATGGAACAGTTCCAGCACTAGCTGATTGGTATGACGAAGTTTATGTATCCAATGATGACAAATGGGATAACTCCGATATCTACGTTAGTCAGAGCTCTGAATTTATTGCTAGTCAAACACCTTTAGCTCCTAATAGTACTTATACAATTACAAAAAATCTGCAAATTCCTTCTAACGCTATCACAGGTGAACGTTATTTAATTTTCTATACAGATAGTAAAAATCGTCAAGGAGAAACCAATGAAAATAACAATACCTTGGCAATTCCAATTAGTTTATCAGCACCTGATTTAATCATTGCCGATATCATTACTCCACCCACAGCTACTCTCGGCGGTAAGCTTGATGTGAGTTGGACAGTTACTAATCAAAGTACTGTAGAAGCTGTGACTGATCCGAGTGTTAGTGTTTATCTTTCGCCTTATCCGATTTATGACTACTATACCAATAATTTTTCTAGCAATCGCCTTCTCAGCTATCAAGGAGTTATCAGTCAAAATCCCTTAGCTGCTATTAGCAGTTATACAGTGACACCAACTTTAGATTTAAATCTAGGTTTCTTTATTCGTAGCAGTGATTTTTCCCAAAATAGCTATTTAATCTTTGTCCTAGATGAATTTAATACTCAAGGGGAAACAAATGAGAATAATAATCTCAAAATTGTGCCTATAACTCTGCTAATTCAAGATTTAGTCACTACCAATGTTAGTGTACCCACTCAAGCTGGGAGTGCTAGTAATATTGAAGTTGCTTGGCAAGTGACTAATCAAGGAGATGCAACGATAACAGGCAACTGGGTAGATAAAATTTATTTATCTACAGATAACAATTTCAGTATTAATAATGATATATTATTAGGTGAACTAAGTCATTCAGGTAGCTTAAACCCAAGCGAGAGTTATAGAAAAAATTTAGGTGTTACACTGCCTATTAATGTAGATGGTTCTTATTATATATTTGTTGTTACTGATGCCGCTAATCAAATTTTTGAGAGAAATCGCTTACGATTTGGACTAGATTTAGAAAGTAATAATGCTACTAGTTCACCAATTCAAATAAAATTTACTCCTTACGCTGATTTAAAAGTTTCTGAGCTTAACGCTCCATCTCTAACAATTGGCAACCCTGCGGAAGTTACTATTGATTGGAAAGTGACTAATGTGGGAACAATTGCAGGCACAGTTAATAATTGGCTAGATAGAATTATCCTGTCTGAAGATGAAATTATTGGCAATAAAGATGACAAAAATTTAAAAGAAATTCCCCACACTGGATTGTTAGCAGTAGGAGAAAGCTATTCTCATAGTGAGACAATTTTATTACCTGTTGATTTCCAAGGACGTTATCGCTTATTTATTCAAACTGATGCCAATCAAGCTGTGTTTGAAGGCAATTCTGAAGCTAACAATATAGTATCAGCAGCTAACTTTTTTGATGTTGCCCGTCTCCCCTACGCAGATTTACAAGTCACAGCCATTAATGTTGATAGCCAAGCACGTACAGGTCAACCTATTAATATTAGTTGGACAGTAGCAAACCTCAGTAAGAACCAAGGAGGTAATGCTATTGCTGGGACTAATACTAATTATTGGATAGATCGAGTGATGTTGGCTAGCGATAGTCAAGGAAAAAATATTGTCAAGGAGTTGGGTTACTTTAACTACACAAGCGGATTAGGATTAGACCAAAGTTATCAACGTAATGTTCAAATTACCTTACCTAATGACTTGATTGGTACGTACTACCTCGTAGTAGAAACGAGTAGTAGTTTTGGCCCGTTTGAATTTATCTACAACCAGAATAACCGTAGAGTTGCGACGAATCCCATCAACATTACTCTCACCCCTCCTCCTGATTTAGTCGTGAGTAATATCATTGCTCCTACTGCTGTGCAGTCTGGCGATAAGATAGATGTTACCTGGACAGTTACCAACCAAGGAGCAGGAGATGCGGTTGGGATATGGAGCGATCGCATTTATCTACAAGAATTTGGTAAACCCAACCCATCATCCATTGAATTAGGTACACTTAACTACGGTAGTGGGCTAGAAGCGAGAAAATCATACAGCCGTTCTGAACAATTTACCCTACCCTCCACCTTACAAGGGCAATATCAAATTGTTATTCTTACCAACCATACTAATACTTTGTATGAACATGGAGCGACAAATAATAACACCACTGTAGATAGTGATGTCTTACAAATTACCTTAGCACCACGTCCCGATTTACAAATCCAGGAAATTTTTGCCCCAGAAAACGTCTCTGCTGGCGGGACAGTTTCTCTGGAGTTTTTAGTTATAAACAGAGGTACAGTTGCAACTAATATACCTTCTTGGCAAGATTGGGTTTATCTATCTTTAGACAATCGCCTTAGTAGTGATGATATCCTTTTAGGCTCACTAGAAAATCAATCAGCATTAGCACCAGGTGAAAGTTACCGCAGTCGGACTCAACCTTATATTGTTCCGAAATTCTTCCGAGGGTCTGCATATTTATTAATACTAACAGATGCAACCAATCAAGTTAATGAATATCCCAATGATGAGAATAATATCCTCGCTAAACCGATTAATGTCATTGGTATACCACCATCAGATTTAGTTACTAGTAATGTTATCGCACCAAACCAAGCTTATGACGGTTCGACTATAGAAGTACGTTATAAAGTTACTAACTTGGGTGTTGGAGAAACAGACCGCAACAGTTGGACAGATACAGTTTGGTTAACAAGGGATAAAAATCGACCTTCCCCAATTGCACGCGATAGCCAGTTTGAAATTAATGACATTCTTTTAGGAACTTTCTCGCGTTTTGGTTCGCTGAAAGTGGGTGAAAGTTATGAAAAAACCGTCACAGTTAAATTACCAGAAAAACTGTCTGGAGAATGGTACATTACTCCTTGGACTGATGCTTATAATGTTGTCTTGGAAGCAACTAGAGATATCAACATTAATCCTGATGATCCTAACGAATTAGACAATAACAACTATAAAGCACGACCCATCACTGTCTTACTAACTCCACCACCGGATTTAGTAGTTACCTCAGTTATTCCTACTACTGAAGCTCAAGGAGACAAAAATTTTAATGTCAAATGGACAGTCAAGAATCAAACATTAACCGATACTCTAAGTGATACTTGGACAGATGTACTTTACTTGTCAGATAAACCTGATTTAAATGACAGCAGCGCTAAACTTTGGTTATTAGGTGCTGTTAAACATCAAGGTAAATTAAAAGGTAATGAAACTTACACCGTAGAGCAAACCTTTAAACTTTCTCCTGCAACGACGGGTCAGTATGTTTTCGTAGAAACTAATGCTAAATCTTTGAGAATTCCCTATAGATTTGAAACTTATCAAACAGCTTGGGAAGGTATATATGATAACAATAATATTCTTTCTATTGCAACTAATGTAACCTCAAGTCCTGCGGATTTAGTAATCACTGATATTAATATTAATACACCTTCAGAAATTTTCTCTGGAGAAAAAGCCAACATTCAATGGACTGTTACCAATCAAGGCGGGAAGATATGGGAACAGACAAGATATTGGGTAGATGATATTTATATTTCTAGCATTCCGAATCTGAGCGATCCAAATATTTTTAAACGTGAATCAGCAAATTATTTTAAGAATTTTGATTTAAATTCAACTCAACCTTTATATTTAAATACTTTTGTTTATAGTCCAAGCCGTCCATTAGGCATAGGTGAGAGTTATACCCAAAATCAAGAAATTATTATCCCACAAGGGATAGGCGGTAAGTATTACATCTATGTAGTAACCAATCCTATTAGCACCAATATTAATGAGCAAGACAATCTACGCAATTATCAATTATATCAAGCACAAGTTTTTGAAGAACGTAATAATAATATAAGTAGCAGTTTATTACCTGTAACTTATCGAGAAGCAGACCTACAAGTTACGCAAATTCAGCTACCATCAGCAACACCGCAATCAGGGGACATAATTCCCGTCAAGATAACTGTCAAAAACTTAGGAAACCGTGATACTCGTGAAAAGAATTGGATTGATCGGATTTATTTATCGCGTGATGCTTCTTTAGATTTCAGTGATAAACTCTTAGCACAATCGGGTCGAGATGGCATTCTCAAAGCAGGTGAATCTTATGAGAAAACTATCAATGTAGACTTGCCTGAAAGTATTCGAGGTGATTTCTATATCTTAGCTTTTACCGACTCTAATATTTTCGATCCTTTACCTTTACCTACACCCTTCTTTATTCCAGGGAATAATTATATTGTTTTTAACCCTGAAGATGATAACAGACTTGCCCGTGTGGGTGAATATCGAGGTGAGGGCAATAATATCATCTCTGCTCCCTTAGCAATTAGATTAGCGACTCCACCGGATTTACAAGTCACCTCGTTAATTGTGCCAGAACGGGTCATTACTGGACAAACTTTTAACTTAACTTACACAGTTAAAAATAACAGTACGGGAAACACTCCCACAAAACAATCAAGTTGGCGAGATTTGATTTATTTATCTCGTGACCAGTTTTTAGACTTACGCAGCGATCGCTATTTAGATTATGTTGAGCATACTAGCGGATTAGCGGCTGGTGCTAGTTACACCATTAATAAAACTCTTAAACTACCCACAGATTTAACCGGGTCATTTTATATATTTGTCATAACCGACCCACCACAAGATAGCGCCATCGGTCGAGTTTTTGAAGGTGAAAATGAAGGTAATAATGCCACAGCTAGTGTGCAACCTTTAATTATTGAATTACCACCACCTTCTGATTTACAAGTAGATACAATTACCCAGCCGGGGTCAGTAAAAACTGGTGATAACATCCAGTTGGAATGGACTGTATTTAACCGAGGTAATTACAAAGCCGAAGGTGAATGGACAGATGCAGTTTACCTTTCCACAGACAACATTTGGGATATTAATGATGTCGTCATTGGTCGAGTTGCATATAGGGGAACTCTGCAATTAGGTCAGTCTTACACATCCAAACTTACCGCCGCTTTACCACCAGCAATTCCTGGACAATATCGTATTATTATCCGACCTGACATTTTCAATCAGGTATATGAAGGGTTAAACGAAGCCAATAACCGCACAGCTTCTGCCGACCCGTTGAATGTCACCGTTGAAGAATTACAATTAGGCGTACCTCTTACCACTAACTTAACTACTGGTAAAGAAAAACTCTTCCAAGTTAAGGTGTCACAAAATCAAACTCTGCGCGTCAAGGTGACAGGCGTAGATAGTGAGTCAGCCAACGAACTATTCCTGCGCTTTGGTAATGTACCCACAGATATTATTTATGATGCGGCTTACGAAGGACAATTAAGCCCCAATCAAACTGCAATTATTCCTACTACCAAACCGGGTGTATATTATATTTTGGTAAGGGATAGCGGCAAAGCAACGACTGTTAACTTATTAGCCGATGTTTTACCTTTTGGGATTACTGACGTGCGTACAGATAGAGGTGGTGATAGTCGTTATGTCACTACTACAATTCGCGGGGCGCAGTTCCAAAAAGGTGCTGTAGTTAAATTAGTCAGACCAGGATTTGCTGAATATCAGCCTGTACGCTACGAAGTCATCGACAGTACCAAAATTACTGCTATTTTTGACTTAAGAGAAGCAACACACGGCTTATATGATGTCAAAGTTATTAATCCCGACGGACAGACTGCGATCATACCATATCGTTATTTGGTAGAACGGGCAATTGAACCTGACGTTGATATTGCTTTGGGTGGCCCCCGTGTCTTGGGAATAGGGGAAGCCGGAACTTATGGGGTATCTGTGCAGAACTTAAGTAATATTGATACCCCTTATGTTCACTTCCAGTTTGGCGTACCAGAGTTAGGTAAAAATGTTTTGGTTTACGGTTTCCCATATCTCAAGTTCTCTTCTAACTTGGGAGGGAAACCCGAAAGCGATGCGTTAAAAGAGGTACCTTGGGCAAGTTTAATTTCCGAGGTGAATGCTACCGGAGTCAACTTAGCACCGGGCTATATTTTTGACTTAGCTACAGGTGATTACGTAGGGCGCACCTTTAAAGCACAAACTTACCCAGGACTTAAGGCAATTACCAGTAAAGATTTTATCGCCTTACGTCAGGCAATTTATGAAGCTTACCCCGAACTTCAAGGGAAAATAAACAAACCAGAAGATTTACAACAGTTTTATCCGCCTGTTGTAAATGATTTCAAAACAGGTGAACTAAAAGCCCTGGAAGGAGTAGACCCGGCTTTCCAATTCCCCATTATTGCAACCGCCACAGCCTTAACTCGCCAGGAATTTATCAACCAGCAAACCCAAGAAGCTTTAACACTGCGGAATGCGATCTTAAACGATATCAGCGCCTCTCAAGGTTTAATTGTCCTAGCCGCAGATGAAAAAGCCTGGGTACAAAGCTACTTAGCTGCTTTAGAATTAGCTGGTTTACTCCGCCCGGAAGACCAAGCGCCACCTGTCAGGGAAAATACTTTAGTAGTCAGTTTAATGGCTACTTTAGCCACAGGAATACTGGCTGGCCCAGCCGGGAAGCAAATTATTACTGATGGTAATTTGGTCAGCTTCTTTGACAAAGTGCGGCAATGGTACGGAAACGACTCTAGCAATATAGGAACAAAAAATTTACCCAACTTCCAAGATTACGATTTGGGAGTGTCTGGGCGCACCCATTTTGAAGCGTTTAATATTTACGTACCGTTTGGTGAAGCAAGACTTGATTTACCCAGTTTTGTACCCGTACCTACCCCCAGTTTTGCCCGGTTCTTCAACACCGGCGGTAGTGTGGGCGAACAAGCAACCCTGACAGGCCCTCTAGGATTTGGTAATCAAGGATTTGTGCCTGTAGGTGAGGCACTGCCATATACAATTAGTTTTGAAAATGCTGCCACAGCTTCATCTAAGGTGGGAGAAGTCCGCATAGTTACCCAATTAGACGCAGACTTAGACTCCCGTACCTTTGAACTGGGAGATATGCAGCTAGGGGATATTCAAGTCAAATTACCAGCAGGTAGAGGTAGTTTTGAAGGTACTTTTGATTTTGTCCGTGCCAAAGGCTTCTTGTTACGCATTAGTGCTGGACTTGACCCACTCTCGAAAACAGCAACTTGGTTATTACAAGCAATTAACCCTGATACTGGGGAAGTTATTCAAGACCCCAATATTGGTTTATTACCTGCTAATGATACTAATGGTGCAGGTAGAGGCTTTGTCACCTACACTGTTAAACCCAAATCAGATATTACCACTAGCAGTGCGATCGCCTCTCAAGCACGAGTTATATTTAATACTGCTGCTCCCTTAGATACCACAGTCTTAAGTAATGTCGTTGATGCCCAAGCACCAACAACGCAAATCACAGCTAAACCTTTGAGTAATGCTAGTTCTAATTACTTGGTGCAATGGCAAGCTGCTGATGATAGTGCAGGTTCAGGTGTCAAACACGTCACAGTATATGTAGCCAAAGACGGCGGTAATTTTGAAATCTGGCAACGGCAAACCACAGCCACCTCAGCGATTTATCAAGGTGAAGCCGGACACACCTATGAATTTATCGCCCTAGCAACCGATAACGCTGGCAACCGCGAACAACCCAGACTCGGCATTACTCCCCCAGATGATGGTTCCAGTGTCAATTTAGGAACATTACCCACCGTCAGCCAGACAACTCAAGACTTAGGTACACCACCAAAACCGAGTACCCAACCTTCAACCAACCCCTTATTTACAGAAGCAGAAAAGCTGATCCCTGCACCTGGGACATTAACGCAACCATCTGAATTTACCCAAACCCTGCGTCCTTTCACAGTCCAAGCCTTCGCTACAGGTATTACCCAAAGTCATGGGAATATTGGGCCAATGGCGATCGCCACTCGTGCAGATGGTACAGTCATTGTTAGTGGTGGCGTAGGTCGTAACCAACTCTACACCATTCCCAAGACCGGAGGGGCAGCAGGTAATGCCTTTGCTACCTTACCCCATCCCATCTTTGACCTAGCCTTCGATGGCAATGGCAACCTCTGGGCGACGACAGGCGGCGGCCCCTTATTAAAACTCAATCCCGATACCGGGGCAATTCTCAACCAATACGGCGATGGTATTACCCAAGCCTTAGCCATTCATCCCGAAACAGGTTTAATTTACCTCTCATCAGGAAACGGTGTCGAAATCTTTGACCCCAGTACCGCCACCTTCACCCACTACAGCAATATCCGCGTGGGGAATATGGCCTTTAGTCCCGATGGGCAACTGTGGGCAGCAACTTGGCCTCAAAGAGGAGATATCATCCGCTTTGATAACAAAGGCAAAGCGCAACGCATTCTCAGTTTTGATACTGCCATCGACTCTCTCACCTTTGGCGTTAACGGTACACAATTAGCAGGACTGTTATTTATCTCCAGTAACCAGGGTGAGATGACAATGGTAGATGTCACCACCTTAAGAAAGGTGAAAGTTGCCCAAGGTGGCAGTCGAGGCGATATTATCAAGGCGACTGCTGATGGTCGAGTTTTACTCAGTCAGTCCCATCAAATAGATGTTTTAAGTCCGGTTGTTGCCCCAAAAGTGATTGCTACCAACCCCGCACCGGATGCCAACATTACATTACCCTACAATACCCTCACCATCAGCTTTGACCAAGATATGTATATGGGCGATGCTGGTGATAGTGGTTCCATCCTCAATCCCAATAACTTTAAACTCCAAAGTAATACCCTGGGCTTCCTCACACCGCAAACGATTAACTATGATGCAGCTAAACGTACAGTTCAATTAACCTTTGATGCCCTCATTCCCGACCGCTATCAACTGCGCGTAGAAAATACCGTGAAAAGTCTGGCTGGTTTAGAAATGCAGGCAGACTACATCGATGACTTTACAGCCATCTCCGACTTTTTACCCTACGTTGATTTTAAATTTGACAATCCCCGGAGCGATCGCCAAGCGCAAACAATCTCCTATGATGTCACCATTACCAGTAAGGCAGACTATGACTTACTCCTGCCTTTAGTCTTACTGTTAGAACCGCAGAATAACTTTACTGGTATACCTCTCGGCAATAGTGGTACAACCAACCAAGGCGCATACTTAATTGATCTAAGCGATAGCCTCACCAATGGTCGCCTCAGTCCTGGTCAATCTATTCGCGGTAAAGTCATCACAGTCCAAAACCCCGACCAGTTAAGGGTTAACCTTGCGCCAGGAATTTACGCCTTACCTACCGCTAATCAAGCACCAACTGTCACCTCTACCCCCATCCTGACAGCCAAAGCCGGAGAAACTTACACTTATCAGCCTACTGCTCATGACCCCGATGGTGTTGCCTTAGCCTATCTCCTCTATGAAGGCCCAGAAGGCATGACAGTAGATGCTAACACTGGGTTAGTGCGTTGGACACCCACAACTAGCAGTAACGCCGAAACCCCTGTCAAACTGCGCGTGTATGACTCACGGGGAGGCTACGGCATTCAAGAATTTACCGTCAACGTTGATGGCGGCAACCATCAACCTGTTCTCAACCATCTACCCACACAAATACTAGGCGTAGAGGGCGAACCTTTAGAAATTATCTTATCTGCCACCGACGCAGATAATAATCTTCTCAACTTCTGGGCAGATAACCTACCAGGAGGTGCAGTTTTCGACCCAGCAACGCAGACATTACGCTGGACACCTGGATATGATGCTGCGGGTACTTACGAGAAAGTTAAATTTGTTGTTAGCGACGGCTTACTGCAAGCTAGCCAAACTACCACCATTCTCATCGCCCCGAAAAATCAAGCACCCACTTTCATTCGTCCCATAGAACGCACTGTTAGGGAAGGGGAAAAAGTTCGCATTCAACTACAAGCCACAGACCCTGAAGGGCAGAAAATCTCATACTTCAGTAACATCTTACCTGGAGGTGCAAAACTAAACTCCAATACAGGTCTATTTGAATGGACTCCCACCTTCTTCCAAGCTGGAGAATTTGAAATTCCCTTTAGTGTCAGTGATGGTGAGTCAGTTACCACCCAAACCACAAAAATTACCGTCTTAAATGTTAACGCTGCCCCTGTCTTTGATGATTTAGCAGCTTGGCAAGTGCAAGAAGGACAACAAATTCGCTTCCGCGCCTTCGCTTTAGATCCCGATAACCCTGCCTACGTCCCACCAGAACGTCTCACAGATGGCAGCTTAACCCCCTTAGAAGGCAGTGAAGCCACCGTTACTTACACTGTTACTAACTTGCCAACAGGCGCGACCTTTGACCCAGAAACCGCCAACTTTATTTGGCTACCTGGATATACATCTGCTGGCAATTACACTGTTACTTTCACTGCCACTGACAACGGCGATGGTACTGGCACTAACTTATCTACAGTCGTCAATGTACCAATCAAGGTACTTAATACAAATCGTACCCCTGCAATTAACCCAATTACCAATCAAACCATTAACAGGGGTGACGTTGTAGATATCCCCGTTGAATTTAACGACCCCGATGGCAACCCCTTAACCATCACAGCCCAAGGCTTACCTGGTTTTGGACTACCTCGCTTTGCCACCTTTACCGACCAAGGTAATGGTAAAGGCTTGTTGCGTTTAACGCCCAGTTTTGATGATAGCGGCGATTACACCATTACTTTAAAAGCTACTGACGACGGTGATGGTGGCGGTTTTGCGGCTGCACAGTCACAAGAATATTCCTTTATTGTGACTGTGAACGCACCTAATGAACCACCACACCTAGGCTTTGTTGGCGATAAAGTTGCAGTTGTGGGCGAACAATTGCAATTTGAAGTCTTAGTTAATGATAAAAACCAAGATAATCTCACCTTTAGTGCTGTGGGGCTGCCCAATGGTGCAACTTTTGTACCGTCTTCAGTTTACGGTAAGGCAGTCTTTACCTGGACTCCCACTACTGTCGGGAATTATGATATCACCCTAAAAGTTAGTGATAGTGGCAATGGTGATGTGAGTCAGGTGTTAACTGACCAAAAATCATTTAAATTGAAGGTGAGAAATGCTAATCAAGCACCGATTTTAGCAACAATAAATAATCCCATAATTGCCGAAGGTCAAACCCTTACCTTAAACCTTAACGCCACTGATGCCGATGGGGATGTATTGACTTATTCTGCGGTGAATTTGCCCCAAAAAACCATCTTAGATCCCGTGACAGGTAGCATAACTTGGCAAACTAATTTAAACGATGCAGGTGAATACAAAAATATTCAATTAATTGCTAGTGATGGTAATAAATCTAGTTACCAAAAAATTACTATCAAGGTGAATAATACTAATCAAACACCTGTTTTAATTCCTTTACCGCTACAATCAGGACGAGAAAATACACTTTTACAATTTACCATAGCAGCCAGTGATTTAGATGGAGATAGTGTATCTATTTCACCAATTTCTCAGTTACCTGTTGGGGCAGCATTTAATCTCGAAACCAAACAATTTACTTGGACTCCTAATTACGACCAAGCAGGAGACTATACACTCAAATTTGCCGCCTTTGACCCACAAGGCGCGAGTAGTATAGTTGACGTAAACATCAAAATCGATAATGTCAATCGCACACCATCTTTAAATATATCCAACCATACGGCAGTATTAGGAAAAGTTTTAAAATTCAACTTAGTTGGTGCAGACCCAGACCGAAATACAAAACTAGTTTACAGTGCCAACCAATTACCAGAAGGTGCAACACTTAATTCTGAAACAGGTGAATTTAACTGGACTCCTAGCCCTGGACAATTGGGTGATTATCCTATTACTTTTGTAGTTACTGATGGCGAAATTACAACTACAGAAACAGTTTTAATTAAAGCAACTCTGACCTCAGAACCGATACCTGTTACTCTCGAATTGACTCCTAGTTTCCCGGCTGTACCAGGACAAAAAGTTTTAATCAATGCCTTGTCCAGCAGTCTCGGAGAAATTACCAACGTTAGCATTAAAGTTAATGGTCAGATAGTGCCTAAAGATGCCCAAGGTAGAGGTGAATTTACACCTACAGCCCCAGGCAAATATATTATCGAAGCCACAGTCACAGATATTGATGGTTTAGCGGGAACAACGCATTCAGTTATTCAAGTCCGCGATCCACAAGATAATTTAGCCCCAGTTGTTAATTTTGGATCTGGGTTAAATGGTACAAAATTAACTAATGTTACTAATTTAATAGCTGATGTAATTGATAGTAATTTAGATGAATGGACACTAGAAATCGCACCATTTAACACTAGCTCTTGGCAAACCTTAGCTAGTGGGGAAACACCAGTCAATAATTCTCCTTTGACTCAGTTAAATCCTGAGGTATTAAGTAATGGATTCTATCAGTTGAGATTAAAGGCAACAGATATTAGCGATCGCACCACGACAACTGATGCCATTATTGAAATCAATAGCTTACAAAAACAAAATCAATATCAACGCAGCGAAACAGATTTAACAGTTGACTTTGCTGGCACAACTCTTAATTTAGTTCGTGCTTATGATTCCTTAAATCGTCAACAATCAGCAACCTTTGGTTATGGTTGGCGTTTGGCTAATACAGATACAAATATCCAAACCAACGTCCCTACAACTGGTAGAGAATCATTAGGTGCTTACAATCCCTTCCGTATCGGAACACGCCTTTACTTAACTTTACCCAACGGTCAACGCGTAGGATTTACCTTCCAGCCACAAAAACAAGAAATTCCAGGCTTAATTTACTACACTCCAGCTTGGGTAGCTGATCCTGGTGTCAACTATACTTTACAATCTGCTGATGCCATGTTAACCTTAGCTGGTAACAGACTCTACGAACTCAAAACTGCTCAACCCTACAATCCAGCAAGTAATACCTTCACAGGTCACAAATACACCTTAACTGCCCCCGACGGGACAATTTATTATCTCAACGCCGCCGGAAAAGTAGAAGAACAAATTACATCAAACGGCGTTAAATTTACTTACAGCGATAGTGGAATTACTAGCTCTACAGGGGAAGTCATCAGCTTCGTTCACGATGCTCAAGGCAGACTCAGCAAGATTACAGCACCCGATAGTCGCGTCGTAACTTATACTTACGATGGTAACGGTAATCTGCTAGCGGTACGGAAATTATTCACCGGAGAGTCTAAACGTTACGCTTACTCTTTGGATAATGAACATTTGCTCACCTTAAACGCACCCGCACCAGGTCAGCCAGGAGCAGCCATTACCTACAATGCCCAACAACCACAAATCTTACCAATCATTGCAGATTTAGGCAGTGCCAATAAATTTATTACCACAGCTACCACAGGTAACTTAACTGCTGGTGAAACACAGCGTTACACCTTCAGCGTGCGCGCTTCCGAACTCCGGGCAACAGAAACTAATGTGGTACTTTTAGGGGTAAAACTTCAAGCCAATACAGGCAGTGTATTACAGCCACAATTACCTGTAATTAATGGCTTAACTCCCCTGGCAACTCAAATTACAGCCAATAGTGCCTTTGCGTTATATGCCTTAAATCGTGAAGGTTTGCATCTATTAGAAATCAACGGTAAGAATAAAACGTTTGGTGGTTATTCATTGCAACTATTCATTGCTGGAGATGTGAATAGCGATGGTCGGGTAGATGGTTTAGATAGTCAACAGTTGATATCTGCGTTGGGTAGTCAGCAAGGAGGCACGAAATATAATACCAACCTGGATGTGAATCAAGACGGTAGCATCAACGCCACAGATGTGCAGATATTAGGCAGCAACTACGGATTTGTAGCGAATCAAGCACCTGTGGTGCAGACAACTTCGATTCTCACCCATGAAGATTTAACGGTGGCAGTTCCCTTAACTAATTTGGCAACTGACCCGGATGGCGATTCTGTTTACTATCGTGTCCTGAATCCTATTAATGGTACTGTGCAGATGAGTGCTGATGGCATGGGTGCAATCTTTACTCCAACTGCTGATTATGTAGGTAATGCCAGCTTTGAACTTCTTGCCGATGACGGCTTTGGTGCGGCTGTACCTGTGAAAGTTACAGTGAAAGTAAGCGATGCACCACTAATTAATATCGATATTCAAAACCGCAATCCGTTCCTGCAAAAAGGCGATCGCACTCAGTTAGTCTTCATCGGCGATTTTACCGATCAGCAAGATGTGATTCTCACAGGAAATTATCTCGCGCTCACTTCTAGTAACCCCACAGCTGCTACTATTAATCAGCTTGGTCAAGTATTGGGATTAGCTGATGGTACAGGGGTAATTAGCGGATCTCGTAATGGCTTACAAGCAGTCACCGCCTTTAGTGTTGGCATTCCTACTGACCCAGTTCAACAGGCAACTTTATTACTAGGTTTGGGTACATATCCCGAAACTCTTTCCTTAAGCAGTGCAGGTGGTTTCCGCCAATTAAAGATTGATATTGCTGGACAATTAGATTTAAGTAAAGCCGAGAGCGGCACAAAGTATTTTGTAACTGATCCAAAAGTGGTTTCGGTAAGTGCGGATGGCTTTATCACAGCCAAAGCAACTGGTAAGACGACAATCACAGTCATTAATAGCGGTGCTGAGGCATTAATTCCAGTGCGTGTAGAAGCACCAATTAATGGCCCGGCTGTTCTCGGCAAAGATGGCGGAGTTGTTCAAGGCGCAGATGGTTCAATAGTGACTATTGGCCCTGGTGTGCTGACAGAAAATACTACAGTCAGTATTACGCCAGTTACACAAACAAGTCTACCTCTTGCAGTTCCTGATTATTTACCGTTATTAGGTACATTTGAACTCAATATTGGTGATGAAGACCTCTCTCAACCTGCTCAATTAGCAATTCCTGTGAGTGCAGAGATTCCTGTAGGCGCAGAAGTCCAATTCTTCCGATTAGATAGCATACCGGATGAAACGGGAAATTACCGACCAATTTGGCTATTAGTAGAAACTGGTGTAGTCGGAAGTGATGGCTTTGCACGTACCAGTTCACCGCCGCTTCCTGGAGTCAAGAGTAAAGGAATTTACTTCGCTGCTTACTTAGATCAAGCCTATCGCCAAGCTCAACTAGGACTATTGCAAGCGCAGACTATAGGCGGTTCTCTCGGAGGCGCAATGGTAGCTGTTGGCTCAATTGCTACCTATACTAATATTCTGTCCTCCCTGTTGTCCTTGCCTATAGGATTCCACACAGTAGAAACGGTGACTGTGCCGCGTATTGGCAAGCCTATTGTTAATCGACAAAATGTAGAAATTACTCCTGGAACTATTAAAACTATCGAAGTTCCTGTACCTGTAAGTGGTTTCGATTTGGTTGGGGATAATGCACCTGTGGTCACTTCCTTGAAGTTGGAGTTCACCAATAATGAACCAGAATTAGTCTTAACAGGCGATCGCTTCAATATTTTAGAACGAACTTCGGTAAAATTTCGCACTACCAACAACCAAGTTTACACCATAGCACCAACCAGTTTGTCTCGTAACCAAATCCGGCTGAACATACCACAGAGTATCACAATGGGCTTAACTGAAATTTCAGTGATTTCTGAGGGCATGACTCCAGTTTTGATACCTACCAGAACCAGACAAGAATTTACTACCTTAGAAAGTAATGTTGTGGAATTAGGAGGAGAACGTCCGAGTTATGTGATCGCTGGTAATTATGGAAATAATAATTTGAATTTGCAAGGTAAAATCGCATTTATTGACTCAAATACGCAAAAATTAGTCGCAAATGTTTCTTTACCTACATCGTACCTTTCTAATGCGATTGTGGTCTCACCTGACTTGACCCGCGCTTATGTTCCCAGTAAAGATGGCATTTTCGTCATTGATACTTTGGCATTGCAGCAAGTTGATGTTAATCCTGATACACCAACCATCGATCCAATTAATTTAATTAATAGTGTTCCAGGAGCGAATCCTAATTGGGCGATCACTGATTATGATGGTAAATATCTTTACGTTGCCGATCAGATACAATCAATTATTTACAAAATTGATATTCAGCCCCAATCCTCAACCTATAACACTTTAGTAGAGACAATCCCTATTGAGGGAGTTGGTAGAATTAATCGCCTAGCTTTCAATAGTAATGGTACTCGCCTGTATGCTACTGCTACGACTCCTGCTGGTCAAGACCCCAGAACACAAAGGGGTCATATTGTCGTCATTAATCTTACTACTCCCAGACAAGATAATCAGAGCGATCGCATTAAAATAATTCAAGCTGGATATGACCCGTATGCGATCGTTCCTACTAATGATCCGCAGACAATGCTGTTTACCAATCGACAGTTTGATCGTGAAGGGTTTGGGGTGCTTCAGGGACAAGCAATTACTTACATCCCACTAGTATTAGGGGATACTAATGATTCTTTTGATGTTAACGATGGAGCAGATATTGCTTTTTTACCAGCAGGAACGCTAAAAGACCAAAAAGAAGACTATGTTTTTGTAGCTGCTCAGAATTTCTTTAACCCATTATTGATTGATCGCAATCCTAATTTAGTCAATCCCAGAACTGGCAGTAATTATCCTCCATCTGGTCAAAATATTGGCATTATTAAAGATCCTTTAGGTAAACAGGGGCAAGCTCAATTAGTAGCAGCTACCCGCCCAATTCCTTTTGCTTTTAGTGTTAATGTCGCCCTATCCCCCGATGGTAAGTATCTCTATGCGCCTTACATGGATACTGAGGCAGTATTTGTTTATGATGTGCAAGAGATATTAAATACAATTAAGCCAGAGAATTTAGCTCAGTTACAAGAAAGACCAATTAATGTTTTAAATCGTGCAATTGACAAAAAAGCTGACTATCTTGCTCTTAATCCTAAAGGAGAACCCTATAACCTAGTTGATGATTATCCATCACCCTTTACATTTGGTATTCCTAAAGGTAGTCAAAACGCTCCCATTGGACTTGGTGGTTCGCCTGTAAGCATTGCCACCCAAAGTGATTGGCTGAGATTAACTGGAGTCGTTGATTCAGAATCACGAATAAATACAATTACCTCAGAAGTTAATGATCTCACTCCTAAATTTACTTGGACTTATCAAGGTGGCGTAACGGAAGATGAAATTAAAGAAGTCAAACTATACGTTAGTGTATTCCCTAAAGGTGACGGACTGTTACCGAGCGATAGACTATTTGATGTTGATACAAGCAGATTACAACCAAATGATGATGTCCATCCCAACCGGATTTTAACTGCAACATGGAATAAAATTACAGAAACTTGGAATTGGAGTAATTCTCAAGCTAGAGGGAATAATGTAAGTTTAACACTGTCTGACAATCGTACTTTAACGGCTGGACAAACCTATTATTGGGCAGTTGAGGCGACTAAGAATACAGGACAGAAATTAATTAAAACTGGACAATTTAAAACGGCAGCTATTCAACTAAATAAACCTTTTAATGGAGTAACAATTATTACCCATGGTTTTCAGGCGAGTATTGAAAAATTACAAACAGCTTTTAAATCTCGTTCTATTGAGCCTGTCACTAATGAAATCTTTGATCGACCACTTGTAAATACTCCTCAGCAATTTATCGAAATGGGTCAATATATTTCAAAAGCAGGAGGTGGAGATGGTACGATCCTCATATATAATCGGCAAACAGGAAGATGGGTTAGTTATACAGATGGAAGAGATGGAGTAACTGTAGCTTTAGAAAATCTTGGTAAACCCTTAGTTTTAGTACCAGAATGGTTCAAGGAATCAGACATTAGCGATTCTGGTTTTGCAGAAGCGGCAGCTGATACTTTCTTTGCTGCTTTGATGCAATTAAATAATGAATTAAACGAGCGATTATTTGCTTCACCAATACACTTTATTGGTCATAGTCGCGGAACTTCTGTTAATAGTGAAATTATTCAACGTTTAGGAACTTTTCGTCATGATATTGAAGTTCACATGACTACATTAGATCCTCATGAATTTGTTCAACCAGGACTAGACTTACCTCTTGATATCTTAGTTAATGCTGTAGGAGTTGTTAAACCTATAATTCCAATCGCAAATTATATAGGAGGAAAATTATTAGGTAAAGATGGATTAATAACAAAGGTATACTATGCTGACTTTAAAGATCCTGATGTTCAGAGATGGGAAAATGTTAAATATGCAGATAATTACTATCAAGAAGTAGCTTATCCTGGCCCAATTACACTAGGCAGTATTGATAAAATTAATATTACTCCTAATGGTCGTAAAATTAATAATGTAGATTTCAACCTACGTTTAGATGGAAATGCTGGCTTTAGAGGATGTTTGAAAAGTCGGACAGATTGTAAAAAAGCTCTCTCGGTATACGCTGTGAATAGATAGTAGACAGCACCGAGAGAGCAACATGAGTAAAGCATATCCCA
>NZ_JACJQG010000094.1 GCF_014696435.1 Calothrix anomala FACHB-343 | reverse complement strand
TTACCCGAAACTTCAGAAACCTTTATCTACCTTGCTATGATCCGTATTATGGTGAGGCGGCTAGCATAAAATTTGACCCCTAAAAACTTTTCAAACACCCTCTTAGACATCTGCACAGGGCTAGAAGCTGGTCGGGCAATCTTTGACCAAGACTGCATCCGTTCAACAGCAGCAGCATCTTGAACGGCTAAAGGGGTGATGTTGTGCTGGCAATTTTCCAAATCAGCCAGTGTAACCTGCTGAGGTCTTCCCTCATCAAAAGCCAGTAGTGCTGCTTCTGATGCTAGGGTTTCTAACTCAGCACCACTAAACTTGTCAGTACTAGCAGCGATCGCCTCTAAATATTCCTGCGGAACTTCTATACCAAACCGTTCTAAGTGAATCTTGAGAATCTGGCAACGTTCCAACTCGGTAGGCAAGTCAACGAAGAAATTCTCATCAAACCGCCCTTTTCTCTTGAACTCAATAGGCAGTGCTGTTGGGTCATTACAAGTTGCCACTACAAACACTCCCGCCGTACATTCAGACATAAAAGTGAGGATATTTCCCAGAATCCTTTGTGAGACTCCAGAAGTATCGCCATTAGCTGAAAGTGCTTTCTCAACCTCATCAATCCACAAGATACAGGGTGCGATCGCTTCAGCAGTCTTGAGTGCGCGGCGGACATTGCCCTCAGATTCTCCAACCAAGCTACCAAGCATTGAGGCAATATCTAATTGCAGCAGTGGAAGGTTGAGTATGGTTGCAATGTTTTTCGCCACTATTGATTTACCTGTTCCTGGTGGCCCTGCCAGTAACACACCTTTAGGCTGAGGTAGATTTAGCGATCGCGCTTCTTGGGAAAATAATCGGCGGCGGCGTTGCAACCAATCCCGCAACAGGTCTAGTCCACCAAAAGGTATGGTCGCCGGTTTACCTAATTCAATACCCATTTGAGCCAGTAGGCGGGTTTTGTATTCCACAACCAAAGGGATGGCCGTAGCATCAATTACTATACCTTTAGAAGTTAATCGCTCCTTGATAGTCAGCCGGAGAAAGTCGCTAATTTCCTCCAAGGTTAGCCCTAATGCTGCTCTTGCCAAGGTTTCTTTATCTTCAATGGTGAGAGATACGGTAAAAGTTACCTCTTGCTCACCGGCAGATTCTTGCAAGTACAACACATATGATTCTAAGTGCTCTTGAATTTGCTCAATACAGGGTAGAGGAACTTCACAGCAAGGAATCAATCTCAGCAGAGATTCGTGCAGTTGAATGTTTTGACCTAAAAATACAATTCGCTTTTCAGTTGGTTTCAGGCGATGGTACAAGTTTTTGACTCTAGTGAGGACTTCCCAACTTAATTGCAGGGAGTTTTGACCCACAAAAGGGTGAACATCTCCCAGGATAAAAACTCCATTACTGCCAAAATTATTGATGTACTCGAACACATATATTAAAGGGTCTATGTGAGGCGGCTTTTTATACGTCTCGACTGATTTGAACACCAGTCCACCGTCGTCAGCAATCAGACATTGTTCTAAGCCGGAAACTCCCAAATTCCAGAAGTACACAGGACTGTTAAGTTTGTCCATCACTTCAGTAGTTAACCACTGAATGATAGTGGCTTCTTCGGGGGAAAGAACATCTATTGCCACGATGGGTATTTGAGAATCAATGGTGGTAATCAAGTTTGATAGTTTCATTGTTGCGAATTTTGATCGGGTACGGGAGAAAGTTTTTCGTGAGTGGTAACAAGATTCACGACTACTTCGTAAACTTCGGCATCGCCATTAAAAACTTCAGCAACTCCAGAAGAATTTGGATGAGCAATGGCGGAAATTAGGGCATTGACTAAAGCGCACAGTCCCTCTGCATTTCCTTTGATAATTACTGGTTGCCGCGCTCCTTGTGAGGGGTAAATATGGAGCATCGGATAATCTTCAGGTAGTTCGCTCATAGAAAATTGTGCGGGGGGATTTTCCTCGTCCCCCATCGAATGTTTGTTGGCGAAATGGCACGTTTATTTAGGTGAAGAAAAGGCGGTACAGGGAGGACACGAAGATAAGGAATTATTAAAGAAGTCTCTCCCTTGTAATCATTAAAACTTACGCAATAACTCTCTGAAACTCCTATTTCTCCGTGTCCTCTGCGGTTTGATTTTCCCTTACCTGTACGTAAGTCACGATCATTTATTGGTACAACTGTTGTTGTTGAGTAATCATACTACGAAGCTGTTGTTGAGATTCTGGTTTGTAAGTGCGTTCGCCTTGCACTATGCCTAAAGCTTCCTCAAAGGGTTGGGTTGCTTCTAGGCACGACAATCCCTCAAATCCCTCGGCTTCTATTTTCACTTCACCTGTAGCAGTGTCAAAATGTATTAATATTGTCCGTTCCATAAGTTATCTCCGTACTTGTTGAGTTTGCTGATGTGCTGAAAATGCAAGGCGCAAAGTATGTACATGACCATTGGTTTCTTCTGTGATGCTGCATTCTCCTAGATGTTCTTGTAACTGTGCTGCTTTAGCGCGAACCATCTTCTTGCCGTAGGCTTGTATTAGGGTGTGCGAAAAGAAGTTTTCTCCTAGCCGAGGTACAGTTTCATAGGCATCATGAATAAGTTGATACACCCCTGCCTCTCGATCCCACTTAAACCCAATGTCTGCGCGAACACTTAAAGTACGACCAGGGACAATAATCTCAGCACTTTTCCCTTGGGAGTCGCCGTAATATCCTTTTAGCGATTGTGGTTTTTCATAAACTTGCACGGTAAGCTGCAAATCTTGTAGAGCTTGTACTAAACATTCACGATTAGTTAGTTTTGTAGTGACAGTTGAAAAGTGTGACATTTCCTACCTCTAAATACTATGGACTGTTGACTTCTAATAGCTCGCGCATAGACGGGAAACCCGTCCACCGCAGTGGCTCCCCCACACCCGTTTTCAATCAAGGACGATACTAAGTGCATCCTTGATTGTTTTTTTCTAGCGAAGTTTGAGAGACATCGCTGTAGCTCTGGTTAAGCCCATACCCTCATCGCTTGCTAATCGTTGAAGATGGCGTTGTTCATCCAGAAGCTTGGAGTAAATTTCGTCCATTTTTTCCTGCAACTGAGAACGCCCTTGTGAATCTAGCTTTTTGGCATCAACAGAAGCGTTTTCGAGAATATTCTCTAGATGAGTCATCATTTGTCCAAGACTGCTACCTGCTTCAAAACTGGCGTTAGCCAAAAGCATTTGGACTTTTTTGAAATGGCGTTCCATCTTCTTTTTGAAGTTGACCGGCTTGCGTCCTGGTTCCCAATTGCTCAAATCTTCGAGCAACTGGGCTGCTAGTTGTTCACCGAGAGCGATCGCTGATTCCCTCAATGTTTGTTCTAAATTTCTGTCATACTGTTCGATAAACCGAGTTATTTGCTCTAAGCATTCAGCTTGCTTCTCTGACAGTTGTTCACTGATGGCAGGAATAATAACAGGACGACCAATTACTACTTGTAAATAGTCCTCTAATTCCTCTAAACAAGGAAAAGCTTTTACTAGGTTCTGCTTAACTTCTTGTTGTTGTTCTACAGATAATTGCCAAGCATTGAGTGAGAGAAAGTTGTCAATACGTTCTTGATAGTCTGTGTACCCCTTGTCATACTCTTCTCTCAATTGAGTGCGTAAAACAGGTGCAATATTATCCCGAATTTCGATTAGTTGATTCCAGACCAAGGGTGCTAAGTCTATAGGGCAAATCCAATCACCATTGTCATAATTCATCCATTCTTGCACTGAAGTAATTTCTTGCCTTAATTGGTTCGCTGCTTCGTCTAAAGCTTTAAAAACCTTGATGCCCTTTAAACCAACTTCTGAGATTGTGACCTTCACTAAGTCAGATTCTTGCTCATCTTCTTGAGAATATTTGAGAACATCTTTCCATTTGGGAGCATTACTCTTAGTTGTCTTCTTTAACTGAATCTTGAAGCGGATGCGAGTTTTGTTCAGTTTAGAGAGGTTATATCTTTCAACAACAGCATCTTTTAGAAAAGTTTCGGTTGAATTTGTAATCACTGCTTCTACCCTATTTCCTAGCAATATTAATGTTTTTAAACTCTGTAAACTAAAGCGTTAGCTTTACCTGATAGCTACTAATTTGAAAGCAGCTTTTATTCACAAAATTCATCAAATTATTTAATTAACTTATATTTAAAAATAAATTGCAAATTTTTATTAGTCTATTTATACAAAAAAGAATTTATTCTTAAAAAATTCAATACAACCTAAGGATTTTTATAATAATTAAAATTTAAAATTTGAGATAATTTTAATTAGAAATTTTATTCTTTTACTTTGTATACGAAATGCTTTTTTATAAAAAAGGTGCTATCCAGATACACGACTTATTAGAGAAGTCGTGTATCTCATAGTTTATGAATTAAAACAGAACAATTTCCTTTTGAAGAGAGTGTTTTTACTGATGATTGTAAACACATCTCTCAAAGTATGAAAAACAGTCACATCCGGAATTTAGTTTCGAGATTGCTAGACACAATTCTTAGCGGATAACTAATATTCGCTGTCTAGCCCGTGAGCTAGAAACATAGTACAGACGATTAAACTCTCTAATTTTTGACAAGATTGCCTTACGATCATCTCCTCGTTCTGGATAAAGTCGCTTGCTAAAATCTTGACCATCAATACCCGCTTCATTGAAAGTGCTACCTTGGCTATTATGAACAGTTAATGCAAAACAGTTTCTGATGTTGGCGAACTGCTCTAAATGTTTGTAGTACTGTTTCCAAAGAAAGGGATTTCGTTTGGCACTTGTGAGTAAACGTTTGCTTTCTTGGTCAAATTGTTTTTGCTCATTTTCATGCAAAACGTAGATTTGACGGACAATACCTTCATCTGTCTCTACTTTTAATCTCCAAGTATCATAATTGTTGTAACGATCCTCAAAGACATCTAAAACAGTAAACTCTGTAGAGGTAGCAAGAATCGTAGTTTTACCATCAGGAGCAATCACAGGATCTCTGGTGATTAATCTCTCTCCTGGAATAAAGCGATTGATACTTTCACCATATAAATGTGTGCGAATCTGCTGATTGTAAAAGTCAACTTGAGTATTAGTCCAGGATAAAATTCGGAAACAATCTGGGTTTTGAGCAAATTCTCTAGACATCTTTTTGCAAGCATAGCGCAACAAAGTTTGACGTTTAACCATCAACGCCCCATTACTTTTATCAGGCAGATATTTGGCATAAGGCTCAAAAGGAAACTTACTCTTGATGACTGCATAGCGACAAGCAGTGACAAATTCTAACAAAGGGCTACCAGTTCCCTGACGCACAACTTGAGTCAATACTGCTTTATCTGGTACTTGAAAACTAGGGGATTTTCCTTCATTCACTGGATTTAACTGTGCTGGATCGCCCATAAGAATAATTTTGATTTTTGTCCAGATGGATGATTGGTTAGCAACATCTTCTATCCAGTGCCACAGTTGTTTACCAATCATGGAACATTCATCAATAAAGACAACATCAAATAGATTGATATAAGAAGGCCCGGTTTGATCCAGTACTTTCTCTTTACCTCTAGTTACCATACCCAGTCCTAACAACTGGTGAATGGTGAAGAATTCTACCCCAGTTACGCCATTTTCTGCCGCCATGCGTTGCAGCACGCCTACAGCTTTATTAGTGGGTGCAGACAGTACAACTCGCTTACCTGTAGCGACAAGAACTTTAACTAATTGGAAAACAATAGTTGACTTGCCAGTTCCAGCATAGCCAACCAGCAGAAATAAAGCAGACACCACGGTTGGCTGTATAAATGTCCACATTGCATCTAAAGCTTTTTGCTGCTGCTGGGTGAGTTGAAATGGAAAATAACCTGTTGCAGCAAAAGTAGGAAGTGTTTGTGTTTGGATGATCATTGCTTCGCTAATTCCATTAATTGATCCACTCAATGCAGCGATAGCTGTTAGTCTTGCTTCATCCCCAAGTTCGACTACATTACACGTAGGGTCTTCCGGTAAAGTGGATAAAAATTTTAGTAACTCTTTATAATCTGAATATGTAGCATCATTTGTAATAGGTATTTCAGATTTCTTATTACAGGACACCAGGGGCAACCGAGAAGCAAGCACGCGTAGCGTCTTGTAGAGAAAGCATCGGTCGTTTTTTATCCGACTTTGCAAAGTCGCGTTACTCCTATGTCTATGTTATTTATCAAACAAAAATACCTGCCCTACGGAATTGCATTTTTCAGTGTGGGAGCAACCTTGCTAGTCAAGCTGGCACTAGAGTATTTAACTGGAATTACAAGTTCTTTTAGCTTGTGGCTGATTGCTATCTCTGTAAGTACTTGGTACGGTAGCATCATTTCAGGATTGATATCAGTGTTCTTAGCTGCTTTAGCTAGTCATTACTTTTTTACAGACCCATCTTCTACTCTCGATAGCCTGGAATTTGTATTATTTGTTATCGAGGGTCTATTAATCAGTACACTAACTGCTAATTTCCAGTCAAGCAAACAGCAGTCAGATACTGCTAAAATAGCAGATCTAATCAATCTAAAAGATTTATTACAGAGTCAGCATTCACTCCGTCACTGTGAAGAACTATACCGAACATTAACCCAAAATATACCCAATGGAGTAGTTTTTCTCTTTGATCGAGATATGCGCTTTATGGGTGCTGAGGGCACAGAACTGCAAATCTTGGGTTTAGAAAAAGAAGAGTTCCAAGGTAAAACGCTGCACGAAACTGTTCTCCCTGAAACTTACGAGCTGATAGAACCAGCTTACCGTAGTACCTTACAGGGTACTCCAATGTGTATTGAAATCCCTGATAACAATCAAGTTTATCTATTACAAACTTTCCCAGTCAAAGATGAAAATAGCAAAATCATAACAGGCTTAGTAATTTTCCAAAACATCACGAACCACAAACAAGCAGAATCAAAAATTATTGAGTTAAACCAAGCTTTAAATAAACAAGTTCAAGAACTACAAACTGTAGAAAAGGAACTGAGGCAAAAGGCTGAGGATTTGGCAAAAATCAACCGAGTAAAAGATGAATTCATTGCTGTCTTGTCTCATGAGTTACGTACTCCAATACATAATCTTCACGGCTGGGCGCAATTATTGCTAACTGAAACTGAGATGGATGAAGCTCTGAAAATTGAGGGACTGGAAACAATTGAGCGGAATGCCTGTCTGCAAGTTCGCTTAATTGATGATTTGTTAGATCTGGCTAGGATGCAGAAAGGCGAAATGAATTTGGAGATGGAACTTGTTGACCTAGCAAGTGTAATTCGGTTGGCAGCAGATACTATTCGATTGTCAGCCCAAACAAAGGGCATTCAAATTCAATTACATCTTGATGTTGCTGTATCCAACGTTTTAGGTGATGCGATTCGTTTACAACAAGTAGTTTGGAATTTGCTTTCAAATGCAATTAAGTTTAGTTTCAAGAATGAAAGTGTAGAGATCAGGTTGGAACAAGTTGAGTCTCAAGCTCAGATTACTGTTATTGATAGAGGGAGGGGCATTGAAGCAGAATTTATACCATTCGTCTTTGAACGGTTTAGTCAGCATGACCCTTCCACTACTCGTTCTGCTGGTGGATTAGGGTTAGGACTAGCGATCGCTCATTACATTGTACAACTCCACAATGGCAATATCACAGCAACCAGTGCGGGATTGGGCAAGGGTTCGACATTCACGGTGAGGCTACCTACCGTGACCATGACAGGGCGATTGAGCAATGATGAACTAGTACTGGGAGAATTGCTACATGACAATCAGAAAATTGCTCAATTACAGAACTTGTGCATTCTGGTTGTGGATGACGATGCAGATGCTCGGATGTTAATGCAGACTGTTCTCCAAAGCGTCGGGGCAGATGTATTAGTGGCAGCATCAGTCAAAGAAGCATTAGCACTTTTAGAACAGCGATCGCCCGCTCTACTGATTAGTGATATCAGTATGCCAGATGAGGATGGCTTTACCTTGATTCGTCAGGTTTGCTCCCGCAGTATAGAGCAAGGGGGACAAATTCCGGTGGTAAGCGTTCGCGGAGCGTCTCGTAGAGAAGCTATGCCAAAGGCGATCGCTCTCACCGCATTTGCTGGAGCCAAAAATGAGCAACGTATTTTAAAAGCAGGGTTTCAACTTTTTATTACCAAGCCAATTAAGCCAAGGGAACTCCTGGACAAGATAATTAAGGTGTTAAAAACTTGATCAATAAGCTTATTGATTCTCATGCTGCCTAATTAATAGGAAAGAAAAATCACTTTATTTACAACACTTTCTCGAAATTCCACCTCTGCGGAACCTATCATGCCTGAAGCAGGATCTTTTACTTTTTTTTCATAGTTCCAGAAGACAGCAAAGCTTAAGTCTCTGGTTGAATTCGGTCTACCGACAGCTTCAATAACTTCTTGCATAGTCTTGCCCATAATTGCTCTGCGAAAGTCCTCACGAAGTAGTACCTCTGGCTCATTATTGTTATCAAGCGTGCTACTCGGATAAAAATTTTGTGTTTTTAACTTTAAACAATTATTTTCTTGCTCTAACTGCTCAAGCTGTTGGTTTTTCTGCTGGAGTTGTTGCTTAATCAAGTCCCGTTCTGTTTGAAGTTCCTCTAGCTTCTTCTGAAACTGTTTTGGCTGTTCCTGAAGCTGTTGTACTTCTTCCTGAAGTCGGTGTACAACTTCTTGAAGTTGTTGTATTTGGTTCTGAGGTTGCTGTCCTTGCCGATCAATCTGAAAAGTAACGATACCATTACTGTAGCGATCGCCTATCTCAATGATCTTAATTTGGTAGTTGTGTACTCCCTCATACTTGTAAATATCACCAAGCTTACCATCTACGATTCCAAGAGATTTATATCCATCAGTACCAATAATACCTTGTACTCCGTTGTGATTAGTATCACTAACAGCTATAAAGAGTCCTTTTTGCTCAGTAAAGTATTCCAAACTACCTACTTTAACCGTAAGAGTCTGTAATCCCATATTTCGTCTCTGCTGATCAAGATTGAAGTCAGATAAGAACTTAGAGATGACTGAATCGATCTGTGTTTGGAATATAAAAATACTGGATACCAAAGCAGCAGGAATCAGTAATGAAATTTTTATAGGAATACCAGATACTAAAGCAATAGGAATTAATAATGAAATTCCTAGAGGGATACCTTTATAAATTAAATTTTTAATATATGCTCGTAATTGTTTTCGCTTTGCTTGCTCTTTTGATTGTCGCTCTTCCACATTCCGAACTGCTAGCTTGATAAAGTCTAAAGGAATCCGTGCCTCTAAACCTGCTTGTTGTATATCTTCAAGAGAATAGCCCTTGTTAGCTTCAGTATATAAACGAGCAGCTTCAGCTAGTACCTCAGATGCCATAGCATCAGGAATGCGGTACTCTCGATTACTCATATACCTAGTTTTATTAATTTAATCTTTCATTTGACGTTAATAATCCTATTTGTTCTGAATTAAATAGGAGAGCAATCATTAATCTACGGAATATCAATTCTTTACAAAGAGCTTAGTGAGATTATACTATGGCTTAGGTACTTCTAAAAATAAGGTACTCAGCATTTGGTAATAATAATCATTGTAATTGCGTGAATATTTTTTGGTTTATAGTGGTTTGTTAACACTATTCTCAACTATTTAAGAGTTGTTAACTTTTTTTCTATTTTCCCCAGTGCATCACATCTAGCGTTGCTGTCCTAGTTTGAGTAGACGGTCATTTAAAGCGATTCTTCCTAATTCAGAAATAACCTCAACTGGAACACCAACAGATGTCGCTGCTTCTTTTACTGTGACTCTGCTATTTCGTAATAGGTATAAAACTTGCTGCATTTTAGGAACAACTGGATCGCTTTTGTTGGTGTAACCCCGATTAATAGCAATTCTCAGCCCGGTTTCAATATCATCTACTCTAGCTCTGCGATTTTTATCTATTAATAGTGTCTGCTGTCCAGCAATTGGCCAAAGCGCAGTACCAGAGGTGATACCTTCTCCTGTTAGAGACGCTCTTGCTAGCTTGCTTTCTCTTGGAGGTACGACGAACGCATTTGCAATCTGAATACCAACATACGCAGTGTTTCTACGCACTGGAACGATATCGAAGTTATAGAGTCGCTTTTGTCCTGTTTGGTCTATAGTTTGGACAAGTAAGTTAGTAATGGCAGTTGTGGTAGCCCCTGGAAACTTTAACGGTTGGATGGCTTTCAGAAAGATGGTTGTGGCACGTCCACTTTTTAAATCTGTATCTGTGGTGTAGACCAGTCGTGAAGGGTCTGCTAACAAAATGTAGGCGATCACCTCGTCGGTTTGGGTGAAGCTAATAGGCGTAGCACGTCCTGGAGTAACTTCAACCTGAATCCTATTACTTGCAGCCATATCCCGTTCAATCAAGCGATATGCAGGAGTTTGTGCTTGTGCCTGTACAATAGGTGCTGTCACACCAAGCAGTAATGAGCTAATGACGATGCTAAGAGCAGCAAACTGTTTCATCGTTCAACTTTCAAAAAACTATTAACGACAACCGAGACTTCCGTACCTTCAGGTAAAAACTGGATATTTGGACGTTGAAGTAATTCCTGTACTGCTTGGTCAGAGCGTCTAGATAGACGTTCACTAACTGGACTAAAAAAGCCTTCTAGCGCTGCTGCCCAAATCTGAGGATTAGAGTTACTAGTAACAATACTTTGGTTGAAAGTGCCGCCAGAAACAACAGTGCTAGATTGAGTGCGGGGCTGATTCACAATGTTTCCCACTTTACCCAAACTACTGAGTAATCCCACTAATAAATCTTGTTGGGCAATATCTGTCCCTACATCATTCAGCTTTTTAGCAATTAGCGGTTGCTGTCCTTGACCGCGAATGGAAAGAGTTTCAGGCGGAATGGTTTCCTGTTTGACTGTGCCTTGGGAGTCAGGGTAAATAAGTGCGATCGCACTAGCAGATACTAAGTTATTCTTTTTACCTACTGCCACTGTTCTCGTTACTACAACAGTACCAGATGGGAGTGCCACTGTACCATCTGTGGCTGTGAGAGGTTTAGTCAACTCGATAGCAAAGCGATCGCTTTGATTATTCCCCCCCTCATCCCAAATCATTGGCATGATAATTCTACCTGGGGCAAATGTACCTAATGCTACCTCTTTAGTTTTACTTAGATTAACAGTATCTGGAGCTACAGGAGTGCGATTGAGGATACCTATCATCCCTGGAGTTAAGTTATCAGTTGTACTATCAGTGGTTTTGGAGCCAATTAAAACTGTTTGGATACCAGGGTCTTCGGAAGTGGAAATGGATGCTCTAGCTGTTGGTTTGGAGTCTGTTGAAGTTTGAGTGTTAACTACAGGTTCTGACTGAGTTTCAGCTACTTTAAAGTTACCGATTTGCGACTGTCCCAGGTTAACTAGTTGGTTCCACTGCCGGAAAGGATCGACATGACTTTCAGGCTGTCGTCTTGGTGGTGAAGCTTGATAACTTACAGGATTTCGAGAAATATACCGCACTACTGGGGGCGGAGGTTGAGAAATTTTTACAGGAGTTATTGGTGTTATGCGCGATGTAGGAGTTGTGCGCGGTGAAAAAGTTTCTTGAGGTGGAGATGGCTTTGGTTTGGGTTTATTTTGTACGGTTGGACTTGGGGATTTAGGAGCAACAGGTTCCACTTTCAGTTGTTGCCGTTGGTCTTGAAACGCTAATCTGCTTTTAAGTTCGGCAGATTCATCCAAAACTGGTTCGCCTGTGGGAGATGGAGTAGGAGTTTGCACTACAAGTTTTACAGGAGGTTTAGGTTGGAGAAATCCAAACCAGACCAGTCCTACAGAGCCAATAACTATTCCCACTAAGCCAACTACTGAACCTAGCCGCACACTAGGTTTTTCTGCTAACGGTCGCTCTACGGCTCCTTCTGCATCTTGTTTCAAGCGATATTCTTCGGAAATGAGATTACTTGCCGTAGGGTTATAACCTGCTAACAACTGCTCCTCTTCAGGGGTGATATCATCATCAGCAACCACAGTGGCTTGGGTAAAACGATGATTACCGTTATGAGTGTTGATTTCCGGCGGCAAATCAGCATAATTTTCGTTTAAGTCATCAAATTCATAGTTTTGATTTGAATTGGTCATAATTATAGCTTTTTACTTTAGCGTCGTTGCTGAGAATTGAACTCAACCATCTTGGTAATTTGCAGTCCAGACGATCGCACTTCATAAATTTTCTGTTCTACCAGGGGAGCATCTTTACCTAAAGGAGACTGGGGAATCTCTACTGCTTGGACGGTAAAGGTACGGTTAAAAGGTATACGCTCATCTCTCCCAGTAGTACGGTCAACTAAGATCCGGGTAGCAATCATGTCTATTTCCCATTCCCCAGGTCGTATTGCTCTCGGTTCTGACAAATAGGAAATAATAGTAGTGCTACGCAGTTGACCTGAAAAGAAGCTACTAGGAACTAATGCAGCAATCTTTGGTAGAGAAGCTTTGGCAAATTCCGGTTCTAGCAGTAGCGAAGCAAACCAAGTATTTGTGGGAATACGCCCATTTCTACCAACTTGAATGCCTTGGTCTGTTTGATTAGTACCAGTAAGTTTGTCATCCCAGTTAAATGTTAGGGTTGTCCAGTCACTAACTACCTTTTGAATTACATCTGGATAGCGCCAGTTGCGGTCTTGCTCGGAAACGTAGATTGTCTCACCATTTACCAACTGGGCAAAGGTCGTCTTGCGATCGGCAATTTTATTGACCCTGAAAGCGGTGAATAGGGTCAACAATAATATCAAACCGTTAAATGCAGTTAAACAGAGAAAACAAACAGCCAGGAGGTTTTTAGCTTCTGGAAGTAATGGAGATTGAAGTCGTTTAATTTGCAGAGTCATACCAAATGGGCATAGGTACTATTGTTTGAGAATCCACCGAACAGCCTTGTGTTAAAGGTTTTTAATCTAAAATCCCAAAGAAATTTGGTATTACCCCCTGCGGAGTAGAGCAATACTGGTTGCAGTTCCAATGACACTGCTAAAAATATCGATTAAGCCTTTGACATTAGTAGAAATGCCGTTATAAATCGCCATTCCTCCACCTCCAGCTATTAATACCGCCAAAATTGGTGCAAAGATGCTCAGGAAACATAAAAATGCTACATCAGATGCTAATTCAGCACCCGATTTCACCAGTACAACAGCTGCTAAACCTACTAAAATGTTGTAACCAAGTTGAACACCAAACAAGGAAATAAACCCTATCAGCCACGCCCAAATAGGACGACCTTGTAATGGCAGCAAAGATAAACCAACTGCGATCGGTGCAAATAATGCCGTCAGCAACAGAGCAGCTTCCAAAATATTTACAAAGCCCCATTGCAGGGCATAGAGGATAAAGCGAATAATGGGGATGGCAGTCTCTCGAAACACACTACCTGGATCATTGGCAAACTGAACAGCAGTACCGATTTGACCAGGTAAAGTTCTATTCCAGAGAAAACTACCAAAATCTCGTAGTGGTTGGAGTGGAGATTTAGCTTGCTCTTCAGCTTTGGTAACAATGGCCTGTGCCTGGGCTTGCTTTGAGTTCCAGCACTCAACTAACTCTGTACCAACTTTTCCTTGGCATTCGCTATAGAGGTTTTCTAGCTGTTGTCTAGCGATATTGCTAATAGCCACATTGGTAATAGCATCTCGAAATGTTAGTTCCCCAACTTGAAGCTGAAGAACACTTTGCACTTGGTTGTAAGCAAAGCCTCGAATAACAGTAATTGTCTTAGCTAGTACATTGCCATTGGCCCCCAGAAAAATCATAATCACGATAGGCCAGACAAAAATTGATGCCAGTTCTGACCATGATTGCTTTTCAATGATTTCCTTGCCAGTAGTCAACGCCACAAATAAGATGCTGGCGGCTCCCAGGGTAATGCCCAATTTAATCAAGCCAATCCATAATGCTGAACCGAGGGGATCTAAAGTAACTAGCCAAACGTTATTCCACGACTCAACTGTGGCGCGAGAAAGTTCTAAAGAACTGGAGATAATTTCTAGGGCATCGGGTTCTCCGCCTGTTACCGGAAATGACTGAGCAATAATGTGCATCATGAGTGTCGAAATCAAAGCTACTGCTTGTCAGAACCAAGGGTAATGCCACCAGGCATGATCAATAAGCCCGCCTGTTGAGTGGCAGCATTGCCTGCGGCAACACTTTTACGGTGATCGGCAGTATTGATGGCTGAAAGTTCCTTGGCGGTTTGAGCGGTAACGGTTATACTCAATGCCCTGTCAATGCGTGCTTGCTGGGCTTCTTGAAGCATCCGCTCGTTGACGCGACTGGTAATGGCACTCTGTTGGGATAGGTTTTGCAAAATCTGTTGAGTGACATCTAAACTTTGGGATTCCTCACCCAAGCTGACGCTTTCTTGAGTATCTTGTTGAGTAGCTTGCTGAATTTGAGCCATCTGACTTTGGGCTGTTTGGCTCAAAGTAGCCCGCTCGGCAATACCTGTAGCAACTGTTCTAGTAGCATATTTACCAAGGTCTTCACGGATACCATAAGAGCTTTGACCGTTGGTTTTGTTCTCCAAAGTTTCAGACAGCACCGCACCAGGGTCATTGTTGGCAGAACCGTTCATGATTCCTGCCAAAACTTTGTTTAAATCTGGAATCTGAATTGCACCCAAGGCAGAATTGAGCAGATTGCCAAGAGGATTCAATAGCTCATTTTGAGTGAAATTTTTGATATCTCCCACAAAATCATTGATTTGAGATGCTGTGTCTGAGGTAAAAATAGCACCAGTAGTTTTGTTATCAACAGCAGCAGCTACTGGATCTCGACCATTGTCTTGAGTCCGAGCAAGGGCTGGACTGGCCATATAACCTAGTTCCAAAATTAGAATCAGTACCATCAATCTGATAAAGGTAAGTTTAGATTTCATGATTCACTTCCCTTAATGCAGTTCTGGATATATCAACTTGCGATGCGATCAGGCGTTCTTGAGCCTGTTGGCGATCGCTTTCTCCAGAGCAGAGATGCTCCGCTTTGGTAAAGACTGTCCGCAGGACTTATACCTTTTCTCTAAAATCCTGCTACAAATGAATCTCCGCCTCTTTGCGTCTCCGTTTCCCCTCGTCATCATCTGTTGCTTCCTTTTGGAGAATTGGTATTACAGCAGGGCATAGCGAATCGCGCAATACTGGGGTTTGATGTATTTCTCGACCAATATGTTTAAAGCCTTTGTTTTCCTTCAAAGCAGGAATGTATGCATCAGTAAATGCTCTCAGTCCTAACAGCTTGCCTTTAGTGGTATCTGGATACTGAGCCATCACCCGTTCTCGTGCTTCTCGTTCATCCTGGTTATTGGCAACACTGGCTAACATCATTTCCCCAGGATAAAAGCGGGTACGCCAGAATGTACCACCTGTTTCTACTAGCCAACAGGAATAAAGGTCACTGGTACGGGGCAAAAATGCTTCAGTCGCATTTTGAATGATAATATTGACGGGATAACTCAGATACTGTTGGAAAGAAGCAATACCACTACTGGTAATACGTCCGGTAATCCGGTAGGTCATGTTCTGCATAATTTGAGCGCCTGTTGAACACTCGCAAATGGTATCCGGGTCTTGGGACAATAGCAGAACAGCAATGCCTTCTTTCCTTCCCGTGGCACAGGTTTCGCCTATAATCTGGGCAAAGCCATCTTTACGTAACAATACGGAAAGCTCATCGCCAATAAACAAACTCTTAGGATGGGATAAGGCATTACGGATACAGGCACTATGGGCGTTAATTGCCATCAAGTAAGCATCCTGTTCGTTACTCAATCCACTGAGGGCAAAAAATTTAATCGCCGGTAATGGGGAAAAAGTGCTGGGACGAGCGATCGCTTTCCCCAACCTAGAGGACAGTAAAACGCTAACCTGATTCTGGATTTGGTTAAGTGCCTGTCGGTCAATCTCTTCAAAGGATCTCAGATTAAGGCGTTCTCTAGTGCAGAACTTGACGAAATCTGGTAGCGTGGGTATTTGCTGCCATTCTGGTGAAAGCCAGCCCATCTCAAAAGCTCGGTTGTAGCGAGTAATAATTTCTGGGTCTTTTAAAAATACGTCCAAAGCTTTGACTAGCAAGGCATCAACCCGTTGAGCTAGATGGGGGTTTTCGACTTTTCCGATGGCGATCGCTGTTAAAGCTTTGCGAATAAAGTCTTTCCAAGACTCCATACGCCGTTCCCGTTCTGACTTGTCGAACCGTCGCAAATCTGGTGGTTCCAGTAGGTTACTGCTGCCACTGGAAATATCGTAATATGCTCCTTGCTCGCCCAAAAGCTCAATTGCCGTCTTGAAAGTGCTGTTACCACTGGCAGAGATGTCCATACCAACAACGGGAATATTGTTAGCTAATGCCTCTAGAGCAAAGCGCCATCCCAAAACGCTCTTCCCTGAGCCGGAAGTACCTGTAATTAGAGCGCGTCCAATCTGCTGGTGAAATAAGTCTACATAAATAGGCTTACCACCACGACTGGTAAGAAATTCCACACCTTGTTTATCGATGTCCTTGGGAACAGTTAGGGGCATAATCCCAGCTACAGTATGGGTATCTAAAGTTATTCTGCGTTCGCTGAGATTACTTCCATGCAGTAACCATCTGCAGGTAATCGGCAGGGTTTGCAGCCAAATTTCCCAAGCAATATTACGCTCTCGAATTACTTTGGCAGTCTCAAAACTGTTAGCCAATAAGTTACAAGCGTGGGTTAACTCTTGGGCGCTGTGACGATAAACTAAAAATACAGGCGCACAGTGCAACGCTTTCGTGCCTTCGTAAAGTCGTCGCTGGGCTTCAAAAGATTCCTCCTGTTTGATTTCTGCTCCAATATCCCGTCCCTGTCCTTTGGTTATGGCTAAAGTACGGGCTGTTTTCGATTGTTTTGCTTGACGCGCCAGGTTGTCTTGGATGAAGAAGTCATTGCTGCGGCTAATTTCAATCCAAGCTTCTGTATCGTGGACATAGCTGGAAGCAAGGATTTTCCAGACCCACTTTAGCTGCTCTTGAGCATTAGACCAACCAACAGGGGGATCTGTTACGACCATGACTCCACAAACCTTGCTTTTACCTGTCAGGTAAACTCGGTCATGATCTCCTTGATGTTCGGGACAAGCAGAATGTCCATGTTGTCCTTCAATCAGTAATGTACAAATGTGCTTGTCGGTGGTTAGGGTTTCTGTTAACTCCAGTCCTGTCTCAGTCTCCTTCAGTGTAATAACTTGGGGAATAGGAGGTGCTGCACCCTCATTAAATCGATTCCACAGCCACTGCCACAAATCTGTAGCACTGCAAGGTGTTATTTCTAAGCCAATTTTGGTATTGAGTAGCAATTCCCACTGGATAAATCCTTGCTGAAACCCTTGCAGTAAAAGCTTTTTGAAAAACTCCTCTTGATAGGTGCGTTTATTCCCTGTAATCAATTCAACTGCCCAAGAGCCAAATTTTCTAAATTTTTCAATCAGTCCACCCACAAAATCCTTGTGCTGTGAACCTGCTTCTTCATCACTCGTCCAAGTACAGAAGGCAATTTGGTTCCAGATTTGGCGAGAACCTGTCTGTTTGAGTTGTTCTACTCGCAATTGCTCGTTACGTAACAGTACAGAAACTGGTTTCAAGTGACAATTATCTGCTAAAGCAGTAAGTGGGGTTTGGCGTTTATGGAGTACTCCCTTGGCAGAGTCTGTCCGTAAGGAATATGACTTAGTGTCATTACTGTAACAACCAGTACAAAAAGTAATTTTTTCACCGGGGGGTAGTTCTTTCAAACCCTCTTCGATAGAGTGAGCAAATTCGCTAACCTCATTTTCATGCAGTATGTCATGTAGTCCAGTGATGTGAAACCCAAACACAAGTTGATACTGACAGTTGCCTTTATCTAATAACAGGGCAGCCACTTCACGATCGTTTTTCTTAATTTCTGCAATACAGCAGATATTGACTTCATTTTGGAAGGGCATAAACTTACTTTTGCCTCCATATTGATTCGGTACAATCAGCGGCTTGAATCGGATTTGTACTTGCGAGTCTGCGTAACGCCGACGCATCCAAGCAGGTCGATATTCGGGAATCGGTGAGATGTAAATGCTGTTACTATTGCACCACTCTGTTCCTGGTGGCTTACGCCATCGATCTAAAAACTGATGGGGCTGATTGCCTGTGAGAATCCACCAACTGATAATTAGCCAAAAGGAGGTGGCAAAGAACCAACCCATACCCAAACTGAGTAAACCATTGGTGAGAACATAGCAAACTACAATAATGGCAATCCAAGGAAGTAGCTGTTCCGCCGGAATAGGCCCAATGCTAGCTTGCTTGCCCAGAATTCGGTTGACTTTGATGAATTCTTGATTGTCTTGTGCCATAGTTGTGTAATTCTTTGGTGCTGCATTATTCACCTAAGTTGTTAAATATTCTCTGTATATTCCACTGATTAATTATGAAGAAGATTTTCTGATACAAATTGTCTAAAATCTCGCAACATATCAATTTCCGCGTTCTCTTTTAAGAATGTATAGCGATGCTAAATCATTTGTGAAATTTGCTAATTCTCAGTTTTTTATCTGATACTTGGCGTACTTGGCATCTTGGCTGTTCACCAAAAAAATATTTTCACAACTCAGATAAGATTGCTATATATTTTTCCTTTGTAGACTTAGTATTAATAGCTATGTTGGGTTGAGTTTGTGACTGAATTTAGCTGTGAAATTGGTGAGAAATTCATTCCTTAGCCTTTTGTTCCTGTGCCATTGCCCACAAATATAAAAGTGATGACATCAATGGCAATTACAATGGAGAACGCCAGACCAACTTGGGTGACAATTGGTCGCCAATCATTACCTTGCTGTGCTTGGTTGTAAGCAAATAAGGAAGCAGCAGCAACCAGCAGCAAGAATGCACCTCGGATGAGATTGAATGTCAAAGCAACAACGTTTGTATCCAAAGTGCTAGTGGAACCACCACCTGCTTGAGAACTTTGTTGAGCTAGATTGTTGAAAAAGCTTTCCAACCCGCTTAAGAAAATGGCTTGGGCTGGAGTTGCAAAGGTATCAAGTAAAGCAGTAACAGTAATAATGGCGACAATAATATGCCAGAAGCGAATTTTTCTACCTAAATACTTTTCTAAAATGGGTAATGTCTGAATTACATATCCAATACTCAATAAAACAATGCTCGTACATCCCAAAATAGTAATAAATATAGGTTTTGTAGCTAACAAATAAATTACAATCGCCAGAGATATGAAAATTAAAAGTATGTCATTGTGGTTGATATTCAGATTTTTGAAGTAGGTTGAAAAATTGCGAGATGGCAGCAGTTTAAACTGAGAATTGTGAGATTTTGTATTATTCATCTTTTTCTTCTCGATAAAATTAAACTTGCATTTCTGGTTTGCTAGCTTTGGTTTGAGTTTGCTTCTGTCCCTGTCTTGCGGTATTTTTATTAGCTTGGGCTGGGGTAGAGCGAGTTGATTGCTGATTGTCTAGTACCGCTTCTATTTCACGCAGGGGAATGCTGCACTGCAAAATCTCCGAGGGCTGTCCTGGTACTAAAACAGCATCAAGCACTTGTTCATCGTTACGATTAGGGTTAAATCCTTGAAGTAGCTGTGTGCCATTGGATAGTTTCACTACTTCAAACTCGTACTTGACTTTGCCCTTTTCAGTCCAGGTGAATATCGATTCATCGTTGCTGTTAAATGGGTTAGGTAGCTGTTGTTGAAATTTTTGAATTAATGCTTGGGTGCTGGCTTTGAGGGCGTATTCTTCCTTCGATTGTGGGAGTTTGCAAATACCAGTCTTTTCCTCTGTGCTGAGATTATCTTGTGCGATCGCCCATTGTCCCTGAGTGCGAGTACCAGCAAAAAGTGTTTCACCTTGGGTATTTTTTAAGGCGATCGCTACTTGTTTACCTTGTCCTTCTATCCATAAAGTTTTGTTATTGGAAATAGGAATGCCGTCTTGAGGCGATTGGTCAAATAATTCACCAGCCACTTCGGCAAACCCCACTAAAGCATCGGCACAGGCAGCTTGTTGTTGCTGTACTTGGCGTTTCGTCAGATGTTCTAAAATATCAACTTCTGCTGGTGGCTGGTTAGTAGAGTTAGGTGGGACAATATCTGCATTAGTTTCTGACTCAACAACAGTAGAATTATTTTGTTGTGCTATTATTTGTTTTTCCAATCGGCTAACTACCATTTCTAAACTATCAAGTCGTTTGGAAAGAACTTTTAAGTAGGCTTCAATTTGGTCAAGCTGTTCGTTGATGCTGGCATTCTTATCTAATTCAAATGGTTGAGATTGGTATTTGGGATCTAGTTTGGAACCAAGATTATCTACTTTCGAGCCGATTTTAGTAGCAGCTACAGCCAGTGGATTGTCTGCGGCTGATTTTTCAGATACAGTTTGAGAATCTTGAGACTTTTGAGACTCTGATGAGTCCGGCTTTGCTTCTTGCAAGCGACTAGCGATGTTATCTACACGGTCATTTTGCCTTTGTAGTTCTTTGAGAATTCGTTCCAGCCGCTTTTCATCAGCTTCGGCTGCTAGTTGTTCTAAAACTCCTTGTCCTACCGCAATTCCCAGAGTTCCCAATTGTCCAGCTAGTCCAGCTAAATTTACACCATTTACTTCTCGTCCATTGGTAGTAGCTGTGGCACTTAACCGCGAAGCTTCGTCTATAGGTTCTCTGGATTTGGCGTTTTTGGCAACAGTGTTATTAGTCTTAGTTCTATCTTGAAGATTAGCTTGTGTTTTGGTTTGGGGCTTACTTTGGGTTTTAGCTGAAGTTTTGGCTTGTGTTTTAGTCGGGGGTATCTTCACATGACTCATAGATGACTCATCTTCTTCAGCTAAATCATCTAATTCGTCTATTTGAGTGTTGAAATCATCATTTGACAGGTCGTTTAGTTCGTTGTTTATAGCTTCTATTTCTTCATCTTGTTCATCTAAATCGAGCAGATTATCTTCTAATTCATCATCGATATCGTCAAGTTCTGTTGCAGCAAAACCGCAAATTTCAGCAATGTTAGAAGGGGTGAAGTAGTTTTCATCTTTACTGGTAATTCCTTCTAAATTTTTAATTAGGTACTTACCACTAGTTCTGTGGCTGGGATCGCTGGTGAGGTAGAAACGATAACCTTTAATCTCGTCATCATCCCCACCTCCTACACAGAGTTCTACTGTGATGGCGGCTTTACCTGATTCCTGGCTGTAATTTTCTACACAAGCTTTAAAGTCTTCGTGGGACTGGATAGAATCATTTTGTATTGAAGATGCGATCGCTTTATCCAATGTGTTTTCAATATGGCGGAGTTTACGGCGATCTGTCAGGTTTTCCCATGAGCGATTTTGAGAATTTTGTCTTTGCTTAGGTTTAGTCAGTGTTTTGGTAGCCATAGGTACTCAAAGCTGATTGCCTTAAGAGTTAACCTAACAAGGCTTTGTATAAGATGACATAGACCTAATGGCTATTTATAAGTTGTCCATTTGGCTATTAAACAAATTATACTAATATCATATTTAATCCTTATATTAAAGATGAGTAATCTACTTTCAGATGCACTACGAAAACTTAAGCCATCAGGAGAAAATAGCTTTGAGGGACTAATTGCTCAATTATTACAAGATTTGACTGGACAACGGTTTTATCTAGCTCAATCAGGTTCTCAAGAAGGACGCGATATTAGTTCTCGTGATTATGGCTCAAACGTTCTAGCAGTAGAATGTAAACGTTACAGCAAAAATACGAAATTGGATCATAGAGAGCTATCTGGAGAGTTAAGTCAAGTTCGGAGATCAATTCCTGATTTAGATATTTGGGTACTGGTTGCAACTCGTGATGTTGATTCTACATTAGTTAATAATTTAACTGAAGAAGCTATAAATTTAGGTATTCACTTTGAAGTAATTGCTGAAGATATTGATAAACCAGATTCATTAGAAATATTATGTGCTAATGCACCAAATATAGTCAGAAAATTTCTTAAAGATGTTTTTTCAGATAGTGAATTACAAAAATTAAAAAAATATTTGGACGATATCATTCAGCATCCTCAATTTCAGAGAAAAAAAGAAGCATTAAAATTTAAATTTTGTTCAAATTTGGTAGGTTATGATAATTGGAGGACGAAACAAAATCAGCAATTCTTAGAATATTTGAAATCTGAAAGTAAATCTCATGCTGCTTTTGGTCAACCTATAAATATTATCAATAACGAGCTAAGATTTATTGTAAGAAAGGAACTGCTACAGCAATTAGATATTTGGTATTCACAATGGGTAAATAATAAAAAAATATTCACCCTTTTAGGTGAAGAAGGTGATGGAAAAACCTGGGGAGTAGCTCATTGGTTAAGCTTAAAAGTAGAGCAAGATAATAATTTCCCGGTTGTTGTTTTCTTATCATCACATAAAATCAGTAGTAATGAACCTCTAACTCTCTTTTCTGATATTGTTGCTCGTGATTTAATTTTGGAGAAAGAACATTGTATAAAACGTGTCAAACGCTGGATTAATAATTCAGAGACTACCCCAAAATTACTACTTATATTAGATGGTATTAACGAACGTTATGATAATTTATGGTGGAGAAATATTTTAAATGAGCTTTGCGATAAATGGCTTCAAAATATAGCAATAATAATTACTTGTCGTAATGAATATTGGCGACGAAAATTTGACCATATTAGTTATTTACCAATTCATAAATATATTATTCAATCTTATAATAATGATGAATTAACAGAAGCATTAAAATATAACGGACTAACCCGTTCAGAATTTTCATCAGAAGAATTATTAAAACTACTCCGCAAACCGCGCTATTTTAATTTGATGCTCAAGCATTATAAGCGTATTGAAATTAGTGGTGATATAACTGTTGAACGTCTTATTTATGAAGATTGGAAAGATAGACTCAAAACAAAAAATATTTCTTTAGATGATGAACAATTTAGAGGTTTAATTAGAGAATTAGCAGAAAGAGTTAGAGAAACAAATAAACAATATTTACGAGATAAAGATATAGAAGACAACTTATCATTTGTATCTCATAAAGAAGAAGTTTTTCAAGAGCTTATAACTGGAGGCATCCTGAAAAATAAAGAAGGTAAAAACCAAATCTATCCAGAATTTTTACATTATGGTTTTGGTTTATTATTGGTGGATCAACTACGGGACGGTATAGAGGAAAGTGATAAACATCCAGAAGAAATAATTGCTGAATGGATAGAACCACAGGCAGAAATGGACATTAAAGCAAAAATATGTCACTATGCCAGTTTAATTGCTCTTACTGATCCTGAACTCCCACCTATAGCAAAAGCTTCTTTACTGAAAGCATGGATCAATAATCTTAATCCAGGACTAGATGCTGAAAAAGAATTTATTGCATATTTACCTTGCGATTCTCGTGCTTATATTAAATTAGCAGAAATTATAGGTTCTGATACTTTTGGAAATCCTTGGGCAGAAGAATTAATAAAAGGTGCTTTCATGAAATGGAGAAAATATCCAAATATATTAGAGAAACTTTCATCAGCACTGAAGAAATGGTTAGGATTTTTACGCTGTGATGGTTTTTCAACTCAGCGTCATCCTTCAGTGAGTATAGAGGAGATTAGACGCGAAATTAATGAACGAGCCGGACAGGAATTAAAACCAGGAATTTTTAAATTTCACGGTTATGAATTAACAGTAATTGAAGATGTGATAATTGAAGACGACGGATTACTTCGTCTTGGCAGATTTGCGCTAGGATTAATCATCTATCTACCAATACAAAATTTTGTTAAAACTATTGTCACAGGAATAATAGCTGAGGAAATTATGGGTTTTCCTGGCAAAAACAATTTATTTAATTGGGCATTTCGTTCTGCTGATCAATCAATATGGAATGAAATTAAATTAGAGGTTGAACATCTTCTGAACTCACAAAGTTTGGTAGCTAAAAAGGCTGCTTATCGTTTGCTGTTATACGAAGGAAGTAAAGAGGCTTATGAAATCCAACAAACATTGGATAAAGAAATTTTGACATTTAATCAACATATATACGAATACAACCCATGTGATTTTGAATGGACTCAAGATAACTATAAAAATTGTCTTAATAGGACTGACTTGAGACCTGAGTTGCTAGCTTCTCGTATGAAATCAATTTGTATTAATCCAGAGTTAGTAGTTCCCGATGAACTCGGACAAAGCCTAGAAGTTTTAGTAGAACAAATTTCTATCAACTCAATTTCATCTACATATTTTAGAGACTTAGATGATCATAAATTTGAGGAATTTGAGCCTACTCTGTGTGCCTATGCACCAAAGGCTATAGCTAATTTAATTAGACAAATTACACGAAATATCACCCAGCGAACAGGAATAAGCTTGCGACAATTGAGCTTTAATATGTTAAAAAACTATCTTATTCTTAGTTCAGAAGAAAAAGAATGTATTTATCAGGCTTGGCAGAATTTTGAGCAAAATTGTAATACAGATAGTGAATTAGACCATGTAGCTGAGGCTTATCTGTTTCAAATAGTTCTTAAGGAGTTAGATGCAGAACAACAATTAAATCATATCTTACAACGTCCTGATCCAAATTATGATTTCATATCTTTTGAGAAAAATTTTAAACCAATTATTAACATAGAAATCGCATTTTCAAAAGTCAATAATCATAAAAACTTACAGCGCATACTTTGGTTTATTTCTAATAACAGAGAAATTTTACAGACAGAAGTAATAAATCAATATATTTACCCTCATCTTGAAAATGATGATAGCTTAATACGTTCATCAGTCTTAGAGATCATATATAAGTTCGGTGATAATAAAATTATCCAGAAATTTCTTAACTGTTCTTGGCAATGGAATTCTCAACATCACCGTAGAGAAAATCACTGGGGGAGTCTTATTCTTGGAAAGTATGGTGAAAATTTGTCTTATTCTAGTCTTAAAAACCGTATTCATCCAGCCTATCAAGGTTATGCTATTCGCTGTCGGGGAATGCAAGTAGAAGAAGTCCGAGAATATGCAGATGATATTCACAAAAACTGGATCAGACTTATCACAGAAGTACCAAGACTACCAGATGATTTTCCCATTATTGAATTGAATATAACTAGTGATGATAATTTCGAGCAGTTTTATAATAAAATTTCTTTATCTGACGATAACTTTGTAGATTCTGTAACTTTTTCTTCCCGCAATATTGTTTGGGGAATAGCAGATATAAATAGCAGTAAAGACCAACTTATACAAATTCAAGATATTAATGCTAATCCAAGACTTAGAGAAGAGTTTAGGAGAATTTTGACTGAAGTACAGAAGGAGCAGCTTGAATTTAGAAACTACTTTTTTTGTGAAATCCCTCCTAAAGATGTCATAGCAGAAATAGTATCTCAGTATCCTAAGTTAGTTGATATATGGTTAACCCCTATAAAACCTGAATACGATAATAACACAGCAGAGAAAATCATTCAGATAGGTAGTACCTTTTATTCAATTCTCTGCTCTGTTTTACTAGATGTAAATCACCCATACGCAATAAATTTATATCAGTACCTTAAAAATATTAATCGCAAAATTATCCTAAAAAATTCGCCTAACAATATTTCTTTCCTAGATTATGCTCTTTTTCAAATCATACCTAATGGCTCTATAGAAAATGAATGGCAGTCTCGGTTTGTGTCTTGTAATTCAGACCTAGAACTCATGGAAATGACTATTGCTGCTCAACAAGGTCACGCTTTGAATTGGTTAAATTCTTATATAGAAACTAAACTTAATTCGTCTGCTCCTTTGGATTTCTCTCGTGCTGTAACGATTCTCGGATTTTTAGAAACCAATGATGCTTTTACTTGTCTTAGTCAACTCAAAGAAGAACAACCAAATACTTGGAAAAAGGAAATAATAAATATATCGCTCAATCGTTGGCAAAGAAATTCGTGGGCTAAACAGTGGTTTTCTAGGTTTATGAACACAGATAATCGTGTAATGGCGTGGAGCTATTTTAGGTTATTTTTACGTTGTGTAGATAGCAGATTTTGGCTATGGAAAGATGAATTTATTTGTAATGCTTCATCTAATAATTTTCACAAACTTTACTTGACTTTTTTTGAAGAAAATCTCAATAAGATTGATAACTCTATCAAAAAACATGAAAAGGATCTAGACAAATATTTTCTCTGTTATAAACTATCTCAAGAATTGTTGCAAATATTACAAAAATAATTTATACTGTCTTTTATCTAAGTACCATTTAGCAGAAAGAAAAGCCAAAATTACCACTTCTTGGTTAGGGGTGGATTTATCATCATCAAATTCTTGTTGGTTCATTAGTTACTCTTCTTCAATTCAACTCAATATCATGATGGCTAATACAGTGTCCATTATTTGAGAACTCATGTTTTTTATTAACTAATCGCTCCCTTTCTAAAACCATATCCTCTAACTCACTTGCGGCTGCTTCTGAAAGTGGAAATATCTCCTCACCCGTCTCGAGATTGCCTCGACAAATCGTCCGCTTATTCTCATTTCGCACAATAAAATCACCACTGGATTGCACATAAGCAGTCCAATGACTACCAATTTTGAACTGCTCAATTTCATTACTTGTAGATTGATGGACTTGTCGCTGTTCGTAGGTGATAGCGATCGCTCCTACTAAATTATCAAACATTTCTTTACGCCAGAGTTCACGGTGAATGGCTCGGAATTGCCCCGCAGTATCTAACGTTGGTTCTGATTCCGGTAATGGAACTTCTGGTAGATTGATTGATTCAGGATTAACCTTGAGGACAATACTAGAACCATCTGGTTGCAAAGTAGCTGCAAATGTAGCACCAATTGGTAGTTTCGGGCTGTCAGGAGCAAAAGTGCCTAAATTCTTGCCATCAATCTGTAATATCGGTGTACCGTTGTAACGATAATGCTCTGGGTGTGATTCGGGTAACTCAAAAACTCCTACTTCCAGAGTAACGCTGCGCTTTTTCCATTGCTTACTAGCAAAGTTTTCATTGGCGAAGTGATTGTATTTGATACCCAACACTTTAATTTCATCAAACTGAAAATCCTGAAGCTGCTGACATACTTCCTCTGTAAACAGGTTATATGCCAAAGCACCAACACCTGAATCTTGACGTGATGTTGCCCAACTATGATCTGCTGGCGGGATAATTCTCAAATCCTTCGGAATATTAAGTTCATCTAAATCGTTAATGTTTTCGCCAAATTTAGCTGCTAATTTATCAACTACTTTGGGTGATAAGTCTTTCAAAGCAAATTCAATCAGAGGTAATTGAGGATGAATTGTGGCATCAAATTTAATTCCTTTTTGTTCTAAAGATTCTTTCCATTTAATAGCACCTGCACCGAAAGGAACACTCAAAACATAAATATCCTGTGGTAATGCAACGCTGGGCAGTTCATAATCGTGTTCAAACGAAAACGTAATTTCCATCTGTTCTGCCAGCTTTAAACAGTCTTTGCGATGCCGATCTAATTCTGGACGGGTATGTTGTGTATGCCACAGTGCGGCTGCGCCTTCTCTGCGAGACGCTACGCATTGGCGGAGCCTGTCCGCAGGATTTACAAATCGTTCCTCTGAAGTGGGGAATAATTCATCAATTTCCGCCCGATAGCTTTCGTAGAGCTTTCCTAGTTCCTCATTAAAAGCTTCCCTGTCATCTCCCACTCGTTCCTTAATTTCGTCTCTAGCTTGCTGAAACCTTGTTTTCAGTTCTTCTGCCCATTCCAAGGCATCTACAGATAGCGTCTCTTTAGGAAACAGGTAGCGAAACTCATGCCTATCCCTGCTGCGAATGCGTGTTGGTTCCCACAAAGGATTGACTACAACTCTTGCAATGACGTTGATTGAGCCGGGAGCATCCGCAGGCATGGCAAAGGAGCGATAAAGCCGTTCATCTTTTTTAAAGTCAAAAAAGTAACTGGGATGAGATTCTGACCACTGTTTGGCATCGGCGAGCAAATTTTCCCCATCTATTTCTTTGATATCTTCCAATCTTTCTGCACTTTTGGGCGAATCTACCTCAACCTGAAGTGCCTGAAATAGACGGTTTAGTAACTTCCTTTGTCGTCTGCCAAATCGCTCTACATTCTCACCGTCTTGAGGCATCGATGACTGTACGCGCCCAATGTTTGTTGCTACTAGCCCTACTTTATTTTGACTGCTGGCAGCAGCAATCTCTGCTAAATTTTTGTATTTTAAGTTGCCTTCTTCGTCTGTAATTTCCGTATACGCCAGCTTAGGGCGTTGTTTAACTGGCTCAAATCGTCCTGGTTCACCTGCGCGGAGAGTTTCTTGAGCAATATTAGGCAGTTTACTAGCAGAACTGACCATTAATTGGTCGCCGTCAAAATCGGCTTGGTGGTATTCCTCAGCATCCTTGGGGTGAATCCAGACTACGTTGCGAGTTTTCTTCAATTCTGGATCGTGGATGTTTTGGTAGAGGCGGATGTTGTCTGAGTTGACGATGGGGTAGCGGGTGAGAATGACATCTCCTTCCGGTAGATGGGGTACACAAATTGTGCCACGAGTTAGGCGATCGCATGGCATTGCCATACCCGAATTATGGTTGTATCCTCCCTTAATCGCTAAATCGCGCCATTGATTGGCTATGTAATCGGTAGCAAACTTGCGAAATTTGGGAGTTTCAATCAATTGACCATATTTATCACTGCGTAATAGGGAAATCCAGCGAGATTCCTGTGCTTGATTGTTAGCATTACCCTCAATTTCGTTAAAAGCTTCTTCAGATTGCTCTTGCTGCGATGGCGGAACGCCCGCCGTAGGCGATCGCTGTTGTTTGTCATATTGTTGGATGATATATTTTGCCAACACCAAGGGATTACGCTGCAACTGGGCCAGTTCTCTAGCTTTTTCTTCGGTGGGTTGGCTCAAATCTTGTTTGACTGCTTCTTCTGAGTACCAAATAGTAAATTGCCAACTATTATCGTAGTTGGTGGCTTTGGCGTTACTTCGATTACCGATTACCGCTTGAGGAAACTCATAGTCACCGCAAGGTATTAAGTTTTTCAGTTCTGATTTTTTAATGCCTTTAATTGAGGAACGATCCATAATAATGTCGTAGCCTTCAACATCGGTCAAATTCGCATCGGGTAGGAAAGTACCTTTAGACAAGAAGCTGGTTTTTGGGCACTGGGGATTATCTGATTCAGCCCAATTACTCCTCCAGGCAAACCGAAATTGGAATGGACAGTTGCGTTCTCCTCCCAATTGTTTGGCAAGTTGGGGCGAAATCTTGCCGTGACAGTCTCCTGTTTTATAATGAGCATACTGTGGATCTTCAAAATCCACAATTTTAACTCGCAGCCCTGTCAAAGTTTCTGAGCCTTTATAGCAATTGCTAACTAGCAAAGAACCATAGCGACAAGCGGTATCTGGTTCTGTAGCGAATAAGCGTCTAATTTTTTTATGCAGTGAGTCATCAGCAAAGTAATAACTATTTCCGGAACTAAAAGCTAACTTACGCCGGATTCCATCCTGAAAGGTTCTTTGTCTTAAATGGTTTGCATCTGGATTTTTACTATCGATTTTAACCATTAGTAGAGATTGTAAATCTTCTGCTTCAAACATTTGTTCGAGCAGAGAATTTTTAATTATTTCTGGTTCAGATAAATATTTCCCATTACCATTGTTATACGACCCATCAAAGATAGGTATACTCAAACCAGAACCTTCTAAGACTCTAGTGGTTAAATCCATTACCAATAATCTATTAGATAGCTTATCTAGCAAGCATGAGACTCTAATATCCACCTTGGCACGAAATTACACTCGATAAAATCATCCAAGTGGATAATTTACTGATTTCATGGCAGACGGTATTTTATAGGGTGTTAGCTCTGCTAGCAGACTTCCAAGAAAGTTAAATAGCTGAACAGCGCTTTTAATCGTATTATCATTTTCCCACTGTGTTACTTAAGCTACACAATTCTGAAGCTACCACTAGATTTTATGAATAAAAGAATTCAACGACTAGAAGATGGTTTATTAGTCATGCTTTATGACGATGATCCAGATTCGCCAGGAGATGAGTTGATCACACCTTCTGAGAATGTATCCCAAGATGAGCATTACCCCGAATATGCTCATCTCAAACCTGGTGAAAGCATAATAATTAAGGAAAATCCTATCAAACCTACATCAGGTTCTTATTATCCAAGTGGTTATGAAGATTTAGATGAATTCCTCAATAGCGATCCTGGAGCAATTGATAGACTAGGTGATAAAACTTCAACTACTCGTGGTTGGTGTTCACCTGAAGCAGATGAATCTTGATGAAACTTTCCTTAAGAGGAACGCACTAATGAGTTACAAGCTGCGACGCATCTAATTTGTATATAAGACGCGGGCAAGATGCCCGCACTACAATTATTTTGCGTTTTTGACTTATATAATTTAGCTGCACATCAGCTTACCAATTCAAATAATGTTGGCGATACATAAATTATTCGTAAGAGCACAACATTGTAGTGCTACTACACATCTGTCGCATTCTTTTTTAAAATTGGTATTAATATTTTGAATAGCTGAAAGCCTTAATTATTGTTTTTTTGATAAAATAATTAAGTTCTTTCGGTGCGGCTCCTTACTCTCGATTTAGCAAATTTCCTCTGGGAATAAAATTAGCAATAAGCTGTTTACACAGGTAAATTAACTGTGAATATACTGCCTTTGCCAACAGTCGATAAAACAGAGATATTTCCTTGATGGGCTTCAACGATTTGACGAGACAAATATAATCCTAAACCGTTCCCGGGACGCTGATGATTACCCTGTCGAAAACGATCAAATAAGAGTAATTGTTCTTCCGGACTAATGCCAATACCTGTATCCTGTACTTCAATCGTTATCCCTTCAACAGTAGAATTGAGGCGAACTTTTACTGACCCAACATCACTGAAGCGAATGGCGTTACCGACTAAGTTAGTGAGGAGTCGGCGTAGTTCCAGGCGATCACCTCTAACCTTAAATAAAGAAGCTTCAGTACCTTCTGCCAAGACAGCTTTGAGAGATAACTGTTTAACATTAGCCAAAGGCATTAGTTCTTGCACTACCTGCTGGCATAATTCCCACAGATCAACCACAAAGAAATCTAGAGTTTTGCCTCCAGCTTCATACTGGTAAACTTCTAACAAGGTATCGACCATTGACAACAAAGTTTGGTTACTCTGAGCCATTTGTTCTAAAGATTCACGCATTGTTGATAAGGTATTGCCAAAAACACCTCTTTGCAGCAAATTCAAGAATTGGTCAGCAGCTATCAAAGGAGTTCGCATATCGTGAGTCAGTCGAGTTACAAAATCTTCCCTTCGTTGATTGAGAAAAAATTGTTCGTCCATACTGTGTTTCAGTCTCAGCAAAGCCCTTACCCTGGCCAGTAATTCCTCCTTATCTATCGGCTTACGAATAAACTCGTCTGCACCTGCATCTAAACCTTTGACTACACTTGATTTTTCATAACCTGTTACTAGCAAAATTGGAATAAAAGGTAAGTTTGAGTTGTGCTTAATTTGCCGGGTAACTTCATAGCCATCCATATCTGGCATCACTACATCTAGCAGTACCAAATTTGGAGGAGATTCGGCAATTTGTATCAATGCTTCAGTACCATTGTGGGCTATGGTCACGTTGTATCCCTTCAGTCTCAAAGTGACTTGCAGCAAGCGGAGACTATCAGCTGAGTCATCCACAAGCAGAATTCTTTGGTTTGTTTCTTCTGAAGTTATATTCATTGCAATTACTAATTCGTAATTACGGATTCTCAATCTACTGATATGTTAGAGCCAGGATTCTTTCTTAGAAATAAGATGCATCCTCCTGTGGGTATAATGTATACACAGGTGAGAATAAAGTGTATTCGTTTTAGTTTAACTTCAGTTTTTTTATATCTTTTTAAGACTTTAGGAAGATTTTTTCAGAGAATTTTTAGATTAAAGCACTAAATTTAAATTTCTTAATATGGCTGGAAATATTAGTGCAGACTTAGTTACATAGCTGCTTTATGTCTCAATAGCCACTTTTTGGCTCAATAGCTAAAATTTTTCGTCCAATAGAGTAATCCTTTGCTTCAAAGCATATTCGACAGTTAGAAAAGTACTAATTACCAAGCTGCTGAGGTGAATGATGGGAGATATTCGAGTGGCAATTATTGAAGACCACAGCTTAACGCGGATTGGGATGCGTAGTTCTCTCAACGAACAAGAAGGTATTGAAGTAGTAGGTGATGAAGCAGAAATGTTGAATCTCGATACAAAACTTTACATATTTGGTTAGAGTAATTCTAAAAAGCCTAAAATAGTCAACATAACATCATCTCCTCAAGCCAATGAACATAAC
>NZ_JACJQG010000093.1 GCF_014696435.1 Calothrix anomala FACHB-343 | reverse complement strand
AGCCTGCCTTCGCAGGCTAAAAGTTTGATAGCCTGCGAAGGCAGGCTTCGTATTTCTAGCCCCACCCTTATAGGGTGAGGGCGTTTTTGCACATTTGGGATGCTCCCGTCAATAGTCATTTGTCTTCCTTGTCTATTTCAGGATACCACCCAATGCCCAATGCCCCATGCCCCATGCCCCATGCCCTATATTTACTCCATCGCTGCTAATACCGATTTTGGTAATAACTTATCTTTAAACCAGATAATTCTAGCTGGGACATCGTTTAATTTAACGCCGGCTTTTTCTAAATTCAAGCGTTCAGAAATTGCTAAAATTAAATCATCTCGTCCTGCACGACGCACTTGAGAAAACTTTTTTTGTAAATATTCTGGACGCCAATAACCAACAATTTCTAAGAGGAATGTGCGCCCATCAGGATGAACTAGGCGAAAATCAGGAATCATCACGCTACCAGGAATGGGAATTAAATCTACTTCTCGCTCTAATACCCATTCAGATTTTAAAGCATCCCATTTATCAGCAAAAGACGCTTCGAGCATACTATCGTAGGGTTTACCTGGGGAATAATGAGTGACTAAACCACATTCAGAATTGAGGGTAAAACGTCCGGTTCTCCAGGTATTCGTGTAGGTATCGCGGGTTTGCAGGGTGGAAGCAAGACTCCAGCGAGTCACGTGAAGTAAAGCGGGGATAAGTTTCGCGATCGCTAATCCGTATCTTGTACTAGGATTAAATAAACTCGTCGGCCCGTCAATGGTAATTGTAAACCCATGATCGGCATCGCCTTCGATATAAGCCATTAATTGAAACAGCTTGAGATAGCGGAATAAAAGTTTATATTCTCCGGGAACATTGCGATGAGCATTTAATATTAATTTACTGGCTTTATAAAATACTCCCTGCACTTGGGATAAATTATAGCGATGTAATAAATCTTGGGGTTTGGGTGCATCGAAAAGCGTTAAAATTTTATTTTCATTTAAATCGGCATATAAGCCATTATGAACTTGTTCTGGTAATATCTCTCGTTCTAATTCGTGAGTTAATTCATCAGCGATTTTAGTTAAAGTTGCTTGGGTTGATTCGCGGCTAGGAACAGATTTAGCAGATAGCGCAAATAGCCTTTCTCTTAACATTGGTGGTTCTAAAGGGCTAACTACTTCAAAAGTGCAAAAGCTGCTTTTAAGAATATAAGCTAAACCGCGTTTCACACGGTAATCTGTGGTGTCGCCTTCAAAATCTGCTAGTTGGCGTTCTAGAATACCTTGAGTTTTGCCAACAGCTGATTGAAAATAATTAATGAGTTCGGTAGCGAGATTTAAATGTTTATCATCTATTTTTAAGCGTTTGGGGATGATTTCTTCGCCGTTGTGGCGGTGCATTAATAAATCTGAGGGGAGCATAGATAATAATTCGTAATTTAAGTAATATTTTTTAGCTCACGCAGAGACGCAGAGGCGCAGAGAGGAAAGTTGTATTGAGTAACTAAGTTAAATCAGAAGAGTCTTCATCGCGCTTTGTGGAATAATTTAGTTCTAATTGTTCCGCCGCTTTCGCACTTTTATGCTTTCCACTTCCATACACAACTTGTAAATGTCCTCTCTTATCTTTCTTCCCTTCGTGTTCTTTGTGTCTTCGCGGTTCGTTACTCTTATCCACCCCTCTCCGTCGCGCCGAAGTTCTTTCTTCACTCGTATCTTCAGCCACTACTTCATATAATATCGCCTGCTTATCCTCCACATTTCCCTTACGTAAAACTCTCCCCAAACGCTGAATATATTCTCTAGTTGAACCAGTACCCGATAAAATAATGGCAATCGAAGCTGCGGGAACATCAACCCCTTCATTTAAAACATGGGAAGCTATCAAAGTGTTATATTCACCCTGACGAAATTTAGTTAATATCTCATGACGTTCCTTCACCGGTGTTTGATGAGTAATCGCTGGAATTAACAACTCTTGAGAAATGCGGTAAACCGTAGCATTATCAGCCGTAAAAATAATGATTCTCTCAGGATAATGCTTCGCTAATAAATTCGCTAAAATCCGCAACTTCCCATCAGTTCCTAAAGCGATTTCTTTGGCTTCGCGATGTGCTAACATAGCTCTACGCCCAGATTGCGATCGCGCGCTCATTTGCACAAACATTTGCCAACCTTGAATACTTCCCAAGGAAATCCGCGAATCTCGTAAAAAATCGTTACGGGTTTGAATTAACTCGTTGTATTTTTCCCGCTCGTGTTGGGATAATTTCACTTTAATTTGAACGATTTCATGCTCTGCTAACGCCTTACCCGCTAAATCTTCAGCGCGTTTGCGATATACTTCTCTACCAATGAGGATATTTAAGTCAGCATGTTTGCCATCGGTGCGTTCTGGAGTAGCGGAGAGTCCTAAGCGATAGGGTGCGATCGCATATTCGGCAATTACTCGGTTAAAATCTGTCGGTAAATGGTGACATTCATCGAAAATTAGCAATCCATAGCGATTCCCCAAGGCTTCGGCGTGAATTGCTGCACTATCGTAGGTTGCAATTAAAATTGCTGTCTTGTCTTTGGAACCACCCCCCAATAAACCTACCTCCGCATCGGGAAAGGCTGCGACTAGATGGGCATACCATTGATGCATTAAATCCAAGGTTGGGACTACAATCAGCGTACTGCGGGGTGTGGCTTGCATTGCCATTTGCGCTAAATAAGTCTTACCTGCTGCGGTAGGAAGTACCACCACCCCTTGTCTCCCCGCGAGTTTCCAAGCGGCTAAGGCTTCACTTTGATGGGGGTAAGGTTCCATTTCCATCGTGGCGACTAAATCTAAAGGGTAAAATTCCTTAGCTTCATCGATAAAGTACGCCTCTTGTGCTTGCAGTGCTTCTACTAAAGAACGGTACTGAATTGCAGGTACGCGAAATTTTTCCACTCTATCATCCCAGGTAGCGTAGTCCATCCAGGCTTTACCTTTTGGTGGGGGATGTAGTATGAGTGTACCGCGATCGAAAGTTAATGTAGGGGTGCGAGCCATTTAGCGCCTTATCCCAACGGTTTCACATTTATCTACTAATAACGCAAAATGTACTTAGTTGGATATGACCTTGTAAAATCCCCTCATATCCAAGGAAATTCTAATTACAAAACTCACCAGTCTGGCACAGATATACTGAAAAATATTTTATACCTTTATGAAAATTTAACAATATCAATGCTCCTTTATAGTAAATTTACATACATCGGTAGAATTGTAAAAATTAAATTAAGTATTTTGTACTGTCCCAAAATATACCGACTAAATGTGTTTAAATGAGTTGTTAGGCTAGGATTTGCGGCAAAAACATCTAAATTTCACTTTTTCCGGAATTAATCGCTGGGGCTAGAGTTCTCAACATCAACTGCATCTACTTTGAGAACTGTAGTTTTTTTGCCATTAGGTTATTAGGGTAAAGCAGATCGCTGAAGCAAAACTCAATATTATGTCACTTGTCAAAAGCCTGCTTTTCTATCTGGAATTGCTGGAAATGAAATTTGGCAATGACAACTACAAATACTGAATCTGAGGAATTGCTTCTGAGATATGAGTATGGTGTTTATTTATTTATAAATTATTAAGATTTTTATCTTAATAATATGACATTTACCATTTGTTATATATAGATGTTGTTTATTTTTCTTTATTGAAGCTGAGTTTTTAAGTTAAATTAACAACTACACAGGGAATATGACTAGTTTTCAGGATGCATTTATTTCATATGGAAGAGCAGATAGTAAAGCATTTGCTACTTATCTCCATAGTCGGTTGATAGAACAAGGATTGAAGATTTGGTTTGACCAAAACGATATTCCTTTGGGTGTTGATTTTCAAAATCAAATTGATGACGGCATTGAAAAGTCAGACAATTTTCTGTTTATTATTGCACCCCATTCGATTAACTCACCTTATTGTCGCAAAGAAATTGAGTTAGCTATTCGCTGCAATAAACGCATTATTCCGGTGTTGCATGTCGAGGAAATTACTCAAGAAACCTGGCAAAAACGCAATCCCCAACGCCCTGCGAGTGAGTGGGAACCCTATAAAGCAAAGGGATTACACTCTAGTTATCCTAACATGCATCCGGCAATCGGTAAAATTAATTGGGTATATCTCCGCGAAGGTATAGATGACTTTGAAAAATCTTTTGCCGGATTATTAGAAATATTCGCGCGTCACAAAAAATATGTGCAGGATCACACATATTTATTAGATAAAGCACTAGAGTGGAATCGCAATCAAAAACAGTCATCTTATTTATTAATTGGTGAAAAAAGAGTAGAGGCGGAAAACTGGTTAAAAATTAAATTTAAAGACGAGCAACCACCATGTGAACCCACAAATATACACTGTGACTTTATTTGTGAAAGTATCAAAAATGCCAACAACCTGATGACTCAAGTGTTCCTTTCTTATTCAGAAAAAGAAAGGGACTTTATGGAGAAAATTGCCGCAACTTTAAGAAGAGAAGCTTTTACTGTTTGGACAAACAAAACAGATATTAAAACGGGAGCGGATTTTGTAGAAGCAATTTACCGAGGGATTGAAGAAGCAGATAACTTAGTTTATTTGATGTCGCTAGCATCTTTACGATCAGAATATTGTCAGCAAGAAATATCTCATGCTTTGTCTCTCAACAAGCGGATTATTCCGATTCTGGTAGAGGAATTAGACATAGAAAAAGTTCCGCCAGAATTACGTAATTTGCAATTTATCAACTTTGCAGATCATCTAGAAGCAGACAAATATCGTACTGATGCGGCGAAGTTAATTAATGTGCTGCGTCAAGATGCAATTTACTACGAACAGCATAAAATTTTACTTGCCAAGGCGTTAAAGTGGGAACGCCAAAAGCACAATCCCAGTATCTTATTACGCGGCTACAATCTCCGTAATGCGGAAGCATGGTTGAAGGTAGCAAAACAAAGAACACAGCATTTACCGATACCTTTACAAGCAGAATTTATCGCGGAAAGCCTCAAGCAACCGCCAAATGCAGCCATTGACGTATTTATTTCCTACTCCCGTGCTGATTCGGAATTTACCCGGAAGCTGAACGATACATTACAAATTCAAAATAAGACGACTTGGTTCGATCAAGAAAGTATAGCTTCGGGAAGTGACTTTCAGCAGGAAATTTATCGAGGAATTGAAACTTCTAACAACTTCTTATTTATTATTTCTCCTAATTCAATTAATTCGCCTTACTGTGCGGATGAAGTGGAATATGCAATGCAACTGAATAAGCGGATTGTTACCGTCTTATGTCGCGAAGTCGAGCCGAGTAAACTTCATCCGGGGTTAGCAAAAGTCCAGTGGATTGATTTTCGTAAGCATGGAGGCGACTTTCTCACCAACTTTGGCGAACTCACCAGAACCCTAGATACAGATCCAGAATACCTGCGATCGCACACTCGTTTATTGCTCAAAGCCAAAGAATGGGAACAACACGGACGAGATGACGCTTTCTTGTTGCGGGGTAAGGATTTGGCTGCATCTGTTACCTGGTTAAACGAATCCCAAACCAAAGAGCCACACCCCACCCCTCTACAGTTAGAATATCTTGATGCTAGTCGCGCCCTACCCCATCGCAAAATTAAGGCTCGCACCGTATTGCTGACTAGTTTAGCTGTGACAATGTTGATGTTTATCGGGCGACATTTTGCTGTCACCGAACCATTAGAATTAGCAGCATACGATCAGCTAATGCGATCGCGTCCTGATGAAACTCAAGATCAGCGATTTTTAATGGTAGATGTCGATCCAGAAAGTATTGACAAATTGAACGAAATACCCAAGTATCAGGGCGGACAAGGCTCAATAGCCGATCCAGCCTTAGATGATTTATTCAAAACCCTCTCAGAGGCGAAACCCAGAGTCATTGGCTTAGACTTTATCCGCAATTTTCCTGCCAAAGGTAATTTAGCCCAGCGTCTCAGGCAAACTCAAAATCTGATTGCCATCTGTAAACATAGTTATCATGACAATGAGCGGGATGTCTTAATTCCCGGCTATAAGCAACCGCCAGAATTACCATTAAAACAAGTAGGGTTTAATGACTTAGTTGATGAAGATATCAATGGTGGTCGGTATGTGCGGCGCAGTCTTTTGATGCAAAAACCAGACCCCGACTATTGCAACTCAAGGGAATCCTTCAATTTAGTAATTGCTCGTCGCTATTTAGAGGCCGAGAATCAGCAATATCTCTCTCCCTTAGATTTAAAGACTAAAAGATATGTGCGGAATATGCAGTTTGGCAAAACCCAGATTCCCCGTCTGGTGGGAAATGGTGGTGGCTACCAAATAGCGGACGCGCGGCTGGCGGGGTATCAAACGATGCTCAAATACCGTACCCATAAGGGCGATCCCAATAAATTTGCCCCTAGAGTCAGTATTTTAGATGTGATGAACAATAAGGTTCCTGCCGAGCAAATTAGAAATCGGATTGTACTGATTGGAATTACTGACAGAGGCGCTAGACAATCAGACTACTGGAATACACCACAGGGAGATATGCCCGGTATCACCTTGCACGGGCAAATGATTAGCCAAATACTCAGTGCCGTTTTAGACAATCGGCCCTTGATTTGGTGGTGGTCTGTTGAATATGAAATGTTGTGGATATTTGGCTGGTCTTTAGTCGGCGGGATCGTTTTTTGGCGATCGCCAAAAACACTGTATTTAGTCGTCGGTGCGATCGCCTCTCTTGGCTGTCTCTACACTGCTGGCTATCTCATTCTAGTTTTTCAAAGCGCTTGGGTGCCTATCATCCAGCCTGCGATCGCATTAATTGTTACAGGGGCTGGAGTTGTTTATTTAACTTACCAATTACGCAAAGTTTAAATTATTTAGGAGTTAATTGAAATGATCGAGCTTAAATCTAAGTTATGGCGACAGCTAATTACCATCTGCACCATCACAACTGTATTTTCTGGTAGCTTGCTGTCTGTCATATCTCTCTCATCAACAGTAGCTAGGGCTGATATCAACAGCGAGGCCAGTCCTTCCGGACGACAGAATGGAGGGGGAAAGCGTTCGCAATGCTCGGAACTAGAGAACGATAACCTTATGGCGTTAGTGCCCAAAAACAATGAGATATTGACTACTAAAGAGTATCCTGACTTTTGGTTTAATTTACCCTTTGCTAAGTCTTCTCAATCTTTACCCGCAACATTTAGGCTTTTAAATGAAGAGAAAAAGTCTGTTTTATCAAAACCATTGAAACTATCTTTACCTGAGAAAAAAGGTATTGCGAAACTTTCTCTACCCTCTACCGAAAAACCACTCGTTGTTGGTCAACGCTATCACTGGTATTTCAGCATTACTTGTGTAAATGACCAAGGTTCACCAAGCAATATCTTTGTTGATGGTTGGATTAAACGGGTTGAACCTGATTCCACCTTAGTAGAGCGTCTGAAGCAAACAAAACCTCAAGATAAATACTTTCCTTATTTTGAAAATAACATCTGGGCTGAAGCCATCAGCGAACTTGCAGAGTATCGCAATCTTCATCCACAAGAATGGGTGAAAATTCTCTCGCAATATAGCCTGGAAAAGGCTGCTTCAGAACCGATATCTGAACTCAAACCTTAGGGAGCATCCCAATTTTGACGCAATACCCTAGAAGGGTATTGCTATCCCAACAAAGCCTGCCTTCGCAGGCTATCAAACTTTTAGCCTGCGAAGGCAGGCTTCGTATTTCTAGCCCCACCCTTATAGGGTGAGGGCGTTTTTGCACATTTGGGATGCTCCCAAACCTTAAGACCAATTTGATTAAATTGTGCCATAAATTGTAGGGGCAAGGCAATGCCTTGCCCTCTATTGCAGACGATCAATTTTTATACATTGCTAATAATTGGGGAATGTAATCGTAGCCATCTACACCGATAACTGCAATAATTTTCGGGCGATTTTGTTGGAGGAAATTTGTAAAGGTTTCCTCGCCTATTTGCCCTTGTAAAATTGTTAAGAGTCCGGCTGCTTGTCGCCATTCACGGGAAGCAATTTGCTCTAAAAGATACATGCCTAAACTGCCAGTGTAAATTGTTTTTTCAAAATTTTGCAGTTGATAATAAGCTTCGGCTAAGTAAGCTAAATTGCGTCCTTGGAGATATAAATCTCCAGATATTTGTGCTGTTTTAAAACCTTCTTCTAAATATTTAATGGCAATTTGTGATTCGCCAATTACTAAATGGGCAATTCCTAAGCTGCTAAAACACAAGGCTTTACTTTGAATATCACCTAATTGTTCGGTTAATTTTAAACCCTGTTGTAAATAGTTAATTGCCATTTCATAGGTTTCTGGTTCTAGCTGTTCTAGTTCTTGGGCGTGCATGACTTCGCTGTAGCCTAAGTTAATTAGAGCGTTGGCTTCGCCAGTGCGATCGCCTACTTGACGGCTGAGAATTAAGGCGCGTTGGCTGTGGTTAATAGCTTCTACGTAATCTTGCTCTTGCACGTAGGTACGGCTGAGGTGATTGAGATTGGCAATTTCACAGGGGCGATCGCCTGCATTTCTGGCGATTTCTAATGCTTGTTGATGAAATTCGATAGAACGTTGATATTGTCCTAAAGCCCGTTGTGAATAGCCTAATAAGGTTAATATTCGCGCTTTTTCTTGAGTTTTTTCGACTCTCCGCAGTGGCTCGTCTAAATAATCTAAAGCATCCCGCAAATAGTTACCAGAAAATGAAGCGAAAATCCCGCCGTAAAGGGGAAAATAAGGACGGAGGGCAAAATTGCGGAGAATTTGCAGCATAACTTGCGACGCACCATTGCTGTAAACTGGGGCTAGATTGTGAAAACCGCTAGCTAATTGACTCCAAATCACTGCAAAGGTTAAATAAGTAGAAATCGATAACTTAGAACCAGCTTGCACATTGTAAGCTTGTTGGTCAAACCAGTTAACTAAACCCCTTTGCAAATATTGCAGAATTAACGCCATTTCTACCCATTCACTCAAGGTAATTTGCTGGTTGGCGGCGAATTCAATTGCCGAACCTTCCGTTGCTAAGGTACGCAGTAGGGTATGCGGTATTTGGCTATTTACCTGCTTTGCCCAAGTTGCCCAAGGGCCGCTGTCTCCCGGTACACCACCAAACCCTAGTGATTGATTTTGCTCGTACATCCAGCTAACTAAATGTTCTTGCAATCGCTGCCAAGCTGCTAAACCTCGGTTAATTCCGTCAGATATATATTGTAAATCTGATTCTGGCTGAGAAAATTGCTGTATAGATTTTGACAACTGTTGTAGCTGTTGAGAATTGAGGGGCTGCTTTTGATTAGGATCGGTGAATCTAAGAAATGTTGCTAGCCGTTCATCAGCTGCGGCTGTGGTGATTTCTTTCACAGCAGAAACGATCGCTTCTGTAGCTTTGTTGTGTTCTTGCCACCTTTGCCATTGAGTTTGAATGGTTTTAATTGCCCTTAAACTGCGGGTAGCCTTAGCTTTTTTGAGTTCATCCTTTTCCCCATCTACTTGGTTTTGGATGGCTGTAGAGCGATCGCTCAAAACTAACTCAAATACTTCTCCTGTCCCAGGATTCACCCCTTTGAGCAACATTTGATACACCTGCTCTACAGAGCTAATTTTGCCCTTGAGGGTGGTGTCCACAATTTCGTCGATTAAAGCCAGGTAGCGATCGCGCAATGGCAGAGAGTCTGACACTTTAAGCTACTGATGAATGTACGTCATCTTTATTTTAATTGTTGTCGCGGCAGAAGGAGCAGGGGGCAGGGGGCAGGGGGCAGGGAGCAGGGGGACAAGGAAATTGTACAGACGCGATTCATCGCGTCTCTAGATTCATCGCGTCTCTATTGACTAATAACTTTCATGGGCAAATTAACAATAAATGTTGCACCTTTGCCGATTCCTTGGCTTTGGGCTTCGACTGTACCGCCATGCAATTCTACGAGATGACGAACTATCGCTAATCCTAATCCTAATCCGCCGTGCGATCGCGTGCTGGAACTGTCGGCTTGGCGAAAGCGTTCAAATACATAGGGGAGGAAATCAGGGGCAATTCCGCCGCCGGTGTCGCTGACTCGCAATTGAATGCGATCGTCTAGGCGTTCTAGCAGCACTTCAACTCTACCGCCTTTGGGTGTGAATTTGACGGCGTTGGAAAGGAGATTCCAAAAGATTTGTTGCAATCGGTTGACATCTCCCATTACTACCCCCACTGCTGGATCGAATCTGCTCTCGATGTGAATTTCTTTAGCTGCAACGGCTGGTTGTAAAGTTTCAAGAGCAGCTTCTAAGAGGGGTATCAGTTCTAATGGTCGCAGATTTAAGGAAAGTTGACCTTGAATAATTCCCGATACGTCTAATACATCCTCAATTAATTGTGCAAGGATTTTGCTATTGCGGTCAATGGTATCTAAGGCGCGGTTAGTTGTAGTTTCGTCTAATTTGCGCTTTTTGAGTAGCTGTATCCAACCGACTATCGCGTTGAGCGGGGTACGCAGTTCATGGGAAAGGATACCTAAAAACTCATCTTTCATCCGGTTGGCGGCTTCGGCTTCAATGAGCAGTCTTTCCCGTTCTTGCTCTGAGAGTTTGCGATCGGTAATATCAATCAAAAATCCATGTAATATCTGCGGTTTTTCTCCTTGGCGCACGACATTCACAATGTCATATATCCACACTACTCTGCCATCGGCTGTCAACATGCGGTATTCAAATTCATAGTTATCCAATGTGAGAGCAGATTGTAAACAATACTCAATTGCCCATTCTCGATCTTCTCGGTGGATATGTTCTTCCCAAAAATTTTTGGCGTACCATTCTGTTGCAGGATAACCTAAAATCTCTTCTGATTGCGGCCCGACATAGGTAAACTGTCCGGTATTTGCATCTACTTCCCAAGGAATTACCCGAACTTTTTCTGTTAATTTTCTAAACCTTTCTTCACTATCTTGTAGGGCTTTTTGGGCTTGTTTTGTCTCTGTGATATCGTTAATCAGAGACACAAAACCTTCTACTTGCGATTGTTGATTAAATTGGGGAATATAAGTGACATTAACATCACGTTTTCCCATCTTTGGACTATCAACTTGAGTTTCGTAATTGATGCGCAACCCCGATAATACTGTATCTATATAATCACTGATTTCCTCATAGACTGAATCGCCGACAATTTCTTGAATTTTCTTGCCATAAAATTCCGCTGCTTTTATGCCATACCATTCTTCGTAATGACGATTATTAAATTGATAACGTTGCTGGGTATCGACATAGGAAATGAATACGGGTAAGGCATTAGTAATTAATCTGAGTTGTTCTTCTCTTTGGCGGATTGCTGCTTCTGCTTGCTTTCTTTCGGTGATATTACGCCATGCCGAAACTCTAACATCACGACCTTTATATAGAGAATTTTTGGCGATAATTTCTAAATTTAGAGTATTTTGCTCTTTAGTTACACCCGTGACTTCATAAGGAGTTTCCCCATTATCTTGCAGTAATTGGCGCGATTCTGGCGTGAGAAATTCTGTAATATCAATACCAATCACTTCATCAATTTCATAGCCAAACATTTTTGCAAAAGCAGGGTTGGCATCTATGACTTTACCATTGGCGTGAATTAACACGCCTTCAACGGTAGCATCAGCTAAGGCATGAAATCTATTTTGGCTTTCGCGTAATTCATTTTCTGTTTGTTTAATTGTGCTTAAATCAAGCACAAAACTAATGACTTCTTCTACACCACTGGCTAATAAGGCGGAACCAATGAGAATGGGAACGCGACTACCATCTTGGCGAAAATATTCTTTTTCAAATGGTTGATTAAAACCTCGATGGCGTAATTCAGTAATAGCGCGATCGCTAATTTCTTGATATTCTGGCGGTGTCATTTCTCGCCAGCGCATTTTTCCCGATAACAATTCCTCTCTGCTGTAACCTACCATTGTTAAAAAGGCATCGTTAGCTTCCAAAATCGCCCCTTTCATATCAGCTACAACCACCCCAATAATGTTAGACTCTGCCAAGCGTCTAAATCTGGCTTCGCTAGCTTGTAGCTGCTGCAAACTTTTTTCGAGACGACACTTAGCGCTGCGTAACTGGGAGTTTAACCAGCTAATCAGCGTTGTCACCAGTACAAATAAGATTAAGCGTAACAGACTATCAAAAGAGTAAATTAACGGTGAAGATATTGGCTCCAAAAAAAAGTATGCAACAGAGATAGTAGCCAAAGTAGTAGCCAATAATCCTGATTTCATACCGCCGTACCAAGCACTCACCGCCACAGCAGCAAAAAACAGTAAAAAAATCGTTGGACTGAGTAGTGGCTTTAACAATAAAGTCAGTAGTAATGCGCTACCAACTGCCAAAACTGCTACTGCATAAGGCAAAAGTCGCAGCATCGTTCCGTTCAAGGTGGCTTCTCCTTTGATGCAGCTAATTGCAGCAAAATTAGCCTCAATTAGCTAAACAAAGCGATTGTAGATTAGTTATTTTATCTTGGATAAATAGGGAACAAATCAGAATATTCAGCAAATCTATCTAAAGTAATAAAAGCTGATAGCCGACTTTAATTAGTTTTATTCTATATCAAGCTGATAGAAAAAAATTGATGCGTCTCACCCTGCTTAACATCCTTCAGTCCTGAAAGTCTGACAGTTTTTCTCAATGGTAATCTGTGAGAGTATATATAGGACTCATATTTGATTTTTGAAATATACGTAGGGTGCGTTATGCCGGAGGCTAACGCACCGTCCGAAGGCTTTGGTGCGTTACGCTACGCGATAACACACCCTACAAATACATAGATTTTTTCAGAAATCAAATCGGATTCCTATAGTCTGGATGGAAGCAGGGATTGTTATCGCTTCAATGCGATCGCGATCGTTTTAATTTAATTTAGTCTAAGTTATTATTTAGCAATAATAGTATACATACACTATATTGCTCACTTTAGAGCAATAATTTCTGGACAGTAAAATAGAATACTTTACCTTTTCAAAAATATTTTTGCTAGCGTGATTTTAATAATCAACTAAGATTTATCAAAGTATAGAAATTCGCTTTAATTAAAAAAAACATTTAAGTATTTTTAGGGTTGCTAGATCCCAGACTTCTTATAGGATACAGCTGGCAAATTGTGGGTTAGAATCCTCAATAATGTCGATCCAAACACTTTTCTTGCTTACCCGACACATCGCCCGCAGGCTATAAGCCTGGGGCTAAATCTACAAAGCCTGCCTCCGCAGGCTAGAGAAATAGAGCCTGCGGAGGCAGGCTTTGTTCGGTTAGCCTCACCCTTGAGGGTGAGGGCGGGATTTCGTCGGGATAAGCGAGGGTTATTACCCCTAATTCGCCAGATGTATCTGTCTATTTTCGTTCAAAGCCAGCTACCTACTAAAACATAGGGTGCCCAAAAGGATGGATGATCGTAGTCAGGATTTTTAAATAGAGCCTGTTGTGCTAGGCGTAGGGCTTCGGCTCGGCTGACACCAGGCTTTCCTAAGTTTTGATAAAAAGCCTTGGCGAACAAGACGCTGGATTGATCGTCCAGATCCCACAAACTAGCGATCGCACTACTAGCTCCGGCTTGAACTGTAGTTCCTGCAATCCCCATGACTGCTTGATCGTTACCTGCTGCTGTTTGACAAGCACTGAGAAATAATATTTCAATTGCTTTGGTGCGTTTTTGTCCTTGTCTTTGAAACAACCGATCGAATTCATCTAACTTCATTTTTCCGTCGGCTGTTAACACAAATGTGTTTTCTCTGTCAGCACCGAAATAACCGTGAGTTGCTAGATGGACGATATCAAAGTTAGAAGTATTGAGCTTTGTGTTGAAGGCTTTATTAGTAAATTGTGCTTCAGCAATAGTACTAACATCTACCCCCGTCTTCTTAATTTCTGCTATTTCCTTTTTTACATTTTCTAATCGCGAAAAGCCCTTAACTTCCTTTGGTGGTTCAGTCAGGCTAGCTGCTAATACCTTAATTTCTCTTCTTTGTAAAGGCATAGGATCGCGCACTTGTAGCCCTAAAACTAAAGCGACGGCGTATTTTTCCATGAGATACTGTTTGCCATCATATAAACTTGCCATCGGAATTTTGCGCAGAAACCCATCCAAAACAAAAATCAAAGTTTTAATTTTGCCTTGCTCTAATTTTGTTTGTATTGGTTGAATTAGCCATCTGTAGACTTTTTGACCATCCTCTTGTACGTCTTCATAATTACCTATGTCCTTAAGATTGTTATAGAATTGTTGTAAAGTCGTCTCAATTTCCTTTTTGGATAGTTTGACAGCTGGAGAGTGATATAAATCTTGATTATTGGGAAACTTAACAATCACCTCTAAGCGGTCATCTAAAATAATTGAATAGATCACCGCCGCTTTTTGGTCTTTAGTGTCGATTACCTTGTCAAGTTGTAATTTAGTATCTTGACAAGCTTGTTGCATAAAGTTTTGCAATTTGGCAACTTGCAGCGCTTCTAAGACATTGCGAGCTTGTTGGAGGTTGCTTTGACTAGAGGTGGGGGATTGTAGCAGCAAATCTACTAAGCGGCGATATAGAGGCTCGACACTTTCCCGAAAGGAAAATTGTACATCTGCATTACTGGCAATCAAGTCACCCCGGATACCTTGTAAACTATTAAATGCTTCGGTGTAGGCATTGATGGCATCTGGAAATTTTTCTTGGTTGTCGCATTGCTTTTGTCCTTGACAGAGAATCCGCCCTAGCTGCCATTGCCAACGATAGGCGATATCTTGTGCTTGAATTGACTGAGATAAATTCAGTGCTTTGCGAGTCAAATCTTGCGCGATCGCCCATTGTTGAGTCATTTCATAGAGGTGTCCCAGATTACCTAAAACAAAAGATTCCGCCCGTACATCTTGCAATTGTTCCGCCTGCTGACGAGCCACAGCCAGAATTTGACCAATTGTTTCTGGGTTAGGGCTAGAGGATTTCAGCCTTAATTCTAAGAGACTCTGAGCAAATTGTACCTGGGCATAAATCGCCGGACGACCCACGGGTAGGTTAGAAATTTGACTTTTGATTTGTGGGTATAGTGCTTGTGCTTCTGGCAATTTTTCCATTTTTACCAGCAAGCGCAGGCGGTTGATTTGAGCTTGAGCTTTTATAGTTGAGGTATTCGCCATTACCTCTGCTTGTTGGTAAAAACCCAGGGCTTGCTGATTGTTTTTTTCTTTATTCTTACTTTGAGCGCGAGCCAGATTACCTAAGCTCAAATAAGCAGCAGCAACGTTTTCTGGCGATTGTAGTTGTTGAGCAATTTTCAGACTAGCTTGTAAATTCTCATCCGCCTTTTTTAAATCCCCTGCAACCAAAAGAGCATCACCTAAACTGCGCAAATTAGCCGCTTTAATTAAAGAATCTGGTTGATTTTGCAGAGTTGTTTTTAACTTCTCCAGCGTGGAAATTGTCCGTTGATACAGTCCTAAAGTTTGTAAAGCTTGTGCTTGCTTAATAGTGACGAGGGTAACTTTATTGCTATCTTGCAGCTTTTGGTAAAATGATGCAGCTTGCTCCCAGGATGACAATGCAGCTTCCGCCTTACCTTGTGCTAGTTGTAAACCACCTTTGACATCTACAGCTTGCGCCCAAACTGTTAAACTTTGGGGAGAATCAGGAGTGTTTTGGATTAATGCGATCGCATTTTCAATGGCTTCGGTTGCTTTTGGTATCTGTCCTAATTGGTGAAAATTCAAAGCCAAATTACTCAGAACAACCGCCTGTCCAATGGTATCATTATTACCTTGATAAACCTGCAAAACTTGCTGCAACACCGTCACAGCTTCGCTAAATCGTCCGGCTGTATATAAATTTTTCGCTTCTTGTTCCTGAGGAAGAATAGCAATTTGGGGTGAGTTAAACCCTTGATTTGATGTATCGCGGGCGAAAACAGGCGAGGTAAATATACATAATAAAGCAGTTAAACCAGCCAAAATAACATAGCCAAATTTAATTCGTTGTTTGTACAACGAATTAAATTTGGGCATAGCGAATAGGGCATGGGGCATGGGGAAGAAATCACCAATGCCCCATGACGCCAGTTGCTTCAAGTCGGTGGGCGACGGTTCATCCCGTCCCATCAAGAAGTTGGTTTTCTCACCGACTTTCTGTAATTCCCTCTTTTTCCACCTCAAAAAGGTTTGTAAATGAGAGAGAAATACAAACCATTTTCTTGCCATGTGTCCCCCTTAGAATCAACTGATGTGAGTGGAATTCCCCAATCTAAACGCGCCGTTAAGTTATTACCTTGATGCCAAAGCAATCCAATACCTGTACTTACTAAAGTGTTGGACTTAGGATTTGCTCCGTCATTATTCCAGCCAGTACCAACATCAACAAAAGGTGTGAGTTGTAAAACTCCTTGCAGTTGGGGAACTCGCAAAATTGGTAAGCGAATCTCCGCCGTTGCTTGAATGCCATTATCTGTTAACAACTGATCTTGACGATATCCCCGGACACTTGTTTGTCCACCAATCCCAAATTGTTCTAATCCCAATAATTCGCGATCTGCTAATTGCATATCAGCTTGCAGCAAAAACAAAGTATCAGGCGCTAACAAACGCAACCATTGTCCTTGTCCGCGCCAGCTAAAAAAGCGACTATCTGGTGCATCTTTGTTGATAGTTGCGTCTAAAATACCTAATCCTAAGCTAAATTGCGATCGCGCGGCGATGACTTGTTGACTACTGCGCTGAGTCCATTCTTGGACAAATCGGATCGCCGAAACCCTTGTACGTCCTTCATCATCCGCCCCAGTCGCCAGAGGAAACCCACCAATACCATCAACACCTAAAAAGGTTTGACTCGTCTGGTGACTAGCGGTAAGTCCTAAAGCAAATTCTTGGCTAGGAGTTTGGACAATTGGTTGCCGGAAATTTAACTCATAGTAACTAGATTTAGAAGTAATATCTAATACATTGAAAGGCTTTTCTATCACATTACTATTAGTATTTCCATAGGAAAAAGTTAGCTTACCGTTGCGCGGGTTAAGTGGCAGACTATAGCTAATATCAAAGCCGTTACTTCCATCGGTATTGGTATAACCGATGTTTAAACTATCTCCCAATCCCCAAAAGTTACCTTCATGAAGATTAACTCGCCGCCGAAAACTACCCACACTGGGACTGCGTCCGTTATCTAAGACAATATCGCCACTCAAAGAATTGGCTTCTTTAACCTTCACCTCTAAGACATTCGTTCCCGGACTAATCCCAGCTTGTAAATCCGCAGAAACACTTTGGATCAGGGGATCGAGTTGTAATAGTTGCAATCCTTCTAAAAGGCGATCGCGTGAGAATGGTTTACCCGCAGCAATCGCCAAGCGATCGCGCACATAACTAGGATTGAGGCTGCGCGTACCTGTAACATTAATCTTTTCTAAACTTCCTTCTACCACCTGCATCACCACCACCCCAGCCTTGATAGTTTGGGGAGGGATGATTACTCCCGATGTGACATAACCTTTATCTACATATAATTTTGTTAACTGAGAGCGTAACTCTACTAATTGAACAAAAGTAATTGAGCGTTTAGTATATGGTGCAGCCACCTTCGCCAATTCTTCCGTACTAAACACCGTATTTCCGACAAACTCAAATTTTTCGACTGTTAACGTCTCAGGTAGTGCTTCCGGATTAAATTCTGGTTGAGTGATAGTACCCGGCAAATTGGGTAAGAGTTGTTCTGGTGGTGGTAAAGGTGGTAGCGGTTCTAATTTTGGCTGCTGTTGTCCTGAAGGCGGTTTAACTTCCACCGGTGGGACTTGCGCCGCTAAACGTTCTACCTGCAAGCTAGGAATCATTGCTGTCATCAGCATCAACATCTTGCGCCAAGACACAGAAGACTTGTATCTAGAATTATGAGAATATAGACTGCGCGATCGCCAGCCCGATAAACGATTCATAATAAAAATTCTCTATATAGGTAAAACAAACATTGCAATGTCAGCACCCGATGAATTGTTAAATTTATACTGTTAAATTTCCCACCAGCAAAAAACCTGCTGAAAAATCCCGAAATTTAAGCAAACTACTTTCAGCTAAATTTGCACAAATACTAATCAGGGCTGTTAACTGTCAACGGTCAACTGTCAACAGCCCTCTCGATGGATTGTGCAACTTAACAGCAGAATAGCTTACTTAACACTACAGAATGCGCTAGATAACCGAGACTGTAGCTGAGTAGCCGTTGTCGGTTTAGCCGTTAACACAATGTCACCATTGCTATTCCGTACCATACCTACTGCTTCCACTAAAGGCTTAGTCCCACCGGATGAAAATTCCATCACATTCGCCGCTTTCACAGAATCTTTTTCATTATTATTAGTTGATGTATTAGTATCACGATTAACCCAACTAGCCGACATAGCCCCCGCACTTAAAGCATCATCAGGACTAGGAGGTAGTCCACCTCGCCCAGTAATCACAAATTCACTCTGCCCCTTAGCCACACTACCACCACCGCCCGCGCCACAGCCTTGGGCAATTAATCCAGAGGCATCTGTTAAATCAGTAGGCAGTGCTACAAGCCCCTGACTAGGGTCGATGCTGAGAGTATCAAGCGATACATCCCCATCTTGCCCAATATCAGAACTGGCACTGATATCGCTAATACGGTTTTGATCAATGTTATTCAGATCCAACTTTCCCCGATTTTGAGAGTTTTTAAAACCTATAATGCGGTTAGCGCTAATCTTAATCTTGCCGCCATTTCCACCCACACCATTGGCAAGAATATCGCTATCTTCTGATGGTACTGCGATCACAAATCCAGCTTTAGCATTCTCATTAATCTTGATATTGCCGCCATCACCTTCAACACCTGTTGCGATAATGTTGCTGCGATCGCGCAGTAGCAAGAAGTCTTGTACCGTGATGTTAATATCACCGGCAACTCCCTTTTCAGTCTTTGTAGTAATCGATGAGTTATTCAAAGTTAGAGTCTTGGCATTAATAAAAATCCTTCCATAATTTCCTTGACTAGATATTTCACTATTATTAAGAAGAGAAATTTCGTTACTGGCATTAATAATAATATCTCCTGCATAACCAGAACCAGTATTGTTATTACTGATTATAGAACCATCTAAATAAACTGAACCTCCGGTAGAGTTAATCTTGATAGTATTAAATTTTTTATTACTATCATTAGCATCATCATTAACACTAGTAGCTTTTATCTTATCAACATGGATATCATCAACAGCTTGAATCGTGACATTACCACCAATCTTATTATTATCTTGAGGACTAGTATCAATTTCATCTCGAATTTCAATATCACCCCGCGAATCGATGGTGACATCACCATAAGTCCAAATTTTTCCTGTTGTGATATTACCTGCCAATTCATTATTGGGCTGATACTGATTAGTTATAAATATTTGTCCACTGTTAAACTCAGCACCTGAAGTATTATAAATATCACCGTTAATAGTGATATCAGCATTTATTTGAGTGTCAATTATTGTAGGATTTTGAGCATAGAATCCAGAGAGAAAATCTGGTTCAAATTTTGGAGACCTAATAGTATTAGAACTTACCCCTGCTCGAATGTCTAGTGTTGGTTCATTACTACCATCTATATCTATATTTGTTTTTCTATCCGACAGGGTGACGGTTTCTTTAAGAAAATTGCTTGTGTCTACACCCGTGATTTTCACATTACCCAAAATAGTTACACTTCCACCCGCCAAAATGTGCAAAGAAGCACCTTTATAACTATCAAAACTCACATCCCCACTAGCACGAATCACCGGATCGTTAGGACTAAATAGATCGCCCAAATTGCCATCTAACTGTTCGATGGTAAAATTACCCCCAGCCCAGTAATGTGCATCGCCACCAACCGCATTACTACTGCGCAACACCATATCCCCACCAGAGAAAAAGCCACTATTGGGGTTATTTAAAGCAGAAATATCAATTTTTTGATTACCCTGCACCACCAATTTTCCACCAGCAGCCGCAATGAAAGGATCGCTCTCACTCTCTTCGATTTCTAAAGTGTCCTCCGCTTGTAAAGTTAAATTACCACCAGCCTGGAGTTGTCCCTGCAAATCCAAATTTCCTGCACTCAGAGTCAAATCCTTTCCAGTTTCTAAACTTCCCTCATTACTAATACTCGCCGTTGGCTGAGAACCATACTGTACCCCCACAGGAACACTCATTGTTAACAGTGGCGCTGCTTGGGGATTCGTTGCACTAAACTCACTACCATCAGGAAACTGAAAACTGTTGGCTGTAGTTGCTAAAAACGAACCTTGAATATCTAACTGGGCATTTTTCCCAAACAAAATACCATTAGGATTGAGTAAAAACAGATTGGCGCTACCATTTACGCCCAATGTTCCCAAAATATTAGAAACGTTATTACCCGTCACACGACTGAAAATGTTTTCAACTCCTGTCGGGTTACCAAAATAAGCTCGTTTCCCTTCGTTGATATTAAATTCTGTAAAGCTGTGAAACAGACTGCTTCCCCTAAGTGCGCCACCTTCTATCAAATCAGCAGCACTACCTTTAATTGTGACATTACCAGTCACGCGGGAGCTTTCATTACCCAATGTCCCATCCGGCACGATTTGTGCCAGAGTGGGATTGCTGGTAATTATAGGTATCAATAAAAATTGAGCTAAAGTCTCTATTGTTACTACAGACAAAAGTTTGAATCCATCCAAACAATTACTTTTACTCATCTCAATAATTTGTGATTTTATATACAAACAAAATAATCGATTCTAAGACCGAAATAAATTATTAGATGTGTAAATAATTACATGGAAAGCTATCCTGAACTGCACATAGCAGGACAGTTAGACTCATCCCCACCCGTGATGAACTATCAGTGGCAAGTTGTTTTTGCTACTTAATACCGACAAATGACAAATAATAGCTACGGGGTGTCTATCTCTCTCACCCCAGTTGCGGAGTTAGTTTCCCGTCATCTTTTGAAAAAGTTTTCATCTGCTTTTTTAGTCAGTCTGGACTGAGTTGAGCGATTCTCAAACCATCTGAGCAAATAAACCGATGAAGAGTGCGAGTGCTGAGTACGTTAAAAATACGAAGATTTATGGTTTTGAGTTTTAACTATAACAGAATACCATTACAGTATATTTTCTAGTACTCTACAGGTTTTTCATGGAAAAAAAGTATAAATTCATGTGGCTTAAGTAAAGATACCATAAATTTCTGATAAAGTAATACATAATCTCTACCCATTGTAGGATGTGTTTATGTAAGATTTATGACGACAAAGCAAATTCTTGTGGAATAATGAGCGTGACTTTCTACACTTCAAATTCCAAGTCATGGAAAAATTTCTTAGCCTGAGTTTCGACCAAGGGCAAACAGCAACAGCCGCTAGAGTCTCTGAATCTACAGAATTATCTAATGTGCTTGAGCAAATGGGGCTAATTGGTTCGCGTCCTATTTTAGTGATCGTCGGTGGTGCAAGTCAGATTAGCGCAGCAGATTTTGGGCGTATCCAAAGCTTGTTTGTGGAAGTATTAGCCCCAATAGCCGAGAGTTTAGGAGCCTATGTTGTTGATGGCGGTACAGATGCAGGAGTGATGCAACTGATAGGTAATGCTCGTCAGCAAACCAAGTCTACATTTCCTCTGATTGGCGTAGCACCTATAGGAAAGGTGATTTTACCAAATCAAACTGAAGTTGCTGATGATGCTGCACCCCTAGAGCCACATCATACTCATTTTGTTCTAGTTCCCGGTAATAATTGGGGCGATGAGTCTCCTTGGATCGTCAAAGTAGCAACCATACTAGCTGGTGGCGCACCCTCGGTGACAGTGCTGATTAATGGTGGCGAAATTACCTTTTTGGATGCTGCTAATAGTGTCGTCGCCGGACGCTTGGTGATGGTAATAGCAGGTAGCGGTAGAACAGCCGATAAACTTGTCTCTGCATTACATGGAGAAGCCACAGATGAACGTGCTGAAAAATTAGCTGCATCTGGAAAGTTACAAACAATTGATTTAGAAGCAGAAGTGGAGGAGTTAACCCAGACAATTAAACATTTACTGTCTACTTAATTTACCTTGAGGAGACAAAAACGGCAAAAAAAGTCCATATCGGGAATTTTTCCTGTAAGAACGAGTAACCATTATTTTTATCTAACTATAGCTAGAAGCTTTTGAGAAATTTAAAACTATGGCTAAGAAAAACGACTATAGTCAATACCTTAAACAGACATTCTATGGACTAATTGACCGACTTGACTTGTCAGACTTGCGCAAAGACTTTCTGAAAAATCGCTGGCTCGATCAAGTTATGTGGTTAGAGGGGCGAGCCACTAAAGAACGCAATGCCCATCATAACCTCAGAATGATTACTATCATTGGTGGGGTAATTGTCCCTGCACTCATTGGTTTTGAGAAGGGGAACCAAAAGTGGCAAGAAATTGTTGGCTGGTCGGCTTTTGGTTTAAGTCAGGTAGTAGCCGTTTCTGCGGCGGTTGAAGAGTTTTTTGGTCATGGTGAGAAGTATCGCAGCTATCGTAATACTGCTGAAGGCTTGAAAATTGAAGGGTGGCAGTTTTTCCAAATGGCTGGCCCCTATCGTCAATATAATAACCACTCCGAGGCCTACACCATTTTTGCCGAACGAGTCGAACAGTATATTCAGCAAGACGTACAGGGCTTTATTTCCCAGCTAACAGAACGACAAGAAGGAAGTAGTAAGCAGACACAAGAAACAGTCTCAAAGAATGCAGAACTTGCTTTAGAAAATCTCAACGAGCAGTTGCAGTTACGGGCACAATATGAAGCCCAACTTAAGGAACTAGAAGCCGAGAAACAGCGCATTCAAGCTGAAAAACAGCAGTGGGAACAAGAGCGTTCTGCCCCACAACAAAGCAATAACGAACAATCAGCAGAGCAAGTAGCCCAAGGGGACTCAGATGGGCAAGCTGACTTAAATTCTGCGGTCAATTTCTGGCAAGATGACGAAGAGGATCGTGATAGCACCAGCCTCAACGCTGATTCAGTACAGTATCTCAGTACTAACGAGATTCTGGCTAAGGTTAAGAACAATCCTATCAGCAGAAACGGTACCGCACCAAACCAGAGCGTCGAAACTAAACAAGTCTCCACAAAGCTACCGATGTGTGGAGTTGAGCTAATTAAAAAGTTTGAAGGTTGCGATCTTAAAGCATACCCCGATCCTAGAACTAAAGGGTTACCAATCACGATTGGCTGGGGTTCGACTAGAAAACGTGACGGAAGCCCCTGGTATATTGGAGACACTATTTCTCAACAAGAAGCTGACGAGTTATTAATTTATCAGTTGGAAACAAGTTACTTACCCGATTTAATGAGAATACCTTGCTGGGGTGAACTCAACCCTCACCAACAAGGGGCATTACTCAGCTTTGGTTATAACTTGGGGAGTAGATTCTACGGCGCTTCTGGCTTTGATTCCATAACCAGAGTCTTAAATAATCGTGATTGGCCGAATATGCGCGAAACTTTGATTAAGTATCGCAATCCTGGAACCAATGTTGAGCAAGGATTGAGGAGACGAAGAGAAGCTGAAGCCGATCTATTCTTAAAACCCTACCCCTAATCGTCTAATATTTAAGGCTTGAGGGGTTTTTGTTTGCAGGCGACGGGAGATAAGGGAAGGGGGGACAAGGAGGACAAGGGAGAAATTAATCTTTCATGTCAGCTATCTACGAGAAAATTTCACAACCAAACATGAAAATCATTTATTAAGAGTCAACAGTCAACAGTCAACAGTTAACGCGATTTTTAAGTCAGCCATTCACGAAAAAATTTTATAGGACACAATTATGATTCGTAACAGTAAAAAGTATTCCATCGATATCGACAAAACGGGGCCAAATATTGCGATTAACATTTCTTTGGAAATAGAAATGAGTCCGGAGTTAATCGATTTGGTATTGCGTGACTTAAGAAGCGATGCTAGAGACTTTAATGAAGCCCGCATTCTCACTGAAATCATCCGCGATCCGATTATTATTTATAGCCTCTGCCAACGTATAGAACAGGTGAAAAATCAAGATAATAGATATCCAGAAGTCCATAATGAAGAGCTGAACAATCCACAGCCAAGAAATTCAAACTGGAGCTTGAACACGGCAAGTTATACTTCTAACGAAGCATAGCTGGACTGTTTAAAAGTGGATGCTAGTGTTGTCTGTTCTAGCTGTTGGCGATGATTTATTGGCGATGATTAAAAAATAAAGCTACCAGCCGTTTTAGTTACCAAGCATTTATCACAAAAATGGCTAATATTGTACATATAGAAGAAAAATATACAGAACTGTGGCAAAGCTGCAAGGTGCAATCAAATCTCTTGCCAGAGTTAGAAAGAATAGCTGAGAAGCTGTATTACGATCGCGGTTTGTACGAAAAACTTGAGTGGTATTATCCCAATTTACCTTGGTATTGGGCAGGAATCTTACATGCTAAGGCAGATTTTCCGGATTATCAGCAATTTTTAGAGCAAATCACGGGCAAGCTGAGTAAGATTCAGGGCGAACAGATACCAACAAAGCTCTCTACTCGCTTACTCGCCTTTGATGCGTGCAACGATTTTCAGGGTAAAGATAACCAGGGAATTACGCCGTTTGTTTGGGCTGGGACTAATCACACCAAAACTATTGATTCAGTTCCTGGTTGTGCGGCAATTTTGTACTTTCTGCAAGCGCTCGGACTCAAAGATGGCCAGGTTGAGCAGGGGCAGTTTAATCTTAAGGTGACTTCTGACTCGGTGTTGAAAAGCTGTTCATTGCCCTCTAACAAGCTGGAAGCATCGGAAAAAACCACCGTCAAAGCAGGGAGAGAGTTGGAAATTATCGAAGTCGCGATCGCAGATGCGCAACATCTGCGAGTCATGCTCAAAACTCCAATTCTGAGTCGGCGCATTTGGTTTATCTATGGCGGACATGTGCAGATTGATGGTTCCAAAATCGCCACAGTCACGGTTAAGCCGAAAACTCTAGCCGAGAAAATCGTTGCCTATTGTGAGAAAAAAGGCTACAGAATTGACAAACAACCTGGACAAAAGAATATTATCTACATCGAAGGCATGAATCCAGACGGAACGCTCAATGACAACACCCTGAATGTCTGGAACGACCTCCGCACGGTGATTGAGTTTCAGGATGGTAAGCCGAAAATGATTGGCTGTTGGGAAGCCACAACCAATCCAGGTAAGTACTATACCTACAAGCCCATGAACCCTAAAGGTGCAGCAATTATCGCCTTTGGGCAATACAGTGCATGGCAAGTAGGAATTCATACCCCAGGTGGCGGACATGAAGCGCTGGTGCAAACTGGCGGACAAGTCACCGTTCATCGTGATGCCAATCGCAATGGCAGACGCGATCAAGGCGACTCTATGGACTCAGGGATGTTTGGCATTAACCAACATTGGGGAGGTGATAACCCTAAATCTGACGTAGGCAGATGGAGTGCTGGTTGTCAAGTAGGTAGGACAAGACAGGGACATCGCGATTTTATGGCGATGATTAAGTCAGATCCACGCTACCAAGCTAATCGCAAGTTTGTCTTTACTAGTACCATTATTGACGGCAAAGACCTGCTAGCACAGTTCCCTAATTGATGTTCTGTTGAGCAGTCCAAGCATCTGAGGCGATCGCTCTTTTGCAAGGGTGCTGTATCACCTGTGTCAACTTACAGCAGTTTTCACCTATTTGAACCACATCTATCGTAGGGAACACCGACAATCTTTTGGTACATACAATAATTTTACTGATGCCGTGCCCCTACAGCGTGGTCTATTTACCTTTCTCTATCTCGTTTCCAGCAGGAGGATGGAAATGTGGATTCTTGGGCTGCCGCCTCGTCTTCTGATAAATTGAGGCAGAGCCTCATAAATCTACGCTCCCACGCAGAGCATGGGAGCTAGATTGAATGGGGGTTTCGCCTTAAGTTGACACCAATGGATATCAGCGCCCCATGAGGGGGAAGTTAAAAGTCAAAAGTATTCAACTCCCCTCAACACAAACAATCGGTGTTATTTCTGCTTTAATTTGGTATAATTTTAGCAACTCAATCTCATGTTTATATATAGAGTAATAGAGTTCAGGTAAGGCTATTTTCTCTTCTCTGTGTAGTCCTTTCCTGTATAGACCAATTTTTTCCACTTAACCTGATTAATATGTAAAGACCTCTTTGATTTTTTATCTTGATTAAAAAGATTAAATAAAAATACTGGGCAAGTAGTGACTTTTACCACCCGAAGTATTAATCTGTGTATGCAAAGATGAAGAGGATATATAAAAATTAGAGATATGACCAAAATCATCGTTACAGGGGCAGCTGGATTTATTGGTTCTCACATAGCTGAAGCATTACTGCGACAAGATAAAGAAGTAATAGGTATTGATGAATTTAACGATTACTACGATCCGACATTAAAACACAAGAATATAGCAATTTTAAAAGCATATCCTAACTTTAAACTTGTTGAAGGCGATATTCAGTTATTAGATTGGCCGACATTACTACAAGATGTAGAGGTAGTTTACCATCAAGCCGCACAAGCAGGAGTTAGAGCCAGTTGGGGTAGCGGTTTCCGTGCTTACACCGAACGCAACATTAACGCGACGCAAATTTTACTAGAAGCTGCTAAAGATGCGAAAAACTTGCAAAGGCTAGTATTTGCCTCTACATCTAGTGTATATGGTGATGCCGAAACTCTACCGACTCACGAAGATATTCCACCTCGCCCTGTGTCTCCTTATGGTATTACCAAACTAGCAGCCGAGCGTTTATGCAGTCTGTATCACAAAAACTTTGGCGTACCTTTTGTATCTTTGCGCTATTTTACAGTTTATGGCCCCAGACAGCGCCCGGATATGGCATTTCATAAGTTTTTCAAAGCTGTATTGCAAGATGAAGCTATTCCCATCTATGGTGATGGACAGCAAACTAGAGACTTTACCTTTGTTAGCGATGCTGTTGCTGCTAACCTAGCTGCCGCTACTGCGCCTGATGCTGTGGGCGAAATCTTCAATATTGGTGGTGGTAGCAGAGTTGTCTTAACTGAAGTATTAGATACAATGGCAGAAATTGTTGGTCAACCAATCAAAACCAACCATATAGAAAAAGCTATAGGAGATGCACGCCATACAGCAGCTGATGTATCGAAAGCCAGAAAAATTCTCCAATATCAGCCAGCTGTCTCTCTGAAAGAAGGTTTGACTCAAGAATGGCATTGGATCAAATCTTTGTATAGCTAATACCAATTCAAATAATGCGACACATCAATATATTTTAGAGGGCAAGAGGGCAAGGCAATGCCTTGCCCCTACCATCTGTCGCATTCTTTTTTCAAATTGGTATAATTATTAACAGTCTGCAACCTGTAGCTAGGTTTTTGGATTTAATTTAGGGTGTGTTATGCCGTAGGCTAACGCACCTTTAATTATATTTAATCGCCACCAGAGAAGAAAAGAGGTAAAATCAGCGCCGCTAAAATTCCTATTAGCACGATAATTTCTACGAGACTAAGAGGAAAATTATTTTGTCGTAAATTACTAATTTCTGCAGCAACATTAGCGGAGAAATTACTCCACCAATGACGCAACCGCCCATACCATTGTGTCGGGCTATCTTCTGGGCGGAGATTTGGCGAAAATATAGATAATAATAAAGACGCACCACCTACTTTTGCAGACATCAATACATGAATTGCTAAACAGCAAACTAATAACGCCCAAGCAATCAGATGTAGGTAGTACCAACCTTGATTTAAATCTCCTGTCGGTAACCATTCTTCTTGCATCATTCTGCCAGATAATACAGCTAAAAGTGATGCAATTAACATGAGTGTGTTAGCAATTCTTTGCAAACTTACCCACCAAATCGGTCTACCAACTTGAGTTAAGTTTTGTAAAGAATCTTTTTGTAATAAGCGTCTATTACCTGCATGAAAGCTATATATTGCTAATATGGGGAAAATACCAAAGAAAAATACTGCAAAAGTCCCGTGAAGATCGATAATTGGCCCAATACGCGGGAGGGGTATTTTCCCAAATCTGCCGTCGAAGGTATTGTAAACCAAAAAGCCTGTGATGATGGCGGCGATCGCTAAAATTCCACTCACGCCATGAATTATCTTTAACAACAAAGGCTGATAGGGCGCAGAACGAGACATGAGTAATTACCTCAGTATTTATTTGCATCCATTATTAAGAAATAATATTAAATAATACGTCTGATTGAGTAAAGAGCAAAAAATAATCATATTTGCTGATTCAGCGCATCATGATAGGTCTTTAAAAAGATTTTCACAACTATCTAAGGGCAAATTTATTTGTGCCCTGGCATATAATTTAGGTATTTTTGATGATGAAAAATTATTGCTATGTCAGCCAATCAAATCATGTTTCTACAAGTTAATTTTGCATTCTGGGAATAGGTTGTCCAAACTCAATTACTGGTGCTGGTGCTTCTCCCCGAAAACTAGGGGGAGATTGGGGTAATGTGGGTACGGTAAAATCAGGTTGATTTATCAAATCAGGATTAGCAATATTATTAGGTTGATTTGAGAAAATTGGCGGAGGAAGTATCGGATTTGGTAGTTGAGATTGGTTATTAGGTGAAAGTGGGGGAACAACTACTAGTGGTTGCTGAGAATTAGTGGGTATTGATGGCAAAGTATGAGATGGTGGTGGTAAAGTTGCAAAGGGAAATTGTTGATTATTAGTTGTTGGTTGATTAATCGTTGGTTGCGGATAGTTATAGGGAATTGTCGGGAGGTTATTAGGTTGTTGTGGGTAGTTAGGGGGAATTACAGGTAAGGTATTAGATTGTTGGGGATATTGTCTAGGTTGTACAGCATTTCTCAACCCAGAGTTAATCCCCCGCAGTACCCAGCGAGTAGAGTTTTTCTTGGATGTTGGTTGTAATTTTACTTGATTTGGATCTAAATAATTTCCTGGTGCTACATCTAAAACTATCCGAGTTACGCCTGCATTTAACTGAGAAACCCGGACTCTTTGAATAGCTCCAGAATAACTTTGTTGGGTAGAAACATAACCCAATTTCGTATTAGGTAAATCGACAACTAGCCGGGGAGGTTGGGCGAGATAAAAATAATGAGGTGTAGTCCCGGATGAAACAGAAAACTCTAATTGTAACGCCTCTGGAGAAAAGCGCCAATTATCAAGTATAGCTAATGGGGAGGTAATATTGCTGCTACCAATTGGCGGTGGTAGCTGTTTTGTTGCTGGTAAGGCGCTGATGCTACCAGCTTGCAGAGTAATTATGGTATATATGCCAAACCAGCTAATACCAAATAGCTGCTGACAAAGTTGGCAAGATTGTTTAGTTTTGAGACTTTTGACCATAGGTTTTATCTGGGATATTTTGAGCTATCTGGTATGTTTGTGCTTTAATGTTTTTTGCTCTGTTGAGATTTTACCTGAGTTTTATCTGGCACAGCAGTAAATTTAAAAACTCTCGTGCTACCACTTAAGGAAAATTGCCCGATGAAATTTCCTTGGTTGATTAATTGCATTTGCATTTTCACTGAGTGAACGTAGTTATCTTTGGGGTTACTAATCTGACAGAAAACGCTTTTGTCAATTCTGCCAGATAGGTTTAATTCTTGGTTGCTAAAAATGCCAGAGAGATGATTGTGTGTGGGGTTGCTATTTGATGATTCAGCTTCAGGATTTGCAGGTAAAAAAGAGGCATTTAAGTAAATACCTGATTGCTGCATATTCAAAATTAATTGTTCTGGCTTTCCGCAGTTGGGTATGGCTTCTTGTAAAGCAATACGATAGTGATTGTTGATTGTAGGGGGGGCTTTTAATTTACTTTCTCCATAGACGCTGACAGTTTTAAATAACAGGAGAACTGAACCGATCGCAATTCCGTAAAAGGTTAAGGATTTTAAATTGAAATGATTCATGATTTCAACTCCTAGCAACCGATTCTTGTGTGGTGACTTCAGATAGCACAGATGATAAATGAGAGGTAACTTGACTATAGCGTCGAGTAATTAGCAAGGAAGAACGACATTGAATTGCTAGTTGATCTGTGTATCTTCCTAGAGTTTGGCGCTCAATACCCCAAGCGCGGCTAGTACCAGCTATTGTTAGATCTACGGCTTCGGAAGCGGTAATTACAGCTTGAATTGGTTCTTCTTCGGCTTTTATGGGTTTAATTTCAATGCGATCGCGTACAGTCTCTGGTAAGCGTTCCATCATCATGTGCAGCTCGTAACTTAATTCATCGTTGGTTTGATTCCCTGAAATAACATGTAAAATTTGTAACATACAAGTGTCACGATTGATTAATAATCTTAAGGCTAATATTAGGGCTAAATCATCATGAATATTGGCAGAATAGGGCACTAATAAGCTTTCTAAGCGTTCGTTACCTCTATCAATGAACACTGCTACATCTACGGGGGCAGTGGTAAGAATTTGACCTACTCTACCACCTAAGCGATTGTTACTAAAAGCTGGACGGTGCCAACCGACTAAAATCAAGTTAGGTTGCTCAATTTTGGCAATTTCTGCGGTTTCTCTGGCAACATTACTCGACAAGCGAATAATCGGTTGGACGTAAGAACGGATTGTTGGCGGTTCTAGACTATTGATTAAATCTTCTAGCTGTTGCTGGCGTTGCTCAATTAGGCGGTTAGCTTCAACTGGGGTATTCTCAAAGGCATAGTCTTCTTCAAATTCAATTAAGCTGAGGGGATGAACTACAGCCGATTGATGATTGTTCAGCGCCAATGCGACTGCTAACTGTACTAAGCCTTTTTGGGTGCTGGGATTAGCTACTGGAACTAAAATGCGATAATCGTTAGCAACAACAGTATTTTCCCCTGGGGTTTCTGTTGATTCTGGTTCTAATCGATCTAAGCGGATTAACTTTTTGGGATATGTCCATTCCAGTAACGGTGAGGTCATAAATGTGGTAACTAGTGCCATAATCACCAACATGGTAAACAGTACGGGGGAAATTACACCCAAATCTAAACCAATGTTCAGCACAATTAACTCAGTCAAGCCGCGAGTATTCATTAACCAGCCTAAAGCTGAGGCTTCTCGTTTATTAATTCCACTGACACGGGCTGCGACATAAGTTCCAATATACTTACCTGCGATCGCTACTCCTAAAACTAATGCACACATTAGCCACAATTCTGGACGATTGAGTAAGCCTATTTGCGTCCGCAAGCCGCTAAAGGCAAAAAATACCGGCAGTAAAAATACTAAAACAAAATCTTCGGTTTTTTCCGCTAATTCCCTGACTAAATCTGCATTTTTCGGCATAGCTGCACCGAGTAAAAAGGCTCCAAAAATCAAGTGGATACCAATTAATTCGGTAATCAAGGCGGAAGCGACAACAGCCATATAAATTAAGGCTACTACCAATTGGCTTAAGCGTCCGGCGCGCTGGTAATGAGTAGCGAGGCGTTGCAAAAACCAACGTCCGGCGGTGAGCATAAAGCCGATATAGAGTATACTTTCGATCACAGTCGGGAATGCACTGACAATACTACCTTCTCTGGCAACTGCGATCGCCACTGCTAACAGACACCAAGCTGTGACATCATCCACCGCAGCGCAAGTTAACGCTAATGTCCCTAACCGGGTTCCTTGCAAGTTGTTTTCTGTAATAATTCTCGCCAACACAGGAAATGCTGTAATTGACATCGCCGCACCTAAAAATAAGGCAAAGGCGGTAAAAGATACACTCGCATTAGAAACTAGCGGATAAAGCAATAATGCTAGGATTGTGCCTAATGAAAATGGTACTAAAATACTCACATGAGAAGTCAAAATTGCTGTTTCTAATTGACCACTCAGATATTTAGGATTAAGTTCTAAGCCAATGAGAAACATGAAAAATATTAATCCCACTTGTGACAAAATATTTAAATAGGGAATTGTCTCAGGTGGAAATACGTGAGCTGCTACTGAGGGTGCAATTAGACCAAATAGAGAAGGGCCAAGCATAATCCCGGCGACAATCTCACCAATTACCAACGGTTGCTTCACTGACTTAAAAGCCAGTCCGACTAACCGTGACAGTCCAATAACAATCAGCACCTCAAACAGAACGAGTATTACTGCGTGCATAGTTTCCTCAACAACGACTATCCGGTTTCCCTAAGATGATTCTTTAAATCACTAGAAAATGTCAACCTTTTTATATACATACTAGGTACAGTAATGCCAGGTGAAGATGTTAATTGTTGTTACAACACCGAAAAAATTATCATCAATTAAGCGTGTTTTGCTGAAAGTTTCAGCGATAATTTAGTACTCAGAAGAGAAATTTCCTAATTCATAATTATTATTGCAAAAACCTAACAGCCAGGAGATTTACCACAACTTAAAACCTGTAATTAAAAACCCACTCATGACGATGTGACTGATGTTAGGAAAATTGCCCCAATAACTATGATACCAATAAAATTGGGCTAATTTATTTTTGTAATAAACAAATATAAAGTAGCATTAAATCTTTACTTATCAGTCATTCATCAAGAACATATTTTTATTTAATAAATGCCATTTTTTACCAAATATTTTTTCGGCAAACAGCTAAGGAATATCTTGATAATTAATTAATTTAGCCACAAATAACAGTATAATTACTCAGAAAATAAGTATATTTACTCGCCTAATATGAGCCTTATACCAATTTTTTATGACGCTGCATAGAATTCGATCCCCCCTAGCCCCCCTTAAAAAAGGGGGGAACTAGTGGTCTGTCCCATTAATTTTGCTGGGTTGGATAAATCTTTGAAAGCTTAACTCTTGCATCTTCTGTACGAAAACGCCAATCTACACAAACCTGATTAAGATTGCGATCGCATTCCCAAATTGAAACCTCT
>NZ_JACJQG010000092.1 GCF_014696435.1 Calothrix anomala FACHB-343 | reverse complement strand
GTAGGCTCTCAGGCAGTACAAGATATTTGTCAACGCATTGAGAAAGCCTATCAGTTGTTTTTTAAACACAACAACAAAGGAGTTAGACCACCAGGATTTAAAAAGGTCAAGAAATACAAATCATTCACTCTTAAACAAGCAGGTTATAAGTTTTTGGGTGACAATCGAGTAAAAATTGGTAGTCGGGTATATCAATTTTGCAAGTCGAGAGAGATTGAGGGAACAGTTAAAACCTTAACCATCAAGCGCACTCCATTGGGCGAGTTGTTCATGGTTTTGGTTGTTGACGATGACGGTAGAGACGCGATAACCCTTGTCTGTACAAAAGTGGAAGTTAAGACGGGTAGAATCGCTGGCTTTGACTTTGGGTTAAAGACATTCCTCACATGCTCAGACGGTACAACAATTGAGTCTCCCCAATTTTTCAAACAATCCCTAAATGCTATTAAAAAAGCAAGTTCGCAGCATTCTAAAAAGCTGAAAGGCTCATCGAATAGAGAACGAGCAAGAAAAAACTTAGTACGCAAATATGAGGATATTTCTCATCGTCGGCGTGATTGGTTTTGGAAGTTAGCTCATTCCTTAACCGATAGGTTTGATGTCCTTTGCTTTGAAACCCTAAGCCTCAAGGGAATGCAACGACTTTGGGGCAGGAAGATATCAGACCTAGCTTTCGGCAAGTTTCTACAAATCTTGGAATGGGTTGCCAACAAGAAGAGTCAGCAGATAGTGTTTGTCGAGCGGTGGTATCCCAGTAGTAAAACTTGCTCCAGTTGTGGACATATCTTAGAAAGTCTGGATTTGTCGATTAGGGAGTGGCGTTGTCCATCCTGCCAATCAGTGAATGGTAGAGACGAGAACGCCGCACGTAATATTCAAATGGTTGGGGCATCAACCATTGGGTTAGGTGATGTAAGTCGGGCTACGCCTGCAATTGCTGTTTGACCCCAGAATCCCCACGCCTTTAGGCTGGGGAGTATGTCAAAAATATCTATATTGACCATTAGCCAAATTGCTGTAAATAATTATTGAACTTCCCAAAGCGATCGCACTCATGCCTGATTTACCTTCTCGGTATCCGATGATTGAACCTGATGCTAAAGCACCTACAGTGAGACGGCTACGTCAGATTAGTCGGCTCATGGATAACCTGATTACTATTCCCGGTACTCAAGTAGGTGTGGGGTTAGATCCAATTTTAGGATTATTACCAATTGGCGGTGATTTTTTAGGAGTGATACTTTCCTGCTACATTGTTCTAGAAGCTGCCCGCATCGGCATACCTAGAGCGACTCTTGGCAGAATGGTAGTTAATATCATCATCGATGGTTTAATCGGTACTTTTCCCATGCTGGGAGACTTATTTGATTTTGCTTGGAAAGCAAATACCCTGAATATTCAACTATTAGAAGAACATTTAAAATCTCCCCAACAAATGCAAAAAGCAGATAAGGGATTTATGTTACTTCTATTAATTGGATTATTGCTAATTGCTATTGTCTTAGTTGTCTTGCCTATAATAGTAATTAAATGGCTGTGGCAAGCCTTAACAGGTAGTTAATTAACTGATAAATTAATGAAAGATTGGTGGCAGGCGACTTTTCTCCAAGGGCGACAAAATGTAATTATTACTGATACAAAAGGTTATCCTGTACAAATTTCTTACGGTGAAAAAGGTAAAGGTAAGCCGCTAATTTTATTACATGGCATGGGAAATTGGAGCTATAACTGGCGTTATAGTATCAATCCTTTATCTCAACATTGCCGGGTAATTTGTTTTGACGCTAAAGGTTATGGTTTTTCTGAAAAACCAGTATCAAGACGCGAAGATAACGGACATCAAATTATTGAACTAGCGCGAATCATTCAAGAACTATGCGATGAACCACCTGTAATTGTTGCCGAATCTCTAGGGGGATTAGTTGCTCTTTCCCTAGCACAAGAATACCCCCATTTAGTCGGGCGGTTAATAGTAGTCAACGTGCCAATTTTTGCCGAAAAATTACCGCATTGGGCAATGTGGATACTGGCACAAACACCAATAGAAATTATCGAAACTATTGACACTTTACGGCTGACATATTTATTAGCACCTCTATTTCGCGAAATTATGGCAATGGAAAGACGACAGGTGCTATACGATCCATCAGTATTAAGTCAAGAAGATATTTATTGGATAGCTTACCCTTTTATTGAATTTCCTGGCACTATCGTCAAAGTTGCCGAAGAATTACAAATAGCAGCGCGCGAAATTGCTAAATGGCAAGAAAAGAAACCTAATTTACTCAGTAAAATTCAAAGTAAATTAAGTGCGATTGAATGCCAAACTTTAATTTTATGGGGACAGCAAGATAGTTGGTTTCCTGCTAGTCATGCAGACAAATTACATAAATATATTCCTCATGCGAAATTACAAATTCTGCCTAACTGCTGTCACGATGCATCGATAGGTTCTTCCCAAGAAGTAAATCAAGCGATCGTGGAATTTCTTCAAGAAACTAATTTTTTGTAGATACCAGTTTGAAAAAATAATGCAACAGTAGGGGCATGGCATTGCCCATTAGTGTCAACTTAAGCCCAAAACTTTTATCTATCTCGTTTCCAGCCTCCGGCTGGAAATGCGGATTGCGAGGCAGAGCCTCGAAAGCTGATAAATTGAGGCAGCAGCCCCACGATTTTCGCTCCCACGCAGAGCATGGGAGCTAGATGATCGCGTATTAGCAAGGGTTTCACGTTACAGCAGTTTTCATGCATTTGAACCACAATCGTAGTAGGGGCACGGCGTCCACAATCTTCTCGTATATACAATAATGTTACTGGTGCCGTGCCCCTACAGTGTGGTCTATTTACCTGAAAATTGCTGTAAGTTGATACATATGGGCATTGCCATGCCCTCTAGAATATATTTATATGTCAATAGGGTTCAGTTAGTGTTGAAAACCTTAAACTCTGTAGGTTGGGTTGAGGAACGTAGACGCGGAGCGGCTTCCCGCAGGGTAACCCAACATTTCCGGGGGTTTTGTTAGGTTTACACACGGTAAGCCCAACCTACGATTATCCTTAACTGAACCGTATTGATTTATATTTCGCTTCTTAAGCGTACATCAGTCGAACTGAGATTAATTGAGTTTTTTGCCTCTCTAGCACCCAAATAAACGAAAAGCTGCTGAGAATGTTCTCAGCAGCTTGAGCCTTATCAGGATTGTGAGTTAAAAACTATTTTCTAGCGACCAATACCTACATATTGGAACCCAGCTCTAACCATTGTTTCTGGATCAAGGTAGTTACGACCATCAATAATTACTGGATGGGTCATCAAGGTTGCCATTTTAGCGTAGTCTAAGGTGCTAAACTGTTGCCATTCAGTGACAAGTACCAAAGCATCGCAACCGTCAGCTAGTCTTTCAGCATCGGTTTCTACTAAAACACCAGAAATACCATGACGTAAACCAGTTTGCGAAACAATTGGGTCGTAAGCTTTAACTTTAGCGCCCAAGCGGTTGAGTTGCTCAATTAGGTTAAGTGCAGGCGCATCGCGTAAATCGTCGGTATCAGGCTTAAAGGTTAGACCTAATAGACCTACTGTTTTACCTTTGAGGATTTTCAATACTTGTTGCAATTTTTCTAAAGCAATCAGCCGTTGACGTTCGTTGACGGTAACAGCAGATTTCAATAGTTGAGCTTCATAACCATAGTCATCAGCAGTATGAATTAGCGCTGATACGTCTTTGGGGAAGCAGGAACCACCCCAGCCAATACCAGCTTGTAAGAATTTGTTACCGATGCGGGAGTCTAAACCAATACCTTTAGCAACTTGGGTAACATCAGCACCAACGCGATCGCAAATGTTAGCAACTTCGTTAATAAAGCTAATTTTGGTTGCTAAGAAAGCATTAGCAGCATATTTAATCATTTCTGCCGAGCTGAGGTCTGTTGCCAAAACTGGTACAGGTGGTAAAGACTTATCTTCAGCATACTGACGTTCCACAATCGGAGTATACAGTTCTTTCATTAAAGCGATCGCTTTTTGGCTGTTACCACCGAGAACAATGCGATCGGGGTTAAAGGTATCGTAAACTGCGGAACCTTCCCGTAAAAACTCTGGATTGCTGACAACATCAAATTGATATGCAATCTCAGGTAGTCTTTCTTCTTCAGCAACCCCACCTGCAGTAACTAGGGTTTTTTGGCGTTCAGCAATACCATCTAACACAATCATTCTTACCCAGTCACCAGAACCGATGGGTACTGTGGATTTGTTAACAATTACCTTATAGCCGCCATTGAGATGGTTACCAATACCGCGTGCTACAGCTTCTACATAACGGGTATCGCTTTCACCTGTTGGTAATGGTGGTGTGCCTACAGCAATGAAGAGAATTTCGCCGTGAGCAACGCCAGCCGCCAAATCTGTGCTGAATTCAATTTTACCTGTTTGAATAGCAGCTTGCATAATTTCCGAAAGTCCCGGTTCAAAAATCGGTGACTGTCCGGACTTCATCAACTTAACTTTCTCTTCGTTATTATCGACACAAATCACATCATGACCGATATGAGCTAAACAAGCGCCTGTTACTAAACCAACGTAACCAGTACCAATGACGCAAACACGCATTCTCTTTAACTCCTTGTTTGTTCTATTTATTCTGTAAATGGAAAACTTTTAACACTTTGCTTACGTATCAGGCAAAAATCTCATATTAGAAGGTAAGACTTTACACTTATAGCGTACGTAAGCAAGCGAGTAATACCTCAAACAAATCAGTGGACTAACTGCTTGTTATCCGTTTTAATCCGATTGCGGAAATCTTCGATTGTGAGTTTTAACCCTTGTTGTAGGGGAACGGTAGGTTCCCAATTTAACAAAGTTTTAGCCTTGGTAATATCTGGACGACGGCGACGCGGATCGTCAGAAGGTAATGGTTCAAACTGAATTTCCGCATCTGGATTAATCTGGTTTTGTACAGCCTGTGCCAATTCTAAAATGGTGTATTCATCAGGATTTCCCAGATTGACTGGCCCGATATAGTCGCTATTCATCAGCCGGATAAAGCCTTCTACTAAGTCAGAGACGTAGCAGAAACTACGAGTTTGGGAACCATCACCATAAACTGTTAATGGCTTACCCCGTAGGGCTTGAACAATAAAGTTACTTACTACCCGACCATCGTTTTCTAACATCCGGGGGCCGTAGGTATTGAAAATACGCACAACGCGAATATCAACTTTATTTTGCCTGTAATAGTCAAAAGCTAAAGTCTCTGCAATACGTTTACCTTCGTCGTAGCAGGAACGCAACCCAATGGGATTGACATTACCTCTATACTCTTCGGTTTGGGGATGAACTTCTGGATCGCCGTAAACTTCACTCGTTGAAGCTAAGAAAAATCTTGCCTTCACACGCTTTGCTAAACCTAACATGTTGAGCGTACCCATCACATTAGTTTTAACTGTTTTTACGGGATTGTACTGATAATGTACTGGAGAAGCAGGACAAGCCAAATGATAAATTTGATCGACTTCTAACCTAATGGGTTCGGTGATATCGTGGCGGATGAGTTCAAAGTATGGATGATCCAACCATTTAAGTATGTTTTGCTTGTTACCCGTATAGAAGTTATCCAAGCAAATGATTTCATGCCCATCGCTTATTAGTTTGTCAATGAGATGAGAACCAATAAACCCGGCACCGCCCGTCACTAGAATTCTCATAATTCCCCAGTTAATTACATATACTGTCAGTAGCTCTTGTGCGTATTTTTTTGATTACCTAATTCAGGTACAAAATACTCCCAGAGAATACGGTTATTTAAACATATGTTGTTAAATTTACCAAATTTTCTGTGGGTATATTTTTCAACCACGTCTTACTTTTATCTATTAGCAAAATAACAAACATCCGTTGAACTTTGTAGCTGAAGATCCTAGAATTCATCAAATCTTCACCTATATTAAGTATATTTAGAATGAAATAGCTAAATTCGTATATAGACATAAAAAAATCTGTTTAGCAATATACATAACAATCTCAGAGCCGGAAAATAGCCTAGATATCTTGAAAGTCAAATATTTGACATTGTAGATGTTGTACTGGGAACTCCTGTTGCTAATGTTACTGTTGGCTGACGTTGCGGCTCTCCCAACATCACAATAGAACAAGTTAATTGTCTGGCTAATTGAGTAGTAACATCACTAATAGCTAAACCACCAGGACTAGTATGATTGCGTATAAAAGGCAACACAACTAAATCATATAATCTTGCTGCTTGTAAAATAGCTTGAGCGACATTTTCGTGGGCAATAATTTGAATTTCTGGCGGATTGGCAAAAGCTAATTTAGATACTAATAGTGAAAGATGCGATCGCTTGTCCGCAATTTTGCTCGAGCTGGTGCGACGCTCGCATACATTTAATACAGTTACTTGGGCTTGATTGCAGTCTGCTAACATTTGGGCAAAATGCACTGGCTGTAATGTTGGTGCCATTAAATTTTCAATCGGCACTAATATCCGTTGAATTTTCCTGGGAGAGTCTACTAAACGAGTCACCGCTACCGGACAGTGGGAAGCCCAAAGAACGTTATCAATTACGTTACCAAATAAACGCGCCCGGAAACCAGTGCGTTTACCCCAACCCATGACAATCAAACTAGCCTTTTGTTCCCGAGATGCTCTGCTGATTCCTTGAGCAAAGGCATCATCGATGCGTAGCAAGGGTTCTGCCGTGACACCTAAGACGCGGCTTTGGGCTGTAGCTTTTGCTAGTAACCGCTCGCTGCGCTGTAACGAGGTTTCTAACTGTGGTGCATCCATGTTAGCGGCCGCAGTAGCGATCGCTAAAGGTACAACTCTGCCATTGGTTTGGCGTGCTAATAATGTCGCTAGTTCAATTAAATATTGCTGAGTTTGCGGATTATAAATCGGTACTACGATAGTGAAAGCATTCTTATTGTCTGGGATTTTTGGCTCAGGCTGATTTGTTGGTGCTGGTTCTGGAGGTGGAGATAAAGCCAACCCTCCAGCTACCCGACTGGTAACTAACGGGCCAAGTGTTGATGTCACAAGCATAACAACCACAACGCTATTGAATACTACAGGCTGGAATAACCCGATTTCGTATCCCACTAACGTTGCTGCTAATGTTGTACCTACTTGCGGTACTGTGAGCGACCACATTGTTAACATTTCCTGCCAAGAATAGTTATACAAAAGTTTTGTTAACCATGCGGCGATGAATTTGCTGGCAATTACACCCAACACCAACAGCAGCATCAATTGCAAATTGATACTTTTGCTAGTCAAGGTGGTGAAATCCATCAACGAACCCAGATGTACAAAGAAAATAGGAATGAAGAGGACGCTACCCACAAACAGTACTTTTTCTTTGACTGGCCCTTCACCGACAACTTCATTCACTGCTAAACCCGCTAAAAAAGCCCCAATAATTTTTTCTACCCCAATCAACTGAGCGCCCACAGCGGCTAGAAAAATTGTCAGTAGCACAAATAAAAACTGGTTACCTTCTTCGCCTCCAGAACGCCGGAAAAATTCTTTTCCTAACCAGTCAAAGCCTGCTAAAACCACAACTGCGTAAATGGTTAACCAACCAATCAAAGTCAGCAGTTTGGGGAAGCTAAATCCGCCTACATTATTTACAGCTACACATACAGTTAAGATTAACAGCGCACCAATATCGGTAAAAACCTTGGCTCCAATGCTGATACTGACAGACTGATTGTTTACCACTCCCAAGCGATCGAGAACAGGATATGCCAATAAAGTATGAGAAGCGAACAAAGAGCCAATTAAGATAGATGCGATCCAATTCAAGCCAAAAAGATGCCCTAACAGACTGAGGATGGCTAAGGGCAAAATAAAGGTGAAGCAACTAAACCCTAGCGAACGATTTTTTTGGCGTTGGAATTGTTCTAAGTCAACTTCTAGCCCAGCCACAAATATCAGATAAACTAACCCAATATCTGCTAGCAGCTTCATAATTTCTGATTCTGTCTGGAATAAATTCCAACCAGCAGGCCCGAGTACTACCCCAGAAAAAACCAAACCTACTAATCCTGGTAGTCTGAGGCGCTCAAATAGAATTGGCACGACTAAGATAACTACCAGCAAAATAGCGAAGGGAACAATGGGTTCCTGACCCAGTAATTGAGAGGTTGGTTCTATTGTCAGAACTTGGGAAATGAGTTCCATAGGTAGAACTTGAAAGGGCGATAGTGAAGCTGCGATCGCCTTAAAGGCAATCGCCCGATCAATATAACTGTAAACACCACCTAGAGTAAAACTTAAAAAAAATTTAATTTACTGACAATCGCCAGATTAGATAATGGTCTAAATACTACTTATGGGTGAACCTGACGCAAAATAAACCGTAAGCGATCGTAGTCATCTTTTAACAACAAGCTTAAGGTACGTCCAGCTTTAATTAACCATTGGCGATCGGCTTTGCGTAACTGATAAACCGCCCGCATCGCCGCCGCAGTTAATGATTCTACTGGTGCGCCTTGCACAGTCAATAGTGTCTGCAAAAAATCCAATTCTTCCGTAAATTTCACGATTGTTTCTGCTTCACAGCGATACACTGCTTGATGAATTTGTGGCGGGCGAGGAGGTAAATATTGATACGCTTTACTAAAACCTGGGGTAGCAGATGGTGGTGCAAAGCCGACGATCGCGGCGCGAAATTCAGTTTTCAACATGGCAAATATTTGGGGTTGTTCTTCCCGCAAGTCTTGCAAAGATAAACCCAAAGCTACTGCCCGGTGTACAGAATCTATGGGCATAGTTGTGGCATAATACACCACTGCATAAATTTGATTACCCGATTCTTCATCCGTTGAACAAACCCAGCTACCAAAGGGAGGCATCGGGGGAAAACTTAAGTCTTCCGGTTCCAAACACTGAGCCAGAAACTCTGTAGTATTGGTTTCGATCACCTCAGCAATATGATGAGGATGGCGATCGCCTGTAGCAAACTGTGGTAAAGGAAGGCGCATAGTAGTGTTTTATCAATGTCAATCAGTCATTAGTCATAAGTCTTTGCCCAATGACAAATGACTAATGACTAATAACTACTAATTATTTACCTTTCTTCTTGCCTGTGGTTTCGACAGTTTCCAATTCACTCAAGCGAAAGGTAACTAATTTATCCCAGTTTCCCCCCTCAAATAATACGGCTACCTTGCCATCGCTTACCCGTTGTACGAGTCCTTCATAGCGATAATAAGTATCTGCGGGATTTTTGATGCGAACAGTTGCTCCAGGCAGGATCATGATTTTTATCCTCGCTTAATTTCCTGTTATATAGCTTAATACTTGTGGGTGGGCATTGGGCATTGGGAATTGGGCATGGGGCATTGGGCATTGTCAGGGAAATCACAATTGTACAGACGCGATTCATCGCGTCTCTAACAACTAACAACTAACAACTAACAACTGACCATTGACTAATAATATTTCTGCCGTTGGCGAAAGTTAGCTACCGATTCTACTATTCCTAAAGCAATGAAGTTAGTCAGCATCGCAGAACGCCCGTAACTCATCCAGGGTAAGGGAATGCCGGCTACAGGTGCTAAACCTACTGTCATGCCAATATTGACGATGAGCTGAAAGACAATCATCGATAACACGCCCATAGCTAATAAAGAGCCAAAATTATCTTTGGCAGTTTGAGCTACATGCAGTAACCGGAAGCAAATTAAGCAAAATACAAAAAGTACTACCAAACAGCCAATAAAACCAAATTCTTCACCAACTGCGGAGAAAATAAAGTCTGTATGCTGTTCGGGGACAAAGTTAAGTTGAGTCATCGGCCCTTTAAATAAACCCCAACCCCAAATTTCACCAGCACCGATGGCAATCCGAGATTGAATTAGGTGGTAACCTGCACCCAAAGGATCGTGTTCTGGGTTCATAAAGACGCTGAGGCGATTTTTTTGATAGTCGTGTAAGACATGGTTCCAGGCAAATACGCCTAATTCACCGCCCAGCATATTCAGAATCCATGCACCTATGGCTCCTAAGCCAAATTTTCGCCAAGGAAGAGTTTGCCAACCCACAATACCCATTGCGCCTGCCCAAAATAATCCTAATGGGCTTAAGGATATTTCTTTCAAAAAGGATATTTCTTTAAAGGTTATCGGTTCTGGTAATGGCCAAGATATACCAAATAAAATAGCGGCAACTATGGGAGAAATTAGTAGTATTATCCAGCCTGGATTAGCATTCGCCCAGTACAGCATACCGATGACGATCGCTCCAAATACTAATGATGTTGCCAAGTCTGGTTGCAAAAATACTAATCCCCAAGGCACAGCAGTAATTGCCAAGGCTCGAAAAAAACTCTCGATGCTGGAAGCCGTGCGTTTGTGTAGTAGCGCTGCAAGGGTAATAATTATACCTACCTTGGCAAACTCCGAGGGTTGGACGTTAAAACCTGCAATACTAATCCACCTCTGTGCCCCTTTAGCAGCAGTACCGACAACCATCACGGCAATGAGGCTGAAGTTGGTTAATCCGTAGGTTACCCAATGCCACTGTAGCAAATTTTCATAACGCAGACGAGCGAGCAATAAGGCGATCGCTGTACCAATACCAGCTACCAGCCAGTGCCACCACCAGTCAGTGACAGGCTGTTTTAATTCCGTACTGAGAATCATCACGCCGCCAAAAATACTGACAGCTATCGGCAAACAAAATAATAACCAATCTACCTGCTGCCAAGGTTTAACCCAATATTTCCAGCGAATTTTGGGGAGCGCACTTTTTAATAACATTGTGTGAGTTGAGACTTTAATTGGTAAATTTTAAATTTACTATCTATCTAAAATCTGTATTCCCAGGCTATGGCCCAGGAACCAGATAGAATTGAACTTTCTTATGTCAAAGCGGCAACTGATACTTTACCAGCAATAGACAATGCGATCGCACTTAGGGCTTTGGCGGAAGCTGAATCTGGTTCCGCGACAACTATCGGTACGCCGTTATCACCGCCGACTCTGGTGGAAATTTCTAGGGGTATACGTCCTAACAACGGTACTCCTAATTCTGATGCAGTCTTTTCACCGCCACCAGAACCAAAGATGTCATATTGTTTATCTGGCATATCTGGCGGGATGAAATAGCTCATATTTTCAACTATTCCCAATACAGGCACGTTCATTTGTTGGAACATCCGCAAGCCCTTGCGGGAATCTAGCAGAGATACAGTTTGCGGTGTAGTGACGATTACTGCTCCAGCCATCGGTACGGCTTGCGCTAAAGTTAACTGGGCATCGCCGGTTCCGGGAGGCATATCAACAATTAAGTAGTCTAATTCTCCCCACTCAACTTGATAGAGAAATTGGCGAATCACACCATTTAACATTGGCCCCCGCCAAATCACTGGCTGATCTCGGTCAATTAAAAAGCCCATTGAAACCAATTTCACACCGTGATTAAATGCAGGTTCGAGGATTTCCCCTTTTTCCCCAGGACGGACTGTAATTTGGGCATCGCTGAGTCCCAGCATGGTGGGATCGTTGGGGCCGTAAATATCCGCATCCAGTAAACCTACTTTAGCGCCTGTCTGTGCTAAAGCTACGGCGACGTTTACGGCTACAGTACTCTTACCCACACCGCCTTTACCACTGGAAACGGCAACAATATTTTTTACACCAGCAATGCCAGTGCGATCGGGTAAACTTTTTTGCTGTGGTGTTTCGGCTGTCACTTCAATGCTGACATCTATCACGCCTGGTAGCTTGTTCACCGCTTTTTTACAGTCTTCAACGATAAACTCTCTCAAAGGACAGGCGGGTGTGGTTAACACTAATGTGAAACTAACCTTGCCAGCATCAATTTTGACATTGCGAATCATATTCAGTTCTACCAGACTTTTTTGCAGTTCTGGATCTTGTACTGGTCGCAACACTTCTAGAACCGAGCGGGAATCAAGGACATCGTACATAAAAATTCAAATTTCAAATTTCAAAAAGAAGAATGCTTTTGTGGCAAGTAACTTAACTACTAATCTGGATATCCTATTGTGCCGCGATCGCCGTAATAAAACTTAAAAAAAGTACATAATAAATTGATGGTAAATATTTGATTTACTAATAGATTTGTCAATGGTCAATAGTCAATTGTCATTGGTCAGTTGTTAGAGACGCGATTAATCGCGTCTGTACAATTGTGATTGGTCATTGGTCATTGGTCAGTGGTCAGTTGTGAAGAGCTACTGATAGTCAACAGTCATCAGTCAACAGTCAACAATCAACAGTCTGTGAATTTTAGAAATCAAAACAACTGTCGTTGAGGCTTTTTTTCTGACTTGAGACTGCTTGTAATGCGGCTTTTTCTACGGCTTCAACTAAGCTACGCGCTACGCGATCGACGTAAGGACGGGAAAAAGACCAAATCAGGGGTGACAACCAACCGCGTAGTGTTACAGAATAAGATAAACAAGTGCCGCAAACAGTAGACTCCACTCGATAAGTGATCCGTTCTTCAATTCCCGGAATCGCTAGCACTCGAATACTCAACATTTCTTGGGGATTGACAAGCTCAACAAAAATCCGAATCGGAATTGGTGAAAAGCGAGTGACAGCTTGGAAAATTAATCCGGGTTTGGGTACTAATCCATAGGGTACATTAGTGCTTTTGAGTAGCGGATGCCAAGAAACATCAGTGAAGTTGACGACTTGTTGCCAAAGTTCATCTACAGAAGCCGAACTAATTTCTCGATATGTCCGCACTAGAGAAGCGCAAAATCGCCGACGTTGACGTTGAATGAATTTGGATAAACAACCCCGCATTTGCCTAAACCTCCTAGCTCAACACTTTCTGGGAACTCTGGCATGGTGGGCAATTTTACTCAGCCCTCGCATCAAACTTTCTCAAAATTGCCCTAACTATAGCAAGCCCCTGTGGGTGCAAACACTAGTACAATCATTGGGAGTTAGCAACCCCCATGTGTAAAACACCATTTTTAATTTTGGTGTCCAATTCTTGAGCAGTTCAGTCTCAGACCTTGAATGATCAAGGTTGTGAGTGCTGGTAACTAATCCGCCAGAGTCTGGTGTAAATACCAGAACCTATTTATCAAGAAATAAAAAAAAACTTCGTCCAATATACAAGCCTATACGCATTTGAGGGAAAATAACTCTAGTCTTGCTAATCAATCGTATAAATGCTTGACCAGTAAGAAAAAAGCAAATTTTACTTCATGTTTGGTTCAGAGATTGGTTTAATTAAAAAATTTTAATTAAAGAATTTCTGGTTTTGGGAAATGTAATTTAGGTACGGGAATCTCTGCTATGTTGATCGACTCTCAAGCCCCTACTCTTTCTGTAGATTCATCAAAGTTCTTACCACCGACTGATGCAAAACAGCGCGTAAGTCGGTTTATGCAACAGTTACAGGATGAAATTACTCAAGCTTTGACAAAGCTGGATGGTGTTGCTAGTTTTCATGAAGATAGTTGGCAACGTCCTGAAGGTGGTGGTGGGCGATCGCGTGTTTTGCGTGATGGGGCTATTTTTGAACAAGCTGGTGTAAATTTTTCTGAAGTTTGGGGTTCCCATTTACCGCCGTCAATTTTAACTCAACGCCCAGAAGCAGCCGGACATGGTTTTTATGCTACGGGAACTTCTTTAGTGTTACACCCGCGTAATCCCTATGTCCCCACTGTGCATTTAAATTATCGCTATTTTGAAGCTGGCCCAGTATGGTGGTTTGGTGGTGGCGCTGATTTAACACCTTACTACCCCTTTGCCGAAGATGCTCAACATTTCCATCAAACATTGAAGCAGGCTTGCGATCGCCATCACTCAGAATATTATCCAGTGTTCAAGCGCTGGTGTGATGAATACTTCTACCTCAAGCATCGCGGTGAAACTAGAGGTATCGGCGGTTTATTCTTAGATTACCAAGATGGTCAAGGTGCTATCTATCACGGCCCCGATCCCAATGGCGAAGCTGCTAAATATAGCAATCAGGTAGGCGCATTACCCCAAAGAACTTGGGAAGAAATCTTTGCTTTAGTCCAAGATTGCGGTAGCGCCTTCTTACCAGCTTATGTACCCATTGTCGAACGTCGTCATCACCTTGAATATGGCGATCGCGAACGGAACTTTCAACTTTATCGTCGGGGTAGGTACGTAGAATTTAACTTGGTTTATGACCGAGGCACAATTTTTGGTTTGCAAACCAACGGACGTACCGAATCAATTCTTATGTCCCTACCGCCTTTGGTACGTTGGGAATACGGGTATCAACCAGAAGCTAACACCCCAGAAGCCGAGTTATACGAAACTTTCTTAAAGCCCCAAGATTGGATAAATTGGGCACCTACAACTAGTGCTGAATCAAGTAAGTAGAGATGCAAGCTTTGAATAAAACCTTACAAGCTCTACTGTAAAAGCTACAGTTAGTCAATTTGGTTTCAGTGCTTGCTAAATCTAGACTTTATCTCTGTTTTATCTATTGCTGACCTCAGCAATTGCCTCTACCTGTCTCCTGTTTTAGTGAGTTAAACTACTAAAGATAAGCACCGAGTAAAAAAAGGTGACATTTTTAGCTGGAACTTGTTAATCTCAAGTATCAGCATAAAATTCTTCTGTTAGTGGTGAGTCAATTAATTTACTAACTCGCTGGATCTCATCCTCGCTACCACAGCCGGAAAATTTCCAGCAATGCAAGTTTTTTGGCTCACCAGTAACAGCTTTAAATACAGTAGTTAATTTTCACAGAACTGCCATAGGGAGGCTCAGTGATTCAGATAGATCAAAAAAGCTACCTTACCCAAGATGGTAATACCGTTATCGTCTTGACACCGACTGGACGCTTAGACATAACCACTGCTTGGCAATTTCGCCTAAAGTTACAGGAATGTATTTCCAAACTCAGCCGCCATGTAGTTGTGAATCTGAGTCAGGTAAACTTTATTGATAGTTCCGGTCTAACTTCATTAGTAGCCGGAATGCGTGACGCGGATAAACTCAAAGGTAGCTTCCGGATTTGTAATGTCCATACAGAAGCAAAACTTGTGTTTGAAGTGACAATGATGGATACAGTCTTTGAAATCTTTGAAACAGAAGAAGAAGCTTTAGAAGGTGTACCCCGAAGCATAGCTAGTTAAAGCTATGGTGAGATATCTTGCTTTTGTTGGCAAAATTGTCACAACTGATGTTACCGAGTTGAAGAATTGAGGAAAAGTACAGCAGACGAAGTAGAGTCAAGACAAAATTTTTGTCTGCTACTTCGTAGTTACTACTTAATTCTCAGTATTGCTGTCGTTTATTGTAGCGGTAAGGGCCAAAAATTGCGCCCCAAGTAGCTTTTCCAGTTGTAGTGTCAATTCCTTTATCGTAGCTGAGAAATTCTGTTGCTGAGGCGGCAAAACCTAAAGCAACTTGTATCGTGTTGTCTAGATAAGTAAAGCGACAGCTAGTATTTGGTGGTGGAGTCGCGACAAATCTATAGGAATTAGGCGCTATTGCTTCTGGTGTCACGGTGAGGACGCAACCTGGTAATAAATCTATGCGATCGAGCGTTAATGAATCGAGTAAATCAGGATTGCGGCCTGCACCTTTTAAACTATTCGGATCTTTGGGCATATAAAATTGCACTTGCAGGGGTGCATCAACTTCACGCCCTAGCTGTAAGCGCAGGATTCGTTGACGGTAAGGATTATCTAGGCTGATAATATTGGCTTGTTCCGCAAACAATGTGATACTGTCTTCAGCAAACAGGTTAACAGGTCTTTGCCACAAGCGGAGGTGAACGTACCAAACAGGATCGTTTAAAGCTTGTTCTTGGTTGTCAAATTCACCAGCCAAATACTGACCAAGAACTGTTAACTGTGAAGATAGGCTCATAAATTTAGGTTTTGTCAAAAGTCCACAGTCAAGAGTCTACAGTCAAGAGTCCAGAGTCAAAAGTCAAAAGTCCACAGTACAAAATTTACTGACCATTGACCATTGACTATTGACTATTGACAACCTCAGCGAGAAATCGATGATACATAGCTGAAAAATATTGTAAACCGCCCACTCGCAAGTTGAAACCCGAACTTGGCAAACTAACCTTTAAGCGAGACAATAAAAATACGTCGCCCTTAACATTTTCTTTGTGAATAACGTCCGTACTGTTTCTGATACAAAGCGAACTTTCTACACTCTGCACACCCGTCCAATCAATACGATTTACCGTCGGGTAGTGGAAGAGTTGATGGTGGAAATGCATCTGCTGTCAGTAAATGTCGATTTTAGCTACAATCCGCTTTATGGCTTGGGCGTCGTCACTGCTTTTGAGCGCTTTATGCAAGGCTACCAGCCAGAACGAGATAAGGAATCTATATTTAGCGCCTTATGTCAGGCTGTAGAGCAGGAAGAGCAACGCTACAAGCAAGATGCGGAACAATTGCGTGAGTTAGCTAAAAGTTTATCCGTCAATGATTTAATTGGCTGGTTAAGTCAAAATACTCCCTTAGATAGAGATGCTAATTTGCAATCTCAACTACAAGCGATCGCCAATAATTCTAACTTTAAATATAATCGCTTGTTTGCTATTGGTTTATTTACCTTATTAGAATCGTCAGATCCAGACTTAGTAAAAGACGAAAAGCAACGCATCGAAGCACTGAAAAAAATTGCTAGCGGCTTGCATCTGTCTGATGAAAAACTAAGTAAAGATTTGGATTTGTATCGTTCTAATCTCGATAAAATCACTCAAGCTCTAGTAGTAATGGCTGATATCCTCTCCGCCGATCGCAAAAAACGCGAACAGCGCAAACAACAATCTACTACTTCGGCTGCTCCTCCTAGTGCAAATGAATAGTCCATAGTCAATAGTCTATAGTCAAAGCGTCTTGACTATCGACTGTGGACTCAAGATTTTTGTTTAAGTAGTCTAAGTAGTATTTTTTATTTAAAAAATTCGGCGTTGCAGAATAGAAATATGAATTAGAGCGATCGCTTCGGAAATGTCCAAGGTGTGCATCAACACATATTCGTAAAAACGATAAACAACGTGGTAAACGCTCATTACATTTGTGCCAATTATCAACGTCAGTTTATCGATTCATATGACCAAAAAGGATATACGGAAGATATTAACAGGGAATGTCTAAAAATGTACGTCTGAGGTTGCTGGTTTTCGTGCAATAGAAAGAGTCAAAAAAGTACATCATACCACTGCTATAAATTGGGTTAGACAAGTTACTAGTGCTTTGCCAGATACACCTAATAAAAGTGAGATACCAGAAGTTACAGAAGTTGATGAACTTGAAACTTTTATTGGTAAAAAAAAACAAAATTTGGTTGTGGACAGCAGTAAATCACAGTGATACAGGAATTATAGTTTGGGTTCTAGGGGATAGAAGTTCAGAAACTTTTAAAAAGTTATGGTTGATAATAAAATGTTGGGCTTCTTATTTCTACGTTAGAAGAGGCTTCGCCGTTTACCCTTGTTTTATTAGTAATGAAGACCATATTCTTAGCAAGACATATATGACAAGAGTTGAAAAAGAAAATAGCCGTTTAAGACATTATCTGGCTCGACTACACCGGAAAACTTTTTTGTACTCAGTTGTCAGAAGAAATGCTGAAGCATTCAATTCGATTGCTAATATATTATCTTAAGTATGGGTCAGTGGCGCTGCGGGCGCACAGCGCCCGCAAGCTTGAGGCGATCGCTTGATTCATATTTTTATTCAGCAATGCCAAATTTAAAATTTATTTTGTCCGCAATACTCAGAAATTATCTACTGAAGAATATACAAGCCTAAATACATTGACAAAAAAATTATCACCCTTTTGGGGTGATACTCATCTGTCGCTACCGCTACGCTAACGGCAATCACTGATTAATAAATTGAAATAAGAGCATAGGGGAGAACTTCAAAGACCTGACGAGTAGGCTTTGGGAAAGTCTAACTAATTGCCCCTCTTGCCGTCAAATGATAAACAAAAGCTTTTAAGGCGAACTCTGGTAAAGCTAACATCCGTCGCCAGCGCCAAGGTTCTTGATAAAGGCGATATAGCCACTCTAAATTATTATTGCCTAACCAAGCTGGAGCGCGATTTTTCGTACCTGACCAAATATCAAAACTACCACCAACACCAATCCAGATAGCTTGAGGACATAAGTAGCGGTGTTGAGCAATCCATAACTCTTGACGCGGTACTCCTAAACCTACAAAAATTACTTGTGGTTGTAATTGGCTGAGAGTTTGCCGTAATTTTTCTTCTTCTTCTAGGGAATGGTAACCGGAATGAGTACCAACTACATTTAGACTAGGAGTTTTCTGTTGACAGAATTCTGCGGCTTTTGCCGCAACTCCAGGTGCTCCACCATAGAAAAATACCTTAGCAGGGTTCTGTTGTTTTCCCAATTCTCGCAACAGTGTTTCTGCTAGTTCAATTCCAGGGCAACGTTCCACTTTTTGCCATAATAACCATCGCAAATACAGAACTACTCCCGCTCCATCGGGAATCACTAACTCGGCATCTTGAATAACTTTAGCTAAGGCACTATTACGTTCTGCCTGCATAGTCATTTCTGCATTGAGTGTGACTACATGAGTTCCTTTGCCTTGTTGCAGGCATTCTAGCAACCAGCCTGGATAGTTAGTCATCACATGAACTGGTATTCCCAACACTGAAAATGCTTTAGGCGATTTAGACATAGACAATTTTTACTTTAGCCTCACACCACAGTCTCTCGAAGGTTAGTTTATCAAATTTTTTAATATATTGTCTGTGGCTATTTTAGCTATCAGCAATTTCTGGTGATGCATATAATACTCAATAAATTTTCTGATAAATTTATTGGAAAAATTTGATGCTAACTGTGTAATTTTATTTGATGAGTGAAGTGAGATTTTAATACCAGATACTATAGATTGTACTAACTAATAATGAGAATTGGCATAAATATTACCTATTCTTAGTAAGAAAAATATCTTATGTTAAGATAGGTAGTCGCTCTGGTGAAAATTTTTGGAAATGTCGGAAATGACTCATACTTTTCGGTAAGTACAAACTTCGTAAGTATTTACCAGGCGCTAAAGAATGCTCTGGATAGATTGGGCAATGTATGTATATGTAACTCTGGTTCAGAGTTCATGCTAGCTACTTAAGTAGCAGCTTCTCTATTATTGGGCTGTAATCAGTGTCACCTACAGGCAAATCTTAACTCCTTCATTAATCCCAAATTAATTATCAGTATCAGCAAGAGATAAGAAACAGGTGTGTTACCCCCTTCTGGTATCTGCTTGAGCTAAAAGCCTGAAAAAATAGTCTTTCCAGCTTTTTGCTAGTAGTGGATATTTTGAAGCGATCGCTTTAGTGTTTGAGCCTAGCGCAACTCCTATATCTCAGCGCAAGGTAGAATAAGGATCTGAAAATTCCCTATTCCCTAAAGATCCTAGTGGTTGTGTTTGTGCTGTAATTGTTGTAAATCTCTAGCAATAATCAGCAAAATAAATTTAATTGCTACCCACTGCATTGAGTTGGGGTTTAGCTTTCTTAATTCTATGATGAGATTGTCACTTTCCTGAGAGAATGATTGCCTATGGCATTGGTAGCACCTTCACGTGTTAGCCTTACTCATAAAGCATTTTTACATTTTTGTACAAATGTTGGTGACTGCATTTCCTACAAGTTTTGAGTAAACTCGATTTTACAGTTTAAGGTAGTGTAACGGGCGGAAGTTGACTATGAGTAAAATTCGTATTGCTCTGATTGAAGATCATGACCTCACCCGTGTGGGTATTCGGACAGCACTACTGCAAAAAGAGGAAATTGAAATTGTAGGAGAAGCTGCCAATGCTGCGGAAGGTCTAAAAATGCTGAAAACGCTACAACCGGATATTGCGATTGTAGACATTGGCTTACCAGATAAAGATGGTATTGAGTTGACGCGGGAGTTAAAGTCTACGAGTAATGGCTCAGAGTTAAAAACTAAGGTATTAATTTTAACACTGAGAGACAACAAAGAAGCAGTACTTGCAGCTTTTGCGGCTGGAGCTGATTCTTACTGTATGAAGGATATTAAATTTGATAATTTGCTAGAGGCAGTGCGAGTCACTTACAATGGCAATGCCTGGATAGATCCGGCGATCGCGAGGATTGTCTTACAACAAGCACAACAAAATCCAGCTAAACAAGATTTAGTATCATTAGAGACTCGAAATAACTTTAATAACTCTGGCACTGGGGAGGCTCAAGAACATATAGATCCTTACATCCTGACAGACAGAGAATTAGAAGTATTACAGTTGATTGTCGAAGGTTGTAGCAATGCAGTCATCGCAGAAAGGCTTTACATCACAGTGGGGACAGTGAAAACTCATGTCCGAAATATTTTAAACAAGCTATGTGCTGACGATCGCACTCAAGCTGCAGTTCGTGCTTTGCGCTCGGGATTGGTTGGCTAAGTTGAAGTTGAGCCATTTTCTGTTCGGAAACGAAGGATGATAAAAAATCTACAACCCCGAGCAAAATATTTGCGTGCAAAGTGGGTATCTTTTCTATAGGACTTCTATTTGATTTGTGCGCCTGCTAGCCATATACCCTGGAAAGAGCTTTCTTTTCTGGTGGTTATCGCTTGCCTACACTATATGGTGTTGATTTTTGATTATGTCATTATTTATTAGGTGTCATAAAAATAACACTTTTGCTCAATACCAGTATCCAAAAAGTTAAAGTCACATATGACTGAAATCGAGGGAAGCAAACTCAAGCTCATGGTGGTAGATGATGAGCCAGATAATTTAGATTTACTCTACCGCACTTTTAGACGGGATTTTGATGTATATCAAGCCAATCACGCCCTGAGTGCACTGGAAATATTAGACAAAGAAGGCGAAATGGCTGTGATTATTTCTGACCAAAGAATGCCAGAAATGAACGGCACGGAATTCTTGAGCCGCACGGTAGAGCGTTTTCCCGATACAATCAGGATTTTGCTGACTGGTTTTACTGATGTCGAAGACTTGGTAGATGCAATTAACTCAGGTCAGGTATTTAAGTACATCACCAAACCCTGGAATCCTCAACGGTTAAAGGCGCTGGTTGAACAAGCTACTGATACTTATCGCTTAGTCAAAAAAAGAACTCAAGAGTTACGCAGAGCTTTACGGCGAGAATCTTTATTTAATGCGGTTACAACAGCAATTCGCGAGTCTTTAGACTATGACAGTATGCTGCAAAAGATAGTCGCAACTATTGGCGAAACATTTGAAACTACTTGTTGTTTCTTGAGGCCTGTTGAGGGGGATTGCTTAATCCCAGATGTTTTTTCTTATCAAGCTCCTTATTTCAATGCCTTAACAGATACATTTGACCCTAGCTCTTTAATTGAAAAAGTATTGGCAACTCGTCAGTATCAACTGACTCAAGGTACAGATGAGGGGAATCCTTGTCATCAATTAGTTGTGCCATTGTCTTACCAACAACAACTGCTGGCTGTACTGGCTCTGTATCAAAAAGGGCAAGATCATTCTTGGCAGCATGAAGACATCGAATTGATTGCGGGTGTGGCTGAACAAGCAGCTTTAGCCTTGTCTCAGGCAAAACTCTACCAGCGCCTGCAAGAAAAACAACACCAAATTCGCGCTGAATTAGAAGTTGCTCGGCAAATTCAAAATAACCTACTCAGGCAAAGTTTACCTGATATTAAGGGTGCGAAAGTACAAGCTTGCTGCTATGCGGCGCGGGAAGTAGGCGGAGATTTCTTTGAGGTGTTTGTTCATCCCAAAGGCGACTTATGGATAGCGGTGGGTGATGTTTCTGGTAAAGGCGTACCAGCAGCTTTGTTTATGGCTAGTGCGATTTCTGTGTTACGCAGAGAACTATCTCAAGAAACACCAGCTGCGCCAAATATAGTCATGCAAAATCTGAATTATGCTATGTCCGATGATTTGATTAGTAACAATTGCTTTATCACTCTCGTCTTAGCATGTTATACCCCCAGTACTAAAGAACTTGTCTATGCTAATGCTGGGCACATATATCCTTTACTTTGGTCGTCTACGACTGGACTAGAACAACCCCAATATCTCAAGGTTCGCAGCGTTCCCTTAGGTATCTTGCCGAAATGGCAAGCACAGTCTGGCAACTTAGTATTAAATTCCAATGATATATTGCTGCTAACCAGTGATGGAATTACAGAAGCAATGGTATCAAATAGTGTGTTTAAATGTAACAATACCGAAGATAATGGTCAGGTATCTAGCAGATCTATGCTAAATCAAGACGGTCTTTGGCAACTTTTACAACAACAACCGAAACCCCTTTATCTTAGTGATTTATTGACTCGTATCCAGGCAAACAGCCCAGTTCAAGAAGATGACCAAACTATACTTTCATTGGAGGTTTTGTAAGTAATGAAAAGTGAGCTACATGTACCTAGTGACTTGAATTTTTTAAATATTGTCGAAAACTGGTTGTTAGGATGCTTAAAAATCCAGTTAGGAGAATCGGTTGATTGGTCACGACAATCAAGTCGTTTGCGGCTAGCTTTGGTAGAAGCTTACTCTAATGTGGTACGTCATGCCCATAAGGAACAGGCTAATTTACCAGTATTACTGCGTTTGGAATTGAAAAACCGGGATCTTGCTTTGGAAGTTTGGGATTATGGTGAAGGTTTCGATATGTCTACCTACTTTCCACCAAATCCTCTGGAAAAACAAGAAGGAGGCTATGGTTGGCTAATTATGAATCGGTTAATGGATAAGGTAGAGTATCAGTTACAGGTAGATGGTGCTAACTGCTTGAAGTTAGAAGCTACTTTACCAGAACTAGTAAGTTAAATTTTCTGCCAATATTGAGAAATGTAAACGACACTGATAACTTTTGCTAAATTTATTTGATTTATTAGTGTTATTTATCGGACTATTAAGACTTAAGGTAGGACTTGCGATCGCATCTAGCATCGATCAACCATGCTAGGTGCTAAAACTTACCTCAAATGAAGTCTTAAGTCATGTTTCTTCCTATGGAAGCTTTATTTTGTTTGTCACCACGCTATCGCCTTGATGATGAATTACCTTGGCTAGAGGGAATTGACCCCAGTCGTCACTATTGGGTTGCAGTGAATGGCAACAGTAATTTAACAGTAGCTATTCCGGGATTAACAGTATCTAGCAAAAGTGAACTGAAGCAAGCTATTGAGCGCTTCCGCTCTCTAGAGCCTGGAGAGCAAATGACTTTGACTAGAATTGCCAGTGATTGCCAAATTCACTGTGTTAGCGATCATTGTTACGCAGTAGAAGATGAAATCAATGGCGCACCAGTATGGCATTTATTCGATCGCGAAACTTTAGATAGTTTGTTGATGACAGCACACCCCGATTGGCAATGTGCGCCATCTGATGTGGAATTAGGGAGAAAATTGTTATTCAGAGCTTTTCAGGAAACAGCAGTTTCTCAAAGCTAAGAAAATTAAGATTTTAATTGGCTGTTAGCTGCTTAATCGCGACGCATAGCCAGTAACTCTTGCGGCGAAGCTAGGAGTTTAATTCTAGTTTCTACTATTTGTCTTTGCTGGTTGAGAATAAATAGCCATAAGACGTTAACGCCACACCAGGATGTGAAAGCTTTTCCAGCTACCTGGACTTGAATTTGTGCGTTAGGTAAAATTTCTGTGATTCCTCGCTGTGGCTCGGCTTTGATACCTTGAGCTTCTTGTTCTAGATAGGTTGCGATCGCATCTGGCCCGACAAAACCAGATTCAAATGGCGGATACATGATACCATCTTCAGCAAACAAGGCTGCTGTGGCTGTAAATTCTCCGGCGTTGAGGGTTTGAAAGTACCGCGCAATTGTGGTTTCTGTAATTCCCTCGATAGAAAATTCTTCTGTTTTTGTTGTCGCTTTTAATTCAGCAGCTGTCATAAAATTACCTTTGTTAGACTAGCTAAATATCCATCTTGATTACAAAGCCAGACAAAAAAAAGCTGCTATTGGTATATATTGCTTTGTTATTGGCAAGTCTTTCTCCGGATGGAGGCAAATAACAATTCAAAATTCAAAATTCAAAATTCAAAATTCAAGACATTTTCAGTCTGGGATTTAAACCCCCACTGAAAATCTACTAGGTATCGGCTAAAGAGTCTTAAACCCTTGAATGTAGGATAATTAATAATTCGTAATAGTTTAACTTTACTCAGTAATTAAATAATCCGCAAACGCTAGACTTATATGGATCTTGGCGTGACGTTTGATGTAGTTTTAATAAGTTATCTATGTTTCTCGCTAGGGATCTGAAAAATAATAATTCACTGATGCTAGACTGCTCTGTGATTTTTAATATACCCGTAGGTTGGGCAATGTTCTCCAAATTATAATCTGGCGAACATTGCCTTTCTTAGTTGCAAATTGCGAAAAGTTTAGTCAGCGAAAGGGTCAATACCCATGTCGGAGACTACCTTGCGGAAGACTGTGATTTGTTGACCAAAATCTAGCTCTCTCAGTGTTTTGAGTACTTGTGCAGCATCACGAGAAATTTGATAGCCTGCTGGTACAGGTATAACTGTTCCTTGAACCATTAATTCTGATAATTCATACCAGAAAGCCAACTTAGTATTGGTACCGAGAACGCCATAAGAACGAGAAAATTGAGTATTTCTTTTAGCAGCTAGGTCGCGCATTACCTCTAACTGCTGCGTATGAGACATTTGTTTAATTTGTTGCAGCAGACCTTCTGCGAATTGTAAACGAGCTGCACCGGTAGCAGCTGGGGTGATGGAACGTCCCATTTCGGTGTATGCGTACCACAGTACTGCTAGTTGGTCATCTACATTGAGGCTTTTAAATACAGCAATGCTGGAGGTAACAACATCACCTGCTTGGATGCTGTAATTGAAAGCTGAAGAAAAACGGGTTGAGGCTGAATCAGAAGTGAATGTCATGATTGCACCGCAGTCAATTTTATAAGTTTTCTGCAAAATAGTAGGAGGCGTGCATCACTCTGGGTTGCTTGTCCTCTTGATGTACATATTGCAGCATTTCTTAATAAAACGCAAATAAAAGTTACAAATGGTATGGATAGTAAATTAAACACCAAGGTATTGACTGTATAGAGTAGAATTGAAGTGCCGCCATTAGGCAAAATTTATATAAGAAAAATGAATAACTCTGGCATAACCACGAGTGATGTGGTAAAGAAAAAAGCTCAGGAGTTGGGATTTCACAAGGTAGGGATTGCGGCTATAGATGAGGTAGACGAGATAGCAGCGCAACGTTTACAAGCATGGATAGCCTTGGGTTACAACGCCGATATGGGATGGATGGCGAACCCCAAGCGTCAGGATATACACTTAGTGATGCCAGAAGGGCGATCGCTAATTTGTGTAGCATTAAATTACTACACCCCACATCAACGTCCAGAAGGTGAGGAATACGCCAAGATTTCCCGTTATGGTTGGGGGAGAGATTATCACAAGGTGATGGATAAAAAACTCAAGGCTTTGACTATCTGGTTGCGATCGCTAAATGAAGATGTGAAAGCGATATATTATGCAGATACAGGCCCGGTACAGGATAAAGTTTGGGCGCAAAAGGCTGGGATTGGTTGGATTGCCAAAAACGGGAATGTAATTACGCGAGAATACGGTTCTTGGGTATTTTTAGGGGAGATTATCACTAATTTATCATTAGAGAGCGATCGCCCCGCTACGCAACATTGTGGTACCTGTACTCGCTGTTTGGATGCTTGTCCTACTGGTGCAATTACTAGTCCTTATGTAGTAGATGCTAATCGCTGCATTGCCTATCATACAATTGAAAATCGCGCTGAAACATTGCCTGAAGGCGTCCAATCTCATTTAAATGGCTGGGTTGCAGGTTGTGATATCTGTCAAGATGTTTGTCCGTGGAATCTCCGTTTTTCTCAGGAGACTGATGTGGCAGAATTTCATCCTTATCCTGGGAATGTGGCACCGAAGCTGATAGAATTAGCAGAAATCACAGATGAGGAGTGGGAACGACAATTTCCAGCATCAGCTTTGCGGCGGATTAAACCAGAAATGTTACGACGTAATGCCCGTGCTAATCTAGACGCATCCAGGCAACAGAATGACTCAGAAAGTAATTATCTTTGATTTTGATGGCACGATTGCAGATACATTAGATGCGCTTGTAGGTATTGCTAATCGTTTCGCTTTAGAGTTTGGTTATGTGCAAATTTCTCCCCAAGAATTAGCTTTGTTGAGGAATTTAACATCAAGGGAAATTATTAAATATTCGGGTATTTCGGTTTTGAAGATACCTTTTTTAGTTAAAAAGGTGAAATCAGAGTTAAAAAATAAGATTCACGAATTTAAACCTATTTCTGGAATTCAAGAAGCATTGATAGAACTCAAGCAGCATGGTTACAAACTGGGGATTATTACTTCTAATTCTCAAGATAATGTAACGGAGTTCCTAAAAATTAACGATTTAGCGAGTTTGTTTGATTTTATTTATTCAGGTGTGACAATTTTTGGGAAAACAACAATTATCAATAATGTGTTGAGACAAAAGCAGATTAAACCCCAACAAGTTATTTATGTGGGCGATGAAACTAGAGATATAGAAGCATCGAAAAAAGCTAATATTAAGGTGATTGCAGTAGGTTGGGGTTTTAATTCACCAGAAGTGCTAGCGAAACAAAAACCTGATTTTTTGATTCATCATCCTAGCGAACTTTTAAATGTAATTCGTAATTCGTAATTTTTAGCGAGGTGTATTAGCTGTTGAAATTGCAAATTGTATATAGGAATCCGCTTGAATTCGGTGAAATTATTTGTGTAGGAGGGGAACAGGGAACAGGAAAGAAGGAATCAAAGTGTATTGAGTTTTTTCAAAAATAAAATAGTAATCCTATATATAATTCCTGTTTAAATAATAAGATAGGTGGGCAATGCCCACCAGAAAAATATTGAGAAAATATGGAGATTATTTCAAATTTTCCACTGAATTGGTATATTCGTAATTACGTAATGGTAGTTTTTAATTACGAATTACGAATTACGAATTATTAATTTTTTGCTTGCCCTTTTTCTAAAGCTTTTTGCACCAAATCGTCATCAATGCTGGCTACACCTTCTGTTCTAGAACCTGCGACATCCTTAGCCATATCTGCATAATCATCGGGATTACCAGTTGGTTGGGTTTCTAATCTAGTTTCTTCTGGCTTAGGAACTTCCAATTTAGGTGCTGTTGCGGCTGCTGCGGCTTTTGCGCCTTCACCTGTGCGATCAATTTCACTAACGCTAAATTGCTGTGCTGCGGCGTAATCAGCTTCAAAATCTACTGTTGGTGCTTTTTCTTCACCAGCAGCGATGTTTTCTGCGGCTAACTGTGCGTCATGGGTAGGAGCTTCGTTAACATTAGGCTTAACTTCATCAGGCATAAATTTACTCCTCAGTATTTTTTCAATTGCTGAGGTTATCGTATCAAAGCGATCCCCAATCTTCTTGGTTCCTTTAGAGATATTCTTACCTCTATGAATAGGTAGATAAAAACTGTAAATTGCTATAAATTAATCTCTTTCTCTTGGCAGTGGATTCTGATTATTAAATTCTGTTAACCCTAAGTTTGGTATGTTAAATTGCTTTGGAGATAAATCATGACTGCAAGCCAAGATAAAAGCGTTTCACAAGCTTTAACTAATGAAACTCAAAAAGTAGTTGCGGATTTTAATAGCTTAGATACGGATGCTAAATTAGCCTGGTTTTATTTTGTTTATGAAAAAATGGGAGATTCCATTACTCCGGCTGCACCTGCTGCAGCAGAACCAAATTTAGCACCTATTTTGCTAAATGATTATTTAGAATTATCTGATGATGAACAATTAGCAATTATGCGGCAAATTGTTAATGGTGAAGCTAGCGATTATTCTCGTGCTTATGGTGCGTTAAAAGAAAATAATCAGCTTTTCGTTTGGTATGTTTGGGCGGAAGCAATGGGCGATAAGGTAGTTGATTTACCTGAAGATTATGATACTACAGATAAAATTGACAATCTGCTTTCTCAACTAGAAGGATTAGATTTTGAGGCGCAAATGTCTGTGCTGCGGACAATCGCATCCCAAATGGGCTACAGTGATGTCAAACCTGTAGAAACCCAAGCACAGACAGGTAAAACACCTAGCTTGTAAGCTATTAGGACTTACGCAGTGTCAGATATTTTTCATGCTTTTTGTCAATGGTCAATAGTCCATAGTCCAAAAACTTGAATTTTGACCATTGACTTTTGACTTTTGACCACCCTTGTGAGGGTTTTTGTGTTCGGTGCGTAAGTCCTAGCTATTTGCCACTAAGATACAGCCATGTGATTTAAATCTGCTGGGGTGAGGTGGGAGTGAACGACTTCACCATCGCGGAACCAGACTATACGCTGAGTTTGACGGGCTACATCTGGTTCGTGGGTAACCATGACAACTGTAATTCCACTGGCGTTTAATTCACTAAATATATCCATGACTTCTTGGGTAGTGCGGGAATCGAGTGCGCCAGTGGGTTCATCAGCAAGGAGAACAACGGGACGGTTGACAATGGCACGAGCGATCGCTACTCTTTGTTGTTGTCCCCCTGATAGTTGGGTGGGTTTGTTATTGAGACGCTTTTCTAAACCAACTTTAATTAAAGCTTCAGTAGCGCGATCGCGTCTTTCTTGAGGATTGATTCCTGCATAAGCCATTGGTAAAATGACATTTTCTAGGGCTGTCAGTTGAGGTAATAAATGGAATTGTTGAAAGACAAACCCTAGTTTTTTATTGCGAATATGCGCCAAGGCTTTATCGTTCATTTGCGCGACATCGACGTTATCTAAATAGTAGCTTCCAGAACTGGGGCGATCTAAACAGCCGATAATATTCATAGCTGTAGATTTACCAGAACCAGAAGGCCCCATAATTGAACAATATTCACCTTCATCAATAGTCAAATTCACATTATTAAGTGCTTTGACTTCTGTTTCTCCACTACCGTAAATTTTAAAGATATTTTCTAAACGAATAATTTTCATTTGTCAATGGTCAATGGTCAATAGTCAATAGTCAATAGTCAATAGTCAGCGATGCACTGAGCTATGAGCTTTTTTTTAAGTCTACGGAATACTCACCGGTGTTAACTTAAGGTGAAACCACCATTTTATCTAGCTCCCATGCAGAGCGTGGGAGCTACAATTATGAGGCTCCGCCTCAATTTATCAGTCTCTGAAGCGGAGCCTCGCAATATACATTTCCAGCCGGAGGTTGGAAAAAAGATAGAGAAAGGTGAAACAATTTTGGATTTTAGATTAACCCCATGCATAAAGTCAGGGGTTTGTCAATAAATTGTTAGATTTTGGATTTTAGATTGATTACCCGAATTTATTCGGGAGCTTGTCACCTTTTTCAATTTTGAATGAGCGAATCTTTAATCCAAAATCCAAAATTTAAAATCTAAAATTCCGTTAGTGTGGGTAGTTCAGATTATGAATTGGCCGTCGGTTGAGGAAGTACTCCTGTATTTCGGGTTTCTGCATTAGATAACCGACTCAAAGTTAATAGCGGTACCTCTTGTCGGCAAGATAGACAAAACCAATAAACTTCACTATGCCGAATATGGCGCAGGAGGGAACCACCACAACATGGACAGGTGTTGCTTCTCATACTCATACCGATGTCCTCCTATAAAGAAATGTTGTAATACTCACAAAAATTTTGTTTGATTAAAACTGGATTTTGGCAGCATGGATGTGCCCATTTAAATCTACGCGCGCCTGAATAATTTTTTCGTAGATTGCTTCGTAACCGTTCACCATTTGGGCAACACTAAATTTGTTTTCTACGTATTGACGACAGGTTTGGCGATTGAGTTTTAAAGCTTGCGGAATTATTTCTGCCATTTGCTCATAGTTTTGGCAGATAAAACCTGTTGCCCCATGAGCAATAACTTCTGGTACTGAACCGAGATTCATTGCAATTACTGGCGTACCAGTTGCCATTGATTCAATCATAACTAATCCGAAAGGTTCTTGCCAAGCAATCGGGAAAAGAGTGACAGCAGCATTGCCTAATAGTTCAGCTTTTTCATCATGGTTAACTTCACCGAGATATTCAATTTGCTGACCATCTATATGGGGGGCAATTTCTTGTTCAAAAAACTTTGAGTCTACTAAATCAATCTTTCCTGCCATCTTTAAGCGCCAACCACTTTGTTTCGCAATGGCGATCGCATGGTGGGGCCCCTTGTCGGGGGAAAAGCGGCCTAAAAATGCTAAATATTCTGGTTCTTGGGGTTGCTTTTTAAAGGGGTAATCTTCTGGATTAATTCCGTTGTAAACAGTGCCAAAATAGTTTAAATCTATTTGTCGCTGTGCGTCACTAATACTGATGTATGGTTGTTTTTTATGGTGACCAAAGGCTATACGGTTATCCTTGGTAAAGCTGCCGTGGAGTGTGTGTACCGTTGGTGTTGATACTAAACTCGCTAAAGACAGTGCCGATATTCCTACATGGGAATGAATAATATCGAATTCTTGCGATCGCTGGTAAACCTGACTAAGTTCCAGCATTTCATACACTGCATACTCTTTGACATTGGGATCTAAGCGTAAGGCTCGTGGATAAACTGCTTCTAAATTAGCCAAAGTTTGGGAATCGCCAGAGGCGAATAAAGTCACTTCATGACCGCGACGAACTAATTCATCGGTCAAATGACTCACTACCAGTTCAATTCCTCCGTATGTTGGAGGTGGAACTCTTTCCCATAAGGGGGCAACTTGAGCTATTTTCATATGTCTTGGTTCAGCCGATTCAATAATTCTCTTGAAGAGAACTTATGTTTAATTTGAGGGCAAAGATTTATACTTAAATATTCTGAAATTTATATTAACCAAATCTATGCCCGCAACTGGAATATCGGTTAACCGTACCGTTTAAACAGCACCAACAAATTTCAGAGCATCAGCGATCGCCTCAGCCGACTACAATATAAAGATACAATCAACTGTAACTCCTTCCATCTATCTTGGGGATCATTGAGACAATTGCCTATTCTGTAACTTAACCTACTGATTTAAAAAATTTGTAGCTCAAAATACTAAAGTTTACTTTGGGATCAATTCTTCTCAGGGATGATTTAGTGAAAAATGGCTAAAACTATAGGACAGAGACAAATATTAAAAAAAAATAAAAACCATTTAATTAATAATTAATTAATGAATTTATGTAAATATTGCTGCAATGAAAATCGCCACTTGGAATGTTAATTCAATTCGCACTCGACTAGAACATGTCACTGCTTGGTTAAGCCAAAATCCGGTGGATGTACTTTGCTTGCAAGAGACAAAAGTTGTAGATCGAGATTTTCCGCGATCGCCATTTGAAGAACTCGGTTACCAACTCTATTTTTCTGGGCAAAAATCATATAACGGCGTAGCTTTAATTAGCAGTCAACCGCTCTTGGATGTAAGTATGGGGTTCACACCAATCGTGCCCAATTTACAACCAGAATGGGATGAACAAAAACGAGTAATTACGGGAATTATTGATAATGTGAGGATTGTGAACCTATATGTTCCCAATGGTTCATCTATAGGTAGCGAAAAATACGAATATAAGCTGCGATGGTTAACAGTATTACGTCAGTATTTGCAACTCTTATTAAAATCTCATGAGGCAATTTGTGTTTGTGGCGACTTTAATATTGCTTTAGAAGCCAAAGATATTCACGATAAAGTCAAAGCCGAAACTCACATTATGTCATCGGAAGTCGAACGGCAAGCGCTGAGGGATGTATTATCATTGGGATTTGCTGACGCTTTTCGTAAATTTAACTCTGAAGGCGGAAATTACAGTTGGTGGGATTATCGCGCCGCATCTTTTCAGCGCAACTTAGGCTGGCGCATTGACCATCATTATTTAACACCCGTTCTTTACGAGCGTGCTACCAGCTGCATTATCGATGTAGAACCGCGAAAATTAACCCAACCTAGCGACCATACGCCAGTGATTGTGGAATTTTGAGTATCTGCTGCAGGAAAGGTATTTTTTCGTGAGGACTTCAAGTTACAAATGAGAACTGAAGTCCTTATACCAATTTAAAAAAAGAATGCGACAGATGCGTAGGTTGGGTTGAACGAAGTGAAACCCAACATATACAAGGCTTTGGGATGTTGGGTTACCCTTCGGGAAGCCGCTCCGCGTCTACGTTCCTCAACCCAACCTACATTTGTAGCGATCATTCTTCAAATTGGTATTACTAGTGAGTGCAAAAATTTTGCTGGGTTGCTAGATCCCCGACTTCGCCGAGGATACAGCTGGTGAATTAGGGGTAAGACCCCTCGCTTATCCCGAAATCCCGCCGTCACCCTAGAAGGGTGCGGCTAACCGGACAAAGCCTGCCTCCGCAGGCTAGAGAAATAGAGCCTGCGGAGGCAGGCTTTGTAGCATTAGCCCCAGGCTTATAGCCTGTGGGCGGTGTGTCGGGTAAGCGAGAGAACAGTTTATATCAAGTGTTGATGGGTCAGACCCATCATTCGCCAGCAGTATCCTCCGAGAAGTCGGGGATCTGACTAATGAGACAGACCACTACGTTTAATCATTTAATGATTGATGGAGAGCGATCGCCACAAAAATCACCAGAGACTGGAAATATTAATATATATAAGTATGCTCGTGTAGAATAGCCGATTTCCGGCTCTAGCAGATATCTAGGTTTTCAACAACGCAAAAGACTGAAAGTATTTATATTAGGTCATTTTATGATTCTAGTCACTGGAGCAACAGGGGGAATTGGTCGCAGAGTCGTGCGACTTTTACGCCAACAAGAGAAGCCAGTCAGAGCATTTGCACGCCTCAGTTCTCGTTACAGCGAATTGGAACACCGAGGAGCGGAAATTTTCATTGGTGATTTACGGCGAGAAAAAGATATTCAGCAAGCTTGTCGGGGCGTGGAATATATAATTAGCACTCACGGATCTGGGGGCGATGCCTTATCCTTAGATTATCGTGCCAATATAGAACTGATTGACCAAGCCAAAGCTAACGGAATCAAACATTTTGTCTTCATTTCTGTATTAGGAGCCGATCGCGGTTATGAAGATGCGCCTGTATTTAAGGCTAAACGCGCAGTAGAAAAATATCTCCAAGCTAGTGGCGTGAATTACACTATTTTACGTCCGGCTGGATTAGCATCTAACTTGCTAACATTAGCAGAAAGGTTTCGCGAAACAGGGTTGTATTTGCTGATTGGCGATCCCAAAAATCGGACTTCAATTGTCAGTACCGATGATTTAGCCAAGATAGCGGTGGATTCTTTGACAGTTGAAGGCGCACAAAACCAAACTTTAGCCGTAGGAGGGCCAGAAATTCTCTGGCGTGGGGATATTCCCCAAATTTTTGGTCGCATCTTCAACAAAGAACCGGTTGTGATTAATCCGCCATTGTTTGCTATTGATGGGTTGCGGGGTGCGTTAGGTTTATTTAATTCCCAAACACAACAAGCTTTAGGAACCTACCGGACTTTGCTCGCCAATGAATTTTTCTGCACAAAAGACGAAATCTCTAATTTAGAAAGCATTTTTGACTTTAAATTGGAGACTTTAGAAAATTTTGTGCGGCGTTATTTAGCAGTGTAAATGGCTAGGGCTGGGGTAGTAGAGAAAGCGGAGGGAGCAGAGGGAGCAGAGGAAGCAGAGGAAGCAGAGGAGAAATACAATGCCCAATGCCCCATGCCCCATGCCCCATGCCCCATGCCCCATGCCCCATGCCCAATGCCCAATAACTAACAAAATTGT
>NZ_JACJQG010000091.1 GCF_014696435.1 Calothrix anomala FACHB-343 | reverse complement strand
GGGGGCAGGGGGCAGGGGGCAAGGGGGCAGGGAGTAGGGAGCAGGGAAGGGGAATTTTCTTGATAGTTTTTTGGAAGTTGTGTCTGTTGCGATTGGGTTTTAAGCAACTAGGTAATTTAGTTGTTAGACAAAACTATTAAGTAATTTTATGTACCAAGTTAATCAAAATCAGGTAGTTAATTCAGCTTCTCATAATCGCCCCAGGTTGGCGTTGACGTTGGGAGATCCGGCGGGAATTGGTGCGGAGGTGATTTTAAAGGCTTTGGCTGATTTCGATTGGTGGCAAAATTATGATGTGACGATAATCGGTAGTTTAGATTTATTGAACAAAATTTACATAAATTTGCCCGTGAGCGATCGCATTACGTTGGCAAATCCAGCCAATTTATCTGTGATTGATGTGCCATTACCAGCAGATATTCAAGATGAAATTATCATCGGCACTGGAAATAAAGCGAGTGGTGCGGCGAGTTTTGCTTATATGGAATATGCGATCGCGCAAACGTTAGCTGGTAAATTTGATGGTATTGTTACGGCTCCCATTGCCAAATCGGCTTGGAAGGCTGCTGGCTACGATTATCCCGGACAAACGGAACTTTTAGCCCAAAAATCGGGTGTGGAGCGCTTTGGGATGTTATTTGTAGCGCGATCGCCTTATACTAATTGGACGTTGCGTACTTTATTGGCTACTACACATATTCCCCTTTGTCAAGTATCCAAGACGCTGACACCGCAATTATTAACAAAGAAGCTGGATTTGCTGGTGGATTGTTTAGAGCAAGATTTTGGCATTGAAAATGGGAAAATAGCGATCGCGGGTTTAAATCCCCACAGTGGCGAACAGGGACAATTGGGAACAGAAGAAATCGATTGGTTAATTCCCTGGCTAGAACAAGAACGACAAAACCGTCCCCAGTGGCAGCTAGAAGGGCCTATTCCACCTGATACGATGTGGGTAAAGCCTGGTCAAGCTTGGTATGGCAACGGTCAAAGTCAAAATTCAGCTGATGGTTATTTAGCACTGTACCACGACCAAGGTTTAATTCCGGTGAAATTGATGGCTTTTGACCGCGCTGTTAATACTACGATTGGTCTTCCTTTTGTTAGGACTTCACCGGATCATGGTACGGCTTTTGATATTGCGGGTAAGGGAATTGCCGATCCTACGAGTATGAAAGCTGCAATTGAGTTAGGCGCGGAGTTGGTGAGGCAAAGGAGTCAATAGGCATTGGGCATTGGGCATTGGGCATGGGGCATTGGGCATGGGGCATTGGGCAAAAGTCAAATAGAATTCTTAATTTTGAATTTTGAATTTTGAATTTTGAATTTTGAATTATTTGTCCCCCTTGTCCCCCTTCCCTTGTCCCCTAGCCCCTATTTCCCGCTAACGCGATCGCAATTTGTCCTCAGATGTACAAAAGTGCGATCGCTGTTTGCTATATTAATAATGGGATAATCTGGCGGCAAGAGCGGAGAATCCTACCAAAGATCCAAATAAGCCGACTACCCAACCTTGATGCACGTGGAGTAAATCTACAGTAGCGGCGGCGGGAAAATGTCCTTCTGGTGCATTAGCTGTAAAATTAAGGTCGGAGTAAAATCGCCACTGATTATTGACGCGCCAGCCGATGCGATCGCCAAATTGAGTCCATGTTTGATAATCACCATCAGCTTCACTGCACATATTTTCCCAAATGCGCTTTTGCACGCTAAAACCGAAGCGTCCTTGGCTATATTTCACCCACAGCTGGTCGATAATCCAAAGGTCAGTATAGGGAAATTTGTTAATCGCAGCAATATCTAACCAACCGGCTGTTTCTCTGCGCGCTATTTTTAGCATCAGGGTGACAGTTTCTCGTTCTGCGCCTTTCCAATCACCAGCAGCTAATAATGCGGATAATTGCTGGTAGTTGACTTTGGATTCGGAACTGAGGTAATCGCTAGGTGGTTCGGTAATGGTGACAGTTGACTGATGTTGGGGTTGTGCCAGGATATTTACAGGGGAATCATAAATAGAAGCTTGTGTATCGCTACCTGCCAAATATTCAGCTATGCTAACAATGCTATTTGAATTATGATGATTGGCACTATTCTCTAACTTATTGGTGCGTATCCACAGTTGCTCTAATTTGGCTAGTTCCTGGCTATGAGTTGCTTCTTTTGGAGATAAATTCAGATCTTGAGAAGCAATTTCCGCTAAATTAGCATACTTATTGACAATAATCTTTGGCGATCGCGCGGCTTGACTATTAATTTGAGGCGTTTGCAGGGGATACTTATAATGTGTCAATAGTTCTGGCACGCGGAAATTGAGGTATTGCTGCAAACGTTTTACAGTGGCGCATTGTCCCTGAATGCCTAATCCTTCTAAGATTGCCTGAGTAAATACACCTTGTTGAATTGTATCAATTTCTGCCGATGTTTCATCGGGACGACAAGATAAGATACTGATGATTCCGGCTTTATCGGCTAACTGTTGTGTTTGTGATCCAAATCCGCCATGATTGGGTTGCTGCTGGCGACAAGCATCTAAAATCATGACAATATTTTCACAGCCAGAATTGCGGAAGCATTCTGTCAGATATTGTAGAGAGATGCCTGTATTAGCAATATCATCTGGATGACCATCGGCAAGCATGAGGTAATCCTGTTGAGCATGTATCATCCCATGACCGCTAAAGAAAAACCAGAAGTTATCTTCTGGTTCTAAAAAGGGATGCGCAAATAACTTTTGGATAAATTGTAATAAATTAGGGCGATGGGGATTAGGTGAGTCATCCGCAAATAAAAAAACTCGCTCGAAACCTATATCATTGTGAAGCAAATTCTGCATTAACTTTGCATCCCGCCGGGCATATTTAAGCGGTTGCAAGAAGTTATAATCATTAATACCAATAACTAAAGCCCAGTTTTTAACCATCTCAGTTTAGATTATTGCCAGTGCAAGTAGAGTTTGCCCATCCTAACTCAGTCATCTCAGGAATTATCCTGAAAGTAATTCCACCTTAACCAGTAATTACAAATCTTAAGGTTGAGAATCGGAATACTTTGTATTTCCTGCTACATATATGAGACAAACAACTCTTTCTACGGCTAGAATTTCAAGGTTTCCGGACTAAAAGCTGATAATTAGGCGTGTAAAATTCAATTCTTGATTGGCGATCGCAAACAGGGAAATAATACTTATGGTTAATTTTGCACATACACAAACTGCATAGATATTGTTGTGTATGTGCGTAGCCTTGATAAATGGGGGATTAACGCGAAATTATGATAATTTAGCTGTAAATGGAGATGAGCTTTAATTAACGAACCTGGGGATTTGTCGAGAACTATAAGGATGAGGAAATTACCAATCTACGTAGCGGTAATGTAAATTAGGAAAAATAATACTCGTATTTTCTCAAGCAGGGGAATAAAGTTAACTTAATTCAATCTTGGTTGCCGTCAAACTGTGCTATTTAAATGGAGGTAGTATCATTGCCGGGATTGTTTATCTGTATTATTGGGCAAATTGTATTCATTTTTGGACAATAGCCGATTAGTAGTTATCACGACAACAACTAACATCAAAAGCTGAACTTGCCAAGGTGCTAAAACCAAGCTCAAAATGAAGCAAATAAAGCCAAATACACCAGCTATATAAGCAATTTCATCGTGAGACTGCTTAACGAAATAGCCGGTTAATAATGCAGTACACAGTGGAACTAAGAAAAACAAAGCCATTTCTACTAACCTCTAAAATCAAAAGCGCAACGTTAGATATAAACAGATAAAAAGAGATTTTGGCATTGTGGTTAATTTTACATCGCCCCAGCTTTGAGAAACAACTGGCTATGTAAAATAACGGTGTAAAAAATCAAGATTTGATAATCATCTGATAAATTAGCTTAACACTATATGCTTGGATGGGAAGAACGATCTAGCATATTACCTACAGAACAAGCGTTTTCTACTTAGACACCAAATGCTGAACATTCCTCAATTACTGGCAACTGAATTAGAGCTTAAACCTTATCAGGTGCAAAATGCGCTGGAACTTTTAGCAGAAGGTGCAACAATTCCTTTTATTGCACGTTACCGCAAAGAGCGCACCGGCGAAATGGATGAAGTTCAATTGCGGGACTTATCCGATAGGTATACATACTTAACTGAACTGGAAGAAAGAAAGGCGGTAATTTTAAATGCGATCGCTAATCAAGGTAAGCTGACTGATGAATTAAAAGCACAAATTACATCTTGTTTACAAAAAACTGAACTTGAGGATTTATACTTACCTTATCGACCAAAGCGTCGCACTCGTGCCACTATCGCTAGAGAGAAAAATTTAGAACCATTGGCGGAGTTGATTAAATCCCTGAATGTGAAAAATCCTGTCTCTGCTTCCTTAGAAACAGAAGCAACGAAATATATTTCGGAAACTCTAGGGGTAAAATCTGCGGAAGAAGCGTTGAAAGGCGCGGCGGATATTTTAGCGGAAGAAATAGCCGAAAAAGCGGATTCGAGAGCATATATCCGCGATTATCTGTTAGAGTCGGGTGTGTTTATCTCCTGGATTAAAGATGAACATCCCGAAGGGACAACAAAATTTGAAATGTACCGCAATTACCAAGCTAAGGTACCAAATATCGCACCTCATAATATTTTGGCGTTGTGTCGCGGTGAAGCAGAAGGAATCTTAAATTTTGAAATTTCCTTTGATGAAGATGCGGTACTTGGTTATCTGGAAGCAAAAGAAATTAAAACCAAAGTGCGCGCCATTCGCGAATTTTATCAAGCAACAATTAAAGATGCATTTAACCGCTTAATGAAAGCATCTTTAATGGGGGAAGTTATCGCCGAAAAGAAAACCTATGCTGATATTGAATCGATCAAAACCTTTGAAACTAATTTACGAGAACTTCTATTATCTGCACCAGCAGGAATGAAACCTACTTTGGCAATCGATCCAGGTTTTAGAACTGGGTGTAAAGTAGCAGTATTAGATCAAACTGGCAAGTTTTTAGAATACCAAGCTGTGTTTCCCCATCAAGCAGCAGAACAACGGACAAAAGCAGCGCAAACTATCAAGAATTTGCTAGAAAAATACAAAATCGAATTAATCGCCATTGGTAACGGTACAGCTTCCCGCGAAACTGATGAATTTGTCACTCAAGTACTGCAAACGATGGAACGCAAACCGATTAAAGTCATGGTAAATGAATCGGGTGCATCTATATATTCTGCTAGCAAAGTCGCCTTAGAAGAATTCCCCGATTTAGATATTACCGTGCGCGGTGCGATTAGTATTGGTCGGCGATTACAAGATCCTTTGGCGGAATTGGTGAAAATCGATCCAAAATCTATTGGTGTGGGACAATATCAACATGATGTTGACCAAAAATTGCTGAAGAAAAAATTGGATGAAACAGTAGAAAGCTGCGTTAACTATGTCGGTGTGGATTTAAATACAGCTTCTAAAGAACTTTTAACTTTTGTTTCGGGAATTACCCCAGCAGTCGCCAATAATATAGTTACCTATCGCAACGAGAATGGCGCGTTTAAAAATCGTCGTCAATTGTTAAAGGTACCAAAACTAGGGCCGAAAGCTTTTGAACAAGCAGCCGGATTTTTGCGCATTCGTAACGGTGAAAACCCTTTGGATAATACAGCCGTCCATCCTGAGAGTTATGCTGTAGTCCAGGCGATCGCATCTGACCTCAGCCTACCATTAAATCAGGTTACCCAAATCGCCGCCAAATTGCCAAAAGCTAACCTAAAGAAATACGTCACCGATACTGTAGGGGAACCGACACTGCGCGACATCCTCAAGGAACTAGAAAAACCCGGTAGAGATCCTCGTGCTGAGTTTAAGTATGCCACTTTCAAAGCAGGAATTACCGAAATCAAAGATTTAGAAGTGGGGATGGAATTAGAAGGTATCGTTACCAATGTCGCTAACTTTGGTGCGTTTGTCGATATCGGCGTACATCAGGATGGTTTGGTGCATATCTCTCAATTAGCTGATAGATTTGTTGACGATCCGAAAAAGATTGTCAAAGTCGGACAAGTTGTCAAAGTCAGGGTGTTAGAAGTGAATGAGAAATTAAAGCGGATTAGTTTATCGATGAAAGCAGCGATGAAGCGGTAACAAAGCCTTAAATTATTATGAGTAATGAGAAAATGTAGCTAAAGATAGAGTTAAGCTGTGAGAATGCAGATTTTACAAAGGTTTTAATGATGACTACAGCTAACTCTCGACCTGTGGCGATAACCGTAATTTGCATTATTGGCTTCATTGGTTTAATTCCTTCTTTTCTACTGATTTTCTCGCCGGTAGCAGCTGGAATTGGTGCTTGGTATCCTCCGTTTTTAGCCTTAGCATCAGTCGGTGGTTTGATATCTTTCGTCGGTATGTGGCTGATGAAGAAGTGGGGTGTTTACGCCTATATTGGATTGACAATGATGAGCCAAATTGTACTCATCACCAAAGGCGTCTGGAATCCTTTAGCGCTTCTGATTCCTCTGATTGTTATTATTATTGGCTGGACTAATCTCAAAAATATGTCCTAAGCACAGTTTTGCATAATATCGTGGTTGATTGAGACGGGAATTTTTAACGCAAAGATTCGCAGAGAAAAAGCGAGGAATTGATTAAGTTTTGTAATGGGAAAAATCCGACGACATTGCCAATGGGAGTTTATCAAGTTCGACTGATTAATCAAACAATAGGTTTAGATCGTACTATTCAAGTACCAGACGATCAATATATTCTTGATATTGCCGAAGATAATGGTATTCGCCTACCCTCTGGGTGTAAACAAGGCGAATGTTCTGCTTGTGTGGCTAAACTTATCAGTGGTGAAGTGGATCAAAGCGAACAGAAATTTCTCCGTTCCCAAGAAATAGCATCTGGCTATGTTGTTACTTGTGTGACTTATCCTCGTTCGGATTGCACTTTAGAAACTCATCAAGAACAGGTTTTATATCAGTCTTCGCTTTATTATCAGCAATAACTTGTTGTCATTTTTTGAACATACAGCATATTTCAGGTAAATGAGTTACGCGCTTCAGGGCATGGCAGTGCCAGTGCCCCTACAATCAACGATTATCTGTACCTCACCAACTGGCAATCTGCTGTATATCTCCCATAATATCTAATTGTGGAAAATATCTGTCTCTAGTTCTGAACATTAAATTTTACTTATATATAAACTAAATTCTTTAGCTCGTCGCTCATCGTTGTATTTTTAATATTTTCTTTATAAATGAACGCTGACATAATTATCCAATATAAAAACAGATTTTAGCAGAAAATCATCAAATAGTAAAATTAAAACCACATATTTCAGCCAAATGGTAGAACGACAATCTACCCTCATATTGATGTTCTGACAGATTATTTAATTCAAGATAGTGAAAGTAAGTTCACATTATCAATAATCTGTTTGTGAGGTAAAAATAATGCTAAGTCCAGTGTTAACAGCAATAGCTACAGCCTTAAGCTTGCTAATAGTTGATTTAGTGGTTCCCGGCGTTAATATTGCTAATTTCCCCGCAGCTATAATTGCAGCGTTAGTTATTGGCTTAGTTAATGGTACGGTCAAGCCTGTTCTTTCTACTTTATCTTTACCACTTAATTTCTTAAGCTTTGGTGCTTTTTCTCTAGTGGTTAACGGTATTTGTTTTGCCATAGCTGCTGCATTAGTTCCCGGTTTTTCTGCCCACGGAATTATTGCTTTTATACTTGGGCCAGTAATTCTGTCTTTTGCTAACACCTTCATTAACAACTACTTTGCCGAAAAGAATTTAGCATTAGGCAGTGGAGATGTGAATAATAAGACTCAATTACCTTCTAGCTAAATATGATTTAAGCTATCTCTGTGCTAGATATTAGTCATCGAATTAATGCCTGCGATAGATTTGATAATTCGATGACAGTCATACAAATGTAAGTAAACTAAGCAAACATTAGAATCAAAACCATGAAATTAACTCGCTTACTTCTCGGTCTGTTGATACCTCCAGTTGGAGTATTTCTCGAAGTCGGTGTTGGCCCTACTTTATTTATCAACATTTTACTGACACTGTTAGGTTGGCTTCCTGGTAGTATCCATGCTGTTTGGGTTATCGCCAAGCATGACGAACAATTTAATAGACAATACTAGGGGTTAGGGGAAGAGATTTTCTCTTTATTAGACTTCTTGCATAAATATTTTGGCGTTGTTGAGTATTCGTTTGAAAATCTCACGCAAAGACGCAAAGAAGAACGCGAAAGTTAAAACTTTTGCAAGAGGTCTATTTACTAGTTTGCAAATGAAGCTGGGTTGAATACAAAATCAAACAAAATATTGGTAATGGGTTTTTGGTGTATTTCATCTTTCCCATTACCAATTTTTATGGCGCTGTGTCAGTTGTTTTTGGTAAGAGTTTAATAGTTGATGGAAAATTTAACAAACAATGAGCCGATTTCAGTGCATCACAAGGCTATAAAATTTTTATAAATTGGCTATGGGTATGGTGAAAAACTTCCAATGCCCAATGCCCAATGCCCAATACCCAATACCCAATGCCCAAATAACGAATTATGAGTATTAAAAGAGTATTAGAACCAGAAGTAATGGACTCAATAGAAGAATCTGTTGCTTATGACGCGATGGATTTTTCGGAGGTAAATACAGCTTTTGCGAAAGAAGCGATCGCACTCTGCCCCCAAGCACAAGCTAAAATTTTAGATGTGGGTACTGGCCCTGGTCAAATTCCTGTGTTAATCTGTCAAATGCAACCACAATGGCAGGTAACAGCGATTGACTTAGCTGCAACTATGTTGGAAATTGCTGCACAACATGTAGAAAAAGCTGGTTTGCAAGCACAAATTAATCTAGAATTAGTCGATGCCAAAAAATTACCATATTCAGATGCACAATTTGATATGGTAATTTCCAATAGTTTAATTCACCATTTACCCGATCCTTTACCATTCTTGTTGGAACTTAAGCGAGTGGTAAAACCTCACGGGGGAATTTTGATCAGAGATTTATTTCGTCCTGCGGATGAAGCGACAATTAACGATCTAGTTAACAGTATCGGGGGAGAATTTAACGCCATGCAGATAAAATGCTTCCGCGATTCTCTCTATGCAGCTTTTACTCTTGATGAAGTGAGAGAGTTATTTTCTCAAGCTGGGTTATCAGATGTCAAAATTTATCAAAATTCTCATCGCCATTGGACGGCGGAAAGGATTTGGAGTCAAAGTTAAGGGCGGGTTTTTTAACCCGTCCCCAGTTACTTCATCGATTACAATTAGCCACGAGGAAGTTTTGGTTGATCAGAATGATCTTTGTCTTTAAACAAATCAGCTGCAGCTAAAAGTACCTCTCTTAAAGTCTGTTTTAGCTGACGTTCTTTTCTTGCGATCGCACTTCCAGCTTCTCCTAGTTTATCATCGAGCTGCGATCGCTTTTGTTCTACTTGGGCTGCAATATTTTCCGCTTGGGGACGCGCCTGATTATACCAGTGTTTAGCGTCTTCTAAATAATTTTGTACTTCCTCAGAACGTCCCCCATAACGCGCCGCTAAATTAGCGCGAACAATCGCCAACTGTGCTTGCAATTGTGCATAGCGTTTCTTTAACAAAGCTGCTTCTTCGCTATCTTTAATCCCGTTAATTACAGAATCAAGGACAGTTTTTGTACTCGTAGAAGTTTCCTTTCCTGTCTCTTCAATTTCTGCCAGAATTACATCTACATCTTTTTGCAGTTGTTCTTCTTCGCTATCTAATTGCGACTGTAATCTTTTAATTTCCGTTTGCGTTTTCGCAATATTTTCGTGGCGTTGGCTATTGACTCCTTCTAACACGCCTTCAATCGAAGCTGTCACCTCTTCTTTGATTTCGCTACCACGTTCTTGCACAGTTTCCATCACAGCCGAAACCGCATCCTTAACAATAGTCCGCAGTTCTAGAGAACCCGCCTTAAATTCCGATGCTACCTGAGAAACAGCAGCTTTGACAATTTCCCGAATGCGATCGCTTCTCAATTGTCCAGTTGCTTTAGCTTGTTGTAGGTCAGTTTGAATTTTTTCTTTGATATTGTTACTCATTTTCAATTCTGGGTATTTAGCTAATAAAATTTTCTAGACATCATCCTCTATCGTCATTATGACGTAGCCTTTTTCAAGCAAACACTTCCTTTAGATAGAAATTACTGCCAAATTAATGATTACTCTACCTACTACCCTAAAAATTCTCTTCTTCTTGGCGTACTTGGCGGTTTATTAAACAAGCTTTTATGAGATGATAAATATCTGTTGATAGCAAATAAATCTATTATGTGGCAAGTAAACATCAATTGTTCAGGCGACGCTTGGAAAAGCTATGGTGCTGCATTTAAAGCACTCGCTGATAAATATCCAGGTGATTGCATTACCTCTAAAAAAATGCCCGATGGTAACCGGATTATGATATACAAAATCGAAGATGTCAGCGATGCCGAAACTTTTACCGAAGAGTGTCAAAAATTCCCAGGATTTACAGCCTACTTTGAATCTTGAAATCAGCAAAAATTTATCTTGATTATATGAAAAAACAATCTTTCTCCATCATAAAATTGATATTAATTACTTGCCTAATTTTCACAGGTATGGTTACACAACCGGCAACAGCCGCAGATATAACCAACGGTGCGAAAATATTTGATATTCATTGTGCTGGCTGTCATGAAAACGGCGGTAATATCGTCAGACGCGGTAAGACTTTAAAAAAGAAAGCACTGAAGAAATATGGTATGGATTCTTTAGAGGCAATAACATCCATTGTCACCAATGGTAAAAGTAATATGTCAGCCTACAAAGACCGTTTAACAACAGAACAAATTCAAGATGTTGCGAATTACGTTCTTGAACAAGCTGAGAAAGATTGGCGAAAATTAGTCATTAGTCATTAGTCATTAGTCATTAGTCATTAGTCATTCGTCATTAGTCATTCGTCATTTGTAAAAATACTTGTGCTTAACCCCCGCAAATTTCTTCATAATTCATCATTCATAATTCATCATTCACAATGACTCTACCAACAGCAAGTTATCTGCAATTTACCCCTGATTTAAAAATTTGTCGCATCTTAAATGGTATGTGGCAAGTTTCTGGCGGACATGGACGCATTAATCCCACATTTGCCATTCAAACCATGTTTAAATATGTAGATGCAGGCTTTACAACTTGGGATTTAGCAGACCATTATGGCCCTGCTGAAGACTTAATTGGTGAATTCCGCCGTCAAGTTATTGCTACTCGTGGTAAAGAAGCATTAGCAAATATTCAAGCATTTACTAAATGGGTACCCCGTCCTGGGAAAATGACTAAAAAAATAGTTGAAGATAATATTAATATTTCCCTGCGCCGGATGGATGTGGAATCATTAGATTTAATGCAGTTTCATTGGTGGGAATATCAAGATAAAAACTATCTTGATGCACTCAAATATATGGCAGAATTGCAAACTGAGGGTAAAATTAAACATTTAGCCTTGACTAATTTTGACACTGAACATCTGCAAGTTATCACCGAAGCAGGAATCAAAATCGTTTCTAATCAAGTGCAATTTTCTCTCGTTGATCGTCGTCCAGAAGTAAATATGATAAATTTCTGTCAACAGCACGATATTAAACTATTTACTTATGGGACAGTATGCGGTGGTTTGCTATCAGAAAAATACTTAGGTAAATCAGAACCGCGAGGATTTGATTTAACTACAGTTAGCTTGAAAAAGTATAAAAATATGGTCGATGCTTGGGGTGGTTGGCAATTATTCCAAGAGTTACTTTCTACGCTGAAAACTATCGCCGATAAGCATGGGGTGAGTATTTCTAATGTCGCAGTACGTTATATCTTAGATAAACCTGCTGTAGGCGGTGTGATTGTAGGCGCAAGATTAGGCATATCAGAACATTTAGCAGATAACGCCAAGGTATTTAGTTTTAATTTAGATGCTGAGGATTTACAAAAGATTGATGCTGTCTCGCAAAAATCACGGGATTTGTATCAGTTAATCGGTGACTGCGGTGACGAATATCGACGGTGATAACAATTCAAAATTCAAAATTCAAAATTCAAAATTAAAGACATTTTTAGATGGGGATTTACACTCCGACTGAAAATGATACTACGTATAGACGTAGGGGTCTTAAACCCTGTTATTTACGATAAGCAAAGGGCGGGGAAACCCCGCCCCTACGTTGATATTAACCCCCTCCTTGCTTGCAGGGAGGGGGTTAGGGGGTGGGGTTCTAAGCGCTAAAGTACTTAGCTACCGGGTGATAAGTAATAATCGCCGTTGTAGACTGTTCTGGATAAAGCTGTTCGCTCTCATCCATATAGAGATTAATCCTATCAGTCCCCAACAACTCCAGCTGCTTGTATTGATCCTGAATATTCGGACAAGCCGGATAGCCAAAACTATACCGCGAACCCCGATAACGTTGCGCCAATATATCCCGAATATTGTTCGGTTCCTCAGCCGCAAAGCCTAATTCCTGACGAATCCTGGCGTGTGTCCATTCCGCCAAAGCTTCCGCTACCTGCACCGCTAAACCGTGGAAATACAGATAATCTGTGTATTGATTATCCGCAAATAACTTCTGCGCGTACTCCGTCGCAATCTCTCCCACAGTTACCGCTTGCATTGGGAACACATCAATGATTCCCGATTCCTTCGGCGCAAAGAAATCTGCAATACAAAGCCTGTTAAAAGACTTCTGTCGAGGAAACTCAAAACTTGCTTTTACCTCTGTGTTCTCTGCGCCTCTGTGGTTCGATTCATAAACATACAAACTATTCCCCTCAGCCTGACAAGGAAAATATCCATAAATCACTTGAGGATGCAACAAATTCTCCTCAATAATCCGCCGTTTCCACTGTTCCAAAATCGGATGCACTTTCTCAGCTAAGAAAGCTTGATATTCTTCCTTAGTTTGCTCCTTGGGTTTACGGAATTGCCATTGTCCAGCTATCAAAGCTTGCAAATCTAAATACCAGAATATTTCCTCTAATGAAATATCGCTAGGCTGTAATAACTTCGTTCCCCAAAAAGGCGGTGTGGGACGTTGAATATCTACCGCCACAGCTTCAGAACGTCTGGTATCTACAACAATCTTATCCCCTGAATCTTGCTTCTTCTTAGCAGATTCCTTCACCGGAAATTCTGCCTTTTTGCTAATAACTTCTGCTGCATCATCGCCAATTTCATCCAAAAAGCCTTGTAAATTATCCCATTTACCTGCTGCTTTGGCTGGCATTAATTTATCCATGAAATGCAAGTCAGAGAACGCATCTTTGCCATAAATAACTTTACCTTTGTAGGTATTTTGGCAATCTTGATGCACAAACTTCGGAGTCAGCGCCGCACCACCTAAAATCACCGGAACAGTGATTCCTTTTTCGTTAAATACCTCCAAATTTTCTTTCATAAAGGCGGTAGATTTTACCAACAACCCACTCATCGCAATACAATCAGCTTGATGCTGTTCGTAAGCTTGAATGATGTTTTCTACTGACTGTTTGATGCCCAAATTAATGACTTTATAACCATTATTAGAAAGAATGATATCCACGAGGTTTTTACCAATATCATGAACATCCCCTTTCACTGTGGCAATAATCACACTTCCTTTAGCATTATTCCCCGCTTCCGACTTTTCCATGAACGGTTCGAGGTAAGCTACCGCCGCTTTCATGGTTTCCGCCGACTGTAAGACAAAGGGTAGCTGCATTTGTCCGGAACCGAATAACTCACCCACAACTTTCATCCCATCTAGGAGAAATGTGTTGATAATTTCCAAGGGGGGATATTGTTCTAAAGCTTTGGTGAGTTGTGCTTCTAAGCCAATGCGTTCGCCATCAATAATATGACGCTTGAGGCGTTCTTCAATGGGTAAACTTTCATCAACACCTTTGTTGCGTTTTGTCGTTACCCCAGCAAAAACTGTAGTCAGTTCTCCTAAAGGATCGTAAACGCAGACATCACCCTCAAACCGCCGTTCATCATAAATTAACTGGCGACAAACTTCTTGATGTCGCGCTTCTATCTTCGCGAGTGGTAAAATCTTGCTAGCGCTGACAATGGCTGCATCCATTCCCGCAGTCATCGCCTCATGTAAAAACATCGAGTTCAGCACAATCCGCGCGGCAGGATTTAAACCAAAGGAAATATTTGATACGCCCAAAATTACATGACATCCAGGCAATTCTTGGCGAATTCTGCGAATCGCTTCGATTGTTGCTTTACCATTCTCCCTATCTTCCTCAATCCCGGTGGAAATAGGTAAAGCTAAGGTGTCAAAGAAAATTTCTGTAGGTGGGATACCATATTCTACAGCTTGACGATAGGCACGTTGGGCGATCGCAAATTTTTTCTCAGCAGTTCGCGCCATCCCATCTTCGTCTATTGTGCCAATTACTACCCCTGCACCGTATTTCTTCGCTAACTCCAGCACCTTCAGAAAACGCGGTTCGCCATCTTCATAGTTAGTCGAGTTGAGTAAGCACTTACCCCCCGCAACTTTTAAACCCGCTTCCATCTTTTCCCATTCGGTGGAGTCGAGCATCAAGGGTAATGTAACATTATTAACAATGCGCGAAACGAGTTCGTGCATATCCTTGACCCCATCGCGCCCTACGTAATCGACGTTAACATCAAGCACATGGGCACCTTCTTTCACCTGGGATCTCGCCATTGATACCAAGCCATCCCAATCTTCGGCATTCAGCAATTCGCGGCATTTTTTAGAACCGCTAGCGTTGAGGCGTTCGCCAACAATTAAGAAAGAATTATCTTGGTCGTAAGGCTGAGTCGTATAAATTGATGCTGCCGCAGGTTCTAAACTCGGCTGTCGCACCTTCGGCTTTAACTCTTGGGCAATTTCTGCTAATTGTTGAATGTGTTCTGGTCTTGTCCCACAGCAACCCCCAATCACTTGGACACCCAAATCTTCAACAAAGTGCATCAACGCCATCCGTAATTCCATCGGTGTCAAGCGGTAATGTGCTTGACCGCCGACATTCTCCGGTAAACCCGCATTAGGAATACAAGAAACGATAAAAGGTGAATGTTCAGCCAGATATTTAATATGTGGCTTCATTAAATCCGGGCCTGTGGCACAGTTGAGTCCCAAGATATCAATGGGGTATGGTGCCAAAATTGTCAGTACGGCACTGATTTCTGTACCTACCAACATTGTCCCCATACTTTCCATTGTCACCGATACCATCAACGGACGGCGATCGCCTTTTTTCGCAAAAACTTCTTCAATCCCATTCAGCGCTGCTTTAATTTGCAACACATCCTGGCAAGTTTCCACAATAAATATATCAACCCCACCATCCCACAAAGCTTCTGCTTGTTCGGCAAAAGCTGTCTTTAATGTGTCAAAGTCAATATGTCCCAAGGTAGGAAGTTTTGTGGTGGGGCCAATGGAACCCGCTACAAACCGGGGTTTTTCGGGTGTCGAGAATTCCGCCGCTACAGATTTGGCTAATTCAGCAGCTTTCTTGTTGAGGTAATATGTCTGTTCTGCTAAGTCATATTCTGCCAAAACAATGGAAGTCGCACCAAAAGTATCCGTTTCAATCACATCTGCACCAGCAGCGAGGAAATCGCGGTGAACCTTGGCGACAGCTTCCGGCTTTGTGTGGACTAAATATTCATTACAACCCTCATACTGCACCCCGCCAAAGTCATCAGCCGTCAAGTTTTGTGTTTGTAAATTAGTCCCCATTGCACCGTCAAAGACGATAACCGGGCCATCTGGACTATGTAAGCGTTCAAGAAAAGGATGTTTCATGTTTTCCGTGCGGAAATAATGTTAGTCGTGTTTTATAAGACTTAACTTATTATTTCTAAAATTTACAAATTTTCGCTACCGTGGAATAAATTTGCACAGAAAGATAGAAAATTATGGTCAAAAGTTCATAGTTGACTGTTGACTGTTGACCGTTGACTGTTGACTGTTGACCAAAATTAATTATTCCTGGATCGCTCATTGATCCAATCTTGTAAAATCGGATTGACTAATTCTGGTGCTTCATCTTGCGGGCAATGTCCTACCCCTTCTAAGGGAATAAACTTCAATACTTGGGGATAATCAGCTAACTCTCTACCTAAATCTACTGGTTCCCAAGGGTCAGCTGTTCCCCAAATAATAATAGCCGGACAAGGTAACACAGGAAGTAAATCTTCCGGTAAGGGGCCGCGAGAATAACTGGTAAAGGCTAAAAATACAGCTACTGCACCAGGATCTTGCGCTGGCGCGGTTAAAATATCTACTAGCTCGTCTGTGACCGCTTCAGAGTTAGCGTAAGCTTGGAGGAGAATTTTCCTGACTGTTTTAGGTTTGGCAACTTGATTGAAAAAGAACTTGCCAACCGGTTTGATGGATAATATATTTTGCAGCAATGGTGCGCCCAGACGACGAGATAAGGGTAAAGTTGCTCGTTTGCGATCGTGTAATAGTCTTAAAGAACAGTTAATTAATGCTAATCCTAAGGCAATCTCTGGATTGCTGACTGCTGCTTGCATTGCCACAATGCAGCCAATGGAATTTCCGACTAAAAATGCAGGTTCCCCTACCACTTCCCGACAAAAATCTGCTACTTGCTGTCCCCAGGTTTCTAGGGTGTAGTTAATTTTTTTACCTGGTTCTGGTTTAGCTGAACTGCCAAAACCAATCAAATCTATGGCATAAACGCGGCAATTTTCTGCTAACACTGGTATATTTTGCCGCCAATGCTGCCAGGAAGCGCCAAAACCATGTACTAATACTACAGCCGGGCCAATAGTTCCTTGGCTTTGGTAGCAGATGGGGAAACCTTGCCAAATCCAAGTTTTTGTGGCGGTAAATGTGGTTTGAAGATTTGTCATAATAGTTGATAAATTATGTATTTCACAATTAGACCGAAATGTCTTACCGCAGCTATTTTTCAGGATTTAAAATCATTTTGATGCTGAGGCTGTGCTGCTAGTACGGCTTGCTAGGAATTTGTCATTACTTGCCCATAGGGATTTTATGAAGTTGTAAATTAGTAGCTGATGGTAGCTGCTCTGTACTAGCTCTCATAAAGTTGTATACATAAATATATGTGTAAAATATAACATAATGTTATGATTGTTTTCTACTAATTCAAATTTAGGAAAGTAGTTACAAGACAATATTGATACTTTAAAATTAGCTGCTATCAAACAAAACTGTCTCTAGAATAGAGTATTTATCTTGGTTGGTAGCAGTCAAATATCTTACAAAATTATCTTGATGATGTGTAATTTATGATCGCCATCAGGTCAATAGATAGTATTATTGCTATAGGTATATAGTAATTGGTAAATTTCTTACAAAGGTTTTGATGGTCAAGAGTACTAGGGAAATATAGCGAAAATTACCAATTATTTGGGTTTCATCGCGGAATTTATGCCTAATATGCTCTAAATATAATAACGCTCGCTAGGAAAAAGGTAATTGCAACAAGCAACTAGATTATTCATTAAATTCCCTACATTAACCTACAAATAAGTTTTCGTAAAGAATGAATTAATCATGCTTGGTACAGAGCAACTATTGCTAGGATTGATTACAGCAATTCTACGGTAATTATAAAATTTCTACCTTAGCTCAGATTCTGCGATCGCGACCTAGTTGTTTTAGCTGCGTAAAACTGCCAATGATATCTAGTTCAATTTTCCAGGATTAGTATCAGTATGAGATTCAGTAGTTTTACAATTTACGCTAGCTAGATTAGTCCATAAAATGAGGACTTATTGAGCATCTGCCAAGGAGTGGTTTGCAACTAGGAAACTGACGCTGAATTTGCCGCAATTTTTTTTGTTGCTAGTTCCTCCAAACCTAAACCCATGACTATACTAGAATCTATTGATACTCCTGTTGGGAGCTATGCACCAGACTTTGAACTGCCAGGAATAGATAATCAAGTACATCATCTGAGTCGTTATCTAAATAAGTTCCGTGCAGTTGCTGTGATTTCCATGTCTAATAACTGCCCTTATGTAACTTTATATTTAGACCGACTCAAAAAAATTCAAGCAGAATTTGCCAAAATAGGTTTTACATTAATTGGGATGAATGGCTGTGGCGCAATGGGACAGCCAAAAGAAAGTTTGGAAAATATGAGAATTTTCGCCCAGTCTCATCAGTTAAACTTCCCTTATATATGGGACTCAACTCAAGATGTAACTCAGAGTTTGGGGGCGAATAAAACACCAATGGCTTTTTTAATTGATAAGACAGGTATTTTACGCTACAGGGGCGCGATTGACGATTATCCGCAAAATCCCTTGGCAGCAGGAGAAGATTATTTAAAAAATGCGATCGCGGCGCTGCTAAAAGGCCATAAAATAAATACACCAGAAACTGAGGCGGTAGGTACTTCATTAATCTGGCATAACTAGACAGAGATAGCCATTGTACTGCTATCTTAAGTTGGAGGCAATTGCAACTGTTTCGACAAAGCGTAACTTCATGGGAACGAATTACCGACGGGTTTTACTTAAACTGAGCGGTGAAGCTTTAATGGGCAACATGGGCTATGGGATTGATCCAGAAGTGGTCAAGGAAATAGCCCAAGAAGTAGGAGAGGTGGTAGCCACCGGCGTGCAGATCGCGATCGTGGTGGGCGGCGGCAATATTTTTCGTGGTGTCAAAGCAGCATCGGCGGGTATGGATCGCGCCACTGCTGACTACATCGGGATGATTGCCACGGTAATGAATGCCATGACGCTGCAAGATTCCCTAGAACGGATAGGGGTGCAGACGCGAGTGCAAACTGCGATCGCTATGCAAGAATTAGCCGAACCTTATATCCGTCGTCGTGCCATCCGTCATCTTGAAAAAGGGCGGGTGGTAATTTTTGGCGCTGGTTCGGGGAATCCCTTCTTTACCACTGATACCACGGCGGCATTAAGAGCAGCAGAAATCGATGCCGAAGTAATTTTTAAAGCCACCAAGGTAGACGGAGTATATGATGCCGATCCTTTTGTCTATCCAGATGCTAAACGTTATACCAGCCTCACATACGCCCATGTTTTGGCGCAAGATTTACGGGTAATGGATACTACAGCGATTGCCTTGTGTAAAGAAAATAATATCCCAATTCTGGTTTTTGACTTAACGGTGCGAGGTAATATCCATCGGGCAGTCATGGGAGAATCCATCGGCACCCTTGTGGGAGGTTCTTGTGAAATTAGCTGAAGCTCAGAGTAAAATGCAACATACCGTTGAGGCAACTCAACGGGCTTTTAACACGATTCGTACTGGTCGCGCCAATGCGAGTCTCTTAGATAAAGTACAGGTGGAATATTACGGAACACCAACGCCATTAAAATCACTGGCAAATATCAGTACACCTGATGCCTCAACCATTTTAATTCAACCTTACGATCGCAGTAGCTTGAATATAGTGGAAAAGGCAATTTCCTTGTCAGATGTGGGTTTAACCCCCAGCAATGACGGTTCTGTCATCAGGCTGAATATCCCGCCCCTAACAAGCGATCGCCGCAAAGAACTCGTCAAACTGGCTGCTAAATATGCCGAAGAAGGGCGTGTGGGGATTCGTAACATTCGCCGTGATGCCATAGATTCTATTCGCAAGCAGGAAAAAAACGCGGAAATTTCTGAAGATGAATCCCGCGATCAACAAGACGAACTGCAAAAATTAACTAATAAATACACTGCCAGAATTGACGAATTATTGGCAGAAAAAGAAAAGGACATTACGACTGTTTAGGGGATGGGGCATGGGGCATGGGGCATTGGCTTCGGCTCCTATAGGCTATGCTCATTCCTGGGTCAATTTTCCACAACTGACAACTGACAACTGACAACTGACAATTGACCTAGAAACCACAGATATTCATCGTTATTTTTCGGTGTTTATCTGTGGTTTTACTTAATCAATGAGAATTTTTGATGCGCGCTCAGTATACACTAGTCTAAGGTGGCGATTGCACTACCCGATCAAGTTTTGCTGGGCTAAGTGAGGAGCAAGAATTCAGCAATATGTACGATTGTATTATTGTGGGAGCCGGGCCATCGGGGGGAACTGCTGCCTATCATTTGGCCAAGCAGGGTCGCTCAGTATTAATTTTAGAAAAAGCATCTCTACCTAGATATAAACCCTGTGGTGGTGGAGTCTCACCAGCGATCGCTCAATGGTTTGATTTTGATTTTAGTCCAGCGATTTCTGTCAAGGTAGACTCTTTGCGCTTTACCTGGAATTTAGAAGACCCAGTAGAAGCAAAAATCGGCGTGAAAGAACCGATTTGGATGGTAAGACGGGATGTTTTTGACCATTTTCTCGTCCAACAAGCCCAGAAACAAGGGGCGAAACTGCAAGATAATACAGAAGTCACGGGTATTGAGTTTACAGGCGATGCTTGGCAGGTGAATACAGCCAATGGCTCGTTTACAGGTCGCTATTTAATCGCGGCTGATGGTGCGAAAGGGCCGATGGCTAAATGGTTAGGCTTTAAAGACCGCAAACGTCACTTAGCTGGCGCATTAGAAGCAGAAGTTCCCGCCAATGTGGAAAATACATCTCTGGCTCATTTTGAATTTGGCTTGGTGAAGAATGGCTATATTTGGAATTTTCCCAAAGCTGACGGGTATTCTTTAGGTGTGGGTAGCTTTATTGGCGGCGCACCTCCCCAAGACTTTAAGAAGATTTTAGATGAATACGCCCAATCTTTTAATGTCGATGTGAAAGTTTGTCAGCAATACGGTCATCCGATTTGCTTGTGGAATGGGAATCAAAAGCTACATACCCAAAATGCTGTTTTAGCTGGGGAAGCAGCTTGTGTAGTTGACCCGATGACGGCGGAAGGTATTCGTCCTTCGATTTTTAGCGGTTTGCTAGCAGCAAGTGCTATTAATCGGGCGCTATCGGGCGATATTAACGCTGTAGAAGAATATACCAATGCCATTAACGAACAATGGGGAGCGGATATGGCTTGGGCGCAAAAATTAGCTAATGCATTTTATCGCTTTCCCAAAATGGGTTATAGCGTGGGTGTGAAGCGTCCTTCTGGTGCGCAAATTATGGGTAAAATTCTCTGTGGTGAAATGCGCTATGGTGAAGTGGTTAATCGGGCGCTCAAGCGTTTAATTCCTGGTTTTGGTGGGTGAATTGTTGAATGTTGACTGTTGACTGTTGACTGTTGACTGTTGACTGTTGACTGTTGACTGTTGACTGTTGACTGTTGACTGTTGACTAAAAAGAAAATGTTGTTCTGATTGTACCAACATAAACTGGATCGCTATTTTGTTTATGTTCGGGATTAGTGATGATTAATAACCCAGGAGTAATGGCAATATTATCATTAATTTGCCAGCGATATAACATTTCTAAATGCCAAGCGGTAGCTTTATCTTGAAATCTATTACCAAAATCATTACTGATAACTTTTGGCGGTTGACCAATGATAATACCACCTAAGTTACCTTTTTTGCCTAAATCGGGAAAGGCTAAGGTAATAGCATAGTTAAAAATGTTAGCGCTGGGTTTTCCTGTAATGTCTTCGGCGGTGGCTTGTGTTAAACCAACCCAACCGCCTATAGTGAAACTACGGCTTAATCGCCAAGTTGTTTGTAAACCGTAAGAATTGGCAGTTATACTATTACTTTTATCGTTAAAAGGGTCATTAGCTAGTTCGCTTCCTGTTCCTGTTTTCAAGTTATTAAAAGAGCGGATATAAGTTAAACCAAATTTATAATTATTACTAGGTCTAAGAGTTAGTTGGACAATTGCTCCATAGGGACTTTTGCTAATTCCTACTCTGGGATTGCGAGCATTATCAGCGATATAACCAAGACTTAAATTAACATTTTTGCTAATTTGATAATCTATACCTATACCCATACCCGCACTTTGGCGATAAATTGGGTTATGTCTGCCAAAGCGGGAGATTGCACCGAGACTACTTCTGATAAAAAAAGGATTTACTGTATCAGCAAAATCGCTTAATTCACTACCAGTAGCGCTCAGAGAAAGTCTAGCTTGTTTGCTAATAGGAAATGTATATTCTAAACGGCTGATATTTAGTTCATTATCGTTATCACTTTCAAAGCCTAAGCGAGCCATATCTGTACCTGTAGCTTTTTCTAGGCTAGAGATATTTGCAGATTGCAATCGCAATCTCAAATGGTCTTTACCACTAAAGCTACTATCAAGATTTAAGCGTACACGGTTATGAAAAACAAGATTATTATCGATGGGTTTTTGATGGCGATCGCTTTTTTTTTCACCAAAGGCTCCCGTAACTGCAAATATGGCTTCTCCGGTTAGCTTGGTAGTGGTTGAAAATTGTTGTGTTTGCAATTGTGAGGTTTGCAAATCTAAATTTTCTATCCGGTTTTCTAAGCGACTTAATTCAGTTGAAAATTCTGTTTGTAATCTTTGCAATATGATTAAATCATCTTGATTCACCGTTATTTGATTGGCGGTAATGAGTTGCTGAATTCTCCGCCAGCAGGAACTTAAATGAATGGCAAATTCATCACGGGTAAGAGTTTGGTCACCTGCATAAATGCTATGGTAATTAAGCTGGCAACCGTAGCGTTGTTCTAAGAATTGCAATGCTTGAAATGACCAATCTGTAAATTTTATCTCTGATAGTTTGGAAACGGAATTAAAAGATGATATATTGCTTTGTTCTGTGTTGATAATATCCTGAGCTAAGGCTGGGTGGGATAAGGCGAAAATTGCGCTAATCGCAGCAGAGCTAAAAGATATCAATTGACGAAAAAGTTTTGTAAAAACAAAAATTTGTTGATAAAAAAGTTTGATTTTAATAGATGAAATTATGTGCTGATTCACGTTTTTCGCAACACATCAAATATGAGATGAATTCGCCATTCTTCAGCAGGGTTAAAAGCCTCATGGGGTTGTTTATTGTCAAACCACCACAATTCACCTTCATGCATGGTAACTTCTTCACTGCCGCATTTCATCCAGCTACCCGATGGACTTTGGAGTACCAGATGATAGCGATCGCGCAATCTATAATATTCTCCGTGGTCGATGTGGCTGTAAACTCGTCCCTTGGGAGCTAATCTCACAATGTTAACTCTACCTAGTTCACCCCCAATCTCCGCCACAAAATCCTCTACCCAATTCATCACCACAGGAAATTCCTTGGCTACTTCGGTAGGACAAGATTCATGGACATCCCTAGCATTCTCAATTCCCACCGGAAAGGGTTTGACTGCTCTCCTGAGGAAAATACTTTGAGTTTCTTGTTGGGGGGCGAGTTTTTGCTGGCGGCTGGTATCATAAAACCATAAAGGCGATTTTTCGGTGATTTCCGCCATGATTGGGGCAATATTTACTTTTTGCTTGAGCTGTTGAAAAGCTATTTTGGGTTGGGGTGGTTGTTGGGGGAATTCTGGTAAATTGTAGAGTTTGAGAATCGCCATCAGGCTTTGCTGCACATTATCGAGACGAATAGTGTTGTCATAGACAGTAGTACGCACACCACCCCAAACGAGCGATCGCTCTTGGATGTAGAACGTATCCACATCATCTTTAAATTGCAATTGGCGAATATGGCGTAATCCCCGCCAGATAGCTAACTCATAGGCGTTAGCTCTAGGGGTATCGTTGCTTTGTTTAGCCAAGCGATAAGCATCAACTAAACCTTGGAGATAATTTCCGGTTGTCGCTGCATGGGGTGAACCATATTCTTTCTGTGCTGGATCGTAAAATCGCCCCCGCGCATCTAGAGAGCGGAGTTTTTCCCATTGCTGCATTGGCAATAGCCAATCATACATCTCAAAAATAAAATCCCGCAAGAGCGGATCGCCCGTCTCATCATATAGCAATGCATAGGCTTGAGCGTGCCAGGGAATAAAGGCAGGATGACGATGTTTTAAGTGCCATTGGCGATAATAGAGCAAGCTTTGGCGACATCGCTGCAATAAATATTTTTCCTGAGTCGCTTTATACAGAGATGCCCAAAATAGCAGTACTAATCCTGAATGTAAATTCTGGCTGCGGGGCTGAGAACTGATGCTAAATGAGCCATCAGGTTGCCAAAATGCTTCAATTTCTTGACTGAGCATCTGCAAAATATCAGCATAGCGATCGCGATCGGGATGTTCTAAAATCGCTAACGCTGCTAAGGCTGTTGTGCCCAATTCTACTTTACCGCGATGTTCGCTACCACCGATACCAGATTGTAATCGATAGTACTGTGCCAGATTGTAGGTGAGATTGCGATCGGCCATGACTAGGCGATCGGACTGACCTGTAAATTGGGCATAGCGGATTAAGCCCAAAGTTGCTAAAAACTGACGAGTTATATTATTATCATCAGAAGGGTGGTTTGTGCTGGGAAAATATTTGTAGATTAAGCGCCCATTGTCAAGGCAGTTGTGCTGTAACCATATCCCCATACTCTCCAGCATATCTGAGATCGTTTGGCGAGACATTTCAGCTAAGGGTACAATTTGATTGCCGCGATATAATTTTGTGACTGCGGCGGCGGCATCGAGAGTTAGCAATATTTGTTCCGCTGCAAAAGATTCGATAATTCCGCCTTGATTGGCGAAAGCTTCAGCAGAAATAGATATTTGTTGCAGAAAACTAGCAAATACCTCTGGAAAGCTCAAATTACGAGCAATCATTTGGGTGGGACTATATATTGCTACCTGGGATTGATATTGCAGTTTAATACCGCGAATTCCTCTTTTTGAATTAGGAAACTTACTAGAAAAATCTAGAAGTGAAACCGGTCGATAGTGGTGAGTCAAGCAAATTTCAATAGTATCTACTTGTTGCCAGCCTTCATGAGACATAGAGGAGGTAACAGTACCGCAGATAGCATTCAAGACTTCACCTTGATCTAGCCAGTAATCGCCAAGCAAAACTCCATTTTGGCGTAGGGCGACATAGCCACGGCGATCGCTGCTAAAAACCCGGAGTTTTTTTGGCAAATCGCTGAAAGCTGTAGTTAACAAGTCTGCTAAAGCAGCGCGATCAATGATTGGGTTGGGCATGGGGCATGGGGCATGGGGCATGGGGCATTGGTCAACAGTCAACAGTCAACGGTCAACAGTCAACGGTCAACGGTCAACGGTCAACAGTCAACCTCTTTGAGACATCACACTTTGGGTGTGTGACCAAAATAGGCGACTGGTAGGGCCATCTTTGGCTAATAACTCTTTGGTCGGCCCTGCTTCTATGAGGCGACCGGCTTCTAGGTGCCAAACAGCATCGGCTGCGGCTAGGCGTTCTTTGCGGTGGGTAATAATTAAAACTGTGCCTTGATATTCTGCGAGGATGCGATCTACAACGGCGGCGGCTTGGGCATCTAGGTTAGCATCGACCTCATCTAGTAGTAATACTGGGGGATTGCCTAAAATTGCTCGTGCGAGGGCAATTCTTTGACGTTGTCCGGCGGATAAACCTTTACCTCCTTCGGCAACTCTGGTTTTTTCGCCTTCTGGAAGTTCTGCTAGTAGTTCATCTATGCCGCACAATTGACGAACTCTGGTAATTTCTTCTATGGGTGCATCTCGCCAGCGATAGCGGAGATTTTTATCAACGCTTCCCCGCAATAGTGGTAAATCTAATGCAGCCATGCCAATGGCTCGCCTGACAGATTTTAAACTATGTTGGGCTAGGTCTTGTCCATCGAGCCGAATCACGCCTTTATCGGGGTCAACTAAACGGGCGGCGAGAGATAATAATGTTGATTTACCCGCACCATTGGGGCCGACGATGGCGACAATTTCACCAGGAAAGGCGATCGCGCTAATGTTATGTAACCCACCTTCTAAGCTGACATCATCAAATTCTAAACATCCCGGCCCCGTTTGCAGTTCAGGTGCATTAGGTATTTCTTTTACCAGGGAAGGAGTGGCTAAAAATTGCTGAATCTTCCCTATTGCTACCCGCGAGTTATGCCAATATTCTTGTACTTTACCCAAGTCTCGCAACCGGGGTACTAAAAAACCGACAATTGTCATGGCAGCAACGACGGTTCCAGGGGTAGCGCGATTGGCGGTTACTTCTAGCGCTCCCATTAATAAAGTCGCGCTAGCCGCGATCGCTGTGGTACCTTCGGTAATGGCTTGCATTTGCCCAGCTACTACCGCCCGATTCACCATCGCCTCTTCCAATTCCCTGCATTGACGGGCAATTCGCCTTTTTTCCCGTTGTGACTGACCAAAAACTTGCACAACCGCAATTGAACCGACTTTTTCGTTGATATTCCCCGCTAACCTACTCAGGCGATCGCGTGCTTCTTTGGCTGTAGTTCTCATTTTTTGGCTGAGTTTGAATGCACTAATCGTGCCAATTGTCAAGACCAAAGCTACGGTGACAGCCAAACGGATATTAACCAATGATAAAGCTAATAAGGATGCGATCGCGACTGTAATCGCGACTACTAGCCTAGCTAATCCCAAACTAACCCATTGACGAATAGCGCTTAAATCGCTGACAAAGCGGAGCATTACCCCGCCCTGACTACGACTTTGCAGAGTCCGGGGGGAAAGGCTCATTAATCTGTCATACAAAATCAGCCGGAGTTCGTAAACATATTCTTGACCAATGCGTTCAGCATCAGTGCGTTCCATCATCCGGAGTAAAGCAGTGACAACAGCCGCCGCTAGTAAACCTAGACCTATTTGCCAAATTTGCTGATACGAGCTGAAATTAGCAGCTGTAATAATTTTGTCAAAGGCTAATTCTACCAAAAAGGCATTGGCTAATGTAGCAATTGCCTGAAAAAAGCCATTCATCACTAAGCGCGTCAGCAGCCACATGCGGATACCACTGAATATGCGGGGAATCTGCATCATGATTGTTTTTCTCTTAAATCTGCAAATGGCTGTTTAATCTTGCGCAGTCAAGATAGTCGGGGGTACGAACAGAGAAGATGAAAAAATTAAAGGTGGATGTTCGGCTTTTTTAGCACTAGCTAAGATATTCATTGCTTCTGTTTTCAGCATTGGCAAATCTAAAACAGGTAATGATGTCATTTGCAGAACTTCGCGAGATGCTAAGGGGGATGCAGTCACTAAACCACTGATACCAACTACAGGAATGTTCTGTTTTTGCAACCATTCCACCCCAGCATAGGCTCCCAAGGAACCACCAGCTGCGAACAATACACCATCAACAGTTTGGCGGAAAATTGTCGAGGAAACTAAAGTTGATGTTTCTTCTTGAAATAAGCCATCAGCTATTTCTAAAACAATAACATCGACATTTTGAGCGGCGAGATGGTTATTTAAGGTGACGAAAATCTCTTCTACTTGTTTGGGTGTGGCTCTATAAGTGCTGGGATAACCAACGCAAGTAAAATCTAATACTACTCTAGCACCAGCATCTTGCATCAGCCAAGTATCGTTACCTGCACCAGTACCTGTAATCTTAGCTGCGCCAACTTTCAGTCCTGAGTTAGCAAAACCGTTAATTAGATGAGCAGCTGTGGTAGTTTTACCTGCGTTCATGGATGTGCCAACAACAGCTATGGTGCATGGTCTTTGCCCAATATACTCTGTTGTGGGTAAAGCCCAATCAGCTAGGTTGAGGCGTTTTCCTTGTTTATCGCCCAGTAAGCCAATAGGGGTAATGGTAGTGGGCAGTTTTACCTTAGCATTTTTAGACAGAACTTTTGCGGCTATCCCCCCAGCTGCGGCTAAATTACATGGTGATAAGTCTGGAGGAATCTCGGCTTCAAATTGATCGGGAGCATAGCGGTTTCCATAGCAAAGCACCAATTCATCGCCAATAAAAATAATCGCTTTGCGCCCATCAACTTGGTCGATCCGTTCGTGTTGACCGATGGAGTCTACTCTGACTAAGACTAAATCCCCTGATTCTGGTTTGATGTCTCCCGTTAAAATTGTAGCGATCGCATTTACATCTACTGAACGTGTGGTGTATCCTGCTTTTGCTTTTGCTAGTCTTGCAGATGCTAATTGAGTAATTTCGATCATAATCTTCCTCTCTATGTTATCGCCTCAGACGATCGGCTCAAAACAGCCCAAATTCAACCAGAGAGATCCCAACGATCCCTGATGTGATGTTTAAGGTGGTAAAATAGCCGAGTTTAATAGTTCAAATCTTTCCAGCCATGACAGGCGCGCAAGTTTGCCATAATTATTCAGTGCGCCGAAACAATTGATAGCTGCACGCGTATTTCACGCCTGCTGGATGAGTTATTACGTATTTAAGCAGTAAATACGCACACAGCTTTTTATTAAAAACAGGAACACAAAAAATTTTAAAATAGCTCTTGCTCATGAAAAATATGAACTTATCAATCTCAAATTGACAAATTCATACATTAGTTTTTAGGCACTATGTTGCCAAGCATATATTGGTTGTAATTTCTCGATTAAATCTTTTTTTGGCTGGGCATTAGGGAGACGTGAAACTTTGAGTTTAGCCTTTAATTTCTCGCGTACAAATCGATTTACAGTGTCATACTTGACTTGCAAACCACATTCTAAATCCAGCCATTCTACGATTTCGCGGTAACTGCGAAAGCTTTCAGGTGATGCTAGGCGATTCTTCAACTTCTCCAAGGCTTCCCCTTGAATTTTTTTTTGTGCTCCTGGTGCTGTTCTCACTTCTAGGAGTTTCTCTAATCCCCCTTGGCGATATTGTTGTAGCCAACGAGTAATGGTGGCTGGACTACGCCCCAAAAGTTGACCTAATTCATGGTGCTGTTTCACTTGACCTGTTTTCAGCCACCACAACATTTGCAATCTTTCTTTCTGGGAGGCATTTTTTGCTCTCTTGAGACTTTTCTCTAAAAATTCTGCACTCTCCAATATTTCTATTTTTAGTTGTCTGGCCATAATCAATTGATCCCCACTTGCCCCGTTTGTTGATTTCGCACGTCAAAATTTCTCATTGGTATTGCTACCAAATGTGATACTGTCTAGGGCAAAAAATACGTTGTTTTTGCTTACTTATAATTATTGTTTACCTCAATTAAGATGGCTTAAAGCTTTTATGAGAGTTTTCTCATGTATCTAAGCGATAACCGATCCCTCTGACTGTTTGAATATAGTCACTACCTAATTTTTTGCGGAGATAACCAACATAAACATCCACAATATTAGAACCGGGGTCATAGTCGTAACCCCAAACATGGCTGAGTAGTTGCTCGCGGGTCAATACTTGGCCGGGATGACGGAGAAAGATTTCTGCTAAAGTAAATTCTCTGGCGGCTAGTTCAATATAGCGATCGCCTACTTTGACTTTGCGTGTACGTAAATCTAACATAATATCGCCTGCTGTTAGTAACATTTCGTCCTTAGCTTTGGGTAGGCGATAGTCGCGTAACCTAACGCGAATGCGAGCTAGCAATTCTTCAAAGCGAAATGGCTTGGTAACATAATCATCAGCGCCACTTTCCAAGCCAGTAACTTTATCTTTGACATCGTCACAGGCGGTGAGAATAATAATCGGTAGCAGTTCTCCTTGACCCCGCAATTCTTCTAAGACTACCCAGCCATTTTTACCGGGAAGACCAATATCCAGGATTAATAAATCGAATTCCCCACTCAAAGCCATAAAAATAGTCTCATCACCAGTACTAGCTACAGCACTGGTAAAACCATTCGCTTTCAATCCTTTTTGTAAAAAGCTGGCAATGCGAGGTTCATCTTCTGCTATGAGAATTCTGTTCACCTAAGGCTATCTGCTCCAAAAAACTTACCTAAACTTATTCAAACTTGTTGATTAGTTGAGCGTTTTCTTCCTGCTTCAACCAAGGTAGACGACTACTTCTTGTCCACAGGCGTTAAGTTAAGGTTGAGCCAACCTTACTTTATCAGATGGGGCATTTTCAAGGTTAATAGAGGCATTCTCGTCTCTGCCTTGAAGATGCCCACAGTTTTGACAGTTGAAAATTCTGTCAGACAAACTCATTGGTTGAAGATGATGACATTTACAACACTGCCTTGAACTGGGATACCATCTATCGACCAATTCAACTTTTGTGCCGTAAAAAGACTGCTTATAAGTTAATTGACGACGAATTTCGTAAAAGCAGTTATTGCTTACAGCATCAGCTAACTTATGGTTAGCAATCATCCCTTGGACATTTAAGTCTTCAATGCGAATAACATACGCTTTACGACTTAAGTCAGTTGTCATCTTTTGCGTCGTATCTTGCCTAATATTGGCGATGTGAGCATGTTTTTTGGCTACTTTGGTGTAAAATCTATGGGCATTGTGAGATGCCTTGATTTTTAATTTCTTGTTCCCCAGCACCTTATTTCGATTCCGCCATTGCAATAATTGAAGCTTGGTTTTCGCTATTTTTGTAGTAATTGGCATGGCATAAGTTGTGCCGTCAGAACAAGTTGCCAAAGTTTTTACACCTAAATCCACCCCAATCTTTTCTATTGGATGAATAACTGGTGGTACTTTTTCAGCATCCAACACAAATGATACGAACCATCTATCCGCAGTTCTTGAAACAGTAAATGTTTGCGAACTGCAAATAAAGTTAACCCGCTCCTTTAATCGAAAGCCGAGCGGAGTCGAGGCTTTAATTCCAGGAAGAGCAATATTTTTCCCTCGGTTAATTACCACTCTATTGGTAAAAGGTATCGCTGGCTTGCCTTTTTCTGGATAGATTCCTGATGTTTTGTAAACAGTGAACGAATCACCTTTCTTTTTACTTTTTTTGACCGGGAATTCTCCTAAGGCTTTACGCCAACGACTAAAAGCATTTTTCAAGTCTTGAAAAGCTGATTGATATACAGTGGATGGATACTTTTTTGTCCATGTATATTCTGGCTTATTCATCGTGACTTGAGTGAATACTTTTTTGATGGCATCCAGTCGTTTTGAATCACCGACTTTGATGCCATCAAAATCCCAACTTGCCATGATTAAATCCAGGGCATAGTTGTAAACAAATCTTCTGAATCCTGCCATGCCACGCATTAGAGAGCGCTCTTTCTTATTCAGTTTTAGCTCTCTGTTTATTGCATACATAGCTTTACTTACTCAGACTTATTTATGCGAGTCAGTATATCGGTTATTCTGTACATGGGTCAATACTTTCTACATCTTTTTTACTGATGAACACCTGCTATTTCACCAAAATCAGATACCTTCCACATAAACTTCCTCATGTTGACTAACTATGAGTAAGTTTAAGTAAGAATTTCACTATTTAGTCAAGCTCCGTAAAAATTGTATCTGTTGGGCATGGGGCATGGGAAAGACAGATTTTCATACTTGGTTGTGAAAATATAAGTAAGTCGGCGGGAATAAACCAAACTATGTTGCACAATGTAAACATGCTTGGAACCCTTACCAATGACCAATGACCAATGACCAATGACCAATGACCAATGACCAATAACAGACTTCGCCAGTTGTCTTTAATTGCACCGACCTACTTAATAGGGCTTTCAAACCCTTTTTTATTTCGTGGATGGCGATGAACAAATTTTCATCGTGACTACTTGTTGGCTATGATTCAGGCCTGTGAAATAATAAATTTTTATTACCGCGGTTGCTGGATTTGGGGATGGGTTTGAGGGGAATAACTATGGTAAAGGTCGAGCCACCATGAGGGCGGCTGAAGAGTTCAATTCTACCACTGTGAGCTTCGGCAATTGCTTGGACAATCGATAATCCTAAACCAGCACCATTGGAACGACGGTGTTTAATTAAGCCTCGTGCAAAGCGCTGAAAAATCCGCTCTTGGTCGCTGAGGGGAATTCCTTCGCCTGTATCGCGTACCCAAAGACGCAATTGATTATTTCTGATATCTGAACCTAAGCCAATCGCATCACCTTCTTTGGTGTGATGTGTGGCATTTTCCGCCAAATTCATGATTGCTTGAGTCAAGCGTTGACGGTCAGCCCGAATTTTACCCCTAGCTATAGCATCTAAACGCCACTGTCGTGGGGCTAATGCTTTGGCTTTGGCGTACAGTTCCAGAGTTAGAGAATTAATTTCGACAACTTCTAAATTTAAAAAATCTGGTTGTTCTGACTTGGCTAGTAATAGCAAGTCTTCCACAAAACGATTCATCCGGTCTAATTCATCTAAAACTAATTCGATGGTTTCTTGTCGCTCTTGGGGGTCGTCTCCTAATAGCTCTAAATGTCCGCGAATAATGGTAATTGGTGTGCGTAATTCATGACTGGCGTCGTTAATAAAATCTCGCTGGCTGGAAAAGGCTGTTTCTAACCTTTCCAACATCTCGTTAAATGTGATAGTCAGTTGAGCAATTTCCTCTGCACCTTTGACGGGTATGCGTTGTGTTAGGTCAGTTTCTCTAATGGACTGAGTAGTTTGTGTTAGCAGGTTTAGGGGTTTGAGTACCTTACTAGCTACTACCCAAGCTAAAAAAGAAAAAGCAACTGTCACGACAAACATAACTTGAATAATCAGCTTAACTGCATTACTTACCTCATCACGTTCGCCAGCAGTTGCATGAAGTACCACAAATACGCCATGATTTTTGTCTGTGATGATGGGTTGAGCAAGGTAAATTACCTCACCATCAGCAGTGGAAAATTCGCCTTTCTCAGCAATTTTGATTTGAGATAAAGTCTTGAGGATCTGCGAATCAGATTTAAACCATTCGGGAAGAGCTAGGGGACTGCTGCTGTAAATTTGCCCGTTTAATAGGGCTACCAAAAACTCATCATCATCGGGAATGTTGCTTTTGAGAAAAACCTTAAATAAAGATATGATGTCATCGCCAAAAGGTTGACTAGTTTCTGGATTTGCTCCATATGCTAACATGCGGAATTCTTGCATTTCTTGCACTAGAGATTTTTTGATTCGCTCTTGTACATGAAAAAATAGAATTTGATCGATGATAAACGTGCCTACCACAGAAGAAAATCCCATGAGCAGCACATAACCAATGACAATATGCGTGCGTAGGCTAAATAATATTCTGTAGAGTAGGGATGATGAATTGTGCTGTTTCATGCTTTTGTCAGTCCTGAGTTAAAAATCATTAAGCTGACAATCAAGAAACCCCTTCTATAATAGAATTTCACCTCCTAATTGGCTTTTTAATCCCATCTCAATAGTAGTTGAATTACTGAGATCTCAAGTAATTCAATTGAGCAATAAACAGATTTTACCGTAATTGTCGTGACAAATTAATATCTGGTCAAGGGAACATTTAATCGAGGAAATACGTCATATTGCTGGTTTTCTCAGCACAAAAATTATAGCTGTTGACTGTTAACTGTTGACTGTTGACAGACTTGGAAGCCTTTTATTTTCAGGGTATTATGTTAGCTTGATGTCCTAATCTCTGGGGAGCATCCCAAATGTGCAAAAACGCCCTCACCCTATAAGGGTGGGGCTAGAAATACGAAGCCTGCCTTCGCAGGCTAAAAGTTTGATAGCCTGCCAAGGCAGGCTTTGTTGGTATAGCAATACCCTTCTAGGGTATTGCGTCAAAATTGGGATGCTCCCTAATCTATGTAGCTACAGCTATATCATTAAGAAACAATGCCAGCCAAAGTATAATGTGGCTTTGCTGTCTACGATTGTGCTGTAGCAGCTATTTTAGCTTAGTAAACAGGCTGTATTGCCAAAAAAGGGCTATTTAACGCTATGATTCTTGTTGATTGTAGAGATTTTGACACTCCCCTGCCTGATTAAATTTTGCTACGCTCATTTAATCGAAAAGGCAGGGGATTCTTGGTTCATCCAGCAAGCCGTAAACCTTTGTGTCCCTATTCCCAACGCTGTTGGTACAAGGGCAGTACTTAACCAAGCATCCGCTACTGC
>NZ_JACJQG010000090.1 GCF_014696435.1 Calothrix anomala FACHB-343 | reverse complement strand
TGGGATATGCTTTACTCATGTTGCTCTCTCGGTGCTGTCTACTATCTATTCACAGCGTATACCGAGAGAGCTTTTTTACAATCTGTCCGACTTTTCAAACATCCTCTGAGAGTGGAGGTTGCACCTTTTTACTCGAAGCTTGAGGTTCTGAACTCGGAAGTTGAGCCTTTTCACTCGAAAGTTGAAGTTCTGAACTCGGAAGTTGAGCCTTTTCACTCGAAGCTTGAAGTTCTGAACTCGGAATTTGCACCTTTTAACTCGAAGCATGAACTTCAGAACTCGAAAGTTGCACCTTTTAACTCGAAGCATGAACTTCAGAACTCGAAAGTTGCACCTTTTTACTCGAACGTTGAACTTCAAAACTCAAAACTTACACCTTTTAACTCAAAACTTCTACCTCATAACAAAACATAATCCCTTCTCAACCAATTAACTCAAGAAAACTCCGCGTGCCTTTGCGAGAACTCAGCACCCCTCCGCGTTAAAAAAGCCTCAACCCTAACTTCCCTTCTTAATCATGGCAACCAAACAGAAATTATTAACCGATATATCTTTAAAAGGCTTAGAAATTGCACCATCTCAGATACGCGGTGCTGTGCGAATTGTCCCTTTATTGCGGCGTGAAGTGCGGGGAGATTTACGCTTAATGCAGCGTAACTACAACGAAGATATTACTATTGTCTCCTTAGACGGAAAGATCGCGGAACCTGGGATGAAATACTATTCCTATGTACCTCATGGGTTGGTGATGTCTTGGAGTGACGATGGAAGTCCCCTAGCTAGCTTTGGTGGACAGATAATAAAATCAGATGGAAAGCGTTTAGATTGCGGTTGTGCGACTGTACGCTTAATGCATCGCATGGCGAAGCGAGAAGCTAAGAATCAACTGCGATTTTTACCGCTACATTTGGCGATGGAAGGTTTTCTCTCGTTGTTTTTTTCCGGCCCCGATATTGCTTGGAGTGAATATTCTAAGTATGCTTTATCTCATGGCTTAGGTTCGCGCTCTGAAATGTCCGTGAATGGACGTTATATTGCGGGATTGGAAGATGCTTTGCGAGTATTTGAGATTCATCCGCGACAAGTTGGGGTGTTGGTATTTGTCGCTGAGACTTTAGCATCGGCGTTTGTCGTTCCTACGCCAGAAGATTACCGCGCTTTACATACCAGTTTACTTGAGGACTTCTACGGCGAGTTAATTTATGAATACAGCTTGATGTTTGACAAGCCTTTACCAATGGATTTATCTGTAGATGATTCGACAATTAATAGTTTGGCAGATTTGCGCAGCGCGATCGCCAAAATGCGATCGGATTGGGCTGCTTTTCAGGGATTCATGGCGGAAGGATTGTTACAACGTCAGCTAAATTCTCAAAGAGTTTTTACAGCAGGGCCATTTGTTCTCCAAAGATTTATCACTGATTTGCGCCTCAAGGAGGAAAATCATATTGGGGAAGCAATTATCCGAGAAAATGGCGAATTAGAATATCTCAAAACTTACCGTCTTTCCACCGCCCAAACCCGGCGAGTTTATTTACTCAGCCAGCTACATTTTTATAACTGGAATATAGATGCTACAGCCAAAGCACTAGGTAACACCCGCGAAGAATTTGTCACCCGCTTAGAGACAGCAGGATTTGGTTATTTACTCAATCAACAAGTAAGAGATGCGGCTAGGAAAAAAGGGAAAAAATAATTCGTAGTAAGAATTAGTTAAGGATAAATGTAGGTTGGGTTGAACGAAGTGAAACCCAACAAATCGCCGAAAATGTTGGGTTTCGTTCCTCAACCCAACCTACGCGGGTTAAGATTTTTGACTTGGAGACAGTTGGCTTTGGTTATTTACTCAATCAACAAGTAAGAGATGCGGCTAGGAAAAAAGGGAAAAAATAATTCGTAGTATCGTTGACTGTTGACTGTTGACTGTTGACTGTTGACCGAGAACAATAGCATTGCGGTTGAAAAATATCGATAATTTTCCACCTCTATAATGAGAATATATAACAACGCTAGGCTAATAGTAGGTGTAATATGCAAGCTCTTTTCTGGACTGTAGAAGAAGTTGCGCAACGAGCCAAACAATTTTATGAAAATGGGATTCGTCAACAAGTTGAATATGGCGATAATATTGGCAAGATGATTGTAATCGATGCGGAAACAGGCGAATATGGAATTGATAAAACTGGTGTAGAATCTGCATTAATGTTAAAGCAGAAGAATCCCAAAGCTAGATTATTTACTATGCGAATTGGCTATGATGTTGCTGTTACATTTGGTGGTGCTTCTATGGTGCGTACAGTAGAATGATTTATCTGTCATTGGTCATTAGTCATTAGTTAGAGACGCGATTAATCGCGTCTGTACAATCGTCTTCCTTGCCCTCCTTCCCTTCTGCCATCTGCCCTCTGCCCTCTGCCTTCTCTCCACAGTCAAGCATACTGCTGTAGTTGCGCTAAATCATTCACGGCTTTTGCTAATTCATCTAAGTTAATTGGTTTATGCAAATACTTTTGATAACCTGCTAAATAGGCATATTGGCGATCCTCATCCATCACATAAGCACTAAGTGCGATCGCTCGTGTAATTCTACCTTGCTCGATGTCAAGTCTTTTCACTTTCCGCAGTAAGGAATAGCCATCTTCATCAGGTAAGCAAATATCGCAAATAAGGACATCTGGTTGAAAGCATAAGATGATTTCTAGGGCTTCACTCGCTGAAGTTGCTGTTAGCACCTCTGCCCCATCGAGTTCAAATAAAATACTGATTAGCTTTCTGGTATCTGGATCGTCATCAACTACCAGTAAGCGTAGGCCTTTGAACGAAAGGGGTTTGTTATCCATAATTTCAACCCTAATGAAGATGTAAAACTTGCAGTGGCAATAGAATACTAATACTTACTTATCTTCAATTTAAACGCTTTTAGATGTTCAGGTCTGTCCGTTCTCGCACATAGAAATGTAAAAATCTTTTATCAATGCTTACATCCCGACATATTGCTTCATAAATCAGCCAATTTGCCTGTTATAAACCGATAATATTCGCAAAAAACTGCTTATCTCGCTTAACTATCACCAAAACAGATATAGCTGCATACATATCTGCTAATTATGTCTATATATTTTTGTAACGATTTGGGCATGGGGCATGGGGCATTGGGCATTGGTTAGGCATTTCTTTCCCCCTGCACCCTGCCCCCTGCACCCCTGCCTCCCTAGCCCCTAGTAATGAATCCCCGCTTTTTTAAATCTGTGCAAGGCTTCACCCAAGCGATCGCAATCTGCAATTAAACTAATACGTACATAACCTTCGCCAGCAGCGCCAAAGGCATTACCTGGAGTTACAACTACACCAGTTTGTTGCAGTACATCTAAAGCAAAATCAGTGGAACCAATGCCCTCAGGACATTTCACCCACAAATACATAGTTGCTTTGGTTTTGGGAATATTCCAGCCTAACTCTCCTAACCCTGCAATCAAAAAATCGCGACGGGTGCGGTAGCGTTGTTGGACTTCATGCAAGTATTCATCTGGTAGTTGCAATGCGGTTTCGGCGGCGGTTTGCAAGGCGGCAAAGATGCCATAATCTAGGTTAGTTTTTAAAGTCCGCAAACCTTGAATTACATGGCGGTTCCCCACCACAAACCCCACGCGCCAACCAGCCATATTATAGGTTTTGGATAAGGTGTGGAATTCGACACCAATTTCTTTTGCACCAGGAATTTCTAATAAGCTAGTCGGTTGATAACCATCAAAAGCTAACTCGGCATAACACAAGTCATGCACTAAGAGAATTTCATGTTTTTTGGCAAAAGCGACGATTTCCTCAAAAAATTCCCGGGGTGCAGTCGCCGCCGTGGGATTGCTGGGATAGTTGAAATAGAGGATTTTGGCTTTTTGGGCAACTTCTTCGGGAATCGCGGCTAAATCGATTAACCAATCGTTTTCTGGTTTGAGCATCAAGCTGTAAACTTGTCCGCCAGCGATTACCGGGCCCCGAACGTGAACGGGATAGGCAGGAGAAGGTACCAGCACTATATCGCCAGGATTGATGTAAGCTAAGGCTAAATGGGCTAATCCTTCTTTAGAACCGAGTAGAGGTAAGGCTTCGCTATCAGGATCGAGAGAAACACCATAACGGCGATCGTACCAATTAGTGATAGAACGGCGGAAACTAGCAGTTCCCTCAAAGGGAGGATAACCATGATTAGCCGCATTTTGCAAAGCCTGCTTGGCGGCTTCCACTACCGGTTGTGGTGTGGGGCCATCAGGGTTTCCCATTCCCAAATCAATCAAATCTAAGCCTTGTTCCCTAGCTTTAGCCTTGAGTTCATCAAGACGGGCAAATACATAGGGTGGTAGCTTCTGTACTCGTTCTGCGGGAACAATCCAATCCAAACTCATTCCTGAACCTCAACCTCGTCACTTACTCCCCTCACTGAGACGCGATTTACCGTGTCTCGGCTTTCTACTGGTGCAGTGGTAGAAACCATCGCCGCCATTAATTGTTCCACCGCCACTTTAAACGGTAGCCGGTGGATATCAGAAGTGGGAACTAAGGCGACTTCGGCTGCTGTTTGCAGTTCTGCTAAGGTAATGTTGCCCAATCCCAAATCGCTCAATTTTTTTGGTAAGCCAATCTCTGCATAGAATTTCAACAGTTGTTGTCTAGCTGAGGTTGCTAGCTGATTGCCCTGTACCATTTCTTCTAATCGCAGTTGCACTAAAATCCCATAGGCGACTTTTTCACCGTGAATACTGCTATGACCGGCAACATGGGTTAAACCATTATGCACTGCATGGGCGGCAACGGTACGACATTGGGCACCACCAAGTCCGCCAATTACCCCAGCCATTAATACTGTCGCGTCTACAACTTCCCGCCAAACTTCGCTTCCTGGTTCTTGTAAGGCGGTTGTGGATTTTTGTAATAAGATATCGCGCAAAACTCTTGCTTGTTGGACTGCGGCGATGGTAAGGGTTTGTTGTGAATGTCCGCTACTAACTGAGGCTTCATACCATTTTGCGATCGCATCCCCAATTCCAGCAACTAATGTATGCTGTGGCGCAGTTTGAATTAAGTCGTAATCGAGAATGAGTAAATCGGGACAGCGCGATAAGCTGACATCGTATAAAAACGCCCCAGATTCAGAATACACGTTTGACAGCGCCGACCAAGCTGCACAGGTAGCTGCGGAGGTGGGAATTGTCACCACTGGTAATTGCAACTGATGGGCGACTAATTTCGCCGTATCTAGCGCTTTACCGCCACCAACACCGATAATTAAATCTGCTGTATGGTCTTTTGCTGCTTTACGTAAGGATTTTAGACTAGCTTCACAGCAATCTGCACCATAGGATGCTTGAGCTACATGCAGCTGTTGTTTTTCTAAAATTGGTGACAAACTGGCTTGAGTAATTGTCAGAGTGCGATCGCCTGCGACAATTAAAGGACGACTTCCCAAGCTAGCAATCTCTGCTGCTGCCGATTCTAATACACTGGCACCACGAATTACTTTTGCTGGCGCGATCGCTAGCGTTAATAACGAACTAGATGTTTGAGTAGACAAAGTTTGAGTAAAAGATTGATTGGGCATATAACTAGTTTGCCAAAACCTTGATATTTCTCAGCAAATTAACAATAAAAATCGGGCTTATGCTGAATAGTTACAAATCAGGCTGTTTGCTACCACGAGAAATCCAGATGACTCAACAAAGCCTGCTGCCAACTGCTTGAGCAGTTTGACATGGCTTGACTCAATAGTGCCCATTCGCCTTAAATCCCGAACAATCAAAGTTTTGAATAATCGTATAACTAATTCACAATACCACTCCTAGATACTCCGAAAAAGGCTTTGGTCATGTGGGTTTCGTACTGAGGAAGAACTAATAATGTCTTCTGTCACGATTACCCATAACCAACAGACAGATTCACTTTTTCCCATCAATGGCATGGCTAAATTAATATCTTAATCTAAAAAAAATAATTCTTGTATACTGAAATACAAAAAAAATATTGTTTTACTGTTAACAAGAAACCCCAATTTAATTTAGAGAAATATACTTACTAAATAATTTGTATCAGTGAGAAAAAAACACCACTCTACAACGTAAATATGGAATCTCAGAGTCAAAAATATAAATTTAATTAGTGATACAAACAGTACATAGAATGGGGCATGGGGCATTGGGCATGGGGCATTGGGCATTGGAAGTCCCTATTGATGTAATTTTCCTCCTCTGCTTCCTCTGCTTCCTCTGCTTCCTCTGCCTCCTCTGCTCCCTTGTCCCCCTTGTCCCCCTTGTCCCCCTGCTCCCTGCCCCCCTGCTCCCCTGCTTCCCTACGCTGCTGCTTTCGGTAATTGGGCAAATTTCTCAGGATAAATTTCCACCGCCATTTGGGGATCTTCTCGCTGAGTTAGAGTGCGCTTGACCTGACCTAAGTACAGTGGTACAGTCAACCCTGGTTCTGGATGAATTAGGGTACGGGCACGAATAGTCAGATAATTGTCATTCTTAGAACCTAAACGCCCATAAGAATAGAGATTACTAGCTGCTTGACGTAAAGTTGCTTCTAGTGCTGAAGGGGTAATATTTGGTGCGATCGCAATGACTGCTTGTGTAGAACCATTGTCATAAATTAAGCTATAACGCACTGCACCAGGAATCACAGTACGACTTAAAGGTACTAACGAGAGTGCAAATAAACCACCTGTCAGTACCAGCATAAAACCAGTCGTACCCACCAGCCGAAAGCGAATACCCCATTTAAAAATTAAACCCAAGACTGTTAAGGCGGCAAATACCAACGTGGCAATACCTGACCATTGGGTATATTGAAGAAAATCTGCTGTTGTGAGCATAAGGTTGGCTACTGAAGCGTGATTTTTCGATTACGGACAACACCATTCTACCGAGTGCTTACACCCTAAGAAGCAGCTTTCCTAGCTGACTTTTACGAGTCTGATTCTACTTCCGTTTCCTCGTCTTCAATTGTAAAATCGCTGATGTAGTCGCGTACAACGCGCTCAAAAAATAAGGGAGCAGGTAAGGCTGTCCAATCGCTGTAGTGACCAAACCCGTAGCGTAGTGACTCTACAAGAGCCGCTAAGTCATCAGGATTATCATCTGGTTGACGTAGGGTAACGACAATCTCAAGGGGGTTGGGAGTAGGCCAGCGACCTGCAAACGGAGCTTGTTTAGTGAGTAAACTAGTTTTTTTATCCAGACTGTAGGTTGAGCGATAGCAACTTTGACCGCGAGTATGTTGATGTGGTAGCTCACGCGCTACAGATAGATAAGCTACGCATCCAGTTTTGTTAGTCGCGCTGAGTCTAAATAAACCAGTTGCACTAGATGCTGAAGGAATTTTCTTGTCAGGCGGCAGTTTTTTTAGTTCTTCTTTAGTTCTGGTATCTTCTACAGAAGTTTCTATGATATGTCTGGCTTTTTTCTCAATAATGCCAGGTGCAAGTTCTTGGCGAATACGAATTATACGTGCGCCTTGCCAGTTAACTTGCATATCTTGATACGAACCAAGGTTGATTTGATTAGCATTTATTCTAATATCAGCTAACCAAGGCCATAGTTGAACGCAGTTGGACGAATCAATCATAACCAATGGTTGCTTCCCTTCTTCCACAGAATTAGAAACAATTTGTTCCACAAAGTCCATGAATCTAGTCTGGCGTATCTTTTCTTTATCAGCCAGTTTGATAGGAGTAAGTTCAGCAACCAAAGCTCGTGCTTCTGAAAAACTAATCCACGGCCTGATTACTAAATTTCCTCTATCATAAGCACAGCAAAATTCACATTTACCTGTATCCACATTGAGGCGGATTGCTATTGGTAAAAATGTACTTTCTATTTTGCCACGAACGCGACCTTTTTGTTTACGGACGATTGTAGTTATAATAATTTCTTTTGGTCTTGCTTCCGGTGGAATATTTTGCAGGTACTTATCAACTTTTTCTTTGACCTCATCAATACGACCAGAATGAGCAAAAATTAAGTCTTTTAATGCTGATTGCATCCGATGGAAAAAGTCTGCAAGTTTAAGATGATTTGCTTTCCGAGTCTTTTCGATGGGTAATAGAAATTGCACACCAGCACCAGCCATTGCTAATGCTTTGCGGGTTGAGGGTTTATTAACTTTATCATCAGGTTTGACATTGTTTTGTCCATTAGGATTTGGATAAAACTGTCGCGCCATTATTAAGCAGAAAGTTGGCTGATTGAGCTTTTTAATCTGTTGTGTAGTGGATTCCCATGCTTTAATTCGCTCACGCGATCGCTCTTTAGCCTTCAATTCTTTTCCTGGTAGAATCTCTTTTGGCCCATGAGTATCTTCTGGCAAGCGACTAATTTCTACTTTAAGTGTATCTCTCCACAAAAGTTGAGTAACCTTCTGCAACAGCTTCACTTCTGTTTGTAAATGAGCTTCATAAAAGATAAACAGTGACGGTCGTTCATTAGGATACAATCTCTGCATCGCTGTCTGGTTTGCTTGAATCAGGTCTTGAAGTTCAGTCGTTTGATTCAGTGTGCCTACCTTGAATTGAAGAGCTTTTCTTCCCCAATGAATCCCTTCTAAACGAATGCCAAAATATTTACTTAGCAAGTCATCAATTTGTTTATCATTGAGTTGTTCGAGATATTTCGGCGTAAATTCTAACTTAGTATTTGTTTGAAGAGCTTCCAAAACACCACCAAGCAGTGTAGGAAGATTAATCATGCGTGATGCTGTATCATCTAGTTTGTGGGTAGATGGTACTTTTTCGCAATCCTTAAATACTTCGATTCCTAATGGTTGAAGAATTTTAGCGATCGCTTCAAACGCATCTAATTTATCAATCTCTGGTACACCTGTTTCAATACCGTATTTTTCTGAAGTTTCTTCGTCGTCTTCTGAATTATCTTGTAGTCCATTACGGTAAGTTAGAAGTACCTGACAGCTATCAGTAGAAGCTAAACCCAAAGCGATTTCTTGACCATCACTAGATGACCCCAGATTTAATTTTCTCCGCAGGATTTCAAAATCCTTATCTGTTCTCCAAACCCATTTTACCTGCTCTTCTTTGTTGGTTTTACCATTTTTACCTTTTTTATCTCGTTCGCATTTTACTTGATAGCTGAAGGCGCGATCGGTATGCTCTTGAGAAAATATGAAGCCGCTAATATTTCTACGGTCATATTCAGGAGCTTTTAACTGAGTGAACCAGCGACGTTTAGAAACCTCAACTTGTAATAAAGGTTGATGTAAAGATGGATAAGTAATAACTTCTAATCTCACTATAAAACTGAATTTTCCTTTTTTGTTATCTAAGGTAATCGGATCTGTAATCAGTTCTGCAATACCAGAACTAAATGTACCATTGCTGAAAATAACACGTTTCATCGGCCCTAACTCTGGAAAAATAACTTGTCCAGCAATTTGACGAGCTACATAATCTGCAAGCATTCGATAGGCATATTTATCTTTAGGTTGAGTTGTATCCGTCTTTGTATTCCAAGCCCAAGGTAATACTTGAGATTTGAATGCAGCAACTTTTATTAACTCTCCTCTTTCTTGCAAATCTTCCAAGCGTTCAATAATCCCTATTGATATATCCTCCTTTTCAGCAAATGGTTTGAGATAGTTTGTCAACCAATCATTAATAATTGGGCGAAGCATTCTATTTATTTCTTCCTCATTGCCACCAGTAAAGTAAACAAAAGGTTCTGGTAAATTATCGCCTTTAGCAGAATTCAAAGCATATTTGCTAAGGCCTATCTCTGGTTCAATTCTTGCTGCATTTTTTAAGACAACTTGTATGAAATTTCGCAATGAGCCATAAGGAAGATTTTTGACATTAGCTGCTTGTTGAATCTCGCCAAAACATTGCAACGCTGGTTTTGTCCAAGTAAGAGTGCAACCCTCTACTATAATTGGGGGTAGTTTATCTGGTACTGTGAAAGCTAAAGGAAATTTTGCGATTGATTTGATTTGACCTGGCTGGATATACAATGTATCTGAGACGAAATCACCTTCAATTTCTTCGTCTTCCTCTTCTGCCAATAAATCTTCTTCAAATTCAATTTCATTATCAAAGTTATTCATCATTTTTACATCTCCAATAGTGGTGAAAATTCGTCAAAACCTGTTTCTTCATCCGCCGATTCTTCTAAGGAATGTAATTCATCAGAATAAATTACTCCTTGAATGCGCTGTAAAGGTTCTAGAAATGCGCTATAAAGTTCCTGATAAATTTCTCGAATTACGGGGTCTTCGTGCTTAACACATTCTTCTAAAATAATTCGCATCTGAATCAGCATACTATCTCGTCCAGAATCGGCTTTACCTTCTGTTGATTTTTTAGCCCAAGCTGCATCAACAAAGTAAACTGATACTGGGCATCCATTCCGCATTCCTCGACCAATTGTTTGCAGAATAGCTACCATTTGATTAGCCGTAAATGATTTGAATAGTTCAGTCCCTAAACGGCTTGCCATTAAGGGTTCACGCAACAATCTATTGGCAGTTAACCACAAGTCTTTTCTTGATTGTCGCCAAGCTGTTGCTATGGCATTCAAATCTTCTATTTCACTAAAAACTCGACTATCAAATTCTTGTGTTGCTCGTCCTGTTAAGCTATACAAAAGCTGCATATCATCTTTAGTAGGGTGAGGACGGGTGAGGAAATAAATTGAGCCAATTGCTGCATCTAGCTTTCTTTCCCCTTTGGTAAAAACAATATTGACACCTCTACCAATTGCCAGCAGGGGAAAGATTAAAATGTGACAATTTTCATCATCTCCTAATGCTTCACATTGCGCAGAAGTGATAAAATCTTTTGGTTGTTCCCCTTCTTTTAGAGACTTCACAACTGCTTTTGTATGCCTACCAACATCAGGATAATAGGTATTGATATATTTTTTGATATCGCGTGCTTGGTCATAACCATTAACAACTAAAGCTGCTTTACGGCGAATACCAGACTTGATATCAAATTTATTCATAGCTTTATAAATTTCAGATTTAGTTTTTCCTCCTTTGACAAGAGCATCTACCATCAGCTCAAGATTACGTGTTTGCATTTTGCGATCGCCTGCGCCACTGTATAGTAGAGGTTGATCGCCCCGTTGACTATCTGAAAACCATTTGAAATAATAAGTGCTTTTTGCTGATGTCTGATTTTTTGGCTGATGTGGTTTGAGTAAATAATGTGGCCCGGCGTTAATATGATAGGCAGGACTGGCTTGTAAAAATGATGTAGCTGAGGTAATTAAAATAGTGGGACTGGCTTGTCCATTATCTGCCTCTAACAACCGATGAAAGCGGTGCATTAACATCCGAGGCGCACCTACGAATGTAATGTAAGATAACTCCATATTTCTAGCCGCAGTGCGCGTTGTTAGTGCTTTGAAAAAACTGTATCGCACACCAGAAAATGAACCTAAAATGCTTTCGGGAATAAATTTTCTAAGTTCTGGTGATGCAGTTGATTCCATAACTGATTCACGAATGAAACCTTCTGCAAGCATTGTTCTTGTCCCTGGTACAATTCGCTGATAACCCAAAATTACGAATGTAACAGTTATAAGTAATTTAATTAAATCCTCTGTTTCTATAGTTAATTGATGCTTGGGAAAACAAAGTTTGAAAAATACTTCAATAATTTCTTGGACAATCGCATCACGTTGTTTAATGAGATTTTCAGCTAAGTAACGGCGAAAATGATGAATGAGAGTCTTCCATTCCTTTTCTAAGGTTTCTTTGTTTATGCCTATATAATGAGGCCAAAAATCTGCTTTAAAATCTTGAGGGTTATTAACTCCTGTGCGGTCATAAAAGGCGTTATATGCTGCTTTTTCCCAAAATTCAGCTAATGCTCGACTTCTGGTAACTTCTGTTTTGACCTCTTGTTCATCAATTTCATCTTGCTTATGAGATTTTTTAACACTATTCAATAGTTCGCTAACAATCCGTAATACAGTCAGCAATTGATTTTCGTAGCGTTCTCTTACACGCGACCCTGACATATTATGGATGGTGGTAATCAAAGAGGTATTATGATTGCCAAATTCTGCTAAGTCACGGCTGTAAAGTTCTATATCCCGATCAAATAGTCGATAGTTTTCACCACGAGCAAAGCGATTATGAATTTGTTCGAGAATTACTCTATGAATTGAGCGTTCTGAACCGGAAATACTTAAAGTTGCAGCGCCATAATCATCTAAGACTTTCTGCACCATGTCGCCTTCGTCAAAAACAACTAGGTCAAAGGTACGGGCGATTAATTCAAAATATCGTAACTGTTCGTAAGTTGCATGGGGTGATATTTGAGTATCAAGCGATCGCACATGACCAACCCAAATATTGGCATCTAATAAATCTCGCTGTGCTTTATTACGACCGCACATTGTCCAGAGGGGACACAGGCATTTTTTCATCTTTCCCTGTTTCCCTCCTCCTTGCAATATCTCGTTGCAAGGTGCGTAACCAAACCCCCAAAAAGACGTATCCGCAGTAGAAAAAGCTGGTAGAACACAGTTGAGTCCAAAAACTTCTGCCTGTTCTAAGCTGTAAGCAAAACCACCATTATTTCCTATGGCGGCGATCGCTTCTGCAATATTGTCTGCGTGGTGACGACGAGTTTCATCACCTTGACCGACAAGCATTCCCACTTTAACTTGATGAAATGCCAAATCAGCCATGTACTGTCTAGCAACTTCAATGGAGGGAAACACAAACATTGCTTTATAGTCATGTAGCCCCAACCATACAGCTATCAACACCAGCAACGTTGTTTTACCCGACCCAGGTAAACCAATTAAGTGTTTGATATCCTCTAATTCCAACACATCATTTTCTTTCCGCAGTCCTTTTCCAGCCTCCGACACCATCAGGTCAAAGCGTTCAAAGCGCTCTTTCCAATTACCTAATCGTCGCCCAGGATCTTGCTTCTCACGTTCGTCCATTTCACGAGCCAAATCGTGCAGTTCTTTTAGGGGAATGCAAATCTTTCCTCTTGGTTGGCGGTTGAGGGAATGTGTACGACGTGCAGCTATCGGGGCAGAAATACGCGGAATGTCTAACTTTACGGAGGTTGAGTCTTCACCTAACGCCACAGCCATTGGCTGACGAGGATCGGCAACTGTAAAACTATAGGTGTCGTAGGGCAAAGGGTTACTAAGAATTTGCCGCGCCTTTGTAATTGACGAATCTTCTAAAGCGTCAGTCCTGTGAAAGTGAAGTGTTTCAATATCAATTTCATACGTCCCTTGAGTATTGTTGCAGTAATGATAATTGTTATAGAGAGCGATCGCGTGCTTCACTGATTGGTGCGTTACATAAGCCAGTGACATCTGACGCATATTGAAAATAGCTTGACGGGCTTGTGCAAAGGTAGGTGCATTTAAAATGCTGGCCATACCTGACATAACTACTGGCGCATACTCCAGTGAATTAGTGCCGATAAATTCTTCCATGAAGACGCAAAGCCAACAAATTCGCTCTGCACCTTTCCAAAAATCAGGTTTGGTTCGCATAGGGTATCTTCTGTAAAAACTCAATGACCGAGGAAACTGACATAATTTCTAAACTGGCTGCATCACCTTTTTTATCAAGTGTTGATTTGAGGGTGGAAATGTAGCTTGGGTTATCCTCAATTAAGCGATCGCTCACAGCCAAAATCCGACGACGATAATAAATCAGACCGCCAATACTACGATTTAGCCGCAAAGCTAAAGTCACCGGACTTGTATAGGACTTAGCATCAATTCCAATTACTTTTTCATTAATCGCTATATCGCATAAATCCGACTCTGGATAAAGTTCAGCATCTAGTCCGTTTTGTCTAGCTGTATCAAATATGGCTAATTCGTCAATTGCTGGGCCTGTCCAGTAAGTGAGAATTTGCGGCTTGGCAATTCGTAAAATGTCTTCGTTGGGATCTAGTTTCTCAGACACTTTTGGCAATTCATGACCAATACACTGGCGAATAGGACAACGCCCTTCTGAAAACAGCCTATTGTTAGGGTGAGGCCGCATAAGTGTGCCACAGTGGGCGCAACGGTTTGCTAAACCATCAATTAGCCAAATATCCGGTACTAAATCGAAAAAATTATCAAGAATCATTCCCTGTAAAGGAGTTAAGTCATTGTCAACCAAGTAATCAAATAGTTGGCGTTGTCCAATCAGAGAATACCTACCAAACAACTCTCGTAATGCAGTGTAAGCCTTATGTTGACGACGGCCGCCCAACCTTTGAGTTGCGTCGCATAAGTCAGTATAAAGCCGATGTTCAATAACGTTATTTTCCCCAAAACCGCTACTGAGGTTGGCAATCTCGGCACAGTCTGAGGTGGGAACTCGCAAATCTGGATCAATGATGGTTGCGTTAGAAAAGCGAAAGTCTGATTGGCTAAAAATTCCTAACCCCCAACGTTCAGAACCAAGCGGGTAGCGTGCGTTATCCAAAACAGTATGTACACAAGCCGCGCGATCGCATTGTCCTTCTTCAATATATAAACGACCTAATTTGCACATTGCTTGATAGAGTTCTGGCGGCAATGTACTATCCTCTTGACGGACAATTTGTTGCCCTGGTAGCACTCGGTCATACTGACGGATAATTCCTTGTGCTAACAAAACTACGGCATCTTCAGCCAGATCCGTTGGTGGTCTGTGTCCAGTCGGTAACGGCAAAGAAGTTGTGGTGATGGTGGGTAGCCATGTAGGGTCTTGTCCTTGAGCTTCCGCCAGAATTTGCAACTCCAAAGTATCTGCAGAGAAAGAAGGTAATACTTGCGCGATCGCTGCTAGTGTCCAACCTTTCTTTAATAGTAAAATTGTTGCTAATCCCTCCAAAATTTGCCGAAATCCAAATTCTTCTCCTTTAGGTTGTGATAAAAGTTGCTTTGCTCTCCACGCCCGCACGGTTCGCAAGGCTGGTGGCTCTACTGACAGTCTCAAGTGTTTAATCTGGTGTTTAAGTTCCTTTGTGAGTGCATCCGCAGTTCCCTGCCACTGACGCACGCTTTCAAATTTCATATGTTTACTATACATCATTAGAGGTTTACACTAAATGATGTAAATAAGTTTGTCAACCTATGCGAGTATAAATTTTTAGGTGATAAATTTCGGAATAGCCTTCTTCCTTACTGTTTGCCTAGTTAGCAATAGACACACGACAATAAAAAACTCCACCCACAAGGGGATGGAGTTTTTGGCATGGGGAATAGGGCATAGGGCATAGTAAAGAGTTACCAATGCCCAATGCCCCAGGCAGGTAACTTCTCCACCCACAAGGGGATGGAGTTTCCTGCAGCTACTGGTTGAAAGATGATAATCTTAAACTTTTACAAGAAATCGCCAGACTACCATCTTCAGTACTGGCAACATTTAGCTGATATTGTGGTAAACAAGTTTCTACAGTATTACCTTTAATAATTTTCATTTCTTCTGCCAAGATACAACTTGCAAATTGTCCTTTGTCACTGAAAGAAATATAATTTTCGGATTTGCAAACAAAATTAGATGTACCTGTTTTATAACTAGAAATTTGTAAATTTGTATCTTGACTGAGGATACAAGTTGCTAAGGAACCATTTCCATATTTGGTGATAGTGTCTGTTTCACAAACAACTGAAGCTTGAGCAGGTGAGGAAATTGCCAGATTTAAGGTTAATAAACCACACGAAGATGTGACAACTGCTAATAATGAAGAGAATCTTTTCATACACAAATTCTGATATTATTGACTGGTTTATTACAACAAAATATAGCTGTTGACTGTTGATTGTTAACTGTTGACTGTCGACTGTTGACAGACTTGAAAGCCTTTTATTGTCAGGGTTTTATTTTAACTTGATTTCCTAATCTATCTGGCTACAGCTATAGATAAAAAAAAGGCATCTTTTACAGATGCCTATTATGCAGGAAAACCCCCAAAAGGGTTATCCGTACACCTTCCCAACAATCAGCAACAGTCACTAACTTGAATTAGTGACACTCACAGACGTGAATATTAGTAATTTTATTAACTGTTAAGGATAAATGACTCCGGTGGATACACTGAAAAAGTTATCTGCTGTGTAGATTCATCAACTGTGCCGAATTTAATTTATATATTTAATCTGCTTGGCTGTTGATGGGGGTTGTTACAGACAATAAAGTACTTACCAATAAGTCATCAAAACTTCGCTAATTGACTCTAATTCTCTGGAGATTTCGATTTATTATCTTGGTTGTAACGATAGACTAATCCGCAAACTGCGGATAACATCAACCATGACAGCGTATTCAATCTAAAATCGTAGAGAGTGACATCAACAGTATTAGAGAGTAACCAGCCAAATAAGGCGATTATATAGGTAAAAAATAGCAATTTATCTTCAGAATTGGGGAATTTTGCTTCGCGTAGCAATTTCACAGATGCATACAAAATCCAGCCTATTAAACCACAAAATAACAGCGTACTAGGTATCCCAGTTTCAGCCGTGAGCATTAAAAATAAGTTGTGGGGATGACCTAGAGAAATCTGTGTTTTTGCTTGGTATAATCCTGTAAAATTGCGTAATCCCCAACCTGTCCAAGGATGTTGTTGAGTTAAAGACCAAGCAAATCCCCATTGGGTTTTACGCATTAAAGCTACTGGCCTGTCGGGATACATATCATCGTTTAAGCGTGCCCAAAAGAAAGCGGGAACGAAGCGGCGAAAAAATTGGGCGAATGGTGAAGGCGCAAACGCTGCTAATAAAATGCAAGTTGCGATCGCACTTACACCAGCTACCAGAATTCGCCAACCTTGGTAGAGTGCATAAGCTAAACAAACAAAAATAGCGATCGCCCAAGCATTCCGAGAGTTGGTAAAAATTAACGCTATGAAATTGATAATTCCCGTAATCGTCAAAAAGATTAGAGGAGCCTTAGAACGTTGAATTCCCTGCTTAATTAACTGCCATTGTTCTAGCCCTAAACCCAAACCAAAAGTAAAAAGTATAACTAAATAAGTACCTAATGTATTAGCGTGCATTAAAATTGATGACATCCGCCCTGGTGGTTCTCCTCCTGGCGCGATCGTCCACTCTAATACCACCCATAAAAAGGTTAAATTGAGCGACCAGCCCAAAAATAACTGTCCTAAGCCTAAAATAGTAATAGGTACGGAAGCAATGACCAAAATCCAAGCCATTTGCCGTAATTGAGCGATTTTTTGGAATAAAGCGCTTAATCCAGCAAAAACAAGAAAGTAAGGTACAAAATTAAATAAGCCGACATAAGCCAGGGTTTTGTCTTCGGCGAACCCAGCTGTAATTGTTAGCAATACAGCCAAAAGCGCAAATCCCCAATTAATAGGACGGCGAATAACTTTACCCCATTGGCGCGCCAAAGTAATTAAAGATGCCAATACAATTAATACAGCCCCCAAAAAGGGACTCAATGGGAAGAGAACCAGCCCCACTTGAGTCAAATTCCAAGGCAATTGTAAGGCTGTGTTTGGATGGTAAACAGCCTGTCTCAAGCTAGCTCCCAGCATTCACTACGGGTTAGACGAATTTGCGCTAGGGCGAAGATAGTCGGGATAATGCGACCATAGTTAGTGGCGATCGCTCTCCACCCTAAATCTGCAAAAAACCAAGCCCACATCACCGGGCCGATCACCGCGAAAACACTCCGCATCGCTCCATAACGTGCAGCGTTGACAGTCATCCCCCGTCGTGCCATTTGTAACGCTACATAAGTTTGAAATTGCGTAGTTGTAGTTGCTGTTCCTTGAATAGCGGCGGTTTTCGCTACTTGATAGGTGGCAAAGTGTGTAGCAAATTGTCGAGCAATTTGTTTCAGTACCAGTGGTTGAATCACAGAAGTGACAGCTAAAGCACTACCACCTTTAAAAATTATGCCTAAGGGATCGCGTTGTAATAAAAGCGGTAGCGGTTGTTTAGCTTCCGATTTGATTAGGTGACGCTGTACCTGTAGAGTTAATTTTCGTTTTTCTTTTTCTGGCAATTTTTTCCACACATGCCCTAATAGATGCAAAAATACTTCTGCTTCTAAATCTACTGTTGCCAGTTGGTTAGAATAGGGTATTTTTAAATACTTACATACTTGAATTAATGCTTGCCGATAAGTTACCTGGCTAGTGCGTCCCCGCAATACTGTCATCCCATCTGCGGCTAAAAAGCGAAAACGATCTTCTAGTGTATCTAACCAAGCTTTGCGGTCTTGACTTTGGACTTCAATCGGTTCAGGTGTGTGAACGTAGTCTAAGGGATTGAACTTACGACTAAACAGAATCGCCGTTAAATCCTGCAATTCTTCTTCAGTTGCTAGCTCTAGAGCCGCCCTCAGTTCATCCAATTTCCCTTCCTCCGTTACTTGCTGCTTCTGTACCCTATTCTACTATTAGGTTTCAGCAGTCATTTAGTAACGTTTGTTGCAAGATGATGAATTCATTGAAAGCGGCGGGAAACTCCATCCCCTTGTGGGTGGAGAGGGACAGCCGCCCCGCCGCTTGGGGCATTGGGCATTGGGCATTGGTAATTTCTTCCCCATGCCCGATGCCCCATTCCCCATGCCCAAAAACTCCATCCCCTTGTGGGTGGAGTTTTTCATTTATTTTTATCCGGTGAATAAATCTAAAATTGCTTCACATCTGCGATCGCTCTGATAAAATCTGAGTTTTCTCCTGAAGTTTCTGTATTCTCAACATCTACCAGACATCTATCATCTATGGCAGTATAATTTTTTTGTATATTTTTTACTGCAATACTTGGTTAAATATACTTAAGCACAGTTTTTGAAATTAGTAAAATAAAAACTTTTATCTTAACAGCTTTTTCCCCGAAATCACCCGATTTGCCTTTTTTAGCAGACTATAATATAAAACCTCATATTTTCTCCAGAATTACTACTTACAATATAAGTTAAAAAAATATCATTTGCTGGTTGTCGCTAATTGCCGCTTTTTGGTAGCTTTTCTAGCTTCTGCTCAATTATTGTACGCAGAATCTGAGAATTCATAGCCAATCTCTAATTCCAAATTTAAAGGGAAAAATTCCCTGGGATTAGAGGGTGGTGAGATTGACTAACCAAAAGCCCGATCTAGACAGGCTTGATGCACAAATTTTCTTTGTCGGGGAGTGACAAAAAGGATTACAACATGATGACTATTGGCTCTAACCCAATTTCTTATAGGTCTTTAAAATACATTTTTAGCCTGAAATCGCTGACATTTGGCTTTTTTTTCCTAGCTGTCACGGGCAATTATGAAAATGCTATAGCTCAAACTGCAAATCCTCAAACCTTACCACCAGGAAGGGTAGAAGAAGTACCAGTAACGCCATTACCCTCAGAGGTACTACCGTCACCACCAGAAGACAATCAATTACTACCGCTACCAACAATACCAGATCAATCAAATCCCGCAGAGAATGGGGCTAATGTTAAATTTCGTGTCGATCGCATTGAAGTTGTTGGGAGTACAGTTTTCAAACCAGAAGAGTTTGCGGTGATTACCAAACCTTATCTGGGTAAGGAACTGACATTTGCAGAGTTATTACAAATCAAAGATGCAATTACCAAGCTTTACACAGATAAGGGTTATGTCACCACAGGAGCGTTGATTACACCGCAAACTGTAGAAGATGGAACCATCAAAATTCAGGTAATTGAAGGTAGTCTGCAAGAAATTAAAATTGTTGGTAACCGACGATTAAATAGTCAATATATTCGCTCGCGCATTCAACTGGGTGCAGGAACGCCGTTGAATGTACCCCGCTTACTAGAAAAGCTGCAACTCCTCCGCCTCGATCCGCGCATTCAAAATTTATCAGCAGAGTTGCAGATGGGTGTGCGTCCGGGAAGTAATATTTTACAGGTGGAAATCCAAGAAGCTGATACCTTTAGACTAACAACCAGTATAGATAATGGGCGATCGCCTAGCGTGGGTAGTTTTCGTCGGGGTGTGGATCTGCAAGAAGCGAATTTACTCGGTTTAGGCGATACTCTGAGTATCGGCTACGCCAATACCGATGGCAGTAATACAATTAATTTCAATTACACACTACCAATTAATGCGCACAATGGTACTCTCTCCTTTGGGTTTAACAAAGGTTGGAACCGTGTCATAGAAGAACCATTCAGCGTTCTTGATATTCAATCAGATACGACTTCTTACGAATTTAGCTATCGTCAACCGTTACTGCAAAAACCAACCCAAGAATTAGCAGTAGGTTTCTCGTTTTCGCGCCAGGAAAGCCAAACTGAGTTAGGTATTGATAATATCGGCCCGTTTCGCCTCTCACCAGGCGCAGATGAGCAAGGAAGAACCAATATTTCCGCCCTGCGCTTTTTTCAAGATTATACTCAGCGTAGTACCAGCCAAGTTTTTGCACTGCGATCGCAATTTAGTTTAGGTGTAGATTGGTTCGGAGCCAATGTTAATCAAGATGAACCAGATAGCCGCTTTTTCTCTTGGCGCGGACAAGCTCAGTGGGTGCGACAGTTAGCGCCAGATACCCTATTTTTAACTAGAGGCGATATCCAACTATCCGCAAATTCCCTTGTACCCTTAGAACAATTTGGTCTAGGTGGACAGCTAAGTGTGCGCGGCTACCGCCAGGATACATTACTTACAGATAATGGTATGTTGTTCTCCGCAGAATTGCGGTTACCGATTCTCCGCGCTCCTAAGTTGGGCGGAGTCCTCCAACTAACACCCTTTATTGATGTGGGTACAGGCTGGAATGTTAAGGGCGACAATCCATCACCAAGTACTTTAGTGGGTACTGGGTTAGGGTTACTGTGGAAACAAGGCGATACTTTCTCAGCCAGGTTTGATTGGGGTATTCCCCTTACTTCTGTGGAGGGTGAAAAACGCAGTTTGCAAGAAAATGGGCTGTATTTTTCAGTGCAGTATTCGCCGTTTTAATCGCACAATACTGTAGCCTAAATTCCTATGTTTAGAAACCCTGTAAAGACCTAAGAAATATTAGATTTGTTGCTTTATTTGCAAACACGATCTATCTATGGTTGTTCAGGGTTAACTGTGACAAATAACAATCGCTCTTGACGATGTCATAAATTCTACTTGTATTAACCTGTGCTGCGGTTGCTAAATAATATAATTAGGTATTCAATTACAGAGTCTTTAAACTCAAGGATAGTGCTATGTCCTACAGCGAGTTTAGTTTAGCTAAAGCCAAACAAACTTTTGGTTTAACTACAGTAGAGCAACGCGATATTTTTGCTTCTGCTGCGGAATTAGCTGCCAGTAATTTACTTACGGAAACTCTAAATTACAACCTAGCGATTGCTTTAGCTAGTAATAGTAAAAAAGCCCGCTCTGAATTAATTATTGCACCAATTTTAGTTGACTTGCGCCGACAGCTAAAAGAGCAAATTAGTTTATTTTCTGGTATCGATTTTAACGTTGATGATAGCAAAGGATTAAATGGTATTTGTGATTTTATTATTACCAAATCTCCAGAAATTCTGATTCTCACAGCACCAGTGATTACAGTTGTTGAAGCAAAAAAAGAGAATATTAATGCAGGTTTGGGTCAATGTGCAGCAGAAATGGTAGCAGCCCAAATATTTAATCAGCAAAGCTCCAAAGAAATTAAGACAATTTATGGTGCAGTTACAACTGGTAGTATTTGGCAATTTTTGAAACTAGAAGAACAGATATTAACGATTGATTTGAGTGAATATTATCTCAAAGATGTCAATAAAATTCTTGGTATTTTAGCTAGTGGTATTTTCCTGGCAACATAACTAAGCTGCTAAGTATTGAATTTGCACATTGAGAGCTTAGAAAGTAATCTTTCATGAAAAAAAGTAATTAACTTAATTTATTTATTAAAAACAGGAATAAATGGAAGAATTTATAAAACTCAGTAATCAAGTAGCAATTGCAGCCGCAAATAATATCGATACTACACCAGAATTATTAACAGAATTGGCGAGACATAAAGATATACAAGTTCGTCAAGCTGTAGCTAGCAATCCTAATACTCCTATAGATGTGTTATTTCAACTAGCAGAAGAATTTCCCATAGAGTTTATTAAAAATCCAATTTTACCTTTATTACATTTAGAAAATCCTGCTTTTTACAAAACAATTCCCCATGAAGTTATCCTAAATATTTTAGCCTCTGAAGATGCTCCTGAAGAATGGTTAATTGAGTTTGCTACTTCTGGATATTATGATTATTTATTGCTAATTGTGCAAAATCCTCAAGTCAGCAAAAAAGTACTGCAATTAGTGACGGAAAATCAATATTGTAATGATTTTATTCGAGAATTGATAGAAATGCATGTCAATATTGCCGGAGAAATGCCTTCAGGGTGGCAAGAATATGCAGATAATAAATTACAAAATATTCATGATATTATTGCATCAGGATTATACAATACTGCTCCATTGGGATGTGATTCTTATAACAGTGGTAAAGGAGAATATTATCAATTTACTTTTTGGCTGTTAGGAATTGAGCCTAAGTTGCAACTTGCTCAAGCTTCAGAATATATTCAGGAAACTATCGCTAGATTTAGCGATACTCCCCCAGAATATTTACGAGAATTGTTAACTTTAAAAATTAAAATTCCCACGCTGATTGAAGTTGCTAAAAATAAAAATACACCTGTTGAATGTTTAATTGAACTTGTTAATCATAATTCTAGGATGGTCAGGGAAACAGCGATGAAAAATCCTAGTTTACCAAGGTCAATAGTTAATAGTTTTTTTCAAGAACGATTTTTAGCAACTCATCCGCATACAGAGGTAGAAAAGTTACGGGAACTATGTACGAGTAAATGGTCATTTATTCGCGTCAGAGTTGCAAAGCATCCAAATCTAGAGTTAAGCGATCTAGAAAAATTAGCGCGATCGCCTGAATGGAGAATCAGGGTATCTGTTGCTAGTCATCCTTGTGCAGATATACATATACTTAAACATTTTACTCAAGATAAAAGCATTCTCGTGCGTCGAGCAGTAGCGTTAAATAGCCAAACACCTCCAGACATTCTTGAGATATTATCGCGCGATCGCCATGTCCATGTCCGTGCTGATGTGGCTAAAAATCCCCATACTCCATCAGAAATTGTACGACTTCTTTACCAAGAGCAAGATAGGTGTATACTGCAAAATATCGCCTTAAATCCAGCTACTTCCCCAGAATTACGCGCGCAATTAGAATTACAGTATATTTACAGCAAATCTAATTATATTTATCTGTGGAGCAGGCTGTTTAACGGCGAATACGACTATCAAGGAATTGAAATAAAAGAACTACCTAGTCAAGAACAATATGACATAGCCGCAAGTGCAATGACACCAATTCCTCAATTATTGGAATTGATTAAGATTGTACCCACCGATATTTATTGGGAAGTAGTACATAATATTTGGCAACAAGTAGTTTGTAATCCTGATTTATCGCCAGATTTACTACTACAAATTTTAAATATTCGTAGTGTAGATATATATGCAGCAGTAGCTTCTCATCCACATATAACTAATGAAATTTGCCACAAAATAGCTAACATACAATTCAGAGATTTAAGTGGCTATAGACTGCGATGGCTAATGCTGCAAAATCCCCATATATCATTAGATTTTATAGAAAATTCATTATATGATATAACTTCAGATGTTCGCCAAGCTGCATTAATTAAATATAAAGATAAATTCGCTAATAGTGAGCATCAAAATATTTTTTTAATTGCATATAATGCAGCAGTCTGCTCGCAGACTCCTATCGAAAAATTAATTGAACTAGCCAAGCATAAATCTGTATTGATTCGCGAAGCTGTTGCCCAAAACGCTCGCTTTATGGAAGCATATAATTATTCTGAAAAGGCTAGAAATTGTCTAGAAAAGCTAGCAAAAGATAAAAATAAAGCTGTGAGACTAGCAGTTGCTAACAACATTAATACTCCAATTCCTATACTAGAAATTCTAGCGAAAAATTATCAATATACACCCGGTATCTATACTCGTTATCAACGTCACCATAACCTTAAAGAACATAAAGTTTTTGTAATAGCAGTCAAAAAACTAATACAAATTGCTCCGGAAATCGCTAGCAAATATCTAGTTCAGTATATAGAACCAAATGGTCGCACAATCGATTCAATACCATTTCGGTTGGCTATTATCCAAAATTTTAAATTACCTAAGGAATATTTTTTCCAAAAATTAAAAACATTAAATTTATTTACTTGGTATGAACGTTATCTCATCATCCAAAATCCGCAAACATCAACAGAAATTCTGCAAATTTTGGCGAAAGATGGAAATCGAGTTGTACGCGCTGCAGCAAAAGCAAGATTAAATGAAAAACTATAAAACTATAACTATTGCTGCAAGCTTCAAACTCTTTAATTTTTATCTAATATTTATTACTTAGCTCTTCATGGTGGGAACTCTAATACTGTTGCCCATAGTAAAGGATTATTGCCATGAGAGCGATTTGCAAAGCCACAAACCAGAAAATTAAGGCTTATTTGCTGATATCTGTTGGTTTATATGCTTTAGGTTGTGGCTTACCAGTCTTTGCTCAGGTGACATCTGATGGAACTACCAACACCTTAATCGATACCAACGGTAATAATTTTGATATTCTCAATGGCAGCCAAAAAGGTAATAATTTATTTCACAGTTTCAGTAATTTCTCTGTCCCTACAGGTGGATCGGCAAAATTTGATCTAGTGAATACACCCAATATTACAACTATATTTAGTCGGGTTACTGGTGGAAATGCTTCTCATATTGATGGGTTAATTCAAACTCTTAATAGTAATCATCCTGTAAGTTTATTTTTAATTAATCCCAAAGGCATTGTATTTGGACAAAATGCCAAATTGGATATTAGTGGATCGTTTATAGCAACGACAGCAAATAGTATTAGGTTTGCTGATGGGGTAGAATTTAATGCTGTGAATGCTTCCGCACCACCTTTGCTAACGATGAGCGTACCTGTAGGGTTGCAGATGGGACAAAATCCAGGGGCAATCGCTGCTCAAGGTACAGGATATAGCTTAAATATTGCTAATATACTATCTCCCATTATTCGTACTTCCAGTCTGACACAACTGAGAGTACAACCAGGAAAAACACTGGCGTTGGTAGGTGGTAATCTTAATCTCAATGGAGCAACCCTAAATGCTGAAACTGGTAACATTGAGTTGGGTAGTGTAGGTAGCTCAGAATTTGTTGACCTGATTTCAACCACTCAAGGGTATACATTAGGATATGGAAACGTAAACAGCTTTAGAGATATTCAAATTGCCCAAAAATCCTTACTAGATGTCAGTGGAGTCAATGCTGGTTCTGTGCAGATACAAGGTAAGCAGATTCAATTTACCGATGGCTCGCTGTTACTGGCGCAAAATCATGGTAATTTGCCTGGGGGGAATTTATCTGTTCAAGCAACTGAAAGTATCAATCTGATTGGTGCAGTGAGTGGCGTTCGTAGTGAAACCTGGAGCCAGGGAACTGGTAGCAATATCAGTGTGATTACACCCAAACTCAATCTCTACGATGGAGGAATATTAAGTAGTAATACTTATGGATTGTCTAATAGTGGAAATATTCAGGTTAATGCCAAAAATGTAGAGATATCAGGCTTATCGCCCAACAATGCCACTGGTAGTTTTATTAACACCAGTACCTTTGGCGCTGGAAATGCAGGTAATATTTTTATCAAGGGCGATAGTTTACTTGTATCCTATGGTGGCGGAGTGTCTTCCGTATCGCGGGGTGTTGGTTCTAGTGGTGAAATTGTGGTTCGTAACCAAGATACCACTGTGCAGAGTAGTAATAGCTCTCCCTTCGGTACAAGAATTGCCTCAGTTACTTTTAATGTTGGCAATGCTAAAACTTTAACTATAGATACCGCTAGGTTAAAAGTGATAGATGGTGCCTCAGTTGGCACAAGTTCATATTTTATCGGTCATGCTGGGGATGTGAGGATCAATGCTACGGAATTTGTGGAAGTTAATGGTTACAATCCCTTAACACCGAGTGCTATTAACTCCTCTGCTCTGATTCTCAACTCAGTATTGCAGAAGTTATTTGGACTATCACAATATAAACTGACTGCTGATGCTGGTACGATTGACCTGACAACACCAAACCTGATCTTGGAAAACCAAGGAACTGTGACTGTTACCAATCAAGGTACTGGTAATGCTGGTATTCTGAAAATTCATGCTAATAGTATTGAATTAAAAAATCAAGCTTTAATCGAGGCCAGGACAGAATCCGGTAATGGTGGCAATATTGATTTACAGGTGGGTAAATTTTTGGGGTTGCGCGATCGCAGTCAAATTACCTCCACCGCAGGCGGTAATGGTCACGGAGGCAATATTAGCATTAATTCACCGATCCTGTTTGGCTGGGAAAATAGCGATATCGTTGCCAATGCTTTTCAAGGACAAGGTGGCAATATTAACATTAATACTCAAGGTATTTTCGGTTTAGAATTTCGTCCTCATATCACTGTTGAAAATGATATTACTGCAAGTTCAGAATTTGGCATTAACGGTATAGTTAACGTTAATAATATTGGTGTCGATCCCAATTCTGCCTTAGTTGAATTACCAGCAAATATCACTGATCCATCGCAACAAATTGCTAGTGGTTGTGCTGCAAATACTGGTAGTAGTTTTATCGCCACGGGAAGGGGTGGTGTACCGCAAAATCCGACGCAGGAATTGACAAGCGATCGCACTTGGTCAGACATCCGTGATATCTCTGCATTCCAGCACAATGGCGCAATTACGGCACAAATTCCCCAATCAACAGAGGTTATTGTCCAAGCTACATCTTGGCATCGTAACGCTCAAGGTAAAATTGAGTTAGTTGCACGTCAATCTTCTATTGAAGAAAAACAACCATTAACCTGTGCGGCGATTCCCTGAAGCAAACTATAACAGATTGTATCCTGGATGAGGCAAGTTAGAAACTATGCTATTTTGGGAACTCTAATTAAAGTTAGAGTCAAAGATAATTTTAGGCATGAGAGCGATCGCTTGTGTATCTACACTGATAATGGGGTTATTACCTGGTGCAATTTGCAAAAGTGCGATCGCTCAGGTACAATCTGACGCTACCACCAACACCATTGTCACCCCTTCAGGCAATCATTTTACAATTACTGACGGCACTGCCAAAGGTAATAATTTATTTCATAGTTTCAGTAATTTCTCAGTCCCTACAGATGGTTCAGCAACTTTTGATTTAGTCAATACGCCAAATATTACTAATATCTTCAGTCGGGTTACAGGTGGGAGTATTTCTACGATTGATGGATTAATTCAAACTCTTAACAATCATCATCCAGTCAGTTTGTTTTTAATCAATCCCAATGGAATTGTATTTGGTCAAAATGCCAGTTTGAATATTAGCGGCTCATTTGTCGGGACTACTGCTAATAGCATCAAATTTGCTGATGGAGTTGAATTTAGTGCTATAAATTCTGCTGCTAAACCATTATTAACCATGACTGTACCTATTGGTTTGCAGATGGGACAGAATCCCGCATCGATACAAGTCCAAGGTACAGGACATAACCTAGATACTCTCAGTAGTTTTTCGCCTGTAATTCGCAATCCTAGCTCCACAAAATTACAAGTACAGTCAGGAAAAACCTTAGCATTGGTGGGTGGAAATATCAGTTTGGATGGTGCGACGCTGAGTGCCCAAACAAGTCAAATAGAATTAGGAAGTTTGGGAGGTGCAGGATTAGTTAGTTTAGTACCGATTACTCAGGGTTATAAATTGGAGTACGAGCAGGGACAAAGTTTTGCAGATATTAAACTGGCGCAAAAGTCACTATTAGATGTGAGTGGGTTTAACTCCGGTTCAGTTCAACTCCAGGGAAGAAATATAGGCTTTACTGATGGTTCGTTGATTTTATCCCAGAATTACGGCGTTCTTCCCGGTGGAAATATTAACTTACAAGCATCAGCAGCGATCGCAATTATTGGTACCACACCCGATGCTAAAGTTCGTAGTTGGATTCGTGGAGAAGCTTTGGGAACGGGAGACAGTGCAAATATCAGTATTATTACTCCCCGTTTGACAATCAAAGAAGGTTCAGGAATAGCTACTGTAACTTTTGGCACTGCTAAGGGTGGTAACATCCAGATTCAAGCAGCAGATATAGAGGTATCCGGTTTTTCACCCCTCAATCCCACTGGAGCGACAGCTATTAGTACTAGCGCCCATGCAACAGGAGCGGCTGGAGATATCATGGTTAATGGGAATAATTTATTAGTCTCTGGGGGAGCTACATTATTATCGGCGACATTTGGTAGTGGCTCCACTGGTCAGGTAATGATTCGCAATCAAAATACCACCGTTATGGGTGAAAATCCTTTTGGACTGTCTAGCAATATTGGTATCACCACATTTTCCGATGGAAATGCCAGAGATTTGAGATTAGATACTGGGAAATTGCAGATATTAAATGGTGGAATAATTGGTTCATCTGCATTATTTGTCGGTAATGGTGGGAATGTCCAAATCAATGCTAGTGACGCGATCGCCATTAGTGGTCGTGGTAGCAGTAATAATAGTAATATTGGCTCTTCTGTTGTGCGTTTCAGTCCGCAAATACGTGAAATCTTTGGTTTACCAGATATACTGACAGCAAATGCAGGTAATGTGACTATTACTACACCCAAACTCACACTCACAGATGGGGGAACAGTAACAGTTACTAGTCAAGGTACTGGAAATGCAGGAAATCTGCAAATTATTAGCGATCAGATCCAATTGAAAAATCAAGCTTTAATTCAAGCACAAACAGAATCAGGTAATGGTGGCGATATCAGCTTACAAGTCAGAGATTTGCTGTTAATTCGCGATCGCAGTCAAATTACCTCCACGGCACAAGGTAATGGTAACGGGGGAAATATTACTATTAACTCACCGATTATTTTCGGGTGGAAAAACAGCGATATCATTGCCAATGCTGTTCAAGGCCAAGGTGGTAATATTAACATTAATACTCAGGGTATTTTCGGTTTAGAATATCGTTCGCAACTAACACCAGAAAATGATATTAGCGCCAGTTCGCAATTTGGGGTGAATGGTACAGTTAACGTTCATAATATTGGTGTCGATCCCAATTCTGCCTTAGTCGAACTACCAGCAAATGTCACCGATCCATCGCAACAAATAGCCGCAGGATGTGCGGATACTAGTGGTAGTAGTTTTGTCGCTATCGGAAGGGGTGGTGTACCGCAAAATCCAACCCAAGAAGTGAGGAGCGATCGCACTTGGTCTGATATGCGCGACATCTCTGCATATAGAAAAACGGCTGAGGTAATGACTCAAACACCTCCATTCCCAGCAGTTCTCATCCAAGCTAATTCCTGGCATCGTAACACCCAAGGCAAAATTGAGCTAGTAGCAGCTAAATCTTCTACTCAAATGCAACAACCATTAACCTGTGCGGCGATTCCCAAGAGTTAATTTGTGTTTGAATTAATTGCAGATAAATATTGTCTCATTTTCAAACAAGTATTAACCCGTATTAATACTATTTAAAGCGTAATTAAAAGCTAAATAAATTCTTGGATATTGTTTACTGTTAGGATTTCTCCGATTTCGGGAAATCTAAATTGTGTCATATCCAAGGAGTATTTAAGACATGAGGGCAATTAAGTTAGGACTTACGCACCGAACACAAAAACCCTCACAAGGGTGGTCAAAAGTCAAAAGTCAATGGTCAAAATTCAGGTTTTTGGACTATGGACTATTGACCATTGACAAAAAGCATGAAAAATATCTGACACTGCGTAAGTCCTATAAGTTTCTCGCAGCATTCACCACAGGATTATTGACTGCGGGGATGGTATTACCTGCAATGTCTCAGATTTCATCTGATGCCAGCACTAACACAATTGTTAACTCTAATGGTAATGATTTTCAGATTATTAACGGAATTGAAAAAGGGAATAACTTATTTCATAGCTTTAATAATTTCTCAATACCTACGGGTGGTTCGGCAACTTTTGATTTAGTGAATACACCAAATATTACAAACATATTTAGTCGAGTTACAGGTAATACTATTTCTAGTATTGATGGGTTAATTAGCACAATTCATGGCAATAACCCAGTTAGTTTATTTTTAATTAATCCCAATGGGATTTTATTTGGGGCAAATGCCAGATTAAATATTAGCGGCTCATTTATAGGGACAACGGCGAATAGTATTAAGTTTGCAGATGGTACAGAATTTAGTGCTGTGAATTTAACTGAGAAGCCATTATTAACGATGAATGTACCAATAGGCTTACAGTTTGGTCAAAACTCAGGAAAAATTGCCTTACAAGGAACTGGACATCATCTCACCTCTCAAAATCCACTGATTACACCCTATGTTCCTACAGTCTTAGAGGGTAATTTGGCTGTGAAATCGGGACAGACATTAGCACTTTTGGGTTCTTCTATTGACCTGAATGGTGGGATTTTACTCGCTCCAGAGGGACGAGTTGAACTGGGTGGCGTAGCTGAAGGTGAAGTTAAACTCAATAGAGCCAATCAAGGATTTAACCTAGATTATCAAAACATCTCTACATTTGGTGATATTAATCTTACAGAGCGATCGCTTGTGAATGTCAATGGCATTAATGCGGGTTCTATTCAAGTACAAGGTCGCATTGTTAGCCTCACAGATGGCTCTGTATTATGGGTGCAAAACCGAGGAGTCCAAAAAGCTGGAGATATCGATGTTTTCGCCTCTGATAGTCTGAAATTGTCTGGTGCGACTACTAACTTGAAAATCCGTACCAGTATGATCAACGAGACTGTCAACACTGGTATGAGTGGTAATATTAGCGTTATTACACCAAATTTAAGCGTTAACAACGGTGCGATAGTTGCTAACCGTAATTATAAATCTGCCGATAGTGGTTATATCAACATCACAACCTCTAATTTAAATGTCAATGGTTACATTTCTACCGACCCTTCAGCCTACGCGGTAATCGGAACACTCACATCCTCTACAGGAAAAGCTGGTGATGTGAATGTCACAACACAAAATTTATCTGTGTTCGACGGTGCTTATCTCGGTTCTACAACCTTTGGACTGGGTACGAGTGGTGCAGTTACAATTGATGCCGATAGCGTGAGTGTCATTGGCGCAACTCCCATAAGTATTGCTAGCGTCATTGCTAATACGACTATTGGTCATGGTGGTAATGCTGGGAAACTGAGACTAAATACTCGCACACTTACAATCCAGGACAGTGGTAGTGTAACAACTGCGAGTCTTGGGGTAGGTAATGCCGGTGATTTGACTGTTAATGCGACGGAATCGATTAATTTAAGTGGTCGATCGCCAAGTATTACCTATGGTAGTAATATTTCTTCAACTGTTAGCTTTTTGAGCGCTGATTACTATACCAAATTATTAAATTTGAGCGAAATTCCTAGAGGTTCTTCGGGACAGGTGACTGTCAATACTCCTATCCTCAAAATTAGCGATGAAGCCAGAATTAATACTGGTAACTATGGGATTGGGAATGCAGGCGCACTGAACATCAATGCGGAAATGTTGGAGTTAAATCAGGGATATTTAGCGAGTTTTACAGCTTCAGGACAAGGCGGTGATATGAATATCCACACAAACGCGCTCATTCTTCGAGATCAGAGTTTCATTATCGGAACTGCTTTAGGTTCAGGAGATGGCGGCAATATTATGATTAATTCGCCAGTTATTGTTGGATTTAACAACAGTGACATTATGGCTAACGCGGTCACAGGTCGCGGTGGTAACATTCAAATCACAACTCAAGGTATCTTTGGACTAAAGTTTCGCCCCCAACTGACTCCAGAAAATGACATTACAGCCAGTTCTCAATTTGGTGTTAATGGTACAGTACAAATCAATCATGTTGGTGTTGACCCCAATTCTGGTTTAGTAGAACTACCTGCAAATATTACTGATCCGTCTCAGCAAATTGCTACAGGATGTGCAGATACAAGTGGTAGTAGTTTTGTCGCCACGGGAAGGGGTGGAATACCACAAAATCCAATTCAGGAAGTGGGAAGCGATCGCACTTGGTCAGATATCCGTGACATCTCTGCATACCGCAAAACAGGCGAAGTTACAGCCCAAATACCCGAATCTCCAAAAATTCTTGTCCAGGCTACAGGTTGGCGACGTAATACACAAGGAAAAATTGAGTTAATTGCAGATAAATCTCCTACTGAGGCGCAACAAATATTAACCTGTGCTGCTGTTCCTAAAAGTTAATGATGTTATAAATAATGCCCTGGATGGGAACTCTAACTTTAAATCAGTAAAGGAAGTCTTTGGTGATGAGAGTCGTACCTTTTCTATTTATATTAATAAGTGGGTTATTCACTCCAGGAATGATGCAAGGGGTGATTGCTCAGGTAACATCCGATGGTACAACTAACACCATTGTCAATCCAAGTGGTAATAATTTTAATATTCTTAACGGGATAAATAAAGGTAATAATTTATTTCACAGCTTCAGTAATTTCTCTGTGCCTACAGATGGTTCAGCGACTTTTGATTTAACCAATACGCCAAATATTACAACGATATTTAGCCGAGTCACAGGTAGCAATGTATCTAATATTGATGGGTTGATTCGCACGCTGAATAGCAATAACCCAGTCAGTTTATTTTTGATGAATCCCAACGGGATTGTATTCGGGCCAAATGCCAGCCTGAATATTGGGGGTTCGTTTGTGGGGACGACGGCGAATAGTATTAAGTTTGCTGATGGAATAGAGTTTAGTACGACTAATCCCAGTACGCCGCCTTTGTTGACAATGAGTGTGCCGATTGGGTTGCAAATGGGGCAAAATTCCAGAGAGATTACCGTGCAAGGAAATGGACATCGCCTGATCAGCGGATCTTTTACTCCCGCAAATCGCAGCCAGAATCCCAGTGGGTTAGAAGTCGGGGCTGGTAATACACTGGCACTTCTAGGCTCTAGAGTTAACTTCACTGGTGGCATTGCAGGGGTTAATGGTGGCGGGCATTTGGAAATAGGCAGTGTCAGCGATGGGCAAATCAGACTCAATCCCACAGAGCAAGGCTGGGTCGGGGATTACTCAGGGGTGCGACAATTCAACGATATCCATCTCGCCCAGCAATCTCTGTTAGATGCTTCTGGTAGCAGCGGCTCGATCCAATTACTTGGACGCAATATCAACTTCACCGAGGGTTCGGTAGCCTTGATCCAAAACCTTGGTAGACAAGCGTCTGTTGAGATTACAGTCAATGCCACCGGGACTCTTAACCTGACGGGGAATACACCTGAGGGAAGACAGGGCAGCCTCATCCAAATCGACAACTTAGGAACGAGTCAGACTGGCGATATTACTATCTCCGCCGCCCAGCTATCCCTCCAAAATGGTGGACAAATCAATAATCGGACGTTTGCTCCAGCACCTGGTGGCAATATCACAGTCAATGTTGCAGGCTCAACCAATATCGATGGCTTTGCCCCTGGCGAGCCAGGCAATGGGTCTGTGATCGAAACAAGCACAGTTAGCTCCGCCAACGCCGGAAATGTTACGCTCTCAACCGGCAACCTAAAGATTGTCAATGGTGGCACTCTTCTCTCCACATCCGTAGGCTCTGGACAGGCTGGAACGTTAAGAGTTAATGCACAAGACTTAATAGAAATCGCTGGTAACAACTCCATTATATTCTTACCGAGTGCCATAGCTTCATCGACTATCAACTCTGGAAATGCCCAGAACACGTTTATCAACACGTCTAGATTAGTGATTCGAGACGGTGGCTTGCTAGGGTCTGGCACCCTTGCTACGGGTTCAGCCAGTAACGTGACGATTAATGCTTCAAAGTCCGTAGATATCCAGGGTAGAGATGCCGAATCAATTCTATCTAGCAGCATTGTTTCAAGCGCCCAGATTGTCGATCCAGCCTTTCAAGCTGCCTATGGAATTCCTGCCATTCCCACAGGAAACGCTGGTTCCCTAACCATTAACACACCATTCTTACGCATCACCGATGGGGCATATATCAGCGTCAAAAATGATGGGCCTGGTAGAGCAGGAGATTTGCTCCTTAACGCCAACTCTATTTTTGTTGACAACCAAGGCAGCATCACCGCCTCAACCGCCTCTGGAAACGGGGGTAATGTCAAATTAAACTTACAAGATTATCTGCTGATGCGTCACGGTAGCCTGATTTCCGCCACTGCTGCGGGCAACGGCAATGGTGGCAACCTGTTGATTAACGCACCAGTAATTGTTGGGTTAGAAAACAGTGACATCATCGCCAATGCTGTCCAAGGTCGTGGCGGTAACATTAATATCACCACTCAAGGCATTATTGGTCTAGCTTTTCACAATACCCTCACCCCCAGAACCGACCTCACCAATGACATCACTGCCAGTTCCCAATTCAATGTCAATGGTATAGTGCAAATTAACAACATCGGCGTTGACCCCAGTTCCGGTTTAGTCGAATTGCCCGTAGAATTGACAGACCCATCACAGCAAATTGCTACAGGTTGCGCGGACACTCAAGGCAGCAGTTTTGTGGCAATTGGAAGGGGTGGTATTCCACAAAATCCAGCACAGGAAGTGGGGAGCGATCGCACTTGGGCTGATATTCGCGATATCTCTGCATATAGAAAAACGGCTGAGGTAATTACTCAAATACCTACATCACCAGCAGTTCTTATCCAAGCTAATTCCTGGCATCGTAACGCCCAAGGTAAAATTGAGCTAGTAGCAGCTAAATCTCCCATTCCCGGACAACAACCATTAACCTGTGCGGCGATTCCCAAGAGTTAATTTGTGTT
>NZ_JACJQG010000009.1 GCF_014696435.1 Calothrix anomala FACHB-343 | reverse complement strand
GGTGCTAACAAAGGGTGCTAACAAAGTTTCATCCCTTGATTTCCAGACTGCTCTCTAAACTAAACTGTTTAGTTTGCACTTGGTGACAGCTTCGCCAGCTCTTCCCCTTTTTGTTTGGTGAATGCAGATTTGAGTCAGACTCATCCTCAGTTGGTTCTGATTCCTCAGATTGCGATAGCGAAGCGCCGCCACCTCCGGCAGATCGCAAAATCTGGTTAGCTTGCTTACAAGCTTGAAACCGATGACGAGATTTAGTCAGTAAGGCTGTAAATCCATCTTCTGTAATTACCCGTTTAATGTATTGAGAGCAAGATTCCCCACCATATAACACTCGGTGCGCACAAACAAAGCCCTTGTGGGGAGAAAGGTATTTTTGATATCCAGTAATTGCTACAATACCAGCCTTTCTGCCTAGAGAATCTAATAGAGAAATTTCCATTATTAATACTTCTTTATTTCGGAAAGAGAGTCCAAATCAATTTTTATGCTTGGTCAAATTTAACTCAATCTCCAAAATATTTATGCGTAAATTTACATAATTACAGCCAAAAATAAGGCATATGCAAGTAAACCCCACAAAATCGGGGACAAGGAGGAAAGATCAAAAATGACCAATGACAATTGTACAGACGCGATTAATCGCGTCTCTGACCATTGACCCTTGACTATTGACTCCATAGCTATTCGTATCGAAATATTAAGGAATATTGCATTTCCGTCAAAACCAGAAGCAAGAGCGAGAAATGAGCCAAACGTCCGTGGTAGGATGCTTTCGGTAAATCTCAAGATTGGGAGAAAACCTTTGACACTACGGGTTGCTGTTGTTGGTTCGGGCCCAGCTGGTTCATCTGCCGCCGAAACACTGGCAAAAGCTGGGATTGAAACTTATCTAATCGAGCGGAAGCTAGATAATGCTAAACCTTGCGGGGGAGCCATTCCCCTGTGTATGGTGAGTGAGTTTGACTTACCACCGGAAATTATCGATCGCCGCGTGCGCAAGATGAAAATGATATCACCTTCAAATAGAGAAGTTGATATCAATCTGATAAATCAAGATGAGTATATAGGAATGTGCCGCCGTGAGGTTTTGGATGGCTTCCTTCGGAATCGTGCGGCAAAACTAGGTGCAATTTTAATTAATGCCACCGTTCATAAACTTGATATACCTACCAACAATACTGACCCCTATACCATCCATTATGTAGACCATACAGAAGGTGGCTCAACAGGTATTGCTAAAACCTTAAAAGTGGATTTAGTAATTGGGGCTGATGGGGCTAATTCCCGGATTGCGAAAGAAATGGATGCTGGGGATTACAATTATGCGATCGCATTCCAAGAGCGCATTCGTCTACCCCAAGACAAAATGGCTTATTACAACGATCTCGCCGAAATGTATGTCGGTAATGACGTTTCTACTGACTTCTACGCTTGGGTATTCCCCAAATACGATCACGTAGCCGTCGGTACTGGCACAATGCAGGTAAATAAAGCCAGCATTAAACAGTTACAAGCAGGGATTCGCGCTCGTGCTAGCGAGAAGTTAGCAGGCGGTAAAATCATCAAAGTTGAAGCCCACCCCATCCCCGAACATCCCCGTCCTCGCCGCGTTGTCGGTAGAATCGCTTTAGTAGGAGATGCAGCAGGCTACGTTACCAAATCTTCTGGTGAAGGTATTTACTTTGCAGCCAAATCTGGGCGGATGTGTGCCGAAACCATTGTGGAAATGTCCGACAACGGCAAAAAAATCCCCACAGAAAACGATCTCAAAGTTTACCTGAAGCGCTGGGATAAAAAATACGGGCTTACCTACAAGGTATTAGACATTCTGCAAACCGTATTTTATCGTTCCGACGCTACCCGCGAGGCTTTTGTAGAAATGTGCGCTGACTTGGATGTGCAAAAACTCACATTCGACAGCTACCTGTACAAAACAGTTGTCCCCGCTAACCCCATAACTCAATTAAAAATTACTGCCAAAACCATTGGTAGCCTGATTCGTGGTAACGCCTTAGCACCCTAATAGCTTTTGGCTTTGGCGGTGTCTAGCGACAAGCCGCTTTACGTCTACGCACTCTGAACTTGCAGAGGAGATGAGGGGCAAAATTCACATTTTGCGTGTATTTGCCTCTCCGCTCCTCTGCAATATTTTTTATCTATCTGTAAATTTCTCTAGCTTGAAAAAATTTAACTATTACCTTGTCCAAGAAAATACTGTATCATACTTGGATTTAATATATACCAATATATAAAGTTTTTAAGTAGTAATATAAAGCTTGTGTAAAAATTTAATTAAGTTGGCGGAAACTTCTTGGTTTATTTCCGCATCTTTACTAAGGTATATGGGTTAGGTATCAGGTAGGAGTCGAAACCTGACGTATGAACATGAGTTTGGTTTTTACCACTGCTATATCTGGTTGTTCAATGTTTGCCCTAGCAGCATTTGGGTTTTCTAGTCAAGCCCAAGCTTTCACTATTTCCGGTAGCGCGGATGGTGTATGGAGCAACCCGATTTTAGATGAAGCTAACCTTTGCTTAAAGACCCCGAACCATCCTGAGTGCGCAACAATGGTTCAGGGTGTAGGTACAAACAAATTTAGCTGGGGTACAGTAGCTAAAATTTCGGCTACCAAGAAAGCTAATGAACTGACATTTACGGGAAATTCCTTTTCAGCAGATCAAGGCTCTTGGACGAAAATAGGTACTTTAAAATACTTTAACGCTATCAACTACGCAGACACAAATGTCAAAAATGTAACTTTAAATCTGGCTCTATCTTTTGGCGATAGCCAAAAACCAGTAAATAAATTGTTACAAGTAAATTTTAATTTAGTAAACACACCCAATCCAGCAAAGCCAAAAAATATTCAAGAACTGAAAGACGTAGCCTACGCAGACCGTGTTGAATTTGCTACACCATTACCCACAACTGAATTTATCTATAATTTAGATTCATTTATATTTGAGATCGGCGGCTTTGGCAAACCAATATTTCCCCGTCCACCTCAGACTAGTATTTCTGCTCTGGAAGATGATTTTGCACAGAATCAGTTTGGCATTGAACATGAGATTTATGCCAGAGTAAGTTATGGACAAAAACCTAATTCTCCCCCAAAAAACAATGTACCCGAACCCTCAACCGTTGCTGGTTCATTGTTAGCAGGGATGTACCTGTTATATCGCAAAAATTTCTCTAAACAAAAAGCTAAATCTTCATGTAGGTAATTTGCCGCAAAAGGCACGTAAATCAGGAATTTAGTCCTTAATTTCCAGAATACAGGAGGCAGAAGGCTACAAGGCACTGCCTCCTGTATTCTATGTATTGAATTTTGCCTAAATCTATCAGCTATTGTAGTAGCTGCTGAAAAAAGAATCTTTTTGCTACGGTGTTCTAGGCTGTATTGTATTCAACCGAGAACTGCTATATTTGTAGCGACTTGAAAGTGATAACGATCTGAGTTCCCCAAACTAGGCCTGTACAAGCCAAAATAAAGTATGAGGGTCATGTTCAACGTCAATGTATCAGTTCGAGTTACGATCTTGTCATACTTTCTTGTTTAAAAAGTTCTAATTCCAGAATTTTCTGGCTAAAATAGTATATCTGTTCTACTCAGACTCCAATCCCAAAAGTCCTTAAATCCATATATTTAGTTAGAGGCAGGAATGGCTATCAATACCGATACTTCTGGCAAGCAAAAAGCGCTGAATATTGTACTCAACCAGATTGAGCGCAGCTTTGGTAAAGGAGCAATCATGCGCTTAGGGGATGCTACTCGGATGCGGGTAGAGACAATTTCCACAGGCGCACTCACCTTGGATTTAGCATTGGGTGGAGGTTTACCCAAAGGTCGGGTGATTGAGATTTATGGGCCGGAAAGCTCCGGTAAAACCACAGTAGCACTACATGCGATCGCAGAAGTGCAAAGAGAAGGTGGTATTGCTGCCTTTGTGGACGCAGAACACGCTCTCGACCCCACCTATGCTGCCGCCTTAGGTGTAGATATTGAAAATCTTTTGGTTTCCCAGCCAGATACAGGTGAAGCCGCTTTAGAAATTGTCGATCAATTGGTTCGCTCTGCGGCGGTTGACATTGTAGTCATTGACTCCGTAGCCGCCCTAGTACCCAGAGCCGAAATTGAAGGCGATATGGGAGATGCTCACGTTGGTCTGCAAGCCCGATTAATGAGCCAAGCTCTCCGGAAAATTACTGGTAATATTGGTAAATCTGGCTGCACAGTAATTTTTATCAACCAATTGAGGCAAAAAATCGGCGTTACCTATGGTAGTCCAGAAACCACAACAGGTGGTAATGCCTTAAAATTCTACGCCTCGGTACGCTTAGATATTCGTCGGATTCAAACCTTGAAAAAAGGTACAGATGAATTTGGTAACCGCGTCAAAGTCAAGGTAGCAAAAAATAAAGTAGCACCACCCTTTAGAATTGCGGAATTTGACATTATTTTTGGCAAAGGAGTTTCTACTATAGGTTGTCTTGTTGACCTAGCTGAAGAAACAGGCATTTTGCTCCGTAAAGGTGCTTGGTATAGCTTCAATGGCGAAAATATTTCTCAAGGTCGGGACAACGCCATCAAATACCTAGAAGAAAAACCAGACTTTGCTGCACAAATTAAGCAGTTAGTTCGTGAAAAGCTAGACAAAGGTGCAGTTGTTTCTGCTAACTCTGTCACTAAGGTAAGCGATGAAGAGGAAGAAGAAGATTTAGAAGAAGAAGAATAAACGCAAAAATATGGGATATATAGTTAATTTACCTATATATCCCATACTAGTACTTTGACAAGTCATCTTTGCTAGGTGAATCATTTTTTAATTCTCTTCTTTACCTCTTTCTTCGTGCCCTTCATGCCTTCGCGGTTCGTTTCTTCACACATCAAAGTTAGATTGTCAGACTACTAGTTTTGATAAATTCTTAGCCACTAAAGCGGCACATCAATATATTTTAGAGGGCATGGCATTCCCCATTGGTGTCAACTTAACGTGAAACCCTAATTCTATCTAGCTCCCATGCTCTGCGTGGGAGCTATTATCTTGAGGCTCCGCCTCAATTTATCAGCTTCCGACGCAGCAGCCCACGAATACGCATTTCCAGCCTCCGGCTGGAAACGAGATAGAGAAAGGTTTTGAGCTTAAGTTGACACAAGTGGGCATTCCCATGCCCCTACAATTTATCGCATTCTTTTTTTAAATTGGTATGACAACGGACTCATTTTGCCTTGAATTTAAAGAATATCAGACTTATGTTTGCTAAAAAAGCGATCTAAAATCTCAGACTTTTCCTCTTCAGTAAAGTGAGATTGCTCATATTTTAAATCATCAATTAAGTATGAGCCTTTAGTAATTTGTAAAGTACCGTTCAGAGACTGAATTTTATAATTTTTTTGGTAGCTGCTGGAATTAAGTAAATTTAGTGAATTCTCATTCCTTGCGGGTACAAGCTGCATCAGTAACTCTACAGCCACTGTGGGTAGAGTGGAGCGAGTTTGATTCACAAAAAAATCAAAAGTTATCATTCCTAAACGAATGCGATCGCCATCATTAAGTTTCGTCGGCTGGTAAACTGGTTCACCGTTGATAAATGAACCATTTGCACTGTTAAAGTCAATCAAGTAGAAGCCTTGATTGTCAATATATTGAATAGCCGCATGGCGATGGGATAGATATGGATCGGCAATTGATATACCATTGCTCTCATCTTTACCTATAGTCCAAATTCCCTGGGGTTGTTGCAAAGCTTGAGTTTTTTGGTCACACAGATTAGTAATGATATAAACTGTAGAACCCTCTACAACACCTTGGACGTAAATTTTATTTACTGCTGATGATGTTTGAGCTAGGTTTTCTAATTGCAGGAAGTCATCTAGAACGTTGCGATGTTGTTCATATAATTTGAGAAATACTTGAAATAAACTTAATCGCCGTTCTAGTTCTTTCTCTTGCAACTCAGCCTGCATAGATAAGCCTTTAATTGGCAAAAAATGTGATTTGCTGATTTCGGTCATTAATATTTCTTCTCAGCCTACTATCAGTGAACAATTTACTTATCGCTACTAATTAAAAACAGAGGTAGCTTAGGGCGTTAAGTTGATCGTTTTTTAGGTAACAGTTTTCTTGTGTAAATAAAAATAAATACATTTCATCAGAATCTTTTATGAAAAATTATTGTTTCAGTTTATTTTTTATTGTAAATTATCTTTAGTAAAATGTAACAGATTATAAATATAAAAATTTTATTAAAATTTCTCACTATTAAGTGAAATAACGTATGTATTAGCGATACCGTTGCTCAAAAATTTTAGATAGAGCAAATAGCTGTTGCAAAGATAATCGTCATATCATCAGCACTAGGTTTTTTCACCAACCTTTTAGCTACTAATGTTGAGTAAAGAAATCTGAGCGACTGATCTGAAGAACCGGAAATTACAATAAACCTCTTTTGCCATTAGGGCGGACTGTCATCCAATTTGTTTTTGCTACTACCAGTTGCTCATCGGTAATTTTGGCACCTGTGAGATTAGCACCACAAAGATTAGCACCGCGAAGATTAGCATTGCTGAGATAAGCATAGCTAAGGTCAGCGCCGCGTAAATCTGCACCTTCTAAATCAGCGTTGCTAAAGTAAGCTTTGCTGAGGTTCGCATCTCGCAGATTAGCCTCATTTAGACTAGCTCTACCAAAGTCACTGTCGTGGAGATTAGCGCCCTGAAGGTTAGTTTTTTGCAATTGCGCAGAATGGAAATTTGTTCCTGATAAATCAGCACCTTGCAGGTTGAGCATTTTTAAATTGTGTAAAGCAAAATCCCTTCTGCCTTTAACATAGGCGGTTAGTAAATCTTGAGTACTTAATTTTCGTACTACTTTAGGATTTTGATTTAACGAGTTATTACTATTGTTACTCTCCATCATTGTGGGTTTTGCCATTACCACCCCTGAGCGCGTTCCCCGATGCTGCAATCCCAGGCTTTCTGAAGATTTAGCTCGTCTAGCTCTAATAGCGGCTGCTACATTGGCTACTCCTAGATTATTGGGATTGCTGGCAGGATTGTTGGACAAAATTGCCGAATCTGCCATACGGTTATGTGTCTGCTCTTTCACAGAGCCATCTGATTTAACCAGCAGTCCCTTAGCTAAACTATCTAGATAGGGTTCCATTTCCAACCCTCTGAGTACTTCTTGGGCTGACTTGTAGCGATTGCGGACTGACACTTCCAACATTTTCCGCAACACGCTCGCTAAATGATCGCTCACTTGTACCAGTGGCTCCCAAATCATTTCCCCTGTGGAGGGATTGTATTCTATATCTTTAGGTGTTTTACCACTCAATAAATAAATACAAGTTACCCCTAGTGCGTAGACATCACTAGCGAAAACTGGACGCATCGCCATTTGCTCTGGGGGTGCAAAACCTGGAGTCCCAATTGCATAAGCAGTTAATGCTGTTTGCTCGGATTGGCCGGGAAAACCTTGAGTGACTTGGTTTTTAACTGCACCAAAGTCAATTAGTACCATGCGGGAATCTTGAGTACGGCGAATCAAGTTAGCTGGTTTAATATCGCGATGAATTACCTTTTGGTCGTGAATATACTGCAGCAATGGCAAGATTTCGCTTAAAAATTGCTTGACTCCAGCTTCTGTAAAGCTACCATTACGTTGTACTTCCTGCTGAAGAGTAGCACCACCAATATATTCTTGAACTAAATAAAATTGCTGTTGGGCTTCAAAGTAGTCTAGTAACCTGGGGATTTGAGGATGGGTACCAATTTTACCTAAGGTTCTGGCTTCTCGCTCAAACAGTTCCCGCGCCATTTGTAAAACATGTGGTGCGGTGGCTGAGGGACGTAGCTGCTTGATTACACAACTGGGTTCTCCAGGTAAGCCTTGATCTTGGGCTAAAAAGGTTGCACCAAAGCCCCCCTGACCTAATGGTTTAACCACCTGATAGCGATTGTTTAATAGTAGTTGTGAGCCACAAGACTGACACCTTCGGCTAGTTGCCAAATTTTCTGGATGAGAACAAGTAGGATTTAAGCAGTAGCTCATGCACTGTCAACTCGCTGCACGAATGATGGTGAGTAGTTTTATACTCTCACTCCATTATTGTGATGGAAAATTGATTTATGCCAGGTCATTTTTGCTGGAAAACCTTTGAAGAGTTCCTAAAGTTAGAATTTTCCTGACCTAATATACTGGTAATTTTACTATCATTAATTTCACTTAAATTTGACAACCAGTTATATAGCTATTTTGGCAACTGGGCGACAAGTAATTTTTAGTTGCTGTACATGATAGTTTAACTATAGTTTAGCGAAAATTATTTGGTTGCTTTTAATAAATTTAACATTTTTGTTCTGGGTGTGAGAGTGATGACAAAAACGTCTTTAAGATTCTTCACCCCAGGTTCGCAATTGCAAATACACAAATACTAAGGTGACGGCTAGTAGTACTGTTGCAGCAGCAGCCGCATAACCAAAATCAAATTGACCAAAAGCTTCTTGATAAATGTAATAAACTAGCAAATTTGTGGTATTCAGAGGGCCGCCACCTGTAATTACGTAAACTTGCTCAAAACTGCGTAAGGTAAATATTGCTGTGGTAACAATTGCAAATATTAAAGTCGATCGCAATCCGGGAAGGGTAATATGCCAAAATTGTTGCCAACCGTTTGCACCATCGAGTTCGGCGGCTTCGTAACGGCTGGGGGGTATGGCTTGCAATCCGGCTAGAAATACGACCATATTAAAGCCGAGTTGTTTCCAAATACTTAATAAAATAAGTACTGGCATAGCCCAAAATGTGTCACCTAACCAAGGAATAGATGGGATACCAAAGATATTTAAAAAGCTGTTTACGGGGCCAGTGGTTTGGAATAGCCAGCGAAATCCTAAGCCAGCAGCGACAAGAGAAATAATTGAAGGTAAAAAATAGGCGCTGCGCAGGACACCCCGTAAAGCCAAAGAACGGTTTAATAATACTGCTAACCCTAGAGGAATGATTAGACTGGGAATGACTGTGGCAATGGTAAAGTAAGCAGTGTTACCCAAGACTTGCCAAAAATCGGCATTGAATAGCAAGCGCCAGTAATTTTTTAAGCCTACAAGATAAGTTCCTTTGGAGGTAAAACTACCAGCTGTGAAACTGAGGTAAAACAAATAGGCGATCGGCCAAATGATAAATAAACCTAGTAAAATCAGGGCTGGTGTGAGAAAAATCCAAGCGGCGACTGTATCATTATCTAGCAGCTGGGTTTGATGGGAACGGGATTTAGTCATGACTATTTTGGCAGTGAAATGCGGTGGGGTGTGATTCTCTCAAGAGGTACTGCTAAGATCCTGTCAATCGATTTGGCTTAAACGGATGCCTCAAATTTTCCCCTACTTTGGCAGATTTGCGATCGCTAGCACAATGCTGACTAACTGCCTACTTATAGCATTATCAATGACTTTGAACAAGGCTGTGCTAGCTCAAACAACACCAGCACCAGCACCAACTCCAACTGCACCAGCGACAAATCAGCCAACTAACCCAATTGCACAGCAAATAATAGGTCAATGGGAAAGCAAAGATCCTGGATCTGAGTTAATACTTACCTTTGTGTTCTCGCCAGATGGTAAATTATATATTCTTTCCCCTAATTCCCAAAAGCCGATGGCTGTGGAATTTGGGTATAGTATTAACCCGACTCCACAACCAATGCATCTTGATGTGATTATTTCCCAGGAGCAAAAAAAGGCACTCACAATTTTTGAATTTACTGCTAACGGTCAGTTAAGAGTGCAATTAGATAATACCGATCCAGGTAAACCTAGACCTACAGCTTTTTCTGGTACAGCAACTTTATTTACTAAAGTTTCTGATAATCCCAAATTACCAGAAAATATCCAAATTATTGACCTTAACTTATGAGCGATTGTTCTGTTGTTGATACTGCTACGACTAGTTTAATTTCTCCCTCTATTTCTCATCATCAATTAGCATCTACCACGCCTATAAAATTAGGTATTCTCGCTTCAGGAAATGGCAGCAATTTTGAGGCGGTGGCTCAAGCTATTGATACAGAAAATCTGAACGCGCAAATTCAAGTTTTAATTTACAATAACCCTGATGCTAAAGCGGCAATTAAAGCTAAAAATCGGGGTGTAGAAGCAATATTATTGAATCACCGCGATTATAAAAACCGAGAAAAGTTTGATGGGGTACTTGTACAAACTTTACAAAACTATGATGTGGAATGGGTAATTTTAGCTGGCTGGATGCGGCTGTTAACACCAGTTTTAATTGATGCTTTTCCCGAACAAATTATTAATATTCATCCCAGCTTATTACCAAGTTTCAAGGGTATCCATGCAGTAGAACAGGCTTTAGCTGCGGGGGTAAAAATTACTGGTTGTACGGTGCATTTAGTTTGTCTGGAAGTAGACAGCGGCCCTATCATTATGCAAGCAGCAGTGCCAATTTTAGTAGATGATACGGCAGACACGCTCCATGCCAGGATTCAAATTGAGGAACATCGAATTTTACCACAGGCGATCGCACTAGCGGCACAAAGGCGATCGCTTCTCCTCAATCATGTTTAAAAGTTAAAAAAATGTAGTGGTGGACATTGCTCATCACTACATTTTTGAGGGAAAATATCAACAGTTTTAGTTAATTATTTAGGACTTACGCAGTGTCAGATATTTTTCATGCTTTTTGTCAATGGTCAATAGTCCATAGTCCAAAAACCTGAATTTTGACCATTGACTTTTGACTTTTGACCACCCTTGTGAGGGTTTTTGTGTTCGGTGCGTAAGTCCTATTATTTTGTTTACGCTTTGCGCAATTTCCACATATAACTAGAAATCAAATTAGTGATAATATGGGCAATAATTGGTACTAATAAGTTCCCACTCAATATTGCGCTGTATCCTAACATTAAACCGACGATGGTTGCCCACAATACGTAAGGCCATTGTTGGGAACCACTCAGATGCAATACACCAAAACAAAGGCTAGAGACGATAACAGCTACATGATCCGCACCTAAAGCGGGAATCATCACGCCTCGGAATAATAATTCTTCACTTAATCCTGGTAGCAATCCCAGCCAAATAATATCTGGTAAAACTAAAGGTTTGAGTACCAAATCTAAGTAATAATCTGCACTTTTACGATAGGCGGGGATCAAGCGATAAGTTAAACCACTCAAAGTAGTGATAATTAATCCCAACCCCACCCCTAAGAGTAAATCTTTTTCATGCCAACGCCAAGGAAATATCGACACTTCACCAAAGCGCAACCACAGCTTGGCGACTATCCACAAAATGATAGCAGTCGCTCCCATCGCTCCTAGTACTTGGATGCGTGTTAGGTAAGGAATTTCTGGTTCTTGTTTTTGTTGTTCAACCACGGGTGTTTAGGGGAAGGGAAGGGGGACAAACAATTTAAAATTCAAAATTCAAAATTCAAAATTCAAAATTAAGAATTTTATTTGACTGTTGACTGTTGACTGTTGACTATTGACTGTTGACTATTGACTGTTGACTAATAATTCAGTTGGTTTAAAGAATTGATTTGTGGATGGAGAATATGAGGATCGACGCCTGCTTTATGTGCGGCTAATACACCGACTGCTTCTAAATAGGAGTTTACCTGGATGGATTTAATCCCTAAGGGTTGAGGAGGAACTTGGATTTGAGTTTGATTTTCCGCAACTGTGATAATTTGGCATCGACTGTGATTTAAGCTGAGAATTGCACTATTACCACAAGCGGTTGCTGGTATTATTGCAGCATCAATTTGCTCTGCCCAAATATCTTCTGGTAGATATTTGCTCGTTCCTTTCTCTATGATAAATTGCGGTGCGCGACTTAAACCGACAAGTACGCACGGTAAAAAAGTATAGCCTAATTCTTCGGCGGCGGAACGGGGAGATAAATTTGCCTCTGGTGGTGCGGCAGCTAATGCGGGAGAATGGGCGCAGGGTATTTGAAAGCTACGCACGATTAAATGGCTAATAACGGCTTCTGCACCTGCTAGGGGATCTACGCCTTTACCTTGGCGGTAGTTTTCGACTGCTTCGGTTTCCATATTATCGGGGAAACGGGCGACTACTGCGATCGCATCTGCACCTGCTTGTTTAATTAATACTTCTGCTGCTCTTAATAAACTATCGGGGTTACCAATGGTTCCCCAACTAATCCCAGATGGTGATTTGCGTAATTCTATATTTAATGGCGTATCCGTAATTACATAACCTGTCAGGGTTAAGCCTAGTGTCGCTCTGGCTGCGTCGGCTGCTTGCAAGTGTCGCAGCTTTAATTCTGGTTCTATACCCTGGTCTAAAAGCAAACCTATTTTATTTTTATGGACGGGACGCAAACCCCAGCATCCTGCGGCAAATTTGTCAAGTCCGTAACCTTCCACATAGAAAGTATTGGGTAGATTCCAGTACAAACTTGCACCGTTGAGGACATTGGGATGGGTGATTAGGCGATCGCACACCTGTGAGATAACTCTGGCTACTGGTAAAGCATCCCCGGCATAACCGCCGATTGCTGCGCCAACGCCAGTTGGTACAATTAAAATAGCAGTATATGGACGTTGCATAAAATAGTTCGTAATTGATGATTCGTAATTCGTAATTATTTTCCTATGCTGTCAGACACGCGGGATTTGAACCATTCATAACCATGTGTTTGACCTCTCGATGGATAAACTAAGGGTCTTATACTGTTGTGTAAATTACGAATTACGAATTACGAATTAGTAATTACTCTGCACTGGCTGTAGTGACAACAGCTTCCACAGTAGCCTTTTGTTGTTCTGTATCCACAGCAGTAATCGCCCATCGTAAAGGTTCGCCTTGTTTTTGCAATTCGGCGGCGATCGCTTGCTCTAACTCTGTGGGAGTTTCTTGGAGGTCGATTTCTGCGGTAATAAAATGGGTAGTCATTGTTGCTTATTCTTGCGAACTGTGTTTCTAGAATAACTGATATCAGCATAAAGGATGAAGTATTAAAAGAGCAATTTCTGTCAATTTTTCATCCTTTAGCCTTAATACTTCATTCTTAAATTAGTCTTTGCCAAATTGCAGTTGATAAAGTGTATCTTCTTGTTCTGTTTCCACTTTGATATCAGAAAGAGGTCTAGCTACACAAAGCAACACGTAACCTTGTTTTTGTAACTCTGGACTTACGCCCATACCATCCTTTTGATCGACAGTTCCAGAAATAATTTTACCCGCACAAGTTGTACAAACACCTGCATGACAAGAACTAGGTAATTCTAAACCAGCAGCATCAGCTACAGATAAGATAGTTTCGGTTTCCGGGACTTGTAAAGTGTGGCTCTCACCTTGATGGATAACTTCAACGGTGTATGTTTTGGACATATACTAAAAAATCGGATGCAACAGACAAATTTATTATTGTATCTGAATTAGTTAACAATATTGCAGATATTCAATAAACTTTTGACTTCCCACCAAGGAGCGATCGCCATAACTCCATAACCCAAGACGATTTAGTTAAGGATCTAGGACTTACGCAGTGTCAGATATTTTCATGCTTTTTGTCAATGGTCAATAGTCCATAGTCCAAAAAGCTGAATTTTGACCATTGACTTTTGACTTTTGACCACCCTTGTGGGGATTTTTGTGTTCGGTGCGTAATTACTAGGATCATCGAATGAGCTATTTTTCCAATTGAGTTGATGAGTGAAGGATATCGAATAATCCTGAAACTGCTTTGGTTGAAGAGCTTCATCAATTATAAACTGCGAATTGCGTTGGCCTTAACCTACTCTCCGAGAACGTTACGTGAACGCATAGCGTATCCGCAGGATTCACCGCTTGCGGTATTGCGAATTGCGAATTGCAAATTATGGCTTTACTGTTACTGCTAAATGTAACCCTAAAGCATCCAACAAAGAGTTTAGACTGTAAAACTCAATTTCGCCTTGATCTAATAGCATCTGGTCAAGTTTATTGTATCGTTCCTTGACTTGTGCAGACAGACGATCAACTCCACCTTGCGCTTCTATAATATTTTTCAGTGCTTTACTCATCATTTTCGGATCGCCTTCTTCTAAAACAACCTCAATATAAGCTGCTGCTTCTAGGGGATTTTGAAGGTCTTGTATCAGTTTTTCGTGATAGCTTGTACTTCTAGGCATCATCTCTACTCCTATAGTCTTGCCAATATTTCTTGGCTTTAGTAATATCTTTATCCTGGGTGCTTTTATCGCCACCACACAAAAGAATAATAATTGCTGAACCTTCCTGACCAAAGTATATACGGTAGCCAGAAGCATAGTCTATTTTCAGTTCAAAAACACCATCACCAACTGATTTATAATCACCTAAATTACCCTCCTCTACTCGGTCAAGTCTTGCTCTTATTTTAGCCTTTGCTCTTCTATCACGCAGAGAGTCAAACCACTCAGAAAAAATATCTTTACCATCACTACTTAAATAATTTCTAATATCCTGTGGTTGAACTTCCATAATAAATTTTAGCAAAAATTGTCATGACAATTGGCAATTTACATTACCCTTCGCGAAGCAAGCTACGCAATTTGCAATTATCAAATCAGTCAGGGTTTGAAAACCATTAATTAACAATTGCCCAATGAGATCGTACATTTTCCTTGAGAAATATGAATTGCGAATTGACAATTGTTTTGGCCATAGCCTGTTACCGATATCATGGTAACAATTAATCGTTAAATAATATTCAGTTGTGACAGTTCAGATATCTTTATGTCAATTTGGAATTAAACTATACTTTAAGTATGAGAAAAAATTGCTAACACCCAATTATAAGTAGGGCATTCAGCTATAAAAATGGAGTAAACTTTGATAGCCAAATCTTGCCAAAAAATATTTCATAATTAAGAGTAGAACATCCCAATGGAGAATACAAAAATGTTAGAACAATACCGTCAGCATGTTGTAGAACGCGCCCAACTCGGTATTCCTCCCCTACCATTGGATGCAAAGCAAACATCAGAATTATGTGAATTGCTCAAAAATCCGCCACCAGGGGAAGAAGATACATTATTGCATTTATTGCGCGATCGCGTACCCCCTGGAGTTGATGCAGCTGCTTATGTGAAAGCGGGGTTTTTAACTGCGATCGCTAAAGGTGAAACCAAAAGCCCTTTAATTTCCCGTATCCAGGCGGTAGAATTACTAGGAACGATGGTAGGCGGCTACAATGTCCAAGCTTTAATTGAATTGCTGCAAACTCCTACCGTTTCTGTCTCCGACTCTTCCGAAACCCCTTTGGTAATGGGGGGACAAGGAAAGGAACCCATCGCCGCATACGCCGCCAACGCCCTCAGCAAAATTCTGTTGGTGTATGATGCTTTCCATGATGTTTTGGAACTATCTAAAACCAATCCCTTTGCCAAGCGCGTGATAGATTCATGGGCAGAAGCTGAGTGGTTTACCATTCGTCCCCAACTCCCCAAAGCAATTACCGTTACAGTCTTCAAAGTACCTGGGGAAACCAACACCGATGACTTATCCCCCGCTACCCACGCTACCACGCGCCCGGATATTCCCCTACACGCCTTAGCCATGCTAGAGTCACGGCAACCGGGAAGCTTAAACACCATTGCCGAGTTAAAGCAAAAAGGACATCCTGTGGCTTATGTTGGTGATGTAGTAGGTACCGGTTCATCGCGGAAATCTGCTATTAACTCCGTATTGTGGCACATGGGTAATGATATTCCCTTCGTTCCCAACAAGCGCGCAGGGGGATATATTTTAGGTGGTGCGATCGCGCCTATTTTCTTTAATACAGCTGAAGATGCTGGTGCTTTGCCAATTCAGTGCGATGTCACCAAGTTAGAAACAGGTGATGTAATTACCATCCATCCCTACAAAGGCGAAATTACCAACGAAGCCGGCGAAGTAATTTCTACCTTCACCCTCAAACCCGATACAATTCTTGATGAAGTCCGTGCAGGTGGACGTATACCTTTGTTAATTGGGCGTACCCTCACCGACAAAACCCGCCAAGCATTAGGTTTAGAACCCAGCACCTTATTTATTCGTCCCCAAGCACCAGAAGATACAGGTAAAGGCTACACCCTCGCCCAGAAAATGGTAGGGAAAGCTTGCGGATTACCCGGTGTGCGCCCTGGTACATCTTGCGAACCGATCATGACTACCGTTGGTTCCCAAGATACCACAGGCCCCATGACCCGCGACGAATTAAAAGAACTCGCCTGTCTTGGCTTCAGTGCTGATTTGGTAATGCAGAGTTTCTGTCACACTGCAGCTTATCCCAAACCTGTTGATATCAAAACCCACCACGACTTACCAGACTTTTTCGCCCAACGTGGTGGCGTTGCCCTACGTCCTGGTGATGGTATCATTCACTCTTGGCTAAACCGGATGCTGTTACCCGATACCGTCGGAACTGGTGGCGATTCTCACACCCGCTTTCCTTTAGGAATTTCCTTCCCCGCAGGTTCCGGGTTAGTAGCTTTTGCAGCAGCTTTAGGTGTCATGCCTTTGGATATGCCAGAATCAGTTTTGGTAAGATTCAAAGGAGAATTACAACCAGGAATTACCCTCAGAGATATTGTTAACGCTATTCCCTACGTCGCCATTCAAAAAGGATTGTTAACAGTAGAGAAAGAGAACAAGAAAAACGTCTTCTCTGGGCGAATTTTAGAAATGGAAGGCTTACCAGATTTAAAAGTAGAACAAGCCTTTGAATTAACAGATGCATCAGCAGAACGTTCCTGTGCAGGTTGCACAATTAAACTGAGTACAGAAACAATTTCCGAATATCTGCGTTCTAACATTGCGCTGTTAAAGAACATGGTAGCCAGAGGTTATCACGATGAGCGTACTATCATGCGTCGTGTCGCCAAAATGGAAGAATGGTTAGCCAATCCCATATTACTGGAAGCCGATGCAGATGCAGAGTATGCCGAAATCATTGAAATTGATTTGAACGAAATCAAAGAACCAATTGTAGCCGCTCCCAATGACCCCGATAATGTTAAATTATTATCGGAAGTTGCTAACGATCCGGTGCAAGAAGTATTCGTTGGTTCTTGTATGACAAATATCGGTCATTATCGGGCAACAGCGAAAGTTTTAGAAGGCGCAGGTGAAGTAAAAACACGCCTGTGGATAGCACCACCCACCCGCATGGACGAAAACCAATTAAAAGAAGAAGGTGTATATAGCGTATTTGGTGCGGCTGGTGCGAGAACAGAAATGCCAGGATGCAGTTTATGCATGGGAAATCAGGCGCGAGTTGCTGATGGCACAACTGTATTTTCTACCTCTACCCGCAACTTTAATAATCGCATGGGTAAAGGTGCAAGAGTGTATTTAGGCTCTGCAGAATTAGCCGCAGTTTGTGCATTATTAGGACGCATTCCCACAGTACAGGAATATCTGGATATTGTGGCGAAGAAGATTAATCCTTTTGCTGACAATTTGTATCGTTATTTGAACTTCGATCAAATCGCCGGTTTTGAGGATGAAGGGCGCGTGATTTCTAAGGAACAGCAGGCTTTGTTAGTATAGTTTTATTAGGTGGGTGTAATGCCCACCTGACTGTTATTAACAGGGTAACAATGCCAGTAAAAGATATCTACCATGATGCGGTTAAAAATGCCTTAATTAAAGATGGCTGGACGATTACGGCTGATCCTTATACCATTAAATATGAAAAAATTCAGTTATTTGCTGATTTACTTGCTGATAGAACTTTAGAAGTTGAACGTAATGGACAACAAATTATTGTAGAAATCAAAAGTTTTATTAGTCGTTCACCGATGCGTGAATTTGAAACAGCTTTAGGTCAATATATTATTTATCGTACTTTATTAAAAGCTGTTGTGCCCGAAACTAAAATTTATTTAGGGATTAGTAAAGCTATTTATCAATCATTTTTTCAGCAAAAAGCAATTTCATTAGTAATTGAAGAGACTAATTTACTTCTAATTATTGTTGATTTGAAAACCGAGGAGATTGTTAAATGGATAAACTAGCAAATTATCGGAATTTAATCAAAAAAATTCTCACAGAATATGAACAATTAGCATCACAAACTCCTAATCCTTCTGGAGTTGATAGTGTCTTAGCTTTGGATGAACAAAGAGATCAATATATTTGGTTTCAAGTTGGTTGGCATGACGAGAAAAAAATTACTGCAATTACTGTTTATGTTCGCATTAAAAATGAGAAGATTTACATTGAGGAAGATTGGACTGAGGAAGGAATCGCTACTGAGTTATTAAGGGAAGGTGTACCGAAAGAAGATATTGTTTTAGCCTTTCACTCTCCAGAAACTCGTAAATTGACTGAGTTTGCTGTTGCTTAAAATAAAAAGATAGGTTTAAAATGATTGAATTACATCCTACATTTATTTCAAAAAATGGGCAAAGAGAATTTGCGGTTTTGCCATACGAAGAATTTTTGAAAATTCAAGAATTGTTAGAAGATTTAAGAGATTTACGCGAAGCTAAACAGGAAGAGAAAGACAGCCATTCAGTGTCTTTAGATGAAGTTAAAAAGATGTTAATCCCTTGAGGATGAGCAGAGATTAATTTAATAGCAGGGTATCATCGCTTACCTCAAATAGAATATTATCAGTGACACTAAAAAATTTGAGAATTGATTGCTTATATACTCGTGAAGTAAAAAGTCAATCAGGAATAGTTCCTATAGATATAATATGCGGAAATTGTATCTCCTGCATATATTTTGCTAATTTTTCAGCAATTTGGATTTACTTATGAGTAAATAGAAGTTATTTGCAAGGGAGATAATTCAGTAATTGCACTGGAAAATATATTGTAATTTGCAACTATTTTGGATATGTTTATCTGGGTTTTTAGATGTATTAAATTATTATTTAGGTATTAAATTATTTAAATTTAGTAAGTATATATCTAAGCATCTTTTATTTAGAAAAAAACTCTATAAATACTATGACATACCTCAAAGCGAAACATTTAACAAATAACCTGAAATCATTTAATAAAGCCTCAGATAAAAATAATCGTAAATTAATATATGCAGGTGGGAAGTTACGCTTTCAATCAGAGATAGATTTGGAAGATTATATCGAAGAAAATTTTGAAAAAATATTTACTGATTTGATTTTAGTCAAGCGACAGTTTAGCATTAAAATGCAACGATGTGATTTATTATGTTGTCATAAAATTTCCAAACAACCAGTTATCATAGAGTTAAAAAATGAAGAAGACAGAGGGCTAGTTTCTCAATTAATTCGTTATCGAAAAGCTCTTTTATTAGAGATGCCTTTTGAAGATATCATAGATTACTCTTTACCAGTAAATTTAATAGCGATCGCACCGATTTTTCATGAAGATAATTATACAGATAAAGAATCCTCCAAATTTGAGGACAATATATATTTTTATGAATTCAGTCTAGAGCTTCACAATCACTCAGGTCTATTTAAAATAGATCATCGTGTATACGATATTCCTTACCCTATTTTTGGCTTACCTAAAAATGCCACTGACCATGAGTTATATAATAGAGCATTACCAGCGTTTACTTCCAATTTTAGAAGCAAATTACCTCAAGAATGTAAATACGATTTTACAAATTTACGAGCATTGCTAATGGCGCAGCCAAACGTAAAAGAAATGGTTAGTGCTACTTATAGAAAAGTACTATACGGAACTGGTGAAGGAGAAAATCATAAAAAAATAGCAGAAATAACAAATACTGGTAAAGGCATATACTTATTTCTGTGGTTGCCTACCAATGTAAAAACAAATATAAAAATACCTGTAGCCAGATATGGATTTATTTTAGCAAAAGATAGCAACCCTTTTTCGGAAAATTCAATTGTGGATTGGTTAGTATGTACCAAAACTACAATCGATCTCAAAAATAAACCTGAAAATCATGTCTGCTCATCATTTAACAGACATGGTATGTCAATCTGGACTAAGCCTAATCATTATCTATCACAAGCTTCACTAGGTTCTCTGAATACATTTCATTTATTTCTTTATCTACTCAAAGGTATGAAACCACCCATTGATGAAGATATTTATCAGTGGTGGAAATCTTATGAGAAAAAAACACCTGATAATTTAGGTTGGTATGTTGATTTAGCTATCAAAACTTGGAATTTTAGAATTAAATAATTATTTTTTTGAATTATCTTATACTGCTGTAGCGATCGCACTCTCACCTCAAAAAATGCGATCGCTTTCAAATATATACATTCAAAAATTAATTTTATAAATGCTTTGCTTGTGTAGTAAAAATTTATAGTTTTTTATTAAATTATATTATGCGATTTCCCAATCTTCTATTTTTAACCCTTCAACTCTGACAAATTCTTTAGTATTATGAGTCACTAAAATTAAATCATGCGACAGTGCAATAGCAGCAATTAATAAATCATTATAGCCAATAGGAGTACCAGCATTAGCTAATTGAGCGCGAATCCTACCTGCATTTAAAGCGGAAATATCATCTAGTGGTAAAGAAATAAATACTTCTAAAAATCGCTTGACTTTTGCCCATACTTTATCGGGATTATCACTTCTCATTGCTCCATAAAACAACTCTAGCTTGACAACTGAACAAACTGCAATATCTTCTAAATTGGTATTTTCTAGTTTCTGGCGAATAATTGAGTCTTCATTGAGATATTTAACACCTTCTACTTATGTAGCGATCGCACTCTCACATCAGGAAATGCGATCGCTCATTCTTTAAATCACAACTTCCTCACGCTGATAGTCAAAAACCACCATAAAGCTAGCGTCAGGTATAAGTTGACGTAAACGTTGCAAATGACCGTCAGCATCAGAACGAGTGCGAAATCTCGCAACAGTTACCCTTTGCATATCTGGAAGTAACCGAGTAATAGCCCAAGGATTCAGACGTTCTTGATATGCCTTCGCCTGAGTTTCTGACGAGAAATCGTTGTGTTGGTTGTTTTGTGGCATGATTAATTTATCCATAAGGAGTTTAGTGAAGGGCGTTAGCGAGTCTCTTGCCGGGGATGCACTAACGCCTCTTCAATGATGATTAAAGTGCAAACTAATATATATTGTCAATACTTAACGTTAAATATTAACGGTTTAAAATCAGATCAAAGGTCTAGTCAGCTATGGATTTAAGAGCCTTGAGAGATCGTGCAGGGCTTACAGTCTTAGATGTCGCGAAAGAACTAGACTGCGCGGAATCTTCAATTCGCAATTGGGAAAAAGGGAGAACAACGCCGAAAATGGAAGTATGGCAAGTATTCCGCCTGCGAGATTTGTATAAATGTACAGAAGAAGAGTTAGTGCAAGCAGTTAAAGAATCAATGCTGGCTGAAGACACATAGCTTCAACTAACTCCCTGCTTTTAATCGAAGTAGGTTTACTAAAGAACTATTCAGGCGATCGCACTCTCACCTCAAAAAATGCGATCGCTTCAGTATCTCATAAGAAATCACTGTATTCCTCTATGGGTAGACACATTCGTTGAGTGCTATCTTAGCTAGCATTTAGTAGCCAGACACTTATCTGCGAAAAAAGACCATAATTTATATATATTGACATTATTTCGTTTTTGTAGACACTGTATTTAATGCATATATATTTTAATTTGTCAATTTTTTTATTAATGACTATAAAAAGTTAGCAATAGCTGGATTAAAGACTTAATAAAAGCAACTTTTAGCTATTGCAATATAACAAGATACGAACATTTGTATATTTACCTAGGCTATATCCGTTGACATACTGAGGACAAGGACTAGTCAGAGTTAGCTATTTTTGCGTTGCTGTAAGTTCAATTACACAAAGCTATAACAACCAGAAATTCTTGTGGGCAATCAGATCCATTATTAACCTTTACCTTTTTCCAATCATTAGTTCTATGGCAACCTTAAATCTTCTGATAAAATTCTCTATTGCGATTACCGCTACCACCGCATTAGGATTTTTTGCTTCTTCAGCTAATGCTTTATCTCTAACAAGTTCTTCTGCTAATTGGAGTAATCCTGTCGGTGGAACTAATATCAAATATCAAACTGTATATACAGAAAAACAAATACGTTGGGGACAGGATGTAGGCAATGGTCAGAGTGGATTAGGATTTAAAGGAGTTGGCTCATTAAATTTCAATATCGATCAGGTATTTAAAGTTGGTACGCTGACACACTATAATAAAGCGATCGCTTCAGGAACAGCCGCCTCAAAAGTAGATCTAGGAATCAACTTAAACTTTAGCGGTTTGCCCATAACATCACAAACTTTTAACTTTAGCTTTAATATTGACGAAACGCCAAACGTAGGCAGAGTTAGTGATTGCCCTTATTACAGCGTTACCGTCTGCTCTGATAAAATTACCTTCTCTACTCCCAAGAACGTAAACACCTTTAGTCTTGCGGGTTTAGACTATACCTTACAACTTGTAGGATTCAGCCAGTCTGCCACTGGTACCCCTGTAAATAATTTCATTTCCCAAGAAGGTGGTAGTAACTCAGCTTACCTTTACGCTAAAATTACTGCTGCTCCACCCAAAAGAGTGCCTGAGTCTAGTTCCGCTTTAGGTGTAGTTGCTTTTGCTGCTTTAGCTGCTGTTTCTCGGCTGAATCAAAAACAACGATTAAAATCTCTAGCTAAGGTATAGTGTCATACATTCGATTCTCGCCAACCTCTGATTCTGACTGCTGTTTCTTCCTTGGTAAGAGACAGCAATTTTTTATTTTCAGCTTTCCAGGGAAGTTAGCCAAAAACTAAGAAGAATGCGATCGCAATTTTCATCCAGTAAAAAAGCGAATAGACTAGTATAAATTATGCTAGTTACTCAGTATCTAAAGTCACTATGAAAAACATCGCAGGAGGATTAAAATTTGTTGAACAATTAGTTTATGCTAAAACAGGAAAATCTTTAACGGCTATCCAAAAGGCTGTCTTACAAGAATCTTGGGATGGTCAAAGAAAGACTTATAACCAGATTGCTGAAGAGTTCCAGTATTCTGCAAGTTATATTAAACAAACTGTAGCCCCACAATTATGGAAACTACTCTCAGAAGTTATAGGGGAAAAAGTTAATAAAACTAATATTAGAACTGTCGTAGAAAGGCGACAAGCCAATCAAAGCTCTACTAGATGTCAAAAACTAATTGAAAAATTGCGAAAGCGACTGGAGCCTTATTATAGCGGACAATTTCAGTCTATTCATACACAAAATCTTGTAGATTTTTCATTTCTAAATCATTCCCAATCACTTTCTTCCCTGACAAAATTAACAACAGTAATTCATCAAAAACCTATCGATTTAGAAACACCAAAAGGTTATGTTTCGTTAACTTCTGCGTTTTATATTGAGCGTATCCCTAATGAAAATCGATGTTATCAAGAGATAATCCATCCAGGCTCTCTGATTCAGATTAAATCACCAAGACAGATGGGCAAAACCTCTTTCATGGTCAGGATTATCGCTCATGCATCTATGTTAGGCTATCAAACTGTTAGCTTAAATCTTTTACAAGCAGATAAAAAAATTTTGACTGATATCAATAAATTATTGCGCTGGATGTGTGCCAACATTACCCATAAACTTAAGCTAACAAATAGGCTAAGTGATTACTGGGATGATGATTTGGGTAGTAAAGCAAACTGTACAATTTATTTACAAGAATATTTACTCCTGCAAATTGAAAATCCTTTAGTTTTGGCTTTAGATGAAGTAAACCAAATTTTTGATTATCCCGAAGTTGCTCAGGACTTTCTCTCTCTATTGCGTTCTTGGTATGAGGAAGCTAAAGATAATGATATATGGAAAAAACTCAGAATAATAGTCAGCAACTCTACAGAATTTTATATTCCATCAACTATCCATAAATCCCCATTTTCGGTAGGTTTTTCAGTTCAGTTACGCTCATTTAGCTGGGAGCAAGTGCAAGATTTAGCGCAGCGTCATCAACTTAATATCTCCATAGGCGATTTAGCCGAACTCATGTGGCTGGTAGGCGGTCATCCTTATTTATTGCGTATGGCTTTTTATCATTTAGCACACCAAGATTTAACTTGGGAACAACTGATGCAAACTGCAGCTTCTGATACAGGAATTTATAGTGAATATCTCCATCAACACTTGTGGTATTTACAACAGCACCCAGAACTAGCAATAGCTTTTGAGCAGTTACTAAAAGCAAAAGCGCCAATAGAGTTAGAGCAAGTACAGGCTTTTAAGTTACATAGTATGGGGCTGGTGAATATGCAAAATAATCAAGTAATGATAAGCTGTAATTTATATCAGCAATATTTTGGTAGATAGCTATTTGAGAATGGCAGAAATAAGGCCACAAAACATTGTTTACAATTATCTTTACATCACTAACTTGTAATCTCGTATTTTAGTTTTTCATCTTTAATTTAATGAAAAAAATAAATAATTAATAAAAAATCTGTGTACCTCATAGTAAATTCAACTGAGGCACACAGATTAATTGCGTGATTTATGAGTTACCCAAAAATTTGAAATGCAACTAATTTCTTAAACTGCACCACTGTTTTTATTAAAAAGAATAGCTACAGTTTTAAAAATTAGCTTCAGATCATACAGTAAACTCCAATTTTTTTGATACTGTAAATCCAAGCGAATTACATCTTCAAAACTACGTACTTTTGACCTGCCATTTACTTGCCATTCGCCTGTCATCCCAGGTTTAACATCTAAACGTTGCCACTCTGGTACTTCATAGCGTTCTACTTCATCAGGTGTAGGTGGTCGAGTACCAACTAAACTCATATCACCTTGAAGAACGTTCCAAAATTGTGGTAATTCATCGAGACTAGTACGCCGTAAAAAGCGCCCTACCTTTGTCACTCTAGGATCGCTTTCATTCTTAAAAAAAGCACCTTGTACTTGGTTTTTTACTTGGGATTTTTTGGCTTCTGCATCCACGCACATGGAGCGAAATTTCCAAATTTCAAACCGCTTCCCCATCCAACCACAACGGGTTTGACTAAAGAAAATGGGGCCGGGATCGTCAATTGTAATAGCAATGGCAATGGGAATCAGCAAAAATCCTGTAATTACTAAACCGAAGAGCGCTCCCACTATATCAATCAACCGTTTCATCCAAGATGCTACAGAAGGATGAGTAGTAGGTAGCTGCTCAACCTGACGCGCAGACGATACCTGAGTACTTGGCAGACTATGTTGTTCTTTTTGCGCTAATATATCCAAGGCTTCAATGGGAAAAACTCGATCCAATCCTGTGAGGTTGAGGACTGCCATTACTGGAGGAGTTACATTACGTAGTATAAATAATACTTGTTTTTCCTTGGCGGTTTTGAAATTACTGACTAAAGCACCTAAACCACTACTATCCATAAAAGTAGTTTGGTGAAAGTCGATGATTATTTGCTTAATTTGTGCATTTTCCTGAATTAACTTTTGGCAAGTTTGCTTGAATTCTACGCCTTCAAGCACAGTCAATCGGATAGGTACTTGCACTATTGCTATTTCATTTAAATAAGTAACGAGAAAATCGACCTCTTGAAGTTGGCTAGTCATGAAGCTCTGCACTTTAATTGCTGGGTAAATGTAAGCTGCAAAACATTAATTTTGTCCTCATGTAATTATCTATCATCACCTGTAATTAGTAGAAATCAGGACTAATTGCGGGTGACTTGGTAGAAACTGTAGATGGCTGCGAAGATTCACAATAGAACAAGAGACTAAAAAAGCTTACTTGCTGTTGTGAAGACGCAGCGCGATCGCCTGGCTATCATCCCATGACTTCTAAAACTACGGTTAATCCTACTGCACGTCTGATAGAGGTCTTTTCTGCTATTCAAGGGGAAGGACTCAATGTCGGGACAAGGCAGATTTTTATTCGCTTTGCTTTTTGTGATTTACGCTGTCACTTTTGCGATAGCGCCCATACTTGGAATGCACCAGACACCTGTAATATAGAGCAAACCCCAGGCTTACGGGATTTTGAAGTGCATTCTAATCCTGTCTCCCTACCCACTTTATTACAATGGGTTGAACGGCAAAATATTCCTTTTCTACACGATAGCATCAGCTTAACTGGGGGCGAACCTTTGCTTCATGCGCCTTTTTTGGCTTCATTTCTCCCCCAGGTGCGATCGCTCACCAATCTGCCCATATATCTAGAGACTGGAGGTCATCGCCCAGAACAGTTAGCTATGCTCTTACCCTACCTAGATTCCGTAGGCATGGATTTTAAGCTACCTAGTGTTAGCGGTGAAAGCTATTGGCAAGAACACGCTCAATGCCTTAAATTAGGTTATGACTCACATTTAGATGTTTTTGTCAAGATAATTATTTCCGAAAACACAGAGCCTACCGAATTGGAGCGTTCAGCTTTATTAGTGGCAGATGTGAGTCCTGAAATCCCGGTTTTTTTACAACCTGTCACACCTTTGGCTGACTGGGAGAAATTGGCAAATAAACCTATAGTTGCCCCTTTACCAGAACAGGTTTTGAAGTGGCAAGCTCTAATGAAAAAGTTTGTGCATCACGTTCGTGTTGTGCCGCAAACTCATAAAATGTTGAATCAGTTGTAAAAGGGCATGGGGCATTGGGCATGGGGCATTGGTCAACAGTCAACAGTCAACAGTCAAATAGAATTCTTAATTTTGAATTTTGAATTTTGAATTTTGAATTGTTTGCCCTCCTTGTCCCCTTCCCTCCCCTGCTCCCTAGTTACACAAGCAACTAGGAAGCGGGTGGAAACACTGATTAAAATCCACCTTCATCTACAGGTCTAGATTTAGTTTTTGCTTTATTGGCACTGCGTTTGAGGGCAGAAAGTCTTGCTTCATATTTTGAGCGCTGGCGTTTGCTAGCGGTGGTATCAATTAAAGTTTTTAAAGCACTACCCAAACTTTTATAAGCATTCGGGAGACTGTAACCAAAGCGAGTTGCTAGTGCGATCGCTTTTTCGTCAGCATCAACTAATTCTTTTAGTTGCTTTTCTCCATTATTTTTTTGGTATAAACGCCAACCAGAAACACCGCAAAGTGCTAATGCTAAAACTAGTAACAATCCATCCTGTACCCACAACTCACCGACAGCACCACCTAAACCAATAGCTAATGCTGCCATTTCCCAACCATCTTTGGGAATTGTGTCATTTTGAATGCGGGCGACTTCGTGCCAAAACAGCAGATTACGCTGATCCATAGCTAGGCTGTCCCATTTCACCAAGTCAATTTGAATTTCTACTTGGTCTTTACCAATTTCTTCGCTACGGATCAGGGGTGGATTGACCTCAGTTGTGCCTTCAACGGTGACCCAGCTCTGCAATTCTGGCGGTAGTAAGCCTTTTAAACGCCGAAGTTCACTCATTTCTGCTTTGGCAGAGGAGGTTGCATAGGATGTCATAAAATCCAGCCCTAGAAAAATTCAGTATATAGTGAGGGTATCACTTTGGAGTATAGCTATTTCAGTGATAATCCGCCTCACTCGTTAGGAAAACTTCCGCGCTTTTTTCTGGCTTCCATTGCTTTTTCAAGGATTTCTAATAATCCGGGAGCCTCTTCTTGAATACTCAGTAACAGTCTTTCGCCCAGTTCGATATTACCAGGGTCTTTACCTGTTTCCATGACCTCTTTTAACCTTGGCATGGCGATGCTATCAACAATTTGAATTAAGCCGCTCAAACAACGGTTAAATTGTTTCTCTGTGAGGATGGAGTCTTCTAAGGGAAACTCGATAATCGCACGGATTTCGCCATCTGATGGGTCATATTCCCATTGCAGCATTTTGGTTTCCCAAGAAATCGCCAACATGGTTTGTAGAATAGCTCCCTTATAAGGATGCTCTTGAACTCCTGCGATCACTTGAGGCGCAAATACCCGAAAAAATTTGCCTTCCTCATCCAATTGCACAACTATCAGGAAGTCTTCTAGGTGATCGGCTTCCACACCTGTGATAATCCGCTCTTCTTCGTCATCAACACGATAATCCCAACCAAGGTTGTCTAAATATTTAGCAATCTGTTTCAGATGAGCTCCCATAATAGCCTCATAAGGAATGCTGGAGCAGCTGTTACCAAACCTAGTTTAACCTGCTAGTGGCATCTGCCTAAGTTAGTACAGCTACTTCTGCTTTCCTAGAATTATGCAATTCAGCTTTTGTTGATTACAGGATTTACGCAAGAATTTCAAAAATACTGAATTTATTGAACCGCCTAGACTCCAAGTATGCCAAGAATTTAGAGAGTCTACACAGGAATTGATAGACTGTGCCTAAGTCTTATATTATCTAGTTGATGCTGAGTAGAAGTTCAAAGTTATAGCTTTTCGACATAGTTAAATAATTATTTTTTGCTGATTAAAAGCCCCATAATACTGCTTTTGATTTGTGCCAATTTTAGATTTTTTATCAAAAAATATGTTTGTATTAGCTAAATTTTTAATACAGGATACCAAAAAGTTTTATATTACAAACATCTACTGAGTTTTACAGAACAATTGTAGTAGTAAACACATTTTATCATGTAAATGTCCACAACTTTTATGGGTAAATCAGCTTTAATTTTAGCGATCGCACCTCTTATCTTTGCCATTAGTGCTTGTGGTGGCGAATCCCAAAATGCAAATAACAATGCAAATAGCACCACTAGTCCGCAAGCAGCACCAACAGTTAAAAATCGCTGGGATACGGTAAAAAACCGGGGTCAGCTAATTTGTGGTGTGAGTGGTGAAGTTCCAGGATTTAGTTTTGTCGGAACTGATGGAAAATATAGCGGAATTGACGTTGATGTCTGTCGCGCCGTCGCAGCAGCTTTATTTGACAACCCCGATGCAGTGGAATTTCGCAATCTCAGCGCCAAAGAACGGTTTACAGCCTTACAAACTGGGGAAGTAGATATTCTCAGCCGCAACACCACATGGACATTGAGCCGTACAACCTCTGTCGGTCTGGAATTTGCACCTGTGGTTTTTTATGATGGTCAAGCGATTATGATCCGCAAAAGTAGCGGTGTAAAATCATTAGCTGACTTAAAAGATAAAGCTATCTGCGTGCAAACTGGAACGACTACTGAACAAAATTTAGCCGACCAAATGCGCAAACGGGGTATTACTTATAAACCCGTAGTGTTTGAGGATGTTAACGTTACCTTTGCGACCTATGCACAAGGACGTTGTGATGGAATTACAGCCGATCGCTCTGCGTTAGTGGCGCGGCGATCGCTTCTACCCAAACCAGAAGACAATGTAATTCTTGATGAAGTCATTTCATCCGAACCATTAGCACCAGCAGTCGCCAAAGGAGACACAAAATGGGCGGATACTGTCAAATGGGTAGTTTATTCCCTAATTAAAGCTGAAGAATTAGGGATTAATTCTCAAAATCTCGCACAATTTGCCACTAGTAGCGATCCAGATATTAAGCGGTTTTTAGGAACAGAAGGAAACCTGGGTGAAAGTCTGGGGTTAACCAACGACTTTGCAGCCAGAATCATCAAGCATGTTGGCAACTATAGCGAAGTTTACGATCGCAATCTCGGCCCGAAAACAAAACTCAATTTAGCACGCGGTCAAAATCAACTGTGGTCAAAAAACGGATTACTCTATTCTCCACCTTTCCGTTAATCGCAGGATCAGATAAACCCACATCCAGAACTCATGACAAAAGACCATTGTACAGACGCGATTCATCGCGTCTCTGACAAATGACAAATTTCAAATTATTGTGGCGCGATCGCCGTTTTTGGCGAATTGCAGGACAATTAATCGCTGTATTTTTAGCAGCATTTGTAGTCACAATTCTCTGGAGTAACCTCAACCGCAATTTACAGCAACTCGGTATTCAGTTTGGGTTTAATTTTCTCCAGCAACAAGCATCTTTTGATATTGGTGAAACTTTAATTGCTTACAAACCAACTGATAGCTATAGTCAAGCCTTATGGGTTGGGCTAATTAACTCATTGCGCATAGCAATTATCGGAATTTTGCTGACAACAATTGTTGGAGTTAGTGCAGGAATTGCACGACTTTCTGATAATTGGTTAGTCAGAAATATCAGCCTAGTTTACGTAGAAATTTTTCGCAATACTCCGTTACTGCTGCAATTACTGTTTTGGTACTTTGCGGTATTTCTTGGTTTCCCCAAAGTTGAAAATAAAATCTCTCTCTGGGGGTTGATTTACCTGAGCCAAAATGGTGCAGAATTTCCTTGGTTCACTTTATCTCCAGAGTTTTCTGCTTTACTACTGGGTTTAACTTTTTATACAGGCGCATTTATAGCCGAAATTGTCCGCGCTGGGATTCAATCAGTACCTAAAGGACAGTGGGAAGCTGCGCGATCGCTTGGTTTAAAACCAGGGTTAGTCATGCGGTTGGTGGTGTTTCCCCAAGCCTTGCGGGTAATCATCCCACCGCTAACCAGCCAATATCTCAACTTGACCAAAAATTCCAGTTTAGCGATCGCTATTGGCTACCCCGATATTTATTTTGTCGCCTCCACCACCTTTAACCAAACTGGGCGTGCCGTAGAAGTCATGTTACTAATTATGCTTACCTACCTCACCCTCAGTTTAACAATTTCCGTAGTCATGAATTTGTTCAACCGCATAGTACAAATTCAAGAAAGATAACGGGATAAGAGAGAAAATTGACAATTGACAACTGTACAGACGCGATTAATCGCGTCTCTGATAAATGACTAATCCTCAACTATTGTGGCTGCGTAAAAATCTTTTTAATACTTGGTACAACAGCTTACTGACTATTATCTGTATAGCATTCCTAATTTGGTTAGCCAAAAGCATTATTATTTGGACAACTACCCAAGCACAATGGACAGTAGTTCAAGTTAACTTACGTTTATTCTTAGTTGGTAGATTTCCCCAATCCTTATATTGGCGCGTGTGGATTGTATTGGCGATCGCGTCCACTTTAACTGCAATAACATGGGGTGTATTTTCTAGTAAACAGCATTTAACAAAGCGTCAAATTGCAGTTTATACTTTTATAATTGCTGGATTTTTAATGGGTTTACCAGGGGATTTGACATCCCGAAGTTGGTTACTATTAATTTCTATTTTGTTAGCTATCGGATTCGGAATAGGCAGAAAATTTCCTAAAATAATATTGCCTTGGCTTTCCTTAACATGGTTATTATCTTTTAGTCTGATTATTTGGTTAATTGGTGGTGGATTAGGCTGGCAATCTGTATCTACAAATTCGTGGAATGGTTTACTACTTACCTTGTTAATGGCAGCAGTTAGTATTGTTCTTTCTTTCCCCATTGGAGTTTTACTAGCTTTAGGACGTACTAGCAATTTACCAATCATTCGTTGGTTTTCAATTCTCTATATTGAAATAATTCGAGGACTACCTCTAATTGGAATTTTGTTTCTCGCTCAGGTAATGCTCCCATTATTTTTACCAGTTGATTTACGTTTAGATCGAGTAGTACGCGCAATTACCGGACTCGTTTTATTTAGCGCGGCTTATATGGCAGAAAACGTGCGTGGCGGACTTCAGGCTGTATGGCGGGGACAAGTAGAAGCCGCAAAAGCATTAGGCTTGAATTCTCTGTTAGTGACTATATTAATTATACTACCTCAAGCTTTACGGGCTGTAATTCCCGCAATTGTTGGTCAATTTATCGGTTTATTTAAAGATACCTCACTTTTATCTTTAGTAGGATTAGTAGAACTAACAGGAATTTCCCGTTCAATTTTGGCACAACCACAATTTATTGGCAGATATGCAGAGGTTTATTTATTTATTGGCTCAATTTATTGGGTATTTTGTTACTCGATGTCTCTAGCTTCTCGACGCTTAGAAAAGCAAATTAGTCAATAGTCAATTGTTAGAGACGCGATAACCCTTGTCTGTTCAATGGTCAATGGTCAATAGTTAATATAGCAATCCTAAATAATTCATAAATACTTATCTTCCTTGTCCCCCTTCCCTTCCCTTTTGCCCCTTTTCCCCTTAGTTCACATATCAAATAGGAATTAGTTATTTAAGGTAAATTTTCATGGCACAATCAACATCAAATCCCATCATTATTGCCGAAGATGTTCATAAATGGTATGGGAAATTTCATGCACTCCAAGGTGTGAGCTTAACAGTCAATCGTGGCGAAGTCGTTGTCTTAATGGGGCCTTCTGGCTCTGGTAAATCTACCTTTATCCGCACATTTAATGCCTTAGAAGAATATCAAAAAGGCAAAATTATTATCGATGGTATTACCCTTAGCAATGATTTGCGCAATATTGACGCAATTCGCAAAGAAGTGGGAATGGTATTTCAACAATTTAATTTATTTCCCCATTTAACAGTACTGCAAAATATTACTTTGGCTCCTATTTGGGTGCGTCGCTGGACGAAGGCGAAAGCCCAAGATTTAGCTATGCAACTGCTAGAAAGAGTGGGAATTTTAGAACAAGCCCATAAATATCCCGGACAGTTATCTGGGGGACAGCAACAACGGGTAGCGATCGCTCGTGCTTTAGCTATGCAGCCTAAAATCATGCTATTTGATGAACCGACCTCAGCTTTAGATCCCGAAATGGTTCGAGAAGTTTTGGATGTGATGCGCAATCTCGCCAGGGAAGGAATGACAATGGTTGTAGTCACCCATGAAGTAGGATTTGCTCGTGAAGTTGCTGATAGGGTAATCCTCATGGATAGTGGTTTTCTGATCGAATCAGGCACACCAGATTCCTTTTTCAACCAGCCTCAACAAGAGCGAACTCGCAAATTTTTATCCCAAATTCTCTAACTTTCAGTATTTAATCTGAGAACTTGAATATTGTGCTGTCCAATCAAGATAAAAAACCAGAATTATACGTAAGTAATTCTACTTCCTTAGATTCTTCTTTATAGATGTAATTATTTACAGTTAATTTAATTCTTACTTAAGTAAGTATATCAAAGTTTACTTAATCTTCATAGAAAAATCAATGACAGAAAAACAGACTAAAGGGACAATGAATTAGGGTGTGTCAGAAGTTCAAAAAATCTTGGGAATAAATATTGTTTTTCAATAAAAAACCAGATAACTCTGACTAATTTTTATGCGGATTTTGATTTATTCCTACAACTACTATCCAGAACCTATTGGTATTGCTCCGCTAATGACGGAACTAGCAGAGGGACTGGTAAAGCGGGGACATCAGGTGCGTGTAGTTACAGCTATGCCAAACTACCCGGAACGTCAAATCTACTCTAACTACCGGGGTAAGTTGTTTCATACAGAATATAAAAACGGAGTGGAAATTCAACGCAGTTATGTCTGGGTTCGTCCAGAACCTAAGTTACTCGATCGAATATTGTTAGATGCTAGTTTTGTCGTCACTAGTTTTGTACCTGCACTGTTAGGCTGGCGACCTGATGTAATTATTTCTACATCGCCATCATTACCTGTTTGCTTGCCAGCTTCCCTTTTAGGTTTGTTATATAACTGTCCTGTAATTTTAAATCTGCAAGATATTTTACCAGAAGCGGCTATTCACTTAGGAATACTGAAAAATAAATTACTCATCGAGCTATTTACACAGTTAGAAAAGTTTGCTTATCACAGCGCTACTAAAATTAGCGTGATTGCTGATGGTTTCATCGATAATTTGCTCAAAAAGGGTGTACCAGCTAGCAAAATTGTCTCTATTCCTAACTGGGTAGATGTGAATTTTATTCGTCCTTTACCTCAAGAAAATAATCAATTTCGCGCCACACACAATCTTCAAAATAAATTTGTAGTTCTCTATTCAGGAAATATTGCACTTACTCAAGGCTTAGAAACAGTGGTGAAAGCTGCTGCGATGTTACGCCATATCCCAGATATTGTATTTGCGATCGCAGGGGAGGCGAAAGGGTTACGTAGGTTACAACAAGAATGTCTAAATTTCGGAGCAGACAACGTTTTATTGATACCCTTTCAACCCAGAGAAAAATTACCACAAATGTTAGCGGCTGCAGATGTGGGGTTAGTAGTGCAAAAGAAAAATGTGATATCTTTCAATATGCCGTCAAAAATACAAGTATTACTTGCTAGTGGACGAGCATTAATTGCTTCTGTACCGGAAAATGGTACTGCTGCTAAAGCAATTAAGCAAAGTGGTGGTGGCTTTGTTGTCCCTCCAGAAGATCCTCAAGCTTTAGCAAATGCAATTTTAGACTTGTATCAAAATCCCAAAAAAGTCAAAAATTTTGGTTATAAAAGCCGTCAATATGCTGTGGAACAATATGCATTTGAGCAAGCTTTAAATAACTATGAGTCATTATGCGAATCTCTTATGGTAGACGAGCCAGTAATTAATGCAACAACAATCTCGAATCAAGAAGTTTAAAATTGCCACAACAGTATGTAGCGATAGTAACTATCGGGAGCATCCCAATTTTGACGCAATACCCTAGAAGGGTATTGCTATACCAACAAAGCCTGCCTTCGCAGGCTAAAAGTTTGATAGCCTGCGAAGGCAGGCTTCGTATTTCTAGCCCCACCCTTATAGGGTGAGGGCGTTTTTGCACATTTGGGATGCTCCCTAACTATCAGCAATCAAGCTGACGATATGGTGATAATTAAATTGAGGTTGTCAATAGTCCATAGTCAATTGACTATTTATCTGGGACTGTTAATAACCTCAATTTTTATTTCGTTTCCTTTGTCAGAGACGCGATAACCCTTGTCTGTACAATTGTCAGTTGTGAGTTGTTTTTTGAAAGTAGTCTAATATCCTATCCCTTTATGGGTGGAGTTTTTATTGATTGTGTCAGATGCTCTGTAGTAAGTATGATTTCTCTATGCTTTCTTCCTATGAGAAGAGGAATAGTATACAACATGTAGTTATAATTATAATACATTTTGAATTATAAATGTAATTCGCGACTAATTGCTTGCAGTATAAACTTGCTCAGTAACTAACCATATTGAGTCTGTCTCTATTCTCACGAGCGATTTAGGTGAAATCATGCTTTCTAGTCCCTGAGCTAACTCAGCAACACAGGGTTGCTTACTGAGTTCAAAATCCAAACAGACCTTTTTTTTGTTAGGATGCAAAAAAAACAATTTAAACAGCTACAAGCTAATGGGTTGTGAAAAATTGTAAAAAGATGTAACAAAAGGCATAAAGCACCTGAGGGTTAATGTCTGAATTTTACCAAGGAGATTTTCCTATACAGTCCGTATCTTTGAAAAAAAGCGCGATCACTAGCCCACAGACCGAAACCGATGAAGCCAGAAAATTAGCGATAACTATAGCCGAAGCTGCATCAGACCGCAAAGCTGGGGAAATTTTATTGCTAAGAGTAGGAGATGTATCGTACTTAGCAGATTATTTTGTGGTGATGACAGGCTATTCTCGCGTCCAAGTGAGAGCGATCGCTGAAGCTATAGAAGAACAAGTAGCAACAGATTTGCAACGAAATCCTTTGCGCACTGCGGGTAAAGCCGAAGGAAGTTGGGTATTGCAAGATTATGGCGAAGTGATTGTCCACATCATGATGCCGAAGGAGCGGGAGTTTTATAATTTAGAAGCATTCTGGTCTCATGCTGAACGTTTAGAACTTCCAACAGCCGACGACGGTGGGGGTAAGCCAACATGATAAGATCCTCGGTTTCTAATTGCCCAGTTCCGACTGAACAACAACCACTCAATGAGTACGAACAATTAAGAACATCTTGGCTATTTAGTGATTGTGCCCTAAATTGGCGGCAACATATCACCAAAATGCTCATGCTTTGGAGTTTCTCCTGGATTATAGCTGGCCCCGTAGCCGCAGCTAGTTTTCCACCACATAAGCAGATTGGCCAGTTTCTTCTTTGCGGTGCAGCAGGCGCAAGTATTGGCGTTATCCTCCTACTGGTACGTTTGTACTTAGGTTGGTATTACGTAAGCGATCGCCTAACTAGCCGCGCAGTATTTTATGAAGAGTCTGGATGGTATGACGGTCAAACTTGGATTAAACCAGAGGAAATATTAAACCGCGATCGCTTAATCGCCACCTACGAAATCAAACCCATTCTCCGGCGCTTGCAACTAACCTTTGCTGGCTTGGCAGGAATGTTTGTTGCTGGTAGTATAGTTTGGCATTTGTTATAACTCGTCATTAGTCATTTGTCATTAGTCATTTGTCATCAGACAACTGACAACAGACAACTGACGATTGTACAGACGCGATTAATCGCGTCTCTGACAACTGACGCCATCAATCGCGTCTTTGACAACTGACAAATCATAAAAAATAACAATAAGAGATAAATTTTAACCCATGACAATGGGAAAGCGAACTCAAGCCGCAGCCTTGGAAGTCAGGTTGCTCCGGGAAGGAATTATTGAATCGAGGCACATAGTCCAAGCTGTTGTCTGCGACGAACGGGGACGGGTTTTATCCGTTGCTGGGAATGCGGAAACGGCTACATTTGTCCGTTCAGCACTAAAACCATTTCAAGCCCTAGCAGTCACATCTACAGGTACTTTAGAACGTTACGATCTCAGCGATCGCGACTTAGCTATCATCACTAGTTCCCATAAAGGTAGCATAGAGCAAGTCAGACAGGTATTTAATATCCTGTGGCGAGCCGATCTTGACCCCAGCACCCTCCAATGTCCGGTTCCTGAAGGTAAGCGGAGTCCTCTAGAATACAATTGCTCTGGGAAACATGCGGGAATGTTAGCCGTATGTCAGCAACGCCATTGGCCTTTAAATAATTACCTAGAACGCAAACACCCAGTCCAACAGCTAATTCTCAGCAAGGTAGCAGAATTGCTGCGAATGCCATCTGAGGAATTTATTGGCGTTCATGATGATTGTGGCGCACCCACTTACTTGATGCAACTGGGTCAGATGGGTTCGCTTTATGCCTTGCTAGCCTCCGGGAAAACTTTAGATATGGAGCGGATTGTCAGAGCTATGACTCATCACCCAACAATGGTAGCGGGAGATGGGGAATTTGATACCGAACTCATGCGCTTAACTCCTGGGGAATTGGTAAGTAAAGCTGGTGCAGAAGGAGTACAGTGCATTGGCCGATTAGGGGAAGGCATGGGATTAGCAATTAAAGTTATGGATGGAAGCAAGCGGGCAAAATACGCAGTTGCCATTCACTTACTGCAACAAATGGGCTGGATTACTCCCAGCGTTGCCGAAAGCTTATCTGAGAAGTTTATGATCTTAGGAAAATACAAGCGTTTAGAAGTTGTCGGAGAATTATCGCTTTTGTAGTTGCCAAAATCTAAACTTTAGGTTTATACTAAAAAAGTGAACAAGCGACGCGGGATAGAGCAGCCTGGTAGCTCGTCGGGCTCAACAAGCAAAGTTAACTAAACGCTTATCAGTTGATTTTGCATTGGGCGGTACGTAAAGAAACTTACGTGCGTTTACCTGTCAAACTCGGGGAAGCCATTAGCGTGGTAATCCCGAACCAAGCTCTAGAAATAGAGAAGGTGTAGAGACTGGAAGGCAGGCACCCTAACGATAAAGACGAGGGTGAAGGGACAGTCCAGACCACAAACCAGTAAATCTGGGCAGCGAAAGCTGTAGATGGTAAGCATAACCCGAAGGTCAGTGGTTCAAATCCACTTCCCGCCACCAAATTAACAACAAAATAAGACCCTGCAAGCTTTATTGTTTGCGGGGTTTTGTTTTAGTTATTGTGCGTTACGAGTACATGGACACAAAGCTCAAAGGAGATATTGCCGAACAAGCTGCTGTTCTTCACGCCTTAAAGCGGGGTTGGGGAGTTTTAAAACCTATAGGCGACAGGCTACCTTACGATTTAGCATTTGATGTAGAAGGAACTGTAATCAAAATTCAAGTCAAATATGCTTGGTTCGATCAGCCTTCTGGTAATTATGTTGTAGATAATCGCCGTACCAAAACAAATCGTCGGCTAATGCTAAGAGAAGCATATAAGCCAACCGATTTTGATTTTGCCCTAATATATATAGAACAACTTGACCTGTTTTATATCTTCCCAATCGATGTCTTCATCGGCTATGGTAGCGAAATTCATCTTGTGGAAACTGAAAAACGACAGCGTAAACCTCGTTCTGCAAAATATCGCGATGCTTGGGAATTAATTTTACAAGCACTAAGTAAAGAAAATTGTGTTTGTTCGCCTGTGTGACTCGGACAAACAGGGTTTTGATCTATTCTGGAGTAGAAACCATCCAAAAAGCTCGGAGAGTAACGGTTGTGAAGTTACAACGACCAATTTTAGTGGGAGGATTGGGATTGTCCTTTTCTCTGTGGATGTTAGATAGTTGGCACGATTCTATAGTGCAAGTTAGCGAGTTTGGTTTATTGAGTGCTTTAGCTATTGGTGGGGGATTGTGGTTATTCCAAAAAAATCGCCCGCAAGCTAGGGTGGAGCAATTTGATATTAAGCTTGTAGAAAGAGCCGATGTAGAAAATGCGATCGCTCAAGCTGAAGTCGTAATTAACCAACTGGTACAAGAATCAGAAAATCATCCAGCTATAGGCTACCTACGAGAACAAGTTAACCAATTACTCTTAGATTTAGATCGCCAAGAAATTAAACTAGCTGTTACTGGTGGTAAATCGGTGGGTAAAACCACCTTGATAGAAGTTTTAAAGTCTAATTGGCAAGCAACAATCAAGCAGAAATTCAGCTTCTACGAGACAGCACCATTATTTATCAAAGCTAGCGATAATTCAGAAACCGATGTTGTCACAGAAGTAGAAACATCTGATTTTGTTCTGTTTCTCACCAACGGTGACTTAACAGATTCGGAATTTCAGACTTTACAGCAGCTAAAAGCAGCCAATCAACCTGTAATGTTGGTTTTCAACAAGCAAGACCAGTATTTACCAGATGAACGTGCTAGTATTTTGCTGTCATTACAACAACGGACACAAGGAAATTTAGTTGCAACAGCTGTGTCTCCCCTTGCTATCAAAGTCAGGAAGCATGAGAGTGACGGTTCTGTACAAGAATGGTTAGAACAACCAGCAGCAGATATCCAGCAGTTAACACAGCAACTCAGCAAAATTGTGACTCAGCAAGCTCAGAAGTTAGTTTGGGCGACGACATGGAGAAAAGCTAAGTTACTCAAAGCTGAGGCGAAAAACTGGGTAAATGGAGTCAGACGCGATCGCGCTACCCCAACTATAGAACAATATCAATGGATAGCTGCGGCTGCTGCTTTTGCTAACCCAGTTCCCGCACTTGATGTTTTAGCCACTGCGGCGATTAATGCCCAAATGGTAATGGATTTGGGTAATATTTATCAGCAGAAATTCTCTTTGGAACAGGCGCAAACCGTAGCTGGAACAATGGGAAGTTTAATGCTGAAACTGGGTTTAGTCGAACTTTCCACAAAAGCTGTAAGTACTGTACTCAAAAGTAACGCCGTTACCTTTGTCGCTGGTGGTGTAGTACAGGGAGTCAGCGCAGCTTATCTTACCAGAGTAGCTGGGTTAAGTTTAGTAGAGTATTTCCAACAACAAGAAATAGCTTTAGATTCTGGTAATAACTTGAATTTAGAGAAATTGCGGCAAACTTTACAAAATGTCTTCCAGCAAAATCAGCAGATGGCTTTTCTGCAAGGTTTTGTTAAGCAAGGTGTCAAGCGTTTGTTACCGGAAGTTGCTGTTGAGAAGGCTGTCGGATAATTTCACGCAAAGGCGCAAAGTTATTATGAGCGTCTTTGCGTGCAAATTAATTTTAATATCACTAAATATTGTTCAACCACAGATGATCTGAGTGATTACTTAAAAAGCATCTAAATCATTGTCAGAGTAAGCAGCACCAACCAATGCAGGAGTAGTTGCAGCTTGTTTGTCAATTAGTTCTAGCAAGGCATTATTACACCTTTCTGCAATTTCTGGATATTTATTGGCATACCATTCTAATGATGTGACAGCACAAGGATCGCTAATATCAAAGCCAAGTTTCATCAATTCTTCGGTTTCTTTCATAGCAAGATTAAAAATTGCGTCAATGTCAACGAAAGGTTCAGACATATTCATAATATTTGGAAATTTTTACTTAATATCAATTCATAATATATAAAGCACATTACAGCAAAAGACATATTTTAACAAAATTCTATCTAATTATTGCTGGGCTATCTGTTGAATAAAGGTGATAATTTCACTTTTATTTCTAATTTGTTCGACTGGGACAAGCCAGCTAGGATAAATGTATAAAGATATCATTAATTAGTAACTCATAGTTATTGCTTTTTATTTGATTGTTGATTATAGATCAATACGGTTCAGTTAAGGATCATCGTAGGTTGGGTTGAACGAAGTGAAACCCAACAAAACCCCGGAAATGTTGGGTTTCGTTCCTCAACCCAACCTACAAAGTTTAATGTTTTCAACGCTAACTGAACTGTATTGGATTATAGATTTATTTAGCTATATATTAATCAAACCATAGTCTGCTAATAATTTATATATATGCTTTAAGCATATGACATTATTTGTATGTTATGTTATTAAATAAAATATATTATTCATGATATTAAATAAAAATTTATTTATTTCTGAATTATGTATTCATAAAATGAGCCTTCAGCCTTGTATATTCTCTTTCTTTTCTGGTTCAGGTTTTCTCGATTTAGGTTTTGAAAATAGCGGTTTTAATATTGTTTATGTCAATGAAATATTTGCCCCATTTATCGCCGCATACCGCTATTCTAGGCAAATTCTCAATCTACCGTTACCTGAATATGGATATTATCAAGGGGAAGATGCAGATGTAAGCAAACTTTTAGAAGAATTACCAGCTAAACGACTGAGAGAATTAGTCCAAGATTGCCGTAAATCTTATAATCTTATTGGCTTTATTGGCGGGCCTCCTTGTCCAGATTTTTCAATTGGCGGTAAAAATAAAGGTTATTTGGGAGATAATGGTAAACTTTCTGCTGCTTATATTGAATTAATTTGTCGTCATTTACCAGATTTCTTTTTATTTGAGAATGTTAAAGGTTTATGGCGCACGAAAAAACATCGTTTATTTTTTGACTCTTTAAAATTAAAATTACAAAACGCAGGTTATATATTAACGGAACGCTTAATTAATGCTATTGAATATGGTGTACCACAGGATAGGGAAAGAATTATTTTAATTGGCTTCAGAAATAGCTTAATTAAAAAAATAATTAATGATAATGTAACACTTACAGATGTATTTCTTTGGAAGAATTACATTTTATATCCTCAAGAGAAAGTTTTTGCCTATCCTTGGCGAAAGTGCGAACCATTTCAAGAAAACTCTATAATTAATTGTCCTGAGAATATTCCTCAAGAACTTACAGTTGAATACTGGTTTAGAAAAAATGATGTATTGCAACATCCCAATGCTAAACATTATTTTCAACCTAGAGGGGGGATAACAAAATTTGCTACAGTTGCTGAGGGAGATGATTCTAAAAAGTCTTTTAAACGCCTACACAGATGGCGCTATTCACCAACTGCTTGTTATGGCAATAATGAAGTACATTTACATCCCTACAAGGTTAGAAGAATTTCTGTAGCTGAAGCTTTAGCCATTCAATCTTTACCTGCAAATTTTGCCCTTCCAGAGAATATGTCACTCACAAATATGTTTAAAACTATTGGTAATGGCGTACCATATTTAGCATCAAAAGCCTTAGCGCAAACTATTCTTGATTTTTTAACAGCTAGTAGTTCATCGTAAAGTTTTGATCGCTAAAGTCCTGACTACGACTTATAACCATTAATCTCTTCTCTAATCCCTAGCCCCTAGCCCCTAGCTAAAATGCTATAACTACGTAGGTAATTTCAGGCTACCTGTAAAGCTCTCATCTAAAACCTATGCAGTAGCCTGTTTTTCGGGATAAACTCGTAATAAATGTGGTTTAATATATATATAAGAAATGTTTTAATTTTTTATAAAGATTAATAATCAATAATTGGCAAAAGGCACGATGGCAGCAGACTATCCAGACATTGATATTGCGCCATTTATCGATCATGCCCTGTTAACGCCAACGGCTACTCCAGAGCAGGTTGAGCAATGGTGTGAAGAAGCAGATAGATTTCACTTTGCGGCGGTTTGCTTGCACCCTACCTATGTTAAGCAAGCCGCAGAACTCCTTCATGGTAAAAATCCCAAAGTCTGTACAGTCATCGGCTTTCCGACTGGGGCAACTACTTCAGTTGTTAAGCTTTATGAAGCCCAAGAAGCAGTGGAAAATGGAGCCACTGAACTTGATGTAGTCATCAACTTGGGTTGGTTAAAAGCTGGTAAAACTGAAGCCGTCCACCGGGAAATTGCGGAGATTTGTGAAGAAACTGGGCAAACAGTGAAGGTAATTTTAGAAACCAATCTGTTAACAGATGCAGAGAAAAAAATAGCAGCAGAAATAGCTATGGAAGCTGGGGCTGCATTCTTAAAAACCAGTACAGGCTGGAATGGGGGTGCAACTATTTCTGATGTACGTCTGTTGAAGGAGATTGCCCGCGAAAGGGTAGGAATTAAGGCCTCAGGCGGTATTCGCACCGTTAATCAAGCCATAGAATTAATCTTGGCGGGTGCTACTAGATTGGGCACATCTCGTGGTGTTGATTTAATCCGCCAGCGAGATAACCTGGAAAAGGTTGAATAGTCATTTGTTGTTTTGTCATTTGTCTTTATTTACTCAACTAATGACTAATGACTATGGCTGATGACTAATGACTATGACTAATGACTAATGACTAGAACTTATCAAGTAACGGGAATTAATCTGAAAACCCAGGCACTAGGCGAATCAGATAAAATAGTAACAATTTTGACACCTGAGTTCGGTTTAATCCGAGCTGTTGCCCCTGGGGCACGCAAGCACAATTCTAGCCTGGGTGGTAGGAGTGGCATGTTTGTCGTCAATGAACTACTGATTGCCAAAGGGCGATCGCTTGATAAAATTACACAAGCACAAACAGTAAAAACCTATCCAGGGTTGACAAAAGATTTAGGTAAATTAGCTGCCAGTCAATATCTAGCAGAAATTGTCCTCTGTCAAGCTTTGAGCGAACAACCCCAAGCAGAACTTTATGAGTTGCTCAACGAACATCTCAATCGTTTGGAAACTTTGTCTCAGAACGAAGCAGGTGTTCTAGCACATCTGGCTCATGGAGTATTTCACCTTTTAGCTTTGGCAGGGTTGACACCACAGGTGCAAGTTTGTGCTTTGACGCAACGTCAACTAGTACCAAATTTTACAGACCCCCACTGGCAAGTTGGATTTAGTATTGCTGCTGGGGGAATAGTTGGTTTGGCGACTTGGGAAGAGTTGCGAAAAGAAAAACAACGGGAGAGACAAACTAATTCTTCAGGGAAAGCCCCCACAACCTCAACTTCCCCTAACTCTGACACTTCTACCTACCAAACAGTTGTACATCAGCAAGAGCTACCAGTAATTTCTCAGCGTTTAAATGCGAGAGAACTTTATCTACTCCAGCAGCTGTCACAACCAGAGATAATGCATATAAATGCCGCTAAAGATGACGGCTGGTTATCTGTTGAGCAAATCCTGCGCCAGTATGCTCAGTATCATTTAGGTCGTCAAATTCGCTCCGCCACTTTAATCGATTCTTACTTTGCTGCCAACCATGATGCAACCGTCTGATTTGGATACAAAAATCCTACCTTTGTCACCGAGTTACGCCAAAAAACAGAATAGAGCATCAGATTCTACAGCACCCAGCCACTTGAGTGCTGTTCCCAAACCTCGGCCGAGTCAAATCCACAACCAGGATCTTTCCCCGCAGGAAATTTCCCAAAACAATAAAAATTGGCTGTCGGAAAAATCAACACCTGATGTCATCAATGAAGAAGATACATCAACCAAAACTGAGGTGAATGGGCAAGCACCCATCACCCCTGCACAAGAACCGCCAGATGTCAATGGTAATGATTCAGGTAAAGATGAAGCCTCAGATAATCTTCCCCAAAAGGGGTTTTTACCTGTATTAAAAAACCCAAATTTCCTAGCACTTTGGGGCGGTCAAGTTTTTTGCCAGCTAGCAGATAAAGTTTATCTGGTACTGATGATTGCCTTGATCAATACCCAGTTTCAAGCGAGTCATCAAAGCATTAGTGGTTGGGTATCCGCTTTAATGATGGCGTTTACCATTCCCGCCGTGCTATTTGGTTCCTTAGCTGGTGTATTTGTAGATCGTTGGTCAAAAAAGACGGTGCTAGTAGCCACGAATGTTTGGCGAGGGATTTTGGTGTTAGTGATTCCCTTGCTGTTATGGTTTACCCATGATTGGAAACCAGTAGGAGTTTTGCCAGTCGGGTTTTTGATCATTTTAGGCGTGACTTTTTTAGTTTCCACCCTGACACAGTTTTTTGCCCCAGCCGAACAAACAGCCATTCCCTTAGTAGTGGAAGAACAGCATTTACTTTCGGCTAATTCCCTGTACACCACAACCATGATGGCCTCGGTGATTGTGGGTTTTGCTGTTGGAGAACCACTATTAGCGATCGCGGATCAACTGTGGTTACAAATAGGTGGACATGGTGGATTAGGTAAGGAAATTTTAGTCGGTGGGAGTTATGCGATCGCGGGCATTATTTTGAGTTTCTTGGTAACTAAAGAAAAACCCCACGACGCCGCCACCGAATTTCCCCATGTTTTTGCTGATTTACGCGATGGATTGCGTTATCTCAAAGACAATCATCGTGTACGTAGCGCTTTAGTGCAATTAATCATATTATTTTCTATCTTTGCTGCCCTAACTGTTTTAGCTGTGCGCATGGCAGAAATAATTCCTAACATGAAAGCCTCGCAATTTGGCTTTTTATTAGCAGCTGGTGGTGTCGGGATTGCTGGAGGAGCGACAATTCTTGGTCAGTTTGGTCAACGCTTCTCTTATACTGCCTTAAGTCTTTGTGGTTGTTTGGGTATGGCCGCAGCGCTGATTGGTTTATCCATATTTACAACCAACCTCTGGATCGTACTTTTGTTAGTAGCAATGTTGGGTGTTTTTGGCGCACTCGTTGGCATTCCGATGCAAACCACAATCCAAACAGAAACCCCACCAGACATGCGGGGTAAAGTTTTTGGTCTGCAAAATAATGTCATTAATATCGCCCTTTCATTACCTTTAGCATTAGCTGGGGTTGCAGAAACCTTTATCGGCTTACAAGCTGTGTTTTTGGCATTAGCTGTAATCGTCTTTTTTGGAGGTATCTTTACCTGGTATAACGCTCATCGGTAGTTATTAATCATTAATTTGAGATCCTTAATCATTTACTGCAAGCTGAAGTTTTCGTGATAGACTGAACTCAGCCATAAATTACCATAGGCATAACTAGGGAGCATTGTGAATCCTGGCTTAAGGGGTTTTTATTAACTCATATCTATTAACAAATTCTCCATAGCATAACTAAAGCGATAAATAGACATTGTTGCTATTTGGAAGTGCCAACATCGAAGCGAAAGATTGAGAACTTTGTTAAGTTTTGAATGTTATCTTTATTCCATTCCGAATTGAAGCAAGCTAAGAATTTACCTATTTGATCGGGAGAAAATATGAGGTTTGATGACTGCTAACCAGCCAGTGATGACAACAAGATAAAAGCGCAAGCATAAAGGAAAAATAACTAAATACTAAACCCGCTCTTCCTATAACTAAATAAAGAATGCGTATAGCCTGGATTGGAAAAAAATCACCATTTTGTGGCAATGTAACCTATAGTCGAGAAATTACAAATGCCTTGCTAGACCGAGGGCATGAAGTTAGCTTTCTCCACTTTGCCCAAGAAGAATCTGAACCTGATAACTGGCCCAAATTTCAAGAAGTTTCCTTACCCTTCCTTTATAAGTCTCAGGTTTACACAATTCCCACATTTAAAGCAACCAAAGTATTAACTGAGTCGTTGCGGGAAATTAAACCAGATATCGTCCACGCTTCTTTGACTTTATCTCCCCTGGACTTTATTCTTCCAGAAATTTGCGAGCAATTGAATTTGCCCCTCATCGCTACTTTCCACACACCATTTGCAGGTAAAGGGGCAAAACTGATCTCCGGAACTCAACTTTTGGCCTATCAGCTATACGCACCTTTTTTGGTGAACTACGATCGCGTGATTGTATTTTCCCAAATTCAGCGAGATTTATTAGGGCGGATGGGCGTGCGGGAAGAAAAAGTTGCTGTCATTCCTAACGGAGTTGATACCAGTAAATATGCTCCCGGAAGTTCTCAAGTCAAAGCAGAATTTCAAGCCGAACGCTTATTTGTCTATCAAGGAAGGATAGCACCAGAGAAAAACGTCGAACCCCTGCTGCGTGCTTGGAAGCAGTCGGAAATGGAAGCAGATAGTAAGCTGTTGATTGTTGGCGATGGCCCTTTGAAATCTTCTTTACAGCCGTTTTATGGTGCAGAAGAAGGGATTATTTGGCTAGGATTTATAGCTGATGAAAACCGCCGCATCGAGATTTTACAGGGAGCGGATGTATTTATTTTACCTTCGCTGGTAGAAGGGCTATCTTTATCGCTGTTAGAAGCAATGGCTTGTGGTTTGGCTTGTTTAGCTACAGATGTGGGTGCTGATGGGGAAGTTTTAGAGAAAGGTGCAGGTGTAGTTTTAAATACTAAGACAGTGCGATCGCAATTAAAAACCCTCTTACCACTATTCCAAGATCATCCTGAGTTAACAACTGTGTTGGGACAGAAAGCCAGAAAGCGTGTATTGGAACGCTATACCCTCACTGATAATATTACTCAGTTGGAACAATTGTATCGCGAAGTTCTACTACAGCGACCTTTACCCCTAACTCATAGATTGTAAGTAAAGGTTCTGATATAAATTTTGGTTAGCTGCACTGCATCTGAGAGGATAGAATAGTGCAGCTAATCAGTACTTTTTCCTTAAACGCTACAGGATATCGAAACAACCAAGCCCGAAGGTGAAGTGAGAAAGGTGATTTACAATGCCGAATAAGAAATCACTAATTCTTGAAGCTGTTCACAAAACAGCTAAAGGGTTGCATAAGGCTGGACTTATTGATCGGACTACATTGCGCGAATTTGACCGCCTGTGCTTGTCTGTGAATAAACCGCTAGAACCTGAGCAAATTAAATGTAATACCAATTGGAAAAAAGAATGCGACAGATTGTAGGGGCACTGGCACTGCCATGCCCTCTAGAATATTTTGATGTGTCGCAAAGATTATTTAAATTGGTATGAATCAATTCAAAATTCAAAATTCAAAATTCAAAATTAAAGACAGCCACCCACAAGGGGTGGGGTTTCTACCTACCTTGCGAAACAAGGATTTTTTCGCCCACTAGGGGCGAGGTTTTAAACCTAACTTTTTCCGATAAAAATGACCCTTACTTTTAATTCAGATAAATATAAAAATTTATTAGTGCAGTATCAGCCAAAACTGATTAGGAATGAAGAAGAGAATAAAAAAGCTTTAGCTATTGTAGAAGAATTAATGCACCGCTCTAACCGAAGCCCAGAAGAGGATGAGCTTTATGAGTTGCTAATTATTTTAATTGAAAAGTTTGAACAAGAATACTATTTGCCTGGGAAAGCTTCTCAGCCTGATTCTATATTGCGTTTTTGATGGAGCAAAGGGATATAACAGAATCAGATTTGGTTGGTATTCTTGGTTCTCAAGCTGTTGTTTCGGCAGTGATTAATGGTCAGCAAGAAATCAGTAAAGCTCAAGCTCAAGCTTTGGGCGAATTCTTTAGGGTTGACTGTGATTTGTTTATTTGATTTATAAAGTACTATAAAAGTGCGAATTTAATCGAAAGAAATTAAATCAATTTCTGCTTGAAATTCGATACTTGAAAACACGTCTTCAATTATTTCTTCTATGCTGTCGTTTAAGAGAAAGTAGTCCCGAAAATCATCTGTAAATTTAATATTAACGTTGCCTTCGCAGAAAGCTAAAACGGAGTTATACCCATCTTCGCCATCGCTAGTAACGTAGCCAATATCTGCCGTTCCGGTTACTTTAAAAGCAATTGTCCATTCCAAGGTATAAAAATCACCATCTTCAATTTTAAAAAATGCTTGAGCAGGTTGGTAGTATGTCACATAGCCATCTATTAAACCGTCGTGTCTATCATAAGCTGTTGCTTCCTGTCCAATCATTTCAGCTACTATAATATTTTGAGATTTTTCAATGAAGTCTTCATGTTGAAGAAGTTGATTAATAATAGATGATATTAATGTTTCCAAAGCTGAATTATATCTAGTAATTTCGCTTTCACAAGAGCCACTTTGAACATTTTCACGTGGGGAAGGTATTAAACTTTGTAAGTAACTATATAAACCACCACAGTATAGCAATTCATCTATACCATATGAGGCAAAATTATTACCTTCACTGAACTGAATCATATTTGTTGGCAAAAATCCTGATAAAATCAGGTTGTATGTATTCTGTGATTCGTTTACTTCTTCTTGAATTAAGATACAAACTAAAACAGCATTTTTATCAACTTCTTCTTTGCTAATTAACCACTTGACTTGATTAATATCGCCTTGACGTGCTTTTACCTGGATGCCAATATTTGGCTGAGAAGTCAATGTAAAATCAATTTTTCCATCGCCGCCGATTCGTTTTTCATAATCTACTTCAGTCACGAAATTAGTTAAACGGGATTTTACAACTTCTTCACCGAGCTTTCCTTTTAGATTATTAATAAAGTACTTTTTTGGGTCGTCTGGCTTATACTTTTTCACCATCTCCCAGCAAAAGTCCCTTAGTTTTTTTAATCTCTCGCCTGAAATGACTGTTAACTCACTATTTTGTCCTTCTATTTCACAATGAAGCAGATGACCAGATTTCAGCCTTTGAATAAAATCATTTTGTTGGTCTACTAAGAGTTTTGTCCATTCCATATAAAAAGCAATGTGATAAAATTTACATTGTAGCGTATTATAATAAGTAGGAAAGCACAATTCTTTGTAAAATGCGATCGCACCTTCACAAAGCCTTAAACCCTTTAAAAGCATGGATTACGCTACGTTAACTCATCTTAGGTTTAATTCAACCCACCTAATTTAAAAGCAAGATTTAGCTTGCAAATATGGAGAAGACAACATCTATCAAAAATTATAAAAAATATCCTATAGATTAATAATTATCTCTGGGAATCTTTCCAGTAGCTGCAATGAGGTTTTTGTAGAGAAACTAAATACAAAAAATAGATTATATGAAACAAGATTTAGAGTTAATTCGTAAAATCATTCTTTTGATAGAAGACTCTGCTCATGGATTTGCACCTACAGTTATCAAAATAGAAAACTATTCTCAAGAACAAATTGATTACCATGCATATTTAATAATTGATGCTGGTCTTGCCGTAGGAAATATTACTACCAATACCCTTAGTCAAAGTCCTCAAGCTGTATTGAGAAACTTGACATCCTCTGGTCATGATTTTGCTGTAACTGCCCGTAGTGAGACTATGTGGAAAAAAGCTATGGACACAGTGAAAGAAAAAGGAGGTACAATAACAGTTGGTGTACTTATACAATTACTTGCTACTATAGTAAAAACACATTATGGTCTATCGTAATAAAGAATAAATTTCACATTAGTATATGACTCTTAGATAGGTGGAAATTTAATGCATATCTTGTCGTTGATTATATATTAAGTCTCTAAAATTTATCGTATTCTTCTGGCTCTACATTAGGGACTTTATTCAAAACTTGCTGGAATTTCTGCCAACTATCGCTTTTGGCTTTTTCTTCTAAATAGCCATTAGTCAACCATGCAGAAACTTGTGCAGATAAAGCGATCGCTACAAGCTTTTCAATGGACATATTTTCTCTAATTGCTAAGGCTTCAATTTGTTTATACAAAGATTCAGGTATCTGTACGTTTAAGTTAGTCATACCAATTCAATAAAATCGCGATACATATAGATTTTTTATAGGGTTTAGCATTGCTAAACCCCTACCCACATCTTTTTATTATTAATTTAATTCTCTACCAAAGACCACCCCAAACTAGTTGGCTGTTCATAAACCCGTTTCAAGGTATTCACATCTCTAGCAGAAATCGGCGGCGGTTGGCGTACTTGAGAAAAGTATAAAGCATCAGTTTGTAGCGGACTATGACCCCAAATTCCCAAGGCGTGGCCGAGTTCGTGACGCGCTGCGGCTAGGACATAATTACCAGTCTGGCTAGGACTCAATAATATAGTGAAGCGATGCAATAAAACTTTGTTGTTGGTATATAACTCGTAGGTTGTTAAAGCTGAACGCGCACGGGGAATTTTATCAGTAGGGGAAATTTGCAGAGGTGGTGCTTTGCGCAAAATTTTAATATCTGCAACCTCTGGTTTTTCTACTATTAATAAAGGTAAATAAGCATTCCATTCTTGCACAGCTTGTAAGACGCTGTTAACCCAAGCTTGCGCTTGCTGGCTGTTAATTGTTGTTGGCGTTTCTACGTAAACTTTAATGGGAAACTGCGACCAAACTAAATAACCAACTTGAGTGGGTGTAATTTCTCCAAAATAATCGCCACTGTTGGTATTATCTTGCCATTGGGCTAAGGTTGGCGGTAGAGGATGGGGTTTTGGTGAAGGAAATGAGGCGGTAGCAGGAAGATGAGTAAAAATAACTAGCAGCCCTGTGCCTATGGCTAAGGTAAGAACTGCTAGTAACTGTCGTAGAAATAAATTTTTCTGGGGGTTGGGTGTTGGGTATTGGATTTTTTGCCCCATATCCCTATTCCCTATGCTTACTTAGGTAGCCAGCCGGCGCTTAAAACTACTGTTAAACCGAGAAAAATTACTGTTAATGCCCAAGTAATTCGGTTTAAGGTGTTTTCTGCACTTTTGGTGCTGCTAAATAGTTGAGCTTGTCCGCCAATGGCTCCAATACCATCTCCTTTGGGACTATGCAGCAAAACTAAGACGATTAAACCAACGGCGGAAAGTGCCCAAATTCCTTGAACAATATTAGAAACTGTCATGGTAGCAATCTAAATAGATAGTCAATTTCAAAACAAAAGTGTCAGGGTGAAGCTAACAGTTAAATGTTAACTGTTATCTTGTTTACAAACCTACTTGGGCAGGGGTACGACTGCGTTGCACATCATATCCGGCTGGGACTACTAGCGATCGCCCTGTCATTTCTGATGGTTGAGGTAGTTGTAAAATCTCAAGAATAGTTGGTGCAATGTCGGCTAGCTTGCCATCGCTTCGCAGTTCGACGTTTGTACCATGTCCAGGGATTTTGACTTTTTCTCCTTCCAACAGAATTAAAGGTACAGGGTTGGTGGTGTGGGCTGTCCAAGGATTACCCGCATCATCTAGCATGTACTCAGCATTACCGTGATCGGCAGTAATAATTGTTGTCCCACCAACTTTAGTAATGCTAGCAAGTAGGCGACCCAAACAGCGATCAACTTTTTCAATTGCTTCTATCGTAGCTTCTATCTGACCCGTATGTCCTACCATGTCCGGGTTGGCATAGTTAATCACAACTAACGAGTAGATACATTTTTCAATCGCGGCGATCGCTACATCTGTGACTGCTTCTGCTGACATGGCTGGGGCTTTGTCGTAAGTTGCTACCATTGGACTGCTTACGAGTTCCCGATCTTCGCCTGCAAAAGGTTCTTCTAGACCGCCATTGAAAAAGTAGGTAACGTGGGCGTATTTTTCTGTTTCTGCGGTGCGGAACTGCTTTAAACCCTGATTAGCTATGACTTCTCCCAAAATATTGGTGAGATTTTGCGGCTCAAAGGCGATCGCTACTTTTAAATCTGGATCGTACTGAGTAAAAGTAGCAAAGGCTAGGGGTTGAATCAGCTGTCTTTCAAAGCCTGTAAATTCTGGGCTAACAAAAGCTTGAGTGAGTTGTCTAGCGCGATCGGGGCGGAAGTTGAAGAAAATGACTCCATCCCCGGCTGCAATTGCGCCAGAAGCAATGCGTGTGGGGTTGATGAACTCGTCTGTGACTCCGGCAGCGTAGGATGCTTGTAAGACTTCTACAGCTTGGCGATTGTCAGTCACCTCATCTTGGGTCATTACGTCATAGGCACGTTTAACTCGATCCCAACGATGATCGCGATCCATCGCGTAGTAGCGACCGCTCAGGGTGACTATCTGCCCAATACCTATGCGGTCTATGTATTCTTGCAATTGCCCAATTGCTTTGATACCTTGGGTCGGTGTGGTGTCACGACCATCGGTAATGGCGTGGATACAAACTTGGGAAACTTGCCGATCCTTAGCTAACTCTAGTAGACCTGCTACGTGGGTGAGATGGGAATGTACGCCACCCTCGGAACACAGACCGACTATATGCAGCTTGCCATTGCGATCGCGCACTTCCTGGCAAATTTTGACAAGTGCTGGGTTGAGCTTGATAGAACCGTCTTCCACCGCATCGGAGATGCGTACCAATTCTTGCGGTACTACCCGTCCAGCGCCAATGTTCAAATGACCAACTTCCGAGTTGCCCATTTGTCCATCTGGCAACCCTACGGCTTTTCCTGAGGTGCGGATGAGGGTGTGTGGATAAGCTGCCCATAAGCTATCCATGACTGGAGTTTTCGCATTAACAATCGCGTTTCCACGCTTCTCCTCGCAGTAGCCCCATCCGTCTAAAATGACTAGCACCACAGGAGCAACAGGTGCTTTGGTCATAGTAAAATTGCCCTTTACTTTTTGTAATACCCGAATGATACCACTGCTAATCACCACTGCAAGAGGATTTCTGCTTATTAACTTCTTTTATGAAAAGTTTCAGTATTTTTTAGATTTTTTTTAACTTTAGTAACTTTTGCGTATTATTTGTGATAATTGTGTGGGGCTATTTATGCCAAAAAAGCTTTTGTGTACCGTCAGTAGTTAGTCTCTAACTTGGGTTTTATCATAGATGTTGCAGATTGAGCGGTATTTCTGCAAGTGTGTGTTAATTCCTGGTTAATAAATCTTTAAATAGCAGTAGTGCGTAATGCTTAAACTTGGGTATTAATCCTTGTCAACCAAGGAATTTTAGCATCACGCACCCGATTTAAATTTGACTGCTACGACCTGCTTATTTACGTTTTGCTGAGGCTTTAGCGGCTTTAGCGGCTTTCTTAGCAGCCTTTTCAGCTGCGATCGCCTCTAACTTGGCTTGTTCTTTTTCTTCAGCAATTTTATCCAGATAGTAATGATAATCGCCTAAGTAGACGCGGAATTCACCATCGCGAATTTCCACAATTTTATTCGCTACTTGGGAGATAAAATAACGGTCGTGAGAGACAACAATCGCCGTACCCTCATAATTTTGCAGTGCTTCTTCCAACATTTCTTTTGCTGGAATATCTAAATGGTTTGTCGGCTCATCTAATATGAGTAAGTTCGCTGGACGTAAGAGCATTTTCGCTAAAGCTAGACGCGCCTTTTCGCCACCGCTTAATGCACCAACTTGTTTAAATACTGTGTCTCCAGTAAATAAGAAACGTCCTAATAAGGTGCGCACTTCTTCATTTTTCCAGTCAGGAACTTCATCGTGAATTGTTTCCATGACTGTCTTTTGTAAATCTAAAGCTTCTGCTTGATTTTGCTCAAAGTAACCCGGAATTACATTATGATCGCCTAATTTCACAGTACCTTCTGTAGGTGGCTCCATACCCATAATTACCCGTAATAGGGTAGATTTACCTGCACCGTTGGGGCCTAAGAAAGCAATGCGATCGCCTCTTTCAATAAAGAGATTCGCGCCTAAAAACAAGATTTTATCATCATAGATATGAGTCAACTCTTTAATATTCACCACTTCTCTACCGCTACGAGGTGCATCGGGGAAGCGGAAATGCAGAGTTCTTACCCCTGCGGTTGGTGCTTCAATCCGTTCAATTTTTTCTAGTTGTTTTTCGCGACTTTTGGCTTGGGTACTGCGGGTAGCACTAGCGCGGAATCTATCAACAAATGTTTGTTGTTTTTCGATTTCTTTTTGCTGGCGTTCGTAAGCACTTAGTTGTGCTGCTTCATTTTCCGCTTTTTGTAGCAAATATGCAGAATAATTACCCAGGTAACTAGTAGAAACACCGCGTTCAGTTTCCACAATTTGGTTACAGAGACGGTCAAGAAACTCCCGGTCATGGGAAACTATGACCATTGGCGTTGTCAGACTTCTGAGGTAATTTTCTAACCATTCAATAGTTTCTAAGTCTAAATGGTTAGTCGGTTCGTCCAGTAGCAATAAATCGGGTTTTTGCAACAGAATTTTACCCAAACTCATCCGCATCTGCCAACCACCAGAGAAGGCGCTAACGAGGCGATCGCCATCTTCTTGTTCAAATCCCATTTCTGGTAAGATTTTCCCGATGCGTGATTCTAAACCATAACCATCTAAGGCTTCAAATTGACGCTGTAATTTGTCTAATTTGTGGATTAATTTATCCAGTTCCTCTGGAGTCGCAGTTTCCATCTCTCTTGTCACCTCAGCGATGGAAAGCTGTACTTGATTCGCTTCTTTAAATACAGTCCAAAATTCTTCTCTGACAGTCCGACTGGGGTCAACTTCAAATTCTTGGTTCAGGTAAGCTATATGTAAACTCGCAGGACGAATGATTTCGCCTGATGTGGGTTCCATTTCCCCAGATATAATTTTTAGCTGGGTAGATTTACCTGCACCATTGACACCGACTAAGCCGATGCGATCGCCTGGTTTGACTTCCCAGTTGATGTCCTTAAGAACTTCACCTGTAGGGTAAATTTTACTAATATGTTCTAGTCGCAGCATCAAGTTTCTCTCAGGTAGGGGATGGGTAGTTGGGGGATGAAGAGTTATTGCCGTGTCAATCTTAACAAAATTTAATTAATATTTCGTCAGGGAAATTTTCAGCAATGATAAAAAAAGAGTCTGAGATTGTCACACTCACATCTAATTAAGTTATATATACCTAAATTACAGCCCCCATTTCGACATTCGTCTACCCTATTATTCAAATTCTGCTGCTATGCTTCGCTGCTTGTGGAATTAGAAGCCTGTTGCTGTACTATCTGGCTAACTTCCTCTACACTCAATTCCAAAGCTTGAGCTATTTGCTCTACAGTCAACCCAGCAGACAACATTGGTATTATTGCTTTTAACTTACCAGTCCGCTCACCTTGTGCTATGCCTTCTTCCTTCCCTTCCTGAAAAGCTTCCTGATAAAATCTAGTTTGTTTTAACTCGCTCAAGCTAAACATTGCTTCAATTTCCTCCCGACTCATATTGGGGAATTTATAAACCAAAATAGTCTCTATTAATTGTAATAATTGTTGCTGTAATTGAGAGTTTGTCTCTTGTCTAGTTCTGGCGATCAACTCCCTTGCTTGGTTAATAGCTATATCTTTGTCTTCAATTACTAATTTAACAGTAGCTATGCCAATTGGTAATGTTGCATTATCACCTAATTCATCGAGATAAATTCTTCTTACTCTTTGACTATCAAAAAATTCCCGATAGTGTTTTATATCTCCTGTATCTACATTCCTGTTCGGATATAAAACTACAGCATTCCAATCATTTTGGGGTTTGTTCTGACGCAGGTATAAACATATTTCTGCTATCAGTCTTGAGTAAATTTCGTCATCTTGTTGAAATTGCACTTCAACGAAGTAAATCGGTTTATCAATGGTTTCTACAGGTAAAAATACACCATCAATCCGAAATGAAGTTTGTTTAATTTCAACGGATGCAAACTGATAATTGTTGGCTTCCTCAGGATGATTGCTAATCAGTTCAAAGAAAATACTCGGTATTTCAAGAAATAGCCGATAAAATATAATGTCAGTTTTCACAAGATTCTACCAATATGATATGTAGAAGTTCTGAGAGAAAATATTTTTATTTTTCCCCCTGCTCCCTGCCCCCTGCCCCTCTGCCTAAAAAGTGTTAGTATATTTTTTTAGTTGTAAGTCCCTTATTCTTTTGAACCATCCCGCACTTCTAGTAACTGTTCTTTTGTTATACCTAGTATCCTAGAAAGCGGTGCTAATAAATTATCTTCAATAGCTTCGCCAGCATAAATATTATTGAGTGCATCTGGTGAAAGTTTAAATGTATCGCAGAATTTAGCAAACTCCTGACTACTCAAATCAAGCGCCTTTTGTCTTTCAGCTAATAAAAGCGCGATCGCTCTCGTTCCGTACTTGGGACGCCTACTCATTTTGATATATTTTTTGATCAAATTGCTTACTTCTTTGCTATCACCATTAGTTTCTTTAACTAAATCAATACAAGCCAATTTCAGTGCTTTTTTTAAAACTTCTTCCTCATTTAAAAACTTAATAATGTCATGAGCATATTCTTTTTTGAAAAACCCAGCTAAATCACCTTTATAATAAACTGGTACAAAAGCATCGCTTGATTCTACTTGCCAAGCTGAAGGTTCATTAGGTAGTGACATAAATACACCTCAAAAAAATAAAATTTTTTCACATTATCTCAATTAATTCCAGAGGTTTCCACACCCAATGCTGGCTTACTTTTCTCTCCACCAGTGCTATCTTATGCACAACAAATAAAAAGCAAGACTTTGATAAAATTTGTATTTATTATTATTTATTTGTAATAAAATTTAATATTTTCGTATATTCATGTCAATAAAATTACAAGTTTACTTGTAAACAGAAGCGCGATCGCTCACAAACATTCAACTAACTATTTAACTTGCTTTAACTTCATCTACCGAAGCTTCCGCAGCTGCTGCTAATCTATCCATTACTACTCTGCCAATAATGGCGACTTCGCTTAACGGCATAGATTTGATGTACTTGACAATCTGATTTACATCAGAGGATTCTGACACTGGCTTAAGACCAAGGTAGTTCAGCAATTCCTCCATCGTATAGCCTGCTCTCGCTGCAATGTTGGCTAAATTTTGTGTATCTGGAATCGACTCGCCTTTTTCCCACAATTGCACCGCAGTAGCCGAAACGCCCAGAAGTTTACCAAAAGCTCTTTGACTCATCGAGCCACGAGCCATTTTCACGACTTCAATCAGTTTCTTTCTAGCTTCTAAATCCACTGCTGTAGTATTTTTCCCCTGAATTGACTAGTTTATTCTCAGCGATAAATAAATATTTAATTTAGGCATTTAGGCATTTACAAGTTTACTTGCCAACGGTAAATTAAATCTAGGCTTTACAATTACAAGTTTAAATATAAAATTGTCTAAATTAACGATACTCATCCATTTTATCGCGGAAATTCGTTACAGACTGCAAGCTGTCACAAGAAGCAGGGGAGCAGGGGGCAAGGGGGAAGACTTGGAACAGAAGCTCAGACTCCGCCCCAGTAAGAGCGAACAAACAAGGGCGGGGCTTCATACCCGTGTTCCGCTCCGCTCCACGGCTCCAGGACAGGGGACTGCTCCCCCTGCTCCCTGCCCCCTGCCCCTCCGCCTCTTTGGTCAAATTAGGGGAAAAAGGTGCATCATGTTGCGTAAGCCGCGCAAAATCATGTTATGGATTGGTTCAACTAGCTTTGGCTTCATCTTCAGACGCTTGGGCTACAGCAGCCAGTCTATCAGCCGCCGCCTGAACAATTTGCGCCACTTGGTTAAGAGGCATGTGCTTGATTTGTCTCAAAATCAAACTTAAATCTGAAGTTTCTGGTATTGGTTTGCCATCTAAGCAACCGAGTAATTCTTCTAATGTATAGCCTGCTCTAGCTGCTATTTTCGCTAAATACTCTGTATCTGGAACGTTTACACCCTTTTCCCACAATTGAACAGCAGTAGCCGAAACTCCCAAAAGCTTGCCAAATGCTCGCTGACTCATGGAACCACGAGCTAATTTGATAATTTCAATCAGTTTTTCTCTGCTTTCAATGTTCACTGCTTGTTTAGCTATTCAACTGCGTTATTTACAAGTTTAATCAGCAATCTTTACAATTTTAATTTTCAATTGACATTGATAGTTGTCAATAGTATATTAAAGTTTAAGTTTTAATATAACAATTTTCCTTTAAATATTGAGATAACGCCAATAGTAAATTTGTGCCATGACTGTTACTTGCTTAAAAGGTGCATTATGTTGTGTAGTCCGCGCAAAATTAACTCCTATCGCCGTAAAGGTCACAGCCTGATTAGGTCTAATAAAATTAAACCAGAACAATGGTTTATTTCTCATCCTGAGGCGAAAGCAGCTTTAAACGCTAAAGGCTACAAGGTGAAGCAAATCAAGAAAATCCATTCCCTGAAGCATCAAGTTTGTATTTCCTATTGGGATGAAAAAGGTAATATTTGCAGCAGCTTTTTCAGCTACAGAATTTTTCAGCGTTGGCAACAGGAAGTAGAAAAATTAATTGATACCTGCCAAACACTGAGTGATTGGAAAATATTAAATCATATTCTGAAGCATGAATTTCTTTACTATCAATATTTTCAGGAAATGGTAGAGGCAATTTCTACTGCATTAGAAAACCGCTTATCGGTGTTAAAAATAACATCACAACAAGCGGTTGAAGATAAATTATCAAACGAACAATTAGCTTGTAGCACCAGAAGCCGCTAACTCTGCCAAACGTTCCTGCTGGTCTTGAGAGATACAAGATTGTATAACTGATTCTAAATCGCCTTCCAATACAGGGTTAAGAGAATAGTTTTGTCCCAGACGGTGATCGGTAACGCGGTTGTCTTTATAATTGTAGGTGCGAATTTTTTCCGATCGCGATCCTGTACCAACTTGCGATCGCCGCATCGAAGTTACAGCTTCTTGTTGTTCCCGTAACTTCATTTCATACAGTTTCGCCCGCAAAATTTGCATCGCCCGTTCTTTGTTTTGCAACTGGCTGCGTTCTTCTGTACAGAAAATCCGAATTCCGGTAGGTTTGTGCATCAAGTCAACAGCAGTTTCCACCTTGTTGACGTTTTGTCCACCAGCGCCACCAGAACGAGCCGTAGTCATTTCAATATCCTTAGGGTCAATGTGGATTTCCACATCATCCACTTCTGGCATGATAGCGACTGTGGCTGTAGAAGTGTGAACCCTTCCGCCTGCTTCTGTTGCTGGTACGCGCTGCACCCGATGGACTCCGGCTTCAAACTTCAGCTTACTGTAAACACTCTCACCCTGAATTTCCAGGATTACTTCTTTAAAACCGCCCATTTCCCCTAGTGACTCGCTCACTAGTTTCACTCTCCAACCTTGGCTGTCAGCGTAGCGAGAGTACATCCGCAGTAAATCGCCAGCCCAAATACTCGCTTCATCGCCGCCAGTACCAGCACGAATTTCCAACATGATGTTTTTATCATCGTTGGGATCGCGGGGTAGCAATAATATTTTTAAGCGGTTCTCTAAATATTCTATTTTTTGTTCTAGTTCGTCTACTTCCAGCGCTGCCATTTCTTGCAACTCCGGATCGCTCGCCGATTCTTTGTAAACCTGACGCGCTCCGATCAAATCTTCTTGAGCTACTTTCCAAGTTTCATAGGTATTAACTACCTCTTCCAAAGAAGAACGAGATTTAGCAATTTGTTGAAACTCGTCAGGATTTCTCGCGGTATCGGGGTCACCAAGACGACGAGTTAATTCATTAAAAGTTTGTTCAACAGATTTTAGTTTGTCCAGCAGGTATGATTCAGCCATGATGAGTGCGATCGCTCCTTAAAATAACAAATTGGCTCAAGCATTAAATGACAATCGACCCAGCTGATTGCAGGGTCGTCGTTAACCGCAGAGCCAACCCGCTACTTTTTGTTTGAGTCGCCAGCGCTTTGAGTGCTGCTCATACCGTACTTACGCAAGAAGCGTTCTACTCGACCCTCAGTATCAATAATCTTCTGAGTGCCGGTGTAAAAAGGATGGTTTCCAGACCAAACATCTACGTGCAGTTCTGGCTTAGTAGAGCCAACAGTCATCACTACTTGACCGTTGCAGTAAACTTTTGCTTCTGGATACCACTTGGGATGAATATCAGATTTAGCCATTGTTCCTTTTGTGGTGAATCTATATCAATTATAACTTTCAGATGATGGCAGGGACTAGAGACTAGGGGCTAGGGGCTAGATAATTAAAAATGCCCAATGCCCAATGCCCAATGCCCAATGCCCAATGCCCAATGCCCCATGCCCTAACGTTTTGAGTACTGAGGTGCTTTGCGAGCTTTGTGTAAACCGTATTTCTTCCGTTCTTTAGCTCTAGGATCGCGGGTTAGGTAACCTTCTGTTTTTAAAGGTGAACGGTTATCTGGATCTAGTTGGCATAAAGCACGAGCTACACCCAAACGAATAGAATCAGCTTGTCCGGTCAAACCACCACCTTCAGCTTTCACCAAGATGTCATATTCACTCTCTAGTCCCAAGGTTTCTAGAGGGCCTTTGATGACACCCAAGTAGTTGGCGTTGAACTGGAAGTACAAGTTACCATCTTTACCGTTAACAATCAGTTGACCGCTACCAGGAACGAGGCGAACTCTTGCTACTGCGGACTTACGACGGCCAGTACCCCAGTATACGGCACGACCGCTAGTAGTTTCTGCTACTGCTACCATTAACTTTCTGCTCCAGGAATTGTATTAACTTTGAGTTCTTTGGGTTGTTGTGCTGCATGGGGGTGAGTTGGGCCAGCATAAACTTTCAGCTTGGTGAACAACTGCTTACCCAGGCTGTTTTTAGGTAACATCCCTTTCACAGCATGTTCGACAATTCTTTCTGGCAAACGCTGTTGCAGCTTGGCGAAGGTTTCTGTCTTCATCCCGCCAGGACGACCAGAATGACGACGGTAGAGTTTTTGGGTACGTTTTTTACCTGTAACTGCTACTTTATCGGCATTGATCACGATGACAAAATCACCTGTATCTAGGTGGGGAGTATATTCAGCTTTCTTTTTGCCTCTCAAAACCATAGCGATTTCACTAGCGAGGCGGCCGAGGCGTTGGTCTGTAGCATCTACTACGTACCACTCACGCTCAAGAGAATCTTGAGAAGGAAGGTATGTTTTAGTCATTTGTAATTTGTCCCTTGTCATTTTTGGTTGTCAGTTGTCAGTTGTCAGTTGTCAGTTGTCATGGGACTATTGCCTATTGACTATTGACTTTTGACCATTGACTCTTGACTAAAAACAAATTTTGGCAGATTGTCATACCAAACATTTGGGGAAAAAGGGAAATCTGGATAGCCGACTCGCAACAAGCACAAACCTTGGGGAGGTGCGGCATATTTCACTTCTTCTCGTCGTTCAGCTTTCCACAATTCAGTAAAGTTAGCTAGGGTGCGCTGTCCAGTACCTACTTGTACCAGCATCCCTACTAAAAGCCGAACCATGCCATACAAAAATCCATCTGCCTGGATTTCAATATGAATTAATGGCCCGTTACGATGACATTCTGCTGCTTGTACTTCTACCCAAGAATGCGATCGCTTTGAGCCTGCACGATGAAAAGCAGCTAGATGATGCTTTCCCAGCAGGGGTTTCAGGGCAGCTTTGATTAAGGTTTCATCTAGGGGTGCATAATAATAATGCCAACTGAAGGGTCGCACAAACAAGTTCGGCTGATCTTCAGTGTATATCGTGTAGCGATACCGCCGATAGGCTGCACTAAAACGAGCGTGCCAACGGTTACCGACACCTGCTGAAGCCCTGATTAATATATCATTGGGCAAATAGCTATTAAGAACATCTGCCCACTTGTGAGGTGGAATTAAACCCGTAGCTTCAAAATGGGCAACTTGGGCGGCGGCGTGAACTCCCGCATCGGTTCTGCCTGCACCATGTAGTGTTACATGATACCCAAGAATTTTCGCGATCGCTGTTTCTATCTCTTCTTGAACTGTACGCTGTTGCTTTTGCCGTTGCCAGCCATGAAAATGAGTGCCCAAGTATTGAATTACTAGGGCTACTCGATGAGTTTCTCTTGGCTGGTGGCTTTCTATCATACAGATTTGTTTTGTCAATTGTCAGTTGTCAGTTGCAAATGACCAATGACTAATGACCAATGACTTAAACTAGTTCAATAATCGCCATCTCAGCATTATCACCCCGACGAGGTACTGTATGCAGGATGCGGGTGTAACCGCCTTGACGATTTGCATAGCGAGTGGAAGCTTGCTCAAATAGAGCATGAACTAGTGATTTATCGTAGATGTAGCCCAAAGCTTGGCGACGTGCTGCTAAGGAGCCATCTTTAGCTAAGGTAATCATTTTATCTACTTCCGCGCGTACTACTTTAGCTCTAACTAAAGTAGTGGTAATTCGTCCATGACGGACTAGTTCAGTAGTCAGCGCCCGTAACAAAGCACGACGCTGATCTGCTGGTTTACCAAGTTTCTTGACCCGACAACGGTGACGCATAATAATGCAATATCAATTACTAACGTACTAACGGTTTTGATTTTAGCTGTGTTTAGAGCTTCTTTCCTGGGGTAGGGTAATGCCTAAGCGTCGCTGTAAAGCTTCAACTACTTCTTCGGCTGACTTCTGACCAAAGTTTTTAATTTCTAACAGGTCTTCTTGGGTATAATCCAGCAAGTCGGCTACAGAGTTAACTTGTGCGCGCTTGAGACAGTTGTATGCCCTGACAGAAAGCTGTAATTCTTCGATGGGAATTTGGGCGGTAGGATCGTCGGGAATATCTGAACCTGTATCGGTGGGTTCTAGTGATATATCTTTTAGTGGGTTGAATAAATCTACCAGAATGCCCGCAGCCGATGATAGTGCTTCTTGGGGAGAGATACTACCATTAGTCCAAACTTCTAATAGCAATCGGTCTTTAGCGATCGAGCCGTCCCCACGGGCATCTTCGACACTATAGTTAACTTTTCGCACTGGCATAAACACCGAGTCGATTTGCAAGAAGTCCAAAGATGTGGCTTCTTCCCGTCCTCGTTCTACGGTGCGATAACCTTTACCTCTCTCGATCCGAAATTCCATTTCTAGTTTGCCGCCTTCAGCTAAGGTGGCTACATATTGGGTGGGATCGATGATTTCTACTTCACTTGGCAAATCAAAATGTGCCGCCGTAACGGTTGCAGGGCCATTAACGAGTAACCGCCCTATTTGCGGTTGAGAGGAATAACTTTTGAGAATGACTTCCTTCATTTTCATGAGGATTTCCAGCACATCTTCCCGCACACCCGGAACTGTGGCGAACTCGTGTGAAACACCTGCAATCCTTACTGCTGTAACTGCTGTCCCCTCTAGATTGGACAGTAAAACCCGCCTTAAGGCGTTACCTACTGTCGTTCCTTGACCGCGTTCTAGAGGTTCCAAGACAAATTTACTGTAATGGCTTCGACTTTCCTCAGTTGTAGACTCTACACATTCAATTTGAAACTGCGCCACGGAGTTGCCTCCCTCTGTTTAAGGTGCTGCTAGTAGGCAAATCGCTTGCCTCCCGAATTTAGTTCTTGCCCTGAAGCTTACTCTAGGTATGTCAATCTGCCAACTGCAAATGTCTTTAATTGCACCCCTAATTCAGCTTTTGGGCGATAATATTTAATTTTTGGGTATTCCGAAAAATTTCCAGCTTCCTGTTGCTAGGATTTGCTCGTTTTTAGGTTACCCAAGCCGTCTGAAGTCCAAAGCCACAATTTTGCCACAGCAGTTTGCTTTTCCTTGGTTCAAGCAGGCATTACAGGTGACTTTTCCGTGCTCGAACTTCTTGCTTTCACCGCCCTCAAGGTTGGTGTTAAACTCGGCGGCGCTTGGGCGGACGGCAACCGTTATGAGGAATCGGAGTGATATCCCGAATCAAGGTAATTTCCAATCCTGCACCTTGGAGTGCGCGGATCGCAGTTTCTCTACCTGCGCCGGGGCCACTTACCATGACCTCAATTTGCCGCATTCCTTGGTCAATGGCTCGACGTGCAGCACTTTCAGCAGCAGTTTGCGCAGCAAAGGGAGTTCCCTTTTTTGCGCCTTTAAAACCGCTAGAACCAGCACTTGCCCATGAAATCACATCGCCGTTTTGATCGGTAATGGTGACAATGCTATTGTTGAAAGTAGACTGGATGTAAGCCATACCGTTGGGTACGTTGCGCTTTTGCTTCTTGCTTCCGGTTTTTTTGGTTGGTTGTCGCGCCATATTTGTGTAGTGAATGTAAGGTAAACCTTGCTCGGATGAGCAAGCATGAACATATTATTTATTTGCCTGGTGCTTTCTTCTTACCTGCCACTGTCTGCCTTCTACCGCGACGGGTTCTGGCATTGGTGCGAGTTCTTTGTCCTCTTACTGGTAAGCCCATCCGATGACGCCGACCTCTGTAAGTACCAATATCAATCAGGCGCTTGATGTTCATCGCTTCCCATCGGCGCAAGTCACCTTCAACTTGATAGTTGCTTTCGATTTCGGCTCTTAGGGCAGCAATATCAGCATCACTGAGTTCTTTAACGCGGGTGTCTGGGTTAACACCTGTAGTCGCTAAAATTTCTTGCGACCGAGATAAACCAATTCCGTAGATATAGGTGAGACCAATCTCGACACGCTTGTCGCGTGGCAGGTCTACTCCGGCAATACGTGCCACAATGAATTTCTCCCTCTTGTTCTGGCTATTGCTGTGATAAAAATGCGGTTAAGCGCATTTTGGGCTTTGTCTGGCGTTTTTGTGTCGCATTTAGTTCTGATTGATTATCAGAACACTAGCCTTGACGTTGCTTATGCTTGGGGTTAACACAAATCACCATAACGCGACCACGGCGTTTGATCACGTTACACTTTTCGCAAATCTTTTTGACTGAGGCTCGGACTTTCATGCCTTTTGTAATTAACTCCAAATAGTGAATTATAGCATTTTTACAGAAATTAGTCAGTTAAATGACTAGGGAACACCCAACAAAGGGATTATATGGTAATATTCTCTACATAACCTTACTTCTTGCGCAGTCGATAGGTGATTCTACCTTTTGTCAGGTCGTAGGGAGTTAACTCCACTTTGACGCGATCGCCAGGTAAAATTTTGATATAATTCCGGCGGATTTTGCCGGAAATGTGTGCCAGGACATTAAAGCCATTATCCAAGTCAACGCGAAACATCGCATTGGGTAATGACTCGGTGACTGTCCCTTCCATTTCAATCAAATCTTGTTTAGACAACTTGTTTTTTCCTCAACTCAACATTCTCCTGTTCTATTGCTTGAGCTTCATTTGCAAGAGAACATACTTTACGAAATATATCAACAGTTTCTTAATATATCTTAGCTAAAGTTGCTATCTGCCCTACACAGCCAGACAGCCAAGAATTTTATCTGGGCACTAAATTGGGGATATGGGAGAAATTTCATCTAGGGATTTCTCCCGCCTACCCCTGATATATCTGCTTGCTTAAGACTCGATTACCTTTTGCAGCGCGCTTGTGACTTCTTCTGGGGATTGATTACCATTAATAGTGAGTAGCTTTTGGCGATCGCCATAATAATCAATCAAAGGTGCAGTTTCCGAGCGATAAACTTCTAGACGACGGCGAATAACATCTTCGCTATCATCCTTTCTCCCTCTGGCAAGTAACCTAGCAACTACCACATCATCGGGGACATCAAGGTTAACTACCTTTTCGCCACCTTGATGAGTTGTTTCCAGCAGTTCTCCTAAAAAAGCTGCCTGTGTTACTTTCCGAGGAAAGCCATCGAGAATCCAACCTGATTGAGCATCAGGTTGCTCTAGCCGCTCCTGTACCAAGTCCTGTACTAGCTGGTCGGGAACTAACTCGCCGCTATCAACATAACTTTGAGCTTTAACTCCCAAAGGAGTTTGGTCTTTCATTGCTTGTCTTAAAATATCACCCGTAGAAATATGGGGAATCTGCAAGTGAAGAGCCAATTTTTGAGATTGTGTTCCTTTACCAGCTCCAGGTGGCCCCAAGAAGATTAATCGCGTCACTATTGTTTCACCATTCCTTCATAGCGCTGAGATATTACGTAGGTTTGGACTTGCTTCGCCGTGTCAATTGCCACACCAACCAAGATCAATAAAGATGTAGCTCCTAATCCCTTAAAGGTTGGTACACCTAAAGCACTTTCCACTGCTGTAGGGATAATTGCCACAAAGCCCAAAAAGATTGCACCTAAAAAAGTCAGTCGATTAATTACCCGTTCGATGTACTCACTAGTAGCTTTACCAGGGCGAATTCCCGGAATACTTGAACCCATCTTCTTCAAGTTCTGGGCTACATCTACTGGGTTGACAATCAACGAAGAATAGAAATAGCTGAAGAAAACAATAGAAATTAAGTAAACCAAGGCATAAGCCCAAGGCTGAGAACCACCGGGACTGAGGTAAGTGTTAACAATTCTCGCCAAATCCGGGTTTTTCGTGAAATTAGCAATTAATAGTGGCAAACTCAGGATAGCTGCGGCAAAAATAATTGGCATCACGCCACCAGAGTTGAGCCGTAGAGGTAGGTAGCTACGTTGTTCAGCCAAAACTCGCCGCCCTACTTGACGCCGTGCGGAAATAATTGGGATGCGGCGAATGCCTTCCTGCACAAATACAATACCAACAATTGTCGCTAGGAAGACCAACACCAACACAATTACCCGACCAACAATTTCCCGACCGCCAACTTGCACCAAATCGATGGTATCGCCCAAAGATTTTGGCAGGGATGCCACAATGTTGACAAAAATCAACAATGATGCTCCATTACCAAGACCTCTTTCGGTAATTAGTTCCGAAGCCCACATAACGAACATGGAACCAGCAGTGAGAGCGATCGCCGTTTCTGCTACAAATAAGGGGCCTGGTTGTAAGGCAAACTGTTGGAGGAAAAAAGCTGAAAAAGCAGTACTTTGAATAATCGCCCAACCTACAGTGACGTAGCGAGTAATTTGCGAAATTTTCCGCCGTCCCGCTTCACCTTCATCTTTCTGTAACTTTTCTAAAGATGGGATGGCAGCCGTGAGTAATTGGATAATAATGGACGCATTAATGAAGGGCAAAATCCCTAAAGCAAAAACGCCCAAAGTCGAAAATCCGCGCCCAGAAAATATATCCAATAAACCGAATATGGCATTATTGTTTTGGAGTTGTCTGGCAAACTCAACTCTATTAATACCTGGTACAGGCAGAAAGATGCCCAGGCGAACCAAAATTAAAATACCGACAGTTACAAGCAGCCTACCTCTCAGTCCAGCTGCTTGAGCCATCTGCATAAAAGTTTCTTGAGCCGTTGGGGCTTTGTCTCGACTGATCATAGAGTGCTACCTTTATCGTGAACCAGGCGCTGGAAGCGAGTTGGCTAGCATTTTAAGTGCGCTATTGGGCTTCACTCTGTCACTTCGCAACTGCCTCCAGCTGCCTCAATTTTGCTACGAGCTTGGCCCGTGAAAGCTGCTGCCTTAACTGTGAGTGGAACGTTCAGTTCCCCGTTACCCAAAATTTTCAATGGCCCTTTTGCCGCAGTCAGGATACCTGCTGCTCTTAAGGATTCCAAAGTTACTTCTGTATTGGCAGGCAGAGAAGCTAGCTTATCTACATTAATCGTAGTGTAAATTTTCCGATTAACTTGGGGAAAACCTTTCAACTTGGGTAAGCGGCGGTACAATGGCTGCTGACCACCTTCAAAGCCTGGGCGGGTACCGCTACCAGAACGGGATTTTTGCCCCCGCATCCCTAAACCAGCGCTGGCACCTTGTCCTGCAGAAATACCTCTACCTACACGCTTACGGCGTTTTTTTGAGCCTTTTTGAGGCTTGGCATCGTTGAGTCTCATGATGTAAATAGTAATTTTTTACACAAATACTCGGAAAAATTGGCTCTACTAAACAATGTAGAGATTTTCAATAGGAACACCCCGATCTTCAGCGACTTCATTTAAGGTACGCAGGGTAGATAAGGCGTTGACTGCGGCTCTGGCATTGTTGAGTGGATTGTTGGAGCCGAGTTGTTTCGCTAGGACGTTACGCACTCCAGCTAATTCCAATACAGTCCGCACAGCACCACCAGCAATTACCCCAGTACCGGGTGCGGCTGGGCGCATAATCACCTTAGCTCCACCACCTACACCATCAATAGGATGGGGGATGGAATTAGATTTGGTAATGGGGATGTCAATGAGATGTTTTTTACCATCGGCTACGCCTTTTTTCACCGCGCCAATTACATCTGAGGCTTTGCCTACACCAACACCAACTTGACCGCGTTCGTTACCGACGACGACGATCGCGCGGAAGCTGAGTTTTTTACCACCTTTGACGACTTTACTCACCCGGCGGATTTGAATGACTCGCTCTTGCCAGTTGGTTTCTTCTTTTTTTGCGCGGTTTGCTTTACGACGACCAGTTGCCATAATTAAATGCTCTCTGTTAGTCAATTGTCAGTTGTGAGTCAGTGCGGTCTTGGGGGTTTCCCCCATGAGCAACTGACGAACCTGAAAGGTCAGTTGTCAGTTGTCAGTTGTCAGTTGTTCTTGAACAAAAGACTAATGACTGATGACAAATGACTTTAGAAATCTAAACCAGCTTCACGAGCGGCATCAGCTAGTGCTTGGATGCGACCGTGGTAAAGGTTACCACCGCGATCGAAGACGACTTTGGTGATGCCTTTTTCTAGCGATCGCGCTGCGATTAATTTGCCAACTTGCACTGATGCGTCGCGGTTAGCACCTGAGGCTAAACTCGATTTCAACCCTGGTTCTACAGTTGAAGCTGAAACCAAAGTATGATGCTGAGTATCATCAATTACTTGAGCGTAAATATGCTCGTTGGAGCGAAACACAGCTAGGCGTGGACGTTCTGGAGAGCCTTGAACTTTACCACGGATACGTCTATGGCGACGTGTTTTTGATTCTCTACGAGTAAGTTTCATGTTTACTTCTTACCACTCTTACCAGTCTTACCAGCTTTCCGTCTGACCACTTCACCGGCGTAGCGAATACCCTTGCCTTTATAAGGTTCTGGTTTCCGAACCGCACGAATTTTCGCTGCTGTGTTGCCTACGATTTCTTTGTCATAGCCACTGACTATGACGTTAGTTGTACCTTCCACAGCAAACTGAATGCCTTCGGGTGGTTCAATTTGTACCTGATGGCTGTAACCCATGTTTAAAACTAGGTTACGACCCTGCACTTGCGCCCGGTAACCAACACCTTGGATTTCTAAACGGCGTTGAAAACCTTGAGACACGCCCTCAACCATATTGGCTACTAAGGTACGGCTCAAACCATGCATTTGTCTGGCGGTACGAGAATCATCCCGACGGGTCACCAGTAATGTTTCGCCTTCTTGAGAGACTATCACTTGAGTAGGTAAATCACGAGAAAGTTCTCCTTTAGGCCCTTTGACGACAACTTTTGTGCCATCAATCGCCACTTGCACTTTGGCGGGAATAGTAATTGGACGTTTACCAATACGAGACATGACTTTTTGTCCTTTGTTATTTGTCCTTTGTCCTTTGTCCTTTGTCTTTCACTAATGACAAATGACTAATGACTAATGACTACCAGACATAGCACAGTACTTCGCCACCCAAGTTCTGACGCCGCGCTTCGCGGTCGGTCATGATTCCACTGGATGTTGAAATAACGGCGATGCCGATACCACCGAGTACTCTGGGTAAATCTTTGCGATTAGAATAAACCCGCAAACCAGGCTTACTTACGCGCTTGAGGGCAGTAATTAGTGGTTGACGATTTTTACCCTTATATTTCAGGGAAATCACCAAGTTACGTTTTACGCCTTCTCCTGATTCTTCAAATTCAGCAATAAAGCCTTCATCTCGTAGTACTTTCGCAATACTACGGGTGATTTTTGTCGCAGGCACTAGTGTAGTTTGATGCCTCGCCAAATTGGCATTGCGGATGCGCGTCAGCATATCTGCAATTGTGTCGTTAGCCGCCATCGTTCCCTCTTTAGATGAACTTATTGATCGCGAAAAGGCATACCCAATTCTTTCAGTAGGGCGCGACCTTCTTCGTCGTTTTTCGCTGTGGTGATGATGGAAATATCTAGACCACGGATTTGATCGATGCTGTCGTACTCGATTTCTGGAAAAATTAGCTGTTCTCTTACACCTAGTGTGTAGTTACCGCGACCATCAAAGCTTTTGGGGCTAACGCCGCGAAAATCTCTAATTCTAGGTAGGGACAAGCTAATCAGTCTATCAAGGAAGGCATACATTCTTTCGCCTCTCAAGGTGACCATGATGCCAACAGGCATACCTTGACGAATTTTGAAGCCTGCGATCGCTTTTTTCGCTCTGGTTACTACTGGTTTTTGACCAGTAATCACCGCAATTTCGTTGAGAGACGCTTCTAATGCTTTCGCATTTTGAGCCGCTTCCCCTAAACCTCGGTTTACAGTAACTTTCACCAACTTTGGTACTTGATGAACGTTAGTATACTGAAACTGATTGGTCAGTTTGGGAACGATTGTCTCTTGGTATAAGGTTTTTAGTCTTGTTGTCGCCATAGTTTTTTCCTGTTTATCCCTGGGCTTGGTCAGGGAACCTCGAAGTTTAGATTTTAGATTTTGGATTTTAGATTGAATTTAAAATCTCATCTAAAATCGTCCCTTGGCAGATGATTATTTATCTAAAATCTCGCCAGTTTTCTTGAGCTTCCGCACTTTTTTACCTTCAGCAGTGAAGGTGTAGCATACGCGACTGGCGACATTTTGCTTAGTCGAGTAAAGCATCACGTTAGAGCTGTGAATCGGGTATTCTTGGGTAACTATTCTTCCTGATTCGCCCTCTTGTTGAGGCTTTACATGCTTAGTTTTAATATTGACGCCTTTGACAATAACTTTACTCAGTTGAGGCAGTGCCTTGATCACTTCACCAACTTTTCCTTTGTCTTTACCAGCAATCACTTGTACAGTGTCGCCAGTTTTGACGTGCATTTTATGAAACACCTTGGGTTGTGGCTGTTTTACCATTACAGCACCTCCGGAGCCAACGAAACAATTTTGGTGAAGTTTTTATCACGCAGTTCCCGTGCTACCGGGCCAAATACCCGTGTGCCTCTGGGGTTACCATCTTTGTTGATGATTACTGCGGCGTTATCATCAAAGCGAATGCTCATACCGCTATCTCTATTGATACTTTTGCGAGTGCGGACAATTACTGCCTCGACCACATCTGACTTTTTCACAGCCATGTTGGGTTGAGCATCTTTGACAACGGCAATAATTTTATCACCCACGCCGCCATAACGACGGTTGCCAGCGCCTAATACGCGGATGCACATTAGCTTTCGGGCACCGCTATTATCTGCGACATTCAGGTAAGTCTGGGGTTGAATCACAATTTGTCTCCCTTGTTAAGTTGTTAATTTGATAACAACTATTAAGTTGTAGCTTTAGCGTTGAGAATTTCTGTGACTTGCCAGCGCTTGGTTTTGCTCAGGGGTCTAGTTTCCTGAATGCGAACGCGATCGCCCACTTTGCACTGATTCTCTTCATCATGAGCTTTATAGCGCCGGGTCTGAACTACAATTTTGCCGTACTTGGGGTGAGGAGCGCGGTTTTCTACGGCTACTACTACCGTTTTTTGCATTTTATCGCTCACTACCAAGCCAACTCGTTCTTTGACTGCCATAATCTTCTACTTTTGTTCTTGAGCCTGTTGACTTGCTGCCCGTTTGCGTTCTCCTTCAACCGTTAGCAATTGCGCTAGGCGATGTCGGGCGTGTTTAAACTGATGGGGCTTGTCTAATTGTCTGGTCGCTTTTTGCAAGCGCAATTGAAATAGTTGTCTTTTAACAGCAACAATTTCCTCAGCCAGTTTCTCGTCAGTTAATTCTCTAGCTTCTGAAATTTTGGGAAGAGGCATAACCTACTCCTGCTCCTGTATTTCCTGTATTTGAGGGCGGGCAATAAATTTGGTTTTGATTGGCAGCTTGTATGCAGCCAAACGCATGGCTTCGCGGGCAATTTCTTCGGAAACACCAGCGATTTCAAACAAAATCCGCCCTGGCTTAACTACAGCTACCCAAAATTCTGGGTTACCTTTACCAGAACCCATCCGGGTTTCCGCCGGACGCATGGTTACGGGTTTATCAGGGAAAATCCGAATCCAAATTTGTCCACCCCGGCGAATGTAACGAGTCATGGCTCGACGGGAAGCCTCGATTTGCCTTGAGGTAATCCAAGCGGGTTCTTGAGCTTGGAGTGCAAAATCGCCAAAGTTCAGGGTACTACCACGGTGGGCTAGACCCTCCATCCGTCCGCGTTGTTGTTTGCGGAATTTAGTTCTTCTAGGACTTAACATGGTTTGTCAAGAGTTAAGAGTCAATGGTCAAAAGTCAATGGTCAAAAGTCAATAGTTAGTTTTGGACTATAGACTACGGACTATGGACTTTTGACTATCCTTCATTTGATCGGTCTTCAAATTGTTGGCGACGGCGTTGTTGTTGACGGCGGCGAGGTTCGCGTTCCCGTTCGCGGGTAGCGGTGGGTGCGGCTTGGGTTTCTTCTTGTCCGGGAATGATTTCGCCCTTAAATACCCACACTTTGATGCCTAAAATACCGTAAACGGTTTTGGCTGTGCAGTAAGAGTAATCAATGTCAGCTCTTAAGGTGTGTAAGGGTACTCTACCTTCACGAGTCCATTCTGTACGGGCGATTTCTGCGCCGTTTAACCGACCGCTAACTTGGACTTTAATACCTTGCACGCCAGCACGTTGGGCACGTTGAATAGCTTGGCGGACTACGCGACGGAAAGATACGCGGCGTTCCAATTGTTGAGCGATATATTCAGCAATCAAGTAAGCATCAGCATCGACTCGTTGTACTTCTACTACGTTGATGCGAATTTGGCGATTGCTACCCAACAGTTCTTGGAGTCCGGTACGTAAGGATTCGATACCTTGACCACCACGACCGACAACTACACCAGGTCTAGCTGTGCGGACTTCTAAGTCGATTTGGTCGGCTTTGCGCTCAATCCGGACTTCTGAGATCCCGGCGTTGTTTTGCGCTAGTCTGCCCAGCTTTTGTTCTATATACTGACGGAGTTTGTGGTCTTCTTGGAGCAGTTCTGGATATTTGTCAGGAACGGCAAACCAGCGAGATTGGTGTTCTTGTGTAATACCCAGCCGAAAACCAACTGGATGAATTTTTTGTCCCACAAATGCTTCCTCTAAAATTTCTTACTTTACGCAATGTTTTGTGTCTATGAATTATTCCGCAGCAGCGCCAGCGCCTACAGCTACGGTGATATGACACGTTGGCTTGCGAATTTGGTAAGCTCGACCCTGCGCTCTGGGTTGGAATCGTTTGAGTACTGGGCCTTGGTCGGCGTATGCCTGGGTGATAATTAGCTGGGCGCGATCTAAACCAGCATTATGCTCGGCATTAGCGGCAGCGCTTCTGAGAACCTTTAAAACAGGATCGCAGGCGCGATAGGGCATAAATTCCAGGATAATCAGCGCTTCTCGGTACGATTTGCCCCGAATTTGATCGAGTACACGACGCACTTTAAAGGGAGAAATGCGGATAAAACGAGCGATCGCTTTGACTTCAGTAGTATCAGTAGCCATATTTTTTTCCTTTTGTCAATAGTCAATCGTCAATAGTCAATAGTTTTTACTTTGGACTATGGACTTTGGACTTTTGACTATCTCCCTGATTTTTTATCACTTTTGCCATGACCCCTGTAGGTACGTGTGGGGGCAAATTCTCCCAATTTGTGTCCTACCATTTGATCGCTGATAAACACGGGAACGTGTTGGCGACCGTTGTGAACAGCGATGGTGTGACCAACCATCAGGGGTAAAATTGTCGATGCTCTCGACCAAGTTTTAATAACTTGTTTTTCGTTTTTGGCGTTCAGCTTTTCAACTTTGCTGAGTAAGTGATCGGCTACGAAAGGACCTTTTTTTAGAGAACGACCCATAGTGCTATTTTGCTTTTAGGATTTCGGATTTTGGATGCATGAATTTCGGATTTTGGATGACTAGGTATTTTAATTAAGCTTTAAAAGTTTTGAATGCTCATTAGTTAAACCCAATCGAAAATCCAAAATCTAAAATCTAAAATTCTAGGATTCACGACCACCGCGACCGCGTTTAGAAGATTTACGGCGACGGCGCACAATGAATTTACTGCTAGCTTTCTTAGGTTTGCGTGTTTTGGCACCCAAAGTAGGTTTACCCCAAGGAGTAACAGGCCCAGATCTCCCAATCGGCGCTCTACCTTCACCACCACCGTGGGGATGGTCTACTGGGTTCATGACGCTACCTCTAACTTTGGGACGGCGTCCTTTCCAGCGATTGCGTCCAGCTTTACCTGCACTTAAGTTTCTGGCGTCGGTGTTACCTACTTGTCCAATGGTGGCGTAGCATTCGCGGCGAATTAAGCGCACTTCACCAGAAGGTAGCTTGAGGGTAACGTAATTACCTTCTTTGGCGACTACTTGCGCTGTCGCACCAGCAGCACGCACAATTTGACCACCTTTACCAGGTGTCATTTCTACATTATGTACGCTGGTACCCAAGGGAATATTCGCTAGGGGTAACGCATTCCCATCTTCAATAGGAGATTCTGGCCCAGCAATAATTTTGGTACCAACTTTTAAGCCGTTGGGATGAAGAATGTACCGTTTTTCGCCATCTTCATATTGCACCAAGGCAATCCGCGCGTTGCGGTTGGGATCGTATTCAATTGCTGTAACTGTAGCGACAATATTTCTTTTATCTCTTTTAAAATCGATAATCCGATACAGTCTTTTGTGTCCGCCACCCCGACGACGGCTGGTAATCCGGCCTTGGTTGTTCCGTCCTTTAGCACGATGTACGTACTTAGTCAGGGATTTTTCTGGCTCGGTTTTGGTGATTTCCGCAAAGTCAGAGATTGTAACTTGGCGAGTACTAGGGGTATAGGGGCGATAAGAACGAGTACCCATCTTTGTTTTAGACCTCTGGGAATAGAACTTGTCTAACCTTCTCTACATCCCCAGCTGCGATAGTAACAACCGCTTTCTTGTATTGGGGCTTGTAACCAATAAATTTACCCACGCGCTTCTTTTTTCTTGGTGGGTTACAAGTATTGACTTTGACAACCTTGACCTGAAATAAGTCTTCGATGGCAGCTTTAATTTCTGGTTTGGTAGCCTTGGGAGTTACTTCAAATGTATATTTGTTTAACTCCATGAGGATGGTCGCCTTTTCTGTAACAATGGGGCGACGAATTAAGTCAGCTAGGTTGCGGGGGTCGAAGTTAGGCACTGTAGACCTCCTGAATTTTTGCAAGGGCTGATGCTGTAACGACTATTTTGTCAGCGTGCAGTAAATCGAAAACGTTTAACTGATCTGCTGCAATTAGCTTTAAATTTTCGACGTTGCGGGCGGATAAATTCACGTTTTCCGCAATGTCAGACAAAATTAACAGTGTCTTATTTTCTGGCGCAGCTCCCCAACGCGCTAGTGCTGCGACTAATTCTTTCGTTTTGGGGCGGGATAGCTGTTCGCTAAATTCTTCTACAACAATCAAATCGTCCACACGGCTCACAAATGCTGTGCGCAGTGCTAAACGCCGCTCTTTGCGGTTCATCTTTAAATCATAATCTCTGGGTTTGGGGCCAAAGATTACACCACCACCACGCCACAGGGGTGAACGAATTGACCCTGCACGGGCGCGACCTGTACCTTTTTGCCGCCAAGGTTTGCGGCCACCACCTCTAACTTCAGAGCGGGTTTTTGTACTTGCGTTTCCTTGACGAGCGTTGGTTTGTTGTCTCACCAAGGCTCTGTGGACAATATGGGCTGCTGTTTCTTCTTTGGCAACCCGCAACTCAAACGAAGTCTCTCCGACTTGTTCTCCTTGCCAATTTTTAACTATAGTCTCAACCATCTTTGTCACTTGTCCTTTGTCATTTGTCCTTTGTCATTTGTCCTTGTCACTTGTCCTTAGCCAATGACTAATGACTAATGACTAACAACTAATGACTCTTGACTACTTACCAACTTTCTTGGCAGGTACGATATTTACCAGCGCACCTGGTTTACCAGGAATAGCTCCCTTGATTAGCAGTAAATTGCGCTCTGCATCCACTCGTACTACAGTCAATTTGCGGATTGTGACGCGACTACCACCTAAACGTCCTGCCATCCGTTTACCGGGATAAACACGACCTGGGGTGGTACCTGCACCAATGGAACCGGGTGCTCTATGGTTTTTGGAACCATGTGACATGGGCCCGCGACCAAAATTGTTGCGCTTTTGGTTGCCTGCAAAACCGCGACCGATACTTGTACCGATTACATCTACAATTTGACCTGCACTAAAAATATCTGCTTTAATTTCTTGACCTAAAGCATAATCGCTGGCAGTATCTGTGCGATACTCGTTCAAATGGCGCAACGCTGGGGCAGATGATTTTGCTAAGTGCCCTAACAAAGGTTTGTTTAGCGCTTTGGGTTTTACTTCACCAAAACCAACTTGAATGGACGAATAACCATCAGTTTGTTTGGTTTTTACTTGGGTAACAGTGCATGGGCCCGCTTGGACGACGGTAACAGGAATTGCTACTCCTGCTTCGTCAAATATTTGGGTCATGCCCAGCTTGGTGCCGAGAATACCTACAGACACAGTAACTGGTTCTCCTTATCTACTTGCTAACCTTGGCATCGGACTCTAAAAGACAGGCTTTTTGTCCACCGATAAATTTAGAGCCGTGTTGGAGGCTCCAAGTTTTCCGGGACACAAAAAACTATGTCCTTACTGTTTGGTGAATCCGTTTACTTTCACTCACCAGTTCACCAGAACAGCCATAAGCACCTTCTTTATAAGAAGGGTTAACTTCTGGAATCAAGGCAAGGCTTGAGGGCTTTGCACTTTGTGCAGCAATGCTTTTATCCAAGCAATTGCTTAGGCACTTTCTGGAGGCAGGCGCTAAAAACGGGCTGGCCGACATTTAGCGACAGCCGTGCTGTAGTGGGACTTAAGCAGCTTCTTGCCACTCAGTATCCTTTAACTAAGGCTGATGTAATGCGACCAAACCAACACTACTGCTTAGTTTCTACTCCGACTAAAATACCTTAAACTATTGTTCAAGGTTTTGCCTACTTTTTCAGGACTACAGGAGTGAATGTAGCCTGGAACTTAGGGTTGGCTTGAATTTTCCAGCCATAAGTTCTATATTTGACCCGAAAGCTTTTTTAGTTTACCAGTCTCCGATCGCTCTACGCTAGCTTTTTGCAAATTTGCTATCAAGTCATTAACTCTTGATGCTTACACTAGCTCAGAATGCCAATAAGAGGGCAGCCTAATTTGCGTATTTGGTCACAATCTAACAATATAAATGATTTATTTAGATTTGTCTAGAAAGTTTTTGGGCATTGGGCATTGGGCATGGGGCATTGGGCATGGGGCATGGGGAAGACGAGAATAGGTAATAATTATCTTTTCCCTTTGTCTCTCATTCCGGTGCTGTCTAGAGAAAGCAAATTGGTGATGAGGCGATATTGCCGGATGGATTGACAGCAAGTAATCCTAATCTAGATCATAAATTAATTGTTGAGCCTAATTGAACGGTTCACGATAAATAATAGAGATATCTAAAGTGAGATAGAACGAATATCTATGGCGCTACTTACCACTGGCAACGCTTTTATTCGCGAACTAGAAAAAGTTGGTTCTCTTGGTGTTTATGTACCTCCAGAGGGAGGTTATGAAGGTCGGTATCGCCGCCGACTGCGTGCAACCGGCTACGAAACTCTCCACATTACTGCTAAGGGACTAGGGGATTTGGCTGCCTATCTCACCGGAGTTCATGGAGTCAGACCACCTCATTTGGGTAAAAAAAGTACTGGTAGTGGTGCGGCAGTAGGTAATGTATACTATTTGCCACCTCTAATCGGTTCCCACTTAGAACAGTTACCACCAAAGTCCAAAGGACTAGTGTTGTGGATTATTGAGGGACATATTCTTTCCAATCAGGAAATTGATTACTTAACGGCATTACCACAATTAGAACCAAAAGTCAAGGTAGTAATTGAAAGAGGTGGCGATCGCGCTTTTCGTTGGACACCTCTCAAAAATACTTACTCTGGCAGTTATCAGGCTGTGTAATTAACCGCAATTGGGCGATCGCATCTGCAAACAATTAAATTAGCTGGCGATCGCCCAATTTTTTATTGCAAAACTCAAAAAAATTTTGCTAAACCACTAATTCAGACATTTTATCTTCTTTCAAGACTTGATTTTCTAAAAGCTTGCCCAAAGATGTAAAGCAAAAATCTTGTAGCAATCGCCGCAGTTTCGTCTTTGTTGAGTGGAGATTAATGTTGTGTGTAAGACGTTCTTTCCAATGTAGTGATAGCGGTGGATGATCGGGATCTAGTTCCCAAGGATGAGTGTAAAAGACGACATTCTTTCCTTCACGTTCTGCCGCCAGAAAGTTATTTTTTGTTAGTATATAGGGATAAAGGCGAAAATAAGCTCCGCCACTGATGGGTATATTTTGTCCTATAATCTGCCGAACCGAAAGCGGTATTTCATAAATTGAACCAGTGGATGTGTGAATCTGTTGTAGTTGTGGCTCAAAATCTGGTATTCCGTAGCGCCAATTTTTTACAGGAAAAATACTGGAGTCATATCGAAATCCCAATTCAGCCAGGATATCTAGCGCCCACAAAGATTTACGTACGATTGAGAAATATGGCGCACGATATGCAACAACTGACTTACCTGTCAAGTCAGCAAGTATGTTCTGGGCACGTTGAGTATCACTTCTAAACTTTTGAGGTGACATATTGTATATAAACTCGTGTAATAAGCCATGACAGCCAATTTCGTGACCAGCTTCAGCTACTTGCTTAACAAGATGTGGGTTATCTAATGCTGCTTGACCTAGCCAAAAAAAAGTTCCTTTAACTTCAAATTCTGCCAAGAGTTCTAATAAAGTACCTAAACCATAATGCAGACGACGTTCTGCACAGACTTTCATGTCTTCGTCAGTTGTACCGTGATACCAGTCTTCAACATCTACTGTGAAGGCATGTTGCTGTCGTTGACTTACTTTTGCCATTTGTAAAAATGGTATCATGTTTACACCAATATCATAAAATTTGCCTAAATTCTCTTATTAGTTTGTATTAAATAATAATCAGAGGTATCGAGGTATGTTTTAATTCTTTTTAGCTGAGATTAGATTTGGTAATTTTCCTATTATTCATCAGCTTAAATAGTGTTTTTTATCTACAAAATATTGTTCCAGATGGTGTAAATCAAGAGTAAATTCTCAATCATTTCCCTAAAAAGCTGGGGCAGGTAATAATGCAAGTATCAGTATTAATTTGAGAATTTGACGCGCAAACATAACTATAAATCTAGGGCTATGCCTAAAATTTCTATACCATAGGCGACGAGGTTCTAAACACAATCGAAAGAGCCACTCTAATCCTATGTTTTGCATCCAACATGGTACTTGAGGTTTAGCACCAGCAAGCATATCGAATGCTCCTCCTATTCCTAACATGACGGCAGGAATTTGATTTTTATGTTGAGCTATCCAGCGTTCTTGTTTAGGACATCCTAATCCTACAAAAAGAATTTGTACTCCAGTTGATTTAATCTCTTGAATGACATCATCTTTCTCTTGTGGGGTTAGAGAACGAAAAGGCGGTGAGTAAGCATAAGCGATATTTATATCTGGGTAATTCTGTTTCATTTTTGTGACTAAAGCGCTGAGAACATTTTTACTGCTCCCATAGAAACCCACCGATATTCTGCTTAATGCTGCAGCTTTCAAGATTTGAAGAGTCAGTTCTCTGCCACAAACCTGCTGCTGGTTGGTAGCTCCCAATGCTTGTAAACTCCAGCTTAATGGTTTACCATCGGGAGTCACTATATCTGCTGCATTTACAATTTGCCGGAATTCAGCAGAGTCATATGCTTCCATGACCATATGTACATTTGCTAAGAAGACATAGCTTGACTTCCTAGCTTTAGCAAATTTAATGACTTGTCTAGTTGCATCTTTATAGTTGATAACATTGACTTTCATGCCCAGGATGTAGTGCTGTTTAAGTGCAACGTTTTCCTGTATCATTGTCATCCTTATTCCCAGATTTTTTGGTGTTACTTTTTGCACTCACCCTTGATAATAAGCAAGCTTATTAAGGGGTGAGACTTGAATTAAGCACCGAGATTAACTATTGGAGTATTTGAAGTTGTTGAGATAAAAATTATGGACTGTATCAGCACAGATGACGATGGCTGAACTCTGATTTACTAGCTGGTAGATACTTTATCTATTGCCTTACTTAGGTATAATTAGATAACATTTCCATAAAAACAACTCTTTTTTAAAAAATTTACTAATAATTTATAATTATTACTTTCCTTACATAAAGAAAAAATATCCTAAATGTAGATATGGCAATGCTTCTACACATTAACAATGTGAGTAGTAATATGAAGATTACATGAATTTTTCTACTCAAGAGAATTATTCTTGGATATATAAGGATATTTCAATGGCTTATTGACTATCAGCAAGTCCTAACTTATGTCTCAGATATGACATCAATCTCTATCAGCATTTCTATAGTGCTGATGCGAAAACCACAAGATGCAAATAATTTGCGTGCGGCTTCGTTGATGGCTGCGGTGTCTAATCTAATTTGCTTCACGCCCATTTGCGCGAAGGTTTCCACAGCTTGCATCACCATCTGTTTTGCTACTCCTTTTTGGCGATATTCTGGCTCAACCCACAGATCGTGAATAAAAGCGTATTCTTGTAACCGATAAATTGGGATTTCGCGTTCAACTGTCGCTACTAAAAACGCTACTAAGTTCTCTGCATCTTCAGTTACTAAAAATACACTACGCTCGCTATTTGCTAATCGTCCTAACCAGTTTTGATAACGCTGTTCTGGATTGGGCAAAAATCCGTATTTGGCTGAGTCCCAAGCATCATGCAAAGCACAAATCTTTGCAACCATAGGTAAGACTTTGGGGACATCGGCTGGTGTCGCATTGCGGATTTCCATAAGCTTCAGGGTTGGGATGGAAGATGATGTTTGAATTGTAGCGAATGGATACGCAAGATTAATTTGTATAAAGTTCTCGCCCGATTTCCGATGCTGATAAATTGAGTTTGTAACAAAAACTGTAACAACGGCATTATTTACCCGTTTCACCGTCTAGATTGAGGAAAAATCTGCGAGGAATCCCGGAGTAGACGGGTAATGGTGTTAAATGATATCCGAGATTATCAAATTTTGTTTTTGTCGTTGTTCCTTGTTTTGGGAATTGGGACTAGGGATTGGACGCTGCGTCCGGAGTTAATTGGGGTTGCGATCGCAACTTGTTTATTAACTCAATGGATTTTGTCATCGCTAATTAGCCAAGAACACAAGCTGAATCTTCGTAGCGCCCTAATTACTTCATTAGGACTCAGCTTACTGTTACGGGCGGATCATTGGACAACAATGGCTTTAGCCGCAGCTAGTGCGATCGCAAGTAAGTTTCTCTTCCAAGTCGGAAATAAGCATTTCTTCAATCCGGCGAATTTTGGCATTATTACTGCTTTATTACTCACCACTGATGCTTGGGTTTCTCCCGGACAGTGGGGTGAGGACTGGTGGTATGGGCTGTTATTTGTCGGGACTGGGGGGATGATTTTGCAACGAGTTGGTCGTTGGGACACTACAGCCGCTTTTTTGGGTTCCTACGCCATGCTAGAGGCGATGCGTAATCTCTGGCTGGGGTGGACTTGGGATGTTTATCTGCATCGGTTGATGAGTGGATCTTTGCTGTTATTTGCTCTATTTATGGTCACCGATCCTCGGTCAATTCCTAATGCCAGAATCGGGCGTATACTGTGGGCAATCTGCATTGCCATCTTCACTTTTATACTGCGGAATTACTTCTTTATTTCCAGTGCAGTTTTTTGGGCATTATTTATCCTAGCTCCGTTAACGCTGCTATTCGATGCCTTTTTCTCCGCCCCAGAATATTACTGGCTAAGTAAAGAAGATAACAATAGTGTTACTGATAATTCTCCAGTCCCTAGCCCCTAGCTCCTTTAACAAAATCGAGAAATAAAATGAAACCTTTAAAATTCTTCATCCCCATAGTGATGGCGTTGGTAGCTGTGCTGTGCTTTGCGCCGACAGCATGGGCATTTTGCGGATTTTATGTGTCTAAAGCTGATGCCAAATTATATAACAAAGCTTCTCAAGTAGTAATTGCGCGAGATGGCGATCGCACTGTGCTGACAATGGCGAATGATTTTCAAGGGGAAGTCAAAGATTTTGCGATCGTTGTCCCCGTACCTACTGTTTTGAAAAAAGAGCAAGTTCGTGTTGCTGAACCCAAGATTATTGAACGTCTTGACGCTTTTAGCGCACCGCGCTTGGTAGAATATTTCGACTCAGATCCCTGCGCTCGACTTGATGAAGCGGAGAAATTCCAAGGAGTACCTGCACCAGCAGCCAGAAGTGAAGGCGCAGGTAACAGAGGAAGTGCTGATAATTTGGGTGTTACTGTCGAGGCGCGTTTCAATGTTGGCGAATATGACATTGTGATTCTCAGCGCTAAAGAATCGGGTGGATTGGAAACCTGGCTGCGTCAAAACGGTTACAAAATTCCTCAAGGTGCAAAAGATTTACTCAAGCCATATATCCGTTCGGCGATGAAATTCTTTGTTGCTAAAGTCAACCTCGATAAATTTGAAGACTCTGGTTATCAGTTTTTGCGCCCAATACAAATTTCCTATAAATCCCCAAGATTCATGCTTCCCATCCGCTTAGGTATGGTTAATGCTGCTAGCGAACAGGATGTGATTGTTTATATCCTATCGCCCAAAGGACAAGCGGAAACTACTAATTACCGGACAGTAAAAATCCCTTCTGATGCCAATATTCCCCTGTATGTCAAAGAGGAATTTGGCGAATTCTATAAGTCCATGTTCCAAACAGCCTACAATAAAGAAGACCGCAAAGTTGCTTTCTTGGAATATGCCTGGGATATGAGCAGTTGCGATCCTTGTTCTGCTGAACCTTTATCGCCAGAAGAATTAAAGCAAGCTGGCGTATTTTGGCTAGATGGGGATTCTAGTGATGACTTTCCCGCATCCCGTCGTACTGTACGTCCTCCGGTTTATAACAGTGGCGTTTTCATCAGTCGCTTGCATATCCGCTATACGCGCAACAAGTTTCCTGAAGATCCAATGTTCCAAGAAACTTCCAATCGCGAGTCTTTCCAGGGACGTTATATTTTACAACATCCGTTTTTAGGTGAGGTCAAATGTCCTGCTGGAAGAGAATATAAACAGTCTTTACCTAAACGCTTTGAACAAGAAGCGCAAACTTTAGCCAAGCTAACCAACTGGAATATTCAAGATATTCGCCGCAAGATGAAGTTAACTGTTGGTGAAATTACAAATTCTTGGTGGAAACAATTCTTTTCTTGGTTGGGTTTATAGATATATAACAGTTAAGTAATTAAACTGGAAATTCCATAATTTCAAAGCTTTTGCAAGACGTGGGGACAGTTTATCTAACAAACTCTCTACGTCTTGCCTCTGACTATCAATCAAAATCCTCATTTCCTGGATGAACCATCCGAATTAATATCACGACGAAGGGTAATTCTTTAGTACATTGTTATACGCCATACTGTGCTATTCTTGCTTTTTCAACCCAGATTAGTATGCTTAAATTGGATGAAGAGCTACGCCACTTAGTTACCCAAGCCTGTAAAAATCCACCTGGAAGTTTACAGCGTCAAAAGTTGCTTACACAAATCATTCGCTTGACTGCAAACAAACTTTGGAAGGAAACTACTTCCTATTATCAAGACGCACTCCAACAAACTTGGTTATATTTTTGTCGTAATATTTGTGAAGCTAATACAGGCCAAGCTTACGATCCTAACTATGGGAGTGTTGTAACTTGGTTGAATGCATATTTAAAACGCCGATTACAAGACTTTTATATCAACCAACAACGAGAACAAATTATTAAGGTTCCTTTGAAAGTACTTCAGTCTGGTTCAGGCGATCGCAGTGAGATAATTGATCCTGTAGAAAACCTCGCTGCTACCCCTGAAGCACCGCCAATTTTAGACAATGTCAGGATGTGGGTAAAAGCGGATACTACGGGAGATTTGCGGGCTACTTGTGTGAAAGGCCGTCCCGATGTCAACTGTCAGATATTAATTTTGAAACGCCTACCCCCAGAAGCTAGCTGGAAGGAATTATCTGAGCAATTTGGCTTACCGATCCCGACTTTAAGCAGCTTTTATCAACGTCAATGTTTGCCACGATTGCGTAAATTTGCTGAAGTTGAAGGTTATTTATAAGTTAATTAAAGATAGGCGATCGCTTATTTTTATTTCTCTATAAAATACCTAATTTTGTATCATTAGCAAAAGACGATCCTTTGCTGCTAGCTGTATCAGAATATGTCTCTATTTGAGCAATCAATTTATCTCTCAAGACTTCTATAATCTGCGTTGAGTTTTGCTAGCGTGGTGATATAGGTTGCTCTTCTCAGCAATTAGCTAGGCGGAAAGGATTTTAATATGGCGAATTTAAAACTACGTCGCTCAGAAAATGTTCACGGCGATTTTTATGTAGATAATACTTGTATAGATTGTGATACCTGTCGCTGGATGGCTCCGGAAGTATTTCATAGTATTGACGAACAGTCAGCAGTTTATCATCAACCCACAAATTCTACTGAAAGATTAGCAGCACTACAAGCACTTTTATCTTGTCCTACTAATTCTATTGGTACAGTTGAAAAACCTGAAGATATTAAAATTGCGCAAGAAACTCTGCCAATATTAATAGCAGAAAATGTTTACCATTGTGGCTATCACTCAGAAAAATCTTTTGCTGCAGCTAGCTATTTTATTCAACATCCAGCAGGGAATATTTTAGTAGATTCTCCCAGTTTTTCAGCGCCTTTAGTCAAGCGTTTAGAAGAGATGGGGGGAGTTGCTTATATGTATCTCACCCACAGAGATGATATTGCAGATCATCAAAATTTTGCTGAACATTTTCATTGTCAGCGCGTTCTTCATACTGATGATATTACTGCAAGTACTCGCAATGTGGAAATCCAACTAACTGGTGGGGAACCATTTGCTTTAACTGCAGATGTATTAATTATCCCAGTTCCCGGTCATTCCCAAGGGCACACTGTTTTACTTTATCAAAATAAGTTTCTCTTTACTGGCGATCATCTCGCTTGGTCAAATAACTTACAACAATTAGTTGCGTTCCGCGATTTCTGTTGGTATTCTTGGTCAGAACAGATTAAATCCATGAGTAAGTTAGCTGATTACTCATTTGAGTGGGTACTACCTGGTCATGGTCGAAGATTTCATGCTGATGTTGATACTATGCAGCAAGAAATGAAAAAGTGTATTGAATCGATGAAAGCTGTTTAGAGATTCTGCTGAAAATTGTTAGGGCATTTTAGTTACTGTGCATTGATTAATAAAACTGCCCTTAGTTCATCCATAACAAAGCCTGCTGACAAATTAACTACTCAAGTCTTGACTAGAAAATATTCAGTTGTGGATAAAAATTGAAAAAGGAGAGCCACTTGGGCAGCTCTCCAGATCATCAGGGTGCATCTATATATCAGATTATAACACATTTGCTATGAGGGGCAAGACCCCTTAGTTAAAAAATATAAAAAAATGATTAATCTTTTTTTGCTGTTGTATCGCCAATAAAAAAAGAGAGCTACTTAAGCAGCTCTCCAGGTCATCAGGGTGCATCTACGTAGCATATCATAGCATTTTACGCATGAGGGTCAATACCCATCGATCAGCTATTTTTGTGCAAAGATATGATGAAGTTTTATGGAAGCTTTAAAAAAGAGAGAGCTACTTGGGCAGCTCTCCAGATCATCAGGGTGCATCTATATATCAGATTATAGCACGTTTGCAGTGAGGGGCAAGACCCCCTATTAAAAATTTTGAGATATTTTTGTCTAAGTTGCTGGAGTCTAGAAAAAGAGGAGCCATTTAAACAGCTTTCCAGACCATCATGGTGTATTCAATTAACAGAGTATAGCACTTTGGGATTGAGGGGTATAACCCATCTTTGCATTAATCAGAGACGCGATGAATCGCGTCTGTACAATTTTTATTGATAAGGGGTAAAAATCCCCTGGTGGTTAAACAGGGGATGAGTGAAAAATCATTGATTGAATTGGGGTTAAGAATTGAGTTTCTTTTCTACCAATTCATTTGTGAGCTTGGGATCGGCGCGTTTTTCGGTTTTTTTCAGGACTTGTCCAACAAAGAAGCCTTTGAGGTTGGTGTTACCGTTGCGATATTTTTCTAGTTCTTTGGGATTGGCGGCGATGACTTCATCGACGATTGGTTCTAAAATAGCAGGATCGCTGATGAGTTCTTGTCCGGCGAAAGCTTTTTCAGGAGATACGCCTTTGAGCAAGTCTGGTAACTTTTGTTTGGCTTGGGCGTTACTGATTTTACCTTGTTCAATCCGCAAAATCACATCAGCTAAATTTTGGGGAGTTAAACCGATTTCGCTGATGGTGAGTTTTTGCTTGTTGAGGTAGGCTGCAATATCTTGGGTAATCCAGTTAGCAGCAGCTTTGGGACTTGCGCCAGCTGCGATCGCGGCTTCAAAATAGTTAGCAACAGGCTTATCTTCTGTCAAAACTCCGGTATCGTAGGCAGAAAGCCCTAATTCACTTTCGTAACGATGGCGTTTTTGGGCGGGGAGTTCGGGAAGTTCGCTGCGCCAGTTTTCTAATTGTGCTGGGGAAACTTCTATGGGTGCTAAATCTGGTTCGGGGAAATAGCGGTAATCGCTAGAACCTTCTTTTGTCCGCATACTAATTGTACGTTGCGAACCTTCTTCCCACAGCCGAGTTTCTTGAATAATGCGATCGCCTGCTTCTGTGGCTGCGATTTGGCGTTCAATCTCATATTCAATCGCCTTTTGGATGGCGTTGAATGAGTTCATGTTTTTAATTTCTACTTTTGTGCCAAATTCTTTTTGTCCTACGGGACGAATAGAGATGTTGACATCGCAACGTAAAGATCCTTCTTGCATGTTGCCATCACTAACGCCAAGATAGCGTACAATGCGCCGCAATTCTTGGGCATAAGCAGCAGCTTCTTGTCCAGAACGCAGATCTGGTTCGGAAACGATTTCAACTAATGGTACACCTGCGCGATTGTAATCTACTAGAGAATAACTAGAGCCGGAAAGCCTTTCGCTACCTGCGTGTACTAATTTACCTGCATCTTCTTCCATGTGCAATCGGGTAATCCCAATGCGTTTGCGAACAGGATTGCCATCAGCATCTACCAATTCAATTTCTAACCAACCATGTTCGGCGATTGGTAAGTCATATTGTGATATTTGGTAATTTTTGGGTAAGTCAGGATAAAAATACTGTTTACGGTCAAATTTGCTATATTTAGCGATTTGACAATTGAGTGCCAAACCTGCTTTTACGGCATATTCGAGTACTTTTTGGTTGAGAACTGGTAATACTCCAGGTAAACCCATACATACTGGATCGATGTTAGTATTGGGGTCACCACCGAATGCTGTCGAACTGGTAGAAAAAATCTTGGTATTTGTACTCAGCTGACAATGGGTTTCTAGACCAATAATCGCTTCGTACTCGGTTTTTACAGTTGTAGCAGAAGTCATAAAATCAAAAATCGGGCATAATCCTTCTTAAGGGTACTATTGTAACTGCCCTAGAAGTTGCGTTGAAGTCTTAAATAGTGTTGATTGCTGAGTTTGTGAGATAGGGATTGCCGACTATACAGGTAGGCGATCGCGATTATGGGGCGCATCAAAATCAATCAACGGCCCTTTTGGTACAATCCTGGTGGGGTTTACCTTGGGATGACTGCGATAATAATGCCGTTTGATATGGTCTAAATTACAAGTTTCTTTAACTCCCGGTACTTGGTAAAGTTCTTTGAGATAATTCCACAGATTAGGATACTCAACAATTCGCCGGATGTTGCATTTGAAATGCACGTAATAAACGGGATCGAAGCGAAACAAGGTAGTAAACATACACCAATCTGCTTCGGTAATTTGACTACCGCAGAGATAGCGTTGTCGATCTAAAACTTGTTCCCAACTATCCAGCGCAACAAATAATTCTGTGACAGCTTCATCATAAGCTGATTGACTAGTAGCAAATCCTGCGCGATACACACCGTTATTAATAGGTTTGTAAATTGCGTCAATCGTCTCGTCAATTACTTTTTGTAATTCGGTGGGATAGAAATTTACATCTGTTTTCGCGAAAGCATTGAATTCTGTATCCAACATGCGAATGATTTCGCGAGATTCATTATTAACAATTGTCTGTTGTTGAATATCCCATAAAACGGGGACTGTTACCCGTCCGCTATAGTTAGGTTCAGCCTTGAGATAAATTTGCCAAAGATATTGAGTACCATTTACTGTATCGGGAATTGCGCCCGGTTCATCGCTAAATTCCCAACTATTTTCATCGATTACCGCCCCAACTACAGATAAACCAATTACATCTGTCAGTCCTTTTAACTGACGCATAATTGCAGTCCGACAAGCCCAAGGACAAGCCCAGGAAATATACAGATGATAGCGTCCTCTTTCAGCTTTAAATCCACTAGAGCCATCAGCTGTAATCTTATGGCGGAAAGTGGTTGAGGGACGAATAAATCTACCTTGAGAATCTTCTTGATCCCGTTCCGATATCCACTTTCCATCTTTGAGGATTCCCAAACCCATAATTATCTCCTTGGTTAGAGACGCGATGAATCGCGTCTGTACAATTGTCATTTGTTATTTGACTATTGACTATTCCGCATTGAGAATTTTTGGTACTTTGAAAAAGTCTCCTTCCTGTTCCGGCGCACCTTGGAGGATGGCTTCGCGGTCAGGATAGGGTTTTAATTCATCTTCGCGGGTGACATTGCTGACATCTATTGCCCTGGTTGTAGGCTGAACATCACTTACATCCAGTTCATTTAATTGTTCGATGTAATCCAGAATACTACCTAGTTGAGTAGTAAATTTTTCTTCTTCTTCTGGCTGTAATTCTAAACGAGCAAGCAGGGCTACTTTACGGACTAGTTCGCGGTCAATCATTGTTAATCAGAGTCATTGGTCATTGGTCAATTGTCATTAGTCAATGGTCAATGGTCAATAGTTAGTTGACTTTGGACTATTGACTATTGACTTTGGACTATTGACTAAAAGAATACGTCAATTTGCATTCTACCAGTGGTTTTTAACCAGTTCTGGGCTTCAATATAGTTGTTGGGAGCCATGCGAATTGCTCTAATCCAGTAATCGGCGGCTTGGTCAAACATAGCTTCACCACCGTCATGATCCCCAGTTTCTTTGAGTTTTTCGCCTTTGTAGTGATAAATCACGGCGATGTTGTTTAAAGCTTGGGGTAAACGGGGGTTTAATTCTATTGCTTGGTGGTAAAGTTCTAAAGCTTTGTCATGATCCCCATTACTGGCATAGATTAGTCCCATATTGTAGAGGATATAACCGCGATCGTTAGGATCTTCCTCTAATGTCAGGGCTTCTTCGTAATATTCTAAGGCTTCAGCATATTCGCCTTCTGCCTGGGCTGACATGCCATCTCGGTAATAAACAAACGCTTCTTTTGCTTTTTTGTTGGTTGGCAGTATCTTGAGAATGATATCTGCCATGACTGTAAAGGATTTGTCAATAAAATTATCGTTTTTCTGGGTTCTTGGCATATTTGCTTCTGTGGGGTTGCAGCTATTGGCTTAAAAGATGTTCAAAGGGGAGTTTGTTTAGCCGTGGTTATTTTGTGGGCATAGGCGGAACTTCCTTATTGTCCCTCTTTAGTCAAACGGATGAAAGGGGAGAGCCGCAAATTGTATTAATTTGGTAAATTAGCGATCGCTATATCGCTATACTTAACACCTAATTTTACCGATTTGTCAGGGATTGTTCTCACTGATTGGCAGAATGCACTCTGGGGTATTATGCTGGGGTTTATTGACCAAAGTGCTAACTGCATAGCTGCTCATAGCTGCGGCTGGATAGGAACGCAATAGCGGCTGTAAGACTTCCGGCTTTTGCTGTTGGGGATCTAACCACAGATTGTAATCTTCCTGTGCCAAAATTACTGGCATTCGGTCATGGATTGGTTGTAGCACTTCGTTAGCGGCTGTAGTCAAAATTGTACAAGAGTTTATTTCCTCACCTTCAGGAGATTGCCATTTCTCCCACAAACCAGCAAAAGCAAATGGTTGACCATTTTGCAAGCGAAAATAAAAAGGTTGCTTTTTACCCTGTTTTTGATGCCATTCATAAAAGCCATCAGCCAAAACTAAGCAGCGTCTGTGCTTAAAAGCTGAACGAAAAGAAGGTTTTTCTGCCACAGTTTCAGCTCTAGCATTAATCAATTTTGCTCCTATTCCTGGGTCTTTCGCCCATGAGGGGATTAACCCCCAACGTAACTGCTGAAATTGTCGCTTGTCACTCTCAGATTTTTGTACTACTGTCGCCACCATTTGCGTAGGTGCAACGTTATATTGCGCCGTCAAGTCGGGTACTGCTTCTAGTTCAAAAGCTTGAGCTAGGGTGGCTGCTGTCTGGTTTAAGGTGAATCTTCCACACATATTTTTATTTGTGACCACAGATTAAAATCACACATCTAAAATAATGATAAATAATTAATATTTTTTTTATTTCTTCAGATAATTCTACTTCACAGTCAGATACTGAATATAAATCAGAAAATATCCGGTTTTTTGAAAATCATTTGGTAAGATATTGTATTTTGAACCCCACATTCTGCACATATTCCCTATTATATTTTTGGCATGGAAATATTACGGCTGTACGATTTTTTACCTTCAGGTAATGGCTACAAGATACGTCTTCTATTGACACAAATTGGAATGCCATTTGAGAGAATAGAAGTTAATATCACCAAAGGCGAGACTCGAACACCCGAATTTTTGAGTAAAAATCCTCACGGTAAAATTCCCCTTTTGGAGATTGAGCCAGGAAAATACTTATCAGAATCAAATGCCATCTTGGTGTATTTAAGTGAAGGCACAGAATTTCTACCTTATGACAGATTTCTCCGCGCTCAAGTGATGCAATGGTTATTTTTTGAGCAATCTAGTCACGAGCCTTTTATTGCGACATCGAGATATTTAATCTCTATTTTGGGTAAAGCCGAAGAATATCAAGAAGCTATCAAACAAAGGCGCGAACCGGGTTATGCTGCATTAAAACTGATGGAAAAACATTTAAGCGCTAATCAGTTTTTTGTTGGCGAACGCTACACTATTGCTGATATTGCATTGTTTGCTTATACGCATGTTGCGAATGAAGGTGGATTTGATTTGACACAATTTTCAGCGATTCAAGCTTGGATAGAACGGGTCAAATCTCAATCAGGATATATAAGTATTAACCAAGAATGATCGCATGATGATTATCAAAAGTTATTAGTTAATAGTTATCAGCTTTACCCTGATAGCTGTTAACTAACTTCTAAATACTAAGTTAAGTAGGTCGGCGTAACGAAAATACTGGCAAGGGCTGTCATTAGTCATTTGTCATTAGTCATTTGTCATTAGTCATTTGTCATTAGTCATTAGTCATTTGTCATTTGTCATTTGTCATTTGTCATTGGTAAGGGTTGTAAGTCTAGTTACGTGTCGTAATGTAGTTTGGTTTATTTATACATACTGAGTTAATACTAAATATCGGTGTCGATTTCTACCAATTTTTGGCGAGAAGATGCGCCCAGTTTAATTTTGATGTGAGATTTAGGGACATTAAATTTTTCTGCTAGTAGTTTAATTAACTCTTCATTAGCTTTACCATCTACTGGTGGGGATTTTAAATGTACATTTAGACTACCATCGGTTTGCTCTGCAATTTTTTGCTGTTTAGAATTAGGTTTCACTTTAACTTTTTTCTGCATTTTTAATTATTGGGATTTAATTTAGGCATAACTAAGCTCAAGCATAACCCAATAGTTAATCAATATGGACAAGAGAGACAAGGGAAGGGGGAGAAGGAGGATGGCTATATTTTCTATGGGAAAGTTCTGTTTGTTGGTGAGATTGGCGAACCTATCAGCAAAAACCGGATTTGAGGGATAGTTGCGTAATTTTTATATATAAAGAAAAAGCTCATCGCAACTATGATGAGCAGGAATGAATAATAAATAGCGATCGCTATTTATTTAGGTTGATTTTTCAGTTCTTTGAGTTGCACTAAACAAGGTGAAGGTGGTTAATGCCACCTGATTCAGTGTATTTAATTACATTCTTTTAGATATTTACGGATATCTTTTACTACCAGCACCTACTACACCGATTTTATGACGATAGGAAAGTTCGGCACCAAACCAGCCAGAAATGCTAGTTAAGGTGCCGACAATTAATGAGATGAGAAGTCCCCAAGGTAGGATACGTGAATCAACATTACCTAGACGGATGAGGAAGTTGACGAGTGTTAGGACGAGAATAGAAACGTTAAGAATCAAATGCGCCCAGCCTGCTTGACGCTTGCGGACTCGTTCAATTTTTGTAAAGTCGCTGAGTCCGGTTAAAGCTGCGATCGCACCTCCGGCTAATCCTAAGCCAATTAACCACATGGAAGCCCTAGCCCAGAAGAAATCTTTGGTTAACCAATAGCCAAAGTCGCTTCCCAACGCAGCAGCTAAAAAGGCGATGGGGAAAATTACAGTTAAGGGGTGGAGGGGATGACCGGCGATCGCTACTGTACTTGGTACACCTGTATCATTAAATTCGCGATCGTCACTTTCAATAATTGGGGGAATATTTGGAAATGGAGTGGAAGTTGTTTCTGTAGTTTCCATTATTTTATTACCTTACTTTTCAGTGGAAGGGATTTGCTCAACATAAGCTTGAGCTTGAAGAATTAATTTGCCTGTTTCTACTTGTAAACTGTTAACTTGTAAGGTCATTCCTTCTAAGTCAAAGTTGCTTAAATTCAAAAGTTCGCTGGTTTGATTAACCAAAGCTTTTGTGAGTTCTGGCGATATTTCCTCACCTTGTCCATATTCCACATTTTCTAAAGAAACAGTTTTCCCATTTGTACTCACGCGAGGTACTGCTTCAAAAGCCACTTGGTGAATTTCCCCAGTTTCTCCTAAGCAAATATTGGCATTGATGGCAACTTTTCCCTCACCAGGTAGGCGAAATTCTACATTTTGGGGGTTAATTGTTGTTGCTTTGCCATTGACTTGGATCTGCTGATTTTGCAGTTGAGAACGAACATAATCAGAATTAAAGGCGCGGTTAATATCGGCTTCATTTAACACAACTCGCGCACTTCCTACAGTCGGTTTTGTCAATTCAATTTTGCCAAATGCAACACTCAAAGGATTAATGGCGACGCTTTGGATTTGCATATTCATCTCCTCAACGCGGAGGTCTTTTTGCATCACCATCCCTTCTCCCTCAATGGAGACTGAATCTACCTGTCCCTGAACCAATTTGAGCGGATCGGTTTTGATATTGACATCTAAATTTTCTACTTCATCTAATTGGCTAGATAAACCTACTTCTGCTGCTTTATTTAGGGCTTGCTCTCCTAGTCCAGGACTTTCGGGCATTATCAATTAATCTCCTATTTGATGTTGCCAATTTACAATTATGGATTTGTTTTTTGATTGCCTAAATGCTACTGCTTGGAAACATAAATGGCGCTCCTAGCTTAGGTAAATGTAGTCAATATCAAATCATTGACTCTAAAATCCAAAATTATTTGACTATCTTTGAGCAAATCTAAAAAATCTGCAATAAAAATTTATCTATCTAGCGAAAGACTCAAGAGTAAGTTTCTATCTATCTAAAAGTAGAAGTATAAATTTCAGAGTCACTTTTTTTATTTTCTACCTGAAGTTACTCAAGTAATCACTCAAAAGAAAGAGGGAAGGATTCTCAGCAGTATGCAAACTTGGTATTAGTGACAACTAAGAATTCTTTTCCTGAGGAGAACTGAATAATGGTAGTTAATTTAGATGATACTAAACGTAATGCAATTGCCGTTAAATTGGCAAATATGAAAGCACTGCAACAGTTGGTTTTAGAAAATGAGCAGCAACTTTTGCAGCAAGGTTTAGATGGCGAAATTTCTGACCGCATCCGGGATTTTATCCAAGACGATCAAAAAAACCTGGGTATTTTAGAAACTGTCATCGGTCAGTATGGTATTCAAGCTGAACCCAAACAAACAGTTCAACAATTTATTGACAGTGCTAGAAAATTATTCCAAGGTTCTGAACTCAGCTTGTATGAGAAGGTATCTCAGCATGAATTGCTGAAGCATCAAATAGTTATGAGTGGCTTGATTGTGCACAAAGCTGCGCAAAAAGTTGGTGCTGATGTCATGTTGGCGATCGGGCCTTTAAACGCTATTAACTTTGAAAACCGCGCTCACCAAGAGCAACTCAAAGGTGTTCTGGAAATCTTGGGTGTTCGCGAACTCACTGGACAAGAAGCAGATCAAGGTATTTGGGCGAGAGTTCAAGATGCTATGGCCGCAGTTAGCGGTGCTGTTGGTAGTGCAGTTACCCAAGGTAGTGACAAGAAGGATCTAAATATCCAAGATGTCATTCGTTTGGATCACAACAAGGTAAATACTCTGTTTACCGAACTGCTGCAAAGCAACGATCCCCAAAAAATCCAAGAGTACTTTGGTCAAATTTACAAGGATTTAACAGCTCACGCTGAAGCTGAAGAAGAAGTTGTTTATCCTAGAGTACGTGCTTTCTACGGTCAGGATGACACCCAAGAACTGTATGATGAGCAAGCTGAAATGAAGCGGGTGTTGGAAGAAATTAAAGCCATTAGCCCCTCTTCACAGCAATTCAAGGATAAAGTTAAGCAGTTGATGGATGCAGTTGGCGACCATATCCGTCAAGAAGAAAGCACAATGTTTGCAGCTATTCGCAACAACCTAAGCAGCGACCAAACCGAACAATGGGCTACTGAGTTCAAAGCTGCGAAGAAGAAAATTCAAGAAAGACTTGGCGTTGTCAGCGAAGCCAACGTGTAGAACGAATTCAGCTTTTCTCTAGAGGTTAGTAAAGGTTAGTTAGAGTTGTACACTCCCAGCATTTAGGTGTTGGGAGTTTTTATTGCGCTGCCTGTGTCAATTTTTTTTCAAAACGCCTACAAATTTAGGATTTACGCACCGAACACAAAAACCCTCACAAGGGTGGTCAAAAGTCAAAAGTCAATGGTCAAAATTCAAGTTTTTGGACTATGGACTATTGACCATTGACAAAAAGCATGAAAAATATCTGACACTGCGTAAGTCCTAAAATTGCTATTATGTAAGTACATTACGTATATACATAATGAGCAACCCATACAAAATTCGCAGTACCAAAATTGGTAACAGCGCCGGATTTCGCTTACCTGCGGATTTTTACCGCGAATATCCCCAATTTGCTAATGCTTCAGGTTGGATAGAAGTATTGTCCCCCAATACTGCGATCGTCAAAATTATTCCCGAATCAATTGATGACGAGGATGAAGACGATTCCCTAATGATGCGGCTGTTTCTTGATTTTGCCATGATAGAAGCATTGAAAAATAACAGCTTGCAACCTTACACAACTGAGATGTCTGAGGCGGCACATAAATTAATTGAGAGTGTGGAAATAGAAGATTAGCTGCTAGAAGATGCCTAAGTTTGTCAGTAATAATTGGGAGATTTATTTTCATCCACAATTATTTGGTACTCAGTATCAAGAATTATTTGATCGGGTTTCAGAACTAAGGAAAAACTTACCAGAAGCTGAGTTTAAAACCCATGCAACGGTAAAGTTATTTGCTGCAATTACTGTTGCCATTGAAACTAAAATACCTGCCGATCCCCTTGCCAGTCACTTTGCTTTGACGGGAGCATTAAAACGCTACGGACGGGTAAAGAAGATGGGTTTACCAGAAAGATATCGCCTATTTTTTCGAGCATTCGACGCTACAAAATTAAAGGCGATTGTAATTTTGTGGTTAGGATTTCCGCGCAAAGAGGGAGCGAAGGATGATTGTTATGAAGTGTTTACCAAGATGGTTGCGCGAGGGACATTTCCAGATAGTTTGGATGAATTGATTGCAGAATCAGAGAAATCTCAGGATGAACCTGAATAATATTTACACCCTATTCTTAATTTGTCGTTACACAAATCAAGAGTTGCTTCAACTGAGATAATCAAGTTGAAGCAAAACAGGAATCAGCAATTGAATTAGGCTTGAGAATTTTGCCAGTATTTGTAGGCGGCATAGGCCATTGTGACAACACCAGTGATAATGGCAGTTTCATCAACTTCAAATTCGGGGTGGTGTAATGGGTGATTGAGAATTTTCTCTTTGTAGCCTACACCCAAGCGAAACATAGAGCCGGGGGCGTGTTCTAGATAAACGGAAAAATCTTCTGCACCGAGAGAGGGTTCGGGTAAGACTTGAACGCGATCGCTACTCCAAGCTTCTTCTCCGGCTGATTGTAACAATTGTGTCAGGGCGTAATCATTTTGCACGCTGGGTACACCCTGGTGATAATTGACTTGATAAGTAGCCCTATAGGAATGGCAAACACTAGCGACAATGTTCTCAATCCAGTTGGGAAGTTGAGCGCGGGTTTCGGGATGGAGCGATCGCACTGTTCCCAATAACCTCACTTTATCAGCAATTACATTCGGCGCTCTACCACCGTTAATTTGTCCTATAGTTAAGACCACAGGACGTAAAGGATTTTGTGTCCGGCTAATAGCTTGCTGTAAAGCTGTAATTACCTGGGAAGCAATCCAAATCGCATCAACTGCTTCATGGGGACGCGCACCATGTCCAGATTCGCCAATAATCAAAATTTCTAAATCATCAGCCGCAGCTGTCAATGCACCATAACGCACACCAATAGAACCTGCAGGGATGGAAGGAAAAACATGTACCCCCAATATCGCTGAGACATTTTTCATCGCTCCATCTTCTACCATCCAACTAGCCCCTTGGGCAATTTCCTCTGCTGGCTGAAATAAAAACCGGATTTTACCACCTAGTTCTTCTGCCATTTGGGATAGTACCATTGCCGTGCCTAACCCAACTGTGGTGTGGACATCATGACCGCAAGCGTGCATTACACCTTCGGTGCGAGATGCGTATTCTAAACCAGTGCGTTCTTGAATTGGCAAAGCGTCCATATCAGTGCGAATAGCTAATAATCTTTCATCACTGCTATTAACTCGTAATTCGCCAATTACGCCTGTTTTACCAATGCCTTCTTGTACATACAGACCGCTAGAAGATAGCACGCCAGCAACAAAGGCTGCTGTTTGGTATTCCTGACCGCTAAGTTCTGGGTGTGAGTGGATGTGGCGACGAATTTCAATCAGGCGAGGTGCTAGCTTTGTAGCCAAGTCTTTTATTTGGTTCAGCATGAATTGATCGCAGTTGACAGCTTTTTCTCCATGATAAAGAAGTGGTGAAGTACTCCGGCTTGCTTCGCTGAAGCGTATCGCTCATAAAAACAACCATCAACGTTTCGCGTCTCATTCGCCGTTGCCTCCTTGTACAAGTACAATTTGGTCTTACACAGCGTCTCTGGTATTGCTACCTTTATCTCCTCAAGGAAGAACCCGCGCAGCCGCCCGCTCCCTATCCCCACCCTGCACTTTCGGGGTGGGGACTTCCGCGAACTGTTAATGGATCGTTAACTAGGGGCAAGGTGGCAGGGAGCAGGGGGGAGGAAAGAAAATATTATTTTCTGAATTTCTGGAAGTCTACTACTAAAAACAACAAAGCCCGCTTACGCGGGCTTTGTTGAGGAATCTGACCAAAAGTGTAGAGGTTAAAGCGCTATTTCCTCGGATTTACATCTGCTTCTGTACCTTCTTGTAATGACCAACCGTAGGGTTTATCGGAAGTGACGACACCATTAGCTAGGGTAGTCAGTCGGAAATTGGCTCCCCGGAAATTAGTAAATAGCAATGTTGCATCCTTGAGGTTAGCAGCTTCTAAGTTGGCGCTAATAAACCCAGCGTAGGAAAGATTAGCTTTTTCTAAGGATGCTGACTTTAAATTTGCACCTGTGAAAGAGACACCTGTGAGATTGGCAGAACTAAGAATAGCAGTTTCTAGGTTCGCCCCTGTGAGATCGCCATTTGTCAGGTTGACTTGGGATAAATTGGCTGCTCTCAAGTTAGCGCCACGTAAGTTAGCCCCCGTTAAGGGAACTTGAGTGAGATCGGCACCACTTAAATCGCATCTAGGACAACTTTTAGTTGCTTTTAATTGCTCTAAGTCTTGGGGATTGAAGGCAAAGGCCTGTCCCCCTACCCCAAAACAAGCTAACAGGGTGAGGGTAGCAGTAATGTGGAGTTTCATATTTTTTAAGGATATTTACAAAGATGATATGTAATAGCCAGTGCAGTTGCATACCTGTAATACCTAAATTCTCCTAACTTATCGCGAGATAGCGAGAGGCTAACTTGTGGCTCATACCACAGTAAAGGCGGATAGTCTGGATTACAGCCAATTTAAGGTTGTTGGGGAAGGCATAACAACTATACCTATTCTCATACACAAGATATCCGAATTTTTCGGCAAATTACGGGTAATGAAGCGACAATGAAGAAGTTATAAAATTCTTATAAATTCGGGTGAATCTACTACCCAAAACTAAATTTAGGGATTAGAATCGTGTCGTAACGAACTATACTGAACCTTTTATAGACTATCACATATGCGATCCCCCTAGCTCAAGCTCAGAAGCAGCTAGGGGGATTTTAAATTTTGGGGCTTTGTTTGAGGACAAGGGAGACAAACAATTCAAAATTCAAAATTCAAAATTCAAAATTCAAAATTAAGAATTCTATTTGACTTTTGCTCAATGCCCAATGCCCAATGCCCAATGCCCAATGCCCAATGCCCAATGCCCAATGCCCAATACCTAACGCCAGCCTAAGAAGCGCAAGCCGGGAACTATGAGGTAATAGCTCACTCCTAACCAGAAGCTCATCAAGATGCCTTCTATGGCAAAAAATGTACTAGGTATTAAGACTTGATACCATCGGGGTGGGCTGGAAAATTGGAAGATAGTTGGCAGAATGCCTAAGCGAATGGCTCCTGCAAATAACATTGCAGTACCTAAAGAAGCAATGACTGCGTACACTATGCGATGGCTGCGTAGTCCTAAGCTCAATGTCAGCAGGAATACTGCAAACACTATGGAAATGACTAATCCTTCATTGCTGTTGGTGGGTATGGTTAGTTGCAAAATTAACCAAGCTAGGCTGTAACTAATTATACCCATGAGTGACACAACCAAAAATCGCCTTCGCTGGGCAAATCCGCCTGCTACGGTGAGTCCCCAAGCGGTTCCTAAGCCAGCGATCGCAAATACTAAAATTTCGGCGATCGCAATTGTTTGATCTGGTTTAAACAACCCTGGTAGCTGATTTATAATCTGTTGCGCCAGGCGATCGCCTAAAATTGTGCGATATGCTAAAAAGAATCCGGCGATTGTACCCAGTACCGCACCACTCCCTGTAAGGATCATCGCCCAAATTGTAATTAAACAGGCGAGGAGGAATTTGCCGATACTTTTGAAAATTAATATCGTAGTTTTACTTACTGCTTTAGTAAATTCCTTTACAGCTTGCTCGATGGCTTGCATCAAAATTTTCCATCGGATTGATGCTTGCTGTAGATGATTTTTAATAAAAACTGATAATTGTTGAGGCGAGGAGACTTGAGCGATTCTGGTTAACCGTCTTTGGATGATTTTGGCATTTAAAGGACGCGATCGCACATCTTCTTGGATCATGTCATCTAATAAATCTGCCAATCTGGGGTTAATATTAACCCGATTGCGCCATTGCAATAACCCAGTTTGCGGATCTTCCAATTCTGGCGGATATTTACCTGTGAGTAATTCAATCATTGTCCGCCCTAGAGCGTAAAAGTCTGCGCTAGGCCCGACATTACCGCCAATGACTTGTTCTGGTGGACTGTAACCAGAAGAAAATAACCTTGTAGAACTGGATTGCGATCGCACTTTCGCCGGACTAAATTGTTTTGCACCACCAAAATCAATCAATACTAGCTGATTTTGCCCAGTTATTGCTGTATTTCCCAGCCGATTGCGCAGCATTAAATTAGAAGGTTTAATATCCCGGTGGATAATCTGGCGTTTGTGCAATTCCTGTAAAATTTGCACCGCTTGGGTTAACCAGGTTACTACTAGATTTTCTGGACAGCCTTGAGGATAATTTTTCAGTACCTCCTCTAAAGTCTGACCATTAATTTTTTCCATCACCAAACAATGCATTTGGCGCGGTTGGGGGTTTGCTAAATTGAGTAAAAAATACCCATCCGCCTCTACTTTTGGCACACCTGGATGGCGTAAACTACTTAAAACATCAGCTTCTTGTTTAAATAAGTCCAGCGCCTTGGCGGAACTTTCCACCAAAACCTTTAGTACCTTTTCTGTTTGAGTTTTTTCATCCCAAACTGTGTAAATTTGGGCAAATCCTCCCGCACCTAAAGGTTGAATTGGTACATAACGATCTAACAACTGTAACGGTGCGCCACAGTTGTTACAAAATTTGTTTCCCCAAGGTTGAGGATAGGGACGTTGACAATCGGGATTTATGCAGTGAACCGCACTCAGAGTGTTGTGAGACACAACCGCTAACATACAAAGGCTGAATCGATTTTAGCGTTTATTGTCGGTTGTAGTCAGAAGTTGCAACAGATTGCACTTTATTAACTCTTAGGGAACTCCAAAAAATAAATTATTCCGTTCAAGTTGTTGACTGTTGACTGTTGACTGTTAACCGTGAACCGTCAACAGTGAACAATAGCAATGGAATATTTTTTTACTTGGAAGTCTCTTAATCTCTGTGTTCTCTGCGCCTCGTGGTTAAATAATTGATTTGTAAACCGCAGAGGACGCAGAGTGCGCAGAGAGGAAAGTGGAGATTTTTTAAGGTAATTAGGAATTAAACTGTCCATCCCATAGTACGGGGAAGGCATAATCGGAAAATGAGGGAAAATCTTGACTATCGCTGCGGCTTTCTTGATCCAAAACTTTCACCACTCGGTTATATATATCTTCTGCTTGTTGCAATGAGTCGCCGATGCTGGTTAATCCCAATTTGCCAAACTGGGAAAGACAACCCATGAGGTGAAATACTGTACCTGTCTCAGTGCAACTATCAAAGTGCAATCTGTGATGGGCAATAATATCCATTAAATCGTTGGGTAATAAACCTTGATAGCGGTCTTTTTGCAAATTATCGGTGGCGATGTAGTATTTTGGACGACCTTGTTGACTGTAAAATAACCCTGTTGATAGGTCATAGCGCCCATTAGTTAATAATTTGAGGGTCATGAATGGGTGAGTAGTACCGCCTTTACGCAGGTTAATTTCAATAGCTTGAATATCCCATTTACCATTTTCTTGCTCTACGGCGATAAAATCTACCCCAAATCTTTCTAAAGCACCTTTTTCCGCGAGTTTTCTGCCAACTTTTAATCCTAATTGCTGTAATTCCAAGCGGTAGCTTTCATCTGCGGGAAAGCGACAACCAAGATAAATTTGACCGTCAGGCCCCCCTAAAATTTGGTCATGGGTGGAAAGTATTTCGATTTCGCCTGTGGGTGTAATCCGCCCTTGAACGCTGGGCGATCGCTTATTTTCGCCTTCCACAAAAGCCTCGACAATTGCACCTAATTCACAGATGCGCCCGGAAAAATTAGCCCAGGTTTCTTGAGATGCTTGAAAACGCAAATTTGCAAAGCGATCGCTAATTGCTGCGACTCGTTTAGCACTAGAAGCTTCTCCTGGTGCTACATTCATAATTGGTCGTAAATCTAGCAAAGCATTTCCCTCACCGGAAATCCCTTCATTGAGTTTGACTACCATTCTTTGTAATGTCGGTTGGCGTTCCCACAAATCGCTAGCTGCTTGCGCTAAATCTTGCGCACTCCATACCCTTTGACTACCATCTGGATGAGGTACGCCACTTTCTGCAAATATCTGGCGACTACCACTTTTTGAACCCCAAATTTGTAAATCTGGGGCGGCTGCATATAGAGGTACGCCCAATTTTAACGATAATTCTGCTTCTAAAGATGTGGAATTGTAACAAACCATAAAGGCTTGTTCTGGTCTGAACGCTTGACGAATTCTCTCTAGCAAACGCGGACGTTCTAAAATTTTTTGACTGAGGGGTTTAAGGGAAGAATCATAAGTAGAAAGTAACAGTAACCGATTCCGGGCGTGGGAAAAAGGAATTCCTGGTAACAGTTGCAAATAGTAATCAATAATACTTGGATGCAACGGCATTGATGTTACATAAATTAATCGAGTTCGCGGATTCCGCAATCGCATCAAAGAAAATAATAATCGTTCTTCATAATGTTCGCACCCTTCTACTTTTTGTAGTTCTCGCTGGTCAATACTTAAGGAAGGAATAATCAAAATATCGGCTTCACTGTTATCAAACAGTTCCATAGTTTTCCAGCGATCGCGCAAAGTTGATTGCAAACGACGAAACCGATCAACCCCATCTATCTCTGACACGTTTAATGTTACCATAACTCCTTCCCTGTCTTGCTTTCAAGACTGTATTATTAATAATTTTACATCTTGACTATAGCCACTAATACAAATAAAAATAACTAAAAAAGTTTAAAAATTGAAATCATGACAAAGACAGATTTTCTTTCATAATTCTTAACTTATCTGTATATTTCTTAGTCAATTAAGATTGCCGCACAGTCTCATAATTATTGGCATTCTTGGTGTCTTTTCTACGAGATGCTGCACATTAGCGGGGAGCATCAATATAGCTTTCTACCATACATTCAGCTTGGTTACTATCCCCATTGAGAGTGATTTAATTACGAATTACAAATTAAGTAACACCAATTTAATATCAAGATGCAAGTAATTATTTTGGCAGATAAAGAACTGAAAAAAACTCCGCGTACCTTTGCGTGAACCTTAGCGTACCTTTGCGTTAAAAAAAGTATAGATTTACCCACCTTCACCACTGTACAGACAAGGGTTATCACCTCTCTAATGATAGCCCTTGCCAGTATTTTCATGACGCCAACCTGCTTAATTCCATTCGCCCAAAAATGTAAATGCTGCCCAATAATTAGGATTACGCCATTTTTCTTGCTCCCACATTTTTAATTGCGTCGCCCGCAAAGCCTGAGAAGCTGATTTATTTTGCTGCCACATTTGCTTGTAAAATTCTTGCATAAACTCAGATGTGCCTTCATCGCTGACTTTCCATAAAGACACGAGTAATCTTTCTGCACCTGCATACATCAATCCCCTTGTCAAGCCTACCAAGCCTTCACCTTGAATTTCTTTACCTAATCCGGTTTCGCAAGCACTCAAAACAATTAAATCTGCTGGGTAATCGAGGTTAAATAAGTCTGCTAATCGCAGATATCCGCGAATATCTTTACCTTGTTTATCTACCAAAGAAAGTACAATCCCTGATAATTCTGGGTTAGCATCGTTCACAAAGCCGTGGGTAGCAAAGTGTAAAATTCGGAATTGATTGAGATTGCTGCTGGTAGCTGCGGTGTAATTTGCGGCAAAATCTAACAGTTGTACACCTTTGGATTTTGGTACTAGGTTAAATATTGTCTCTGCTTCCTTACGAGTACCTAAAAGCCGCGTCCATATATCACGATTGAGAATATCAGCAGAACGCCTGATTTGAGAACGTTCTAGTTCTAAATTAACAGAATCTTGCTTTTGCAGTTGTTTATTTTGGGCGCTGGTAACTCTTGTATCGGTAGCGTTGTATACTGGGTCTGCGAGGATAGCTAAGGCTTGAAGTGCTTGTGGACGATTGGCGAGTTGTTGGCGTTGAATGGCAATGGTAGATGCGGAAGGTAAGCTGACAATTTCGTGATTTACTAGTAAAGGTTGGTAATTGAAGCTCTGATCGTCAAGTGAGGCACAAGGACGAAATATACTTCTATCAGTTTCACAGGAATTTTTGGGTTTATCTTGTTGTTGTGGTGTGGAGCTTGGTTGAAAATTTAAATTAGCTAAGGCGGAAAAGGGAATATATTGCAAAGCACCATCAGCGACAATTACTAAGCGTTTTGTGCCTAATTTATCTTTAACAGGTGCGAGAATTAGTTGACTTAGTTCTTTAGCGGCGCTATCTATTTGCTGAGTTTTGATGTTAGCGCAGGGATTTTCTTTGTTAGTTACAGATGGTGGTTTAGAGGTATTTTGGCTAATTAAACAAAATAAATTAATGGCGCTTTTTTCTATTTCTTGTTTTTTGGGAAGTTCGTAAGTATCGAGGGAATTGGGAGAAACTACCCATAAAAAACTGCGTTCAGCACCTAAGGAATATTGTAATAGTAGGGTATCTTTATCGAGTTGTTGCTGAATTTGGGCTAAAGTTAGGGGTTGGGGGTATTTGAGGTTAGCGTATTGTGGGCTAGTTTGGCGGATTTTGGTTTCTAATTCTTTTTGTTGACTGAGGAGTTCATCAATTTCTGTTTGTAATTTCTCGGCGTTGGCTTTAAATATTGGGTTGTTAATTTTGTCGCTGTTAACTATTTCAAAGCGGACTTTTTCTTTACCATCAATTAAAGCTTGTATGCGGCGTTCTTCGGCTAAAAGTTCGGGGTTTGCACCTTTGCGGATATTGGCGCGGGCTTCGGTTAATAGTTCTACAAGTCCTCTGGCGCGAGATGCTTCGCTTGTTTCAATGGCTTGGGCATTGTATCCTTTTGATGGGTCTTTTTTGTGCAGTTCCATCAATAAGTTGATTTTGAATTTATAGTAACTTTGGACTGTGGCGAAGTAGGAAGTACGTAAGTCTGAGTTTTTGACGTTACTGCGGATATTTTCGATGATTTGGATTGCTGCTTCGATGTTGGTAAGTGCGGCGTTGAGGTTTCCTAGTTTGCGTTGGTTGATGGCGATTAGGTAAAGTGCATCTGCTTCGCCTGTTTTATCTTTTAACTCACGCCGTATTTTCAATTCTTCATTGAGTGTATTTATCGCCTGCTGATATTGTTTTGATAATCCGTAAGTTAGGCTAATATTGTTGAGAGTTTGAGCTTCTAATTTACGCACTCCCAACAGACGGTACTGTGATAAAACTTTTTGGTGATTAGTTAATGATTGTTGGTAATCACCTTTTGTTCGGTTAATAATACCAATTAAGCTGAGAGCGCCTGCTTCTGAATATTTATATCCATTTTTTTTGGATAAAGCTAACATAGCTTCAGCATTTTTTAAAGCTTTGGGAAAATCTTTCTGTAACTCGTAAACTCTTGCTAGCCCCATCAATCCTGTGATTTCAAATGTAGAATTATTTTGTTCTCGTGATAATGATAAAATCTGATTGTAATATTTTATAGCTTCGGGATATTCTTCCTTTGTCATATATAAGTTACCAATTAAAGGAAGAAGCATAAGCTCAAATGGCTTATCTGGTATTTGTCGATATATCTGTAGTGCCTGTTTATAATTTTTACTACTTAAATCGTAGTCGCCTAATAGCTCGTAAAGAGATGCCAGATTGCTAAGAGTACGAGCTTCTATATTTTTATTTTTTGTGGCTGTTGCAATGTCTAATGCTTCGTTATAAATTTCTAAAGCCTGCTGATACTCTCCCTGCGATGTATAAATATCAGCTTTTTGGTTAAGAGTAACGGCATATCTTTCTATGTCTCCCGTAACCTTCTTATCAAGTTTGAGAGCTTCATCTATGAATTCTAATGCTTTTTGAGCATCGCCAATATAATTCTTGTATATACTGATAATACGTTGAAGGCTTAAGGATGCTAAAGTTGCATTACCTCCTTTTTGAAAGAGAATTGTTGCCTGTTTGTGATGTTCTATTGATTTTTGATAATCTCCTTGTGATGTATAAATATCAGCAATAGCTTGAATGGTTAAACCTTCTGCAATTAATAAACCTTTGTCTTGTTGAATCTTTCTAGCTTGATTTAAATAATTAAGACCTTCTTCTGATTTACCTAATTGATGATATAAAGAGCCAATATATCTCAATGTTTCTGCTTGGGCGGGTAATAAATCTTGGCTTTTTTGCTGAATTTCTAGAGCTTTTTCATAGTATTTCAAAGCTTTTTGAGGTTCACCCATTTGGGAATGACTGTAGCCAATCTGCTTCAAAACTGTAGCTTGTTTTGGTAAATCTTTTAATACATCACGATAAATTATTAACGCTTGATTTAGCGGTTCAAGAGTTTGAGGTATTTCACCTAACCCAGTGTATACGGCTGCCATAGATAATAAAACTGAGGCGACAGCATCCAATCTTTTTTCTTTACGAAAAATAGACTCTGCTTGTTTTAAATAAGTGAGTGCTTCGCGAGGTTTACCAGTTCGGGTATAAGATTGAGCTATAACAGTTAGTGCTGATGCTTCAATTATAGGAAGTTTTAATTCACGGGAAATCTTGAGAGATTCATTGAAATACTTTAGGGCTTCTAAATTCTCTGAGAAAATAGAATAAATTAAACCAATTGCTAGGGTTATCTCAGCTTCTTCTGCACGTAATCTTAATTCCTGAACAATTTTTAAAGCTTGCTGATATTTATTTATCGCCTGTTGATATCCTTCTTTAGTCCCCTTCTTCTTTAACTCCTCTGCTTCTCCAACTAGCTTTACACCCTGTTGGTATAACTTTTGTTGTTCTGCATTCAAGGGAACTGACGGCGTAGACGCTGGTTGCTGGGCAATTTTTACCCCATGACTCCCCAAACTAGCGGCTGTTGACTCGGATAATAAAAGCAGGGCGAAAAATAAAGCCGCAGCGCGAGAAGCTAACGCGGGAAGTTGTTTATGCTTTTTCATGAAAATTTATACTGATTTTGGCTACAAATCAATATATTTCTCAGTGGTATGAGGTTATGCAAGTTTACAGAAACTTTAAACATAAATGTAGTTATGCCAAATTCCCGTTATTTACCTCTTTATCAAGTTTATTAGCCTGCGTAGGCAGGCTTTGTTCGGTTAGCCCCACCCTTGAGGGTGAGGGCGGAATTTCGGGATAAGTGAGGGATATTACCTCTAATATTGCGCTGTTAAGCCCAAAAACTTTAACCTGCGTAGGTTGGGTTGAGGAACGAAACCCAACATTTACGTCGCTTCTTTGGGTAGCTTTGTACAGATTACTATGAACGGTAACCTAACATTTGGGGGCTTTGTTGGGTTTCGCAAAGCCTCAACCCAACCTACGATTTTCTCGCAGTGGCTCAAATAATCTTACCCTTAACATTTACGAATATATCCCCATTTATCCCCAACATTAACTAATGCCATACCATCAACAAAAGGTTTAGCATTATCAAAATTTGGGGGAATGGTAAATTCAGCATACTGATTAATATATCCCCATTTATTGCCTAATTTCGCAGGGGCTAAACCTTCTGAAAAAATATCAGCATCATCAAACTGGGGTTGAATCAGGTAATTGCCATTTTTATCTATATAACCTAATTTATCTCGGAATTTGACTAATGCTATACCTGCTGAAAAATTGCTAGCATCATCAAAATTGAATTGAATGATTCCATTACCCTGTTTATCAATATATCCCCATTTATCAGCAATTTTGACAGCAGCTAATCCTTCAGAAAAAGATTTAGCATCATCAAAGTTTGTAGGAATTACTAATGGCACATTATTCCCAATATATCCTTGCCCAATATATCCCCACTTATCGCCTTTTTTGACAGCAGCTAAACCTTCAGAGAATGATTTTGCACCATTAAATTGTTGCTTAATTTTCAGATTACCAGTTACATCGATATAGCCATATAGATTTTTAAATTTTACTAGTGCTAGTCCTTCTCTACATGGTTCAGCTACATCATAGTCAAAGCGAGTGAGCAATTTACCAATTTTATCAATATAAGCGTATTTATATCCCATTTTGACGGCAGCGATACCTTGAGAAAATGGTTCTACCCAATCAAATTGAGCTTTCAGGATAATTTCTTGGGAGATATTTCTGGTAATATAATGACTATTTATCCGCCTATGAGTAAAGCTATTATTTTTGATTTCTTTGGGGTCAAATTTACCAGGCGGTTTTGCGTAAACTTCAGCTTTTAGAACTTTGGCTAAGGCTTTATTATCTTCTAGTAAACCTTCGTAGAAAAATAATAATTCTCCTTGCAGCCCCACGGAACGATTATACTTAATTGCCTGGACTAAATATTCTGGTGAAATTCGATAGGTACTTTGTTTTAACAATATACCGGGAACGAGTTGGGGTAGTTGCTGTTTGCTAAAATTACTCGCTATAAATCTATCTATATCTCGCTTATAAGTGTCAAATTCTTTCCAATATACCTGGGGATGAATTAAATCAACTAATCCTAAGTCAACCCAAGCTTGAGAATCTTGGAGATAGTTTTCATAACCCCAAGGATAAACGCTGGGAGATAGGGAAATAATTAATTCAGGTTTAATATTAATAATTTCTCGGTAGACGCGGGTTAAAAAATTAGAAAGAATATCAGCCCGCCATTGTAACCAAGTTGGATCTTTGATATTTGCTGGTGGTGATTGATTAAATTCTTGATTGTAACGAGCAATTGTTTTATCATCATAACCGGCTTCACTGGGTAAAGCAGGAAAGCGATCGTCTCCTTGAATTCCTGCTATGTCATATTTTTTAACGACTTCGAGAAATAAACTTAATAAAAATTCTTGGACTTGACTATCAAAAGCATTTAGCCAAGTAAAGCCATTTTTAACTACTGGTTTTTTATTAGCATCAATCGCTGCCCATTCTGGTTTTTTAGTGAGGATAGCATCGTTTTGTTTTTGATAGGAACTAGCAAAACCATATTCAAACCAAGGAATAACTGCAATATTAACTCGTTTAGCTTCAGCTATTAATTCTGCTAAGGGATCTCTACCTTTAAATTTCTGATTAATTTCTATGCCAAAATTTTCTCCCATGACTTTACTGGGATAAATGGTTTCGCCATTATTCCAAACAACAGGAAATACAACGTTAAATCCTGTGTCTGCAAGAAAATTCATCGCCTCAGCAATATTTTGTGGAGAATTTAAGACTTGGCTAGCTGTGGTTGTAATCCAAATACCGCGAATTTCCATGAATTAGGTGATGCTTGATTTAATAATATTGTCTTTAACTAATGCCAATCCTTCTGCAAAAGGATGGGCTTCATCAAATTCTGGGGGAATGACAAATTGTCCGGTTTTATCGATATAACCCCACTGATTATTAATTTGCACTCTTGCCAATTCTGCTGTAAAAGCATCGGCTGTATCAAATTTTGGTGGGATCGCGAATAATTCTATACCAGGAATGTAATTGTACGGTACAGTCTGCAACCCTAAAATTCGACAAACTAAGGCGGCGATTTCGCCTCTGGTAATGTTTTGATTGGGCTGTAAGCGTTTGATGTCGGGGTAGTTGACAACGATGGCTTTTTCCGTTGCAGCTGCGATCGCATTTATCGCATAACTGGGAATTTGCGCCAAATCATCGTAATTTTTCTTTAAAATACTTGTTGGATCGGCTGTAGCTTGGTATTTTAACCCAGAAGCTACTGCTGCGAAGGCTTGCACCCGTAACACTTGTTCACTGGGCTTAAATAAACTGTTGGGATAGCCAGAGAGGAAGTTTGTCTGATATGCTTGAGCGATCGCTTTAGCTGCCCAATGACTAGCCGGTACATCAGTAAAAGTAATCGGGGGACGAGATACTGACTGTTTGGGTAAACCTGTAACAATTATTGCTGCAAACTCCGCACGAGTCACTGGTGCATTAGGGCGAAAAGTTCCATCGGGATAACCTTTTAAGATATTTCTCTGAGATGCAGCTAAAATAGAGGCTTTTGCCCAATGATTTTGTATGTCTGAAAATAGGGGATTATTTACCATAAAATGTGTTGTCTGTTTTCACGCTTGTGCAAGTATCACATTTTATAGTCAGTATTGCCAGTCCTAAGACTATGAGACTTAAATAATGATACAAATAGAAAAAATCTATATTTAGATAAGTTAAGTTAGCGCAATTCAAAATAAATGTCGAGGGGGATCATTATTCATTCGTGAGAGTTTTAAACAATCGCCAATCAAACATTTTAATTGTAAATTGTGAATTGCTATAGCAATCCTATTTTAGTTGCGAAACATATCGGTTTTGGCTGTTGATCGTTGACTGTCAACTGTTAACAGAAAAACGGAAACTGTGTAGGTTGGGTTGAGGAACGAAACCCAACATTTTCGGGAGTTTGTTGGGTTTCACTTCGTTCAACCCAACCTACAATTATCCTTAACTGTTAACTGTCAACGGTTAACAGTTAACAAACCCATATATATTTTGTCAATCATTTAAGATGGCTAAATAACCACTTTATTGCCAGTTACCGACTAATACAAAAGGTGCCCAGTAATAGGGATGTTTAAATACAGGATTTAATTTTCCTGATAGCAGAAGAAGTTGCGCATTTCGCAAAGCTTCAGCTTTTTTTTGGTTTTGCGCTATCTGTTTATAAAACTCAATCATCAACGCCGAAGTAGCTTCATCGTTAACAGTCCAAAGCGTCGCCAATGTGCTGCGCGCCCCCGATTGTACAGCAATTCCAGCTATTCCTAAAGCTGCGCGGCTATCGCCGGCGGCTGTTTCGCAAGCACTGAGAACTAGTAAATCTATAGCCGCTTGTTGCTTGGATTCACGAGTTTTAAGTACCGAACTAAAATCATTGACATTTAACCTTTGGTTCCAAGTTAAAATAAAAGTTTCTTCAGCTTTAGAACTAAATTTACCATGTGTTGCTAGGTGTAATATTCCCCCAGGAAATGACTTCACTGCATCTTCTATTTTTTGCTGGGTGAAATTTTCATTAATAAAATTTCCTCTAGTTGCTAATATATCTTTGATTTGCTCAAGTTCATTTTTAACACCAGGGATAGCGGGGAATGTATCACGGGCTTCACTTAGTCCCCCAATTAATGCTTGTAAGCGGTTTTGACTCACAGCTTTTGGGGGTAATAATTCTAAACCTGGGGTGATAGCAATGTTGTATGATTTTTGAATTAAATATTGCTTTTTTTCTTGGTCGTAAAGTGCAGAAATTGGGATACTCTGTAAGTTACCATCTAAAACAAAAACTATATTTTTCACACCACTATTTTCTAAATCGGCTTCAATAGGGCGAATTAACAATTCATAGATTTGCTTTGAGGTTTTAAGGAATTCTCGCGGACTTTTGAGAAATATTTCTTGCTGGAGTTTTTTAACTTGTGCTTGAAATTCTTGTTTCGCGAGAATAACTGTATGTAATTTCAGAGATTTATTTTTTTGCTGGTGTGGTAATGAGAGAATAATCGATAAGCGATCGCTCAACAGTACCGGGTAAATTACCGCAGTTTGTTTCTGTGTATCGATTTCATCAATTTCCACGGGTTTACTGTCTAAACAAGCGGAACGGAAAAAGTTATCGAGTTCTGCTAACTGTAAAGATTCAATAACTTTTCTAGCTTTATCTAAATTCTCCGCACTCGGTTCGCCTGTTTTTGGTAAAAGTAAGCTCACATACTCGCGATACACTGGTTCTACCTCATCGCGAAAAGAAAATTGTGCATCGCGATTGACTGTGACTAAATCACGACGTATAGATTTTAAACTCTTGACTGCGCGATCGTAAGCAGCAATGGCACCTGGTTGATTTTCTTCAGGATTACCTGTAGCACTAAGAATCCGTCCTAATTGCCATTGCCAACGGTAAGCAATATCTCTAGCTTGAATCCCTTCTGCTAATTTTAGCGCTTGCTGCGTCAAAGTTCGCGCTTCCGTCCATTGCTGAGTGTATTCGTATAAACTACCTAATGTACCTAAAGCGTAAGCTTGCGATCGCACATCTGCTAAAGTTTTCGCTTGCTGAAAACCTGTAGCCACAATCTTAGCAGCATTACACAAAGAATCAGCAGATTTACAATTATTTTGGGCAATTACATCTTTAGTTAATAATCCTGTTTTGCCTAACTTTAGCAGCATTTGGGCAAAATTAATCCGCGCATAAATATTACTGCGACTTGCGGGTAAACTTTCTATTTTGGTTGATAAATTAGCAATTTGCGAGATAATTTTCTGGGGTAAACCTTGCGTCAACAAAAACTTATCTTCACCAGATTGAATTAACAATCGTAATTGATTTAAATTTGCTTGTAATTGTGTAGTTTGCTTTTGAGAAATAGTTAAAGAACGTTCATAAAACCGAATAGCCGCTTCAATATCTTGCTGTGCTTGCGCCGTGTTTCCTAAACTTAATAAAATTTCTGCCAGTTTTTCTTGTTGGGGGTTTGGTTTTCCTGTATTAGTATTGTTTAAACTTGCTGATAATGTAGAATTACAAACTGTTTCTAATTTCAATAATTTTGCTTGAATTTGGCAACTTTCTGTTAAAATATTCCGAGATTTATCAGCATGTCCTACCACACGTAAAGTATTGCCCAGACTCAGCAAGCCAGTTACTTTTAAAACAGAGTCTGCTTGTTTATCTAAAATTAGTTTAATTTCTTCTAAGGTATTATTAGCGCGACGGTAAAGTCCTAATGTTTGTAATGCTTGCGCCTGGTTAATTTTACTGCCAAGCTTGCCGATTTCATCGCCAATTTTACTATAAGTATTACTTGCTTCTTGCCAACTAGTTAAAGCTTTTTCGGTTTCCCCCTTTGCTAATTGTAATTGACCTTGAGTATTTAGCGTTTGAGCAAGAATTGATAAATAATCTTTGCTATCAGATTTATTCTTTAATAGTTGTAAACTTTCGTCAGTCGCCTGTTGCGCATCAGCTAACTGTCCTAACTGTTGATAAGTTAAAGAGAGGTAATTTAATGTTAATACTTGGTTAAGTTTATCTCCCGATAATTGAAATGCTACATCAGCCTGTTGAAACATCTTCAAAGCTGGTGCATATTGTTCTTGTTGGTATGATATTACAGCTTTATCTAATACATCTTTACCCTTGCTAACTCGTTCCTCTGAAACTTGATTGTTAATCACTGCAACTAGAGGTGAAATTTGTTGAGTCAGATTAGGCGATGAATTGATAAATAAACTACTTAAAAGTAAAATGAGAGACATAAATATTGTTGACTGTTGACTGTTGACTGTTGAATGTTGACTATTGACTAAAAAGCCTGTGTATAAACCACAGAAAAATAGAGTCCATTTTCCTGCCAAGTATTTTTATTAGAAATATCAATACCTAAAGGAATACCCCAATCAAAACGCGCTGTTAAATTATTTTGTTGCCATAAAAGTCCGATTCCTGTAGAAGCTAGAGTATCGGGATTAAGGTTATTTCTCCCCGGTTGAGAAATATTCCAAGCTGTGCCAAAATCTAGAAATGGAGTAATTTGTAATAAACCATTAACTTGAGGAACTCGTAATACTGGATAACGGAATTCTGCCGTTGCTAAAAAGCCATTATCTGCTAATATTTGGTCTTGACGATAACCTCTAACTGTTGCTTGTGCTCCTAAGCCAATTTGTTCAGAAGCTAAGAGAGGCTTATCAGCTATTTGTAAATCTGTACGCAATAAAAATAAAGTTTCTGGTGCTAATAACCTTACCCATTGCGCCTGTCCTCGCCAGGTAAAAAATTGACCATCTGGCGCATCTTGATTGATTGTCGCACCTAATGCGTCTATCCCGAAACTAAATTGCGATCGCGCTGCTAATACTTGTTGGCTACTACGCTGAGTCCATTCTTGAAATAATCGCAAAATAGTTACTTTTGTAGTTCCATCTGCACTCGCACCAGGAGAAGGAAACGGAAGTCTTTCGCCTATTTGTGCTTGCAAAAAACCAACATCACTATCTCGATGACTCGCACTTACGCCAACTGCAAATTCTGTCGTCGGCGTTTCCACTAATGGTTGGCGAAAACTAATCCCATATTCTTGAGAAGTTCCTTCAATATCTAAAACATTGAAAGGTTTTTCAATTACATTACTCGCTGCATAACTATAGTTAAATTGCACAGTTCCATTGCGAGGATTAACGGGTAATCTATAGCTGACATCTACACTATTACTACCATCAGTATTTGTATAACCCACACTTAAGCCATCACCCAAACCCAACAAATTTGCTTGATTTAGTTGAATTTGTCGTTCTAAACTACCAATACCTGGAGTGCGTTTATTATCTAAACTAATTTGCACTGTAAATGTTTTAGCTTCCGCAACTTGCACAGATAAAATACTTGCACCTGGATTGACACCATTACCTAATTCTGCCGAGATATTTTTGATTAATGGATCTAATTGTAAAAGTTGCAAAGCTTGCATTAACTTTTTTAAATTCAAAGGCTTACCTGTAGCTAAAGCAAGGCGACTTCTCACATAATCAGGATTTAGCCTATTTGTACCGCGAATTTCAATAGTTTCTAAACTCCCTTCCAAAACTTGAATTTTAACTACACCACCCTCAACTTTAAAAGTTTGGTTAGCTGGAATATATGCGCCTGAATTCACATAACAGGGTAAATCTGTATTTTTATTTTCTGGTTGACAACCTTGAGTATAAAGTTCGGTAATTTTATCTGCTGCTTCTAATAGTTGGGGAAAAGTAATAGGTTTATTGATAAATTCCTGGAGAATTTTATCTAATTCTGCTTGACTAAAAACAGTACTACCCACTACCTCAAATTTAGTTACCTGAATTTTTCCCGCTAAATCTGGCGGAACATTTTCCTCAATCGGCGGATTAGGAATAGGTGAAGTAGGGAATAACTCCTCTAACTTCGGTAGTTTGGGTAATGTAGGAGTGGGTGTAGTCGGTTGTTCAATTTGACGATTAATATCTTGTATCGGTGGATTACTAGGAGTCTGTGCCAACGATTTAGGAATAAAAAAATTAAAGAGTAAGAATATAAATATCAGCCAATTGCTGTGATTTTTAATGTGTTTTTTTTGTGATGCATACATATATATAGTGCTTCTCAATTGAGAAGATTCAGGTTTTTCAGATATTATGCGTATTTCAACTAAATACAATTCAGTTAGGCATTGCTTTGCCTTTTCTTCCTTCTAATTCTTCTCTCTTTATCCTTGGCGTCTTGGCGGTTCCTTAAAAAACTGATTTCGATGAAAGGTTGTAATCCTTACTGATACCATTTCACAAAAAATATGATGTGAATGTAGGTTGGGTTGAGGAACGAAACCCAACACCCCAAAGCCTTGTATATGTTGGGTTTCACTTCGTTCAACCCAACCTACGCATCTGTCTTATTTTTTTCTGGAATTGGTATGAACCTAATTGCGATATAAGTAAGCGACTATACAAAAGTTGTATGCGATGAAAGTTAAAACGGCTACAAGTAGCACTTGGTCAATTCATAAATGTTTACAAAAACCACAGAGAACACAGGGTACACAGAGAGAAGTCTGAGGAAATTTTGCGTAAATTTTGACTTCTACTTAGCTGTACAGCTAGAGGAATTGAATCCAACAGTAGAAGATTGGGGTGTTTGAGAAATGAGGGTAACTTCGCCTTTGTTGTTGAATACCCAACCAGTCGCAGGCATATTTAATACTGGCTTTTCCTGATGATGTGTGGGGTTTGTTGTTTGGGTAGACATTGGTTGCTGCGGAGAATTAGCACGCAGACGAACATCCTCCCACAGCGTATCACTACTGAGAAATTCATCAGGCTTAGGCGGTAATCCACCACGCCCAGCATCAGTAAATGTACTCGCTAGTTTTTGATTTCCCACTCCACAACTTTGGGCGATTTGCTGTGAGGGGTCTGTTGCATTTGTGGGGAGTGAGATAATACTGTTACTGGGGTCAATCTCTGGAGAATTAATACTGACTACACCATTTAATTGGGGATCTGTTTGCGAAATTGCCGTAATATCATTAGTTTGTAGCAATTGGGGGTCAAGTTTTTCAGGGTTGGTTGTACCTAATTTCTGTTCTAATTCCACCCTGGTTAAGGTTGCTAAACCGATTACGCCTTTGGCGTTGATTTCAATAGCACCACCGCTACCAGAAAAGGCATTAGCTGAGATATCATTATTTTCAGCAGCTGGCGAGACAATAAAGCCATTACTTGTATTTAGGTTAATTGCGATCGCACCACCATCACCACCCGCACCTTGTTTTCCTGCGGTGGTAGAGATTGTACTATGACGCCGCAATAGCAGTAAATCTTGCACATTCAGTGTAATACTACCACCTTGACCGCTATCGGTGTCAGCACTAATACCTGCAAGGTTATCCAATGTCAGACGATTGGCTGTAATGCGAATACTACCTGCGACACCTGTACCCTGACTATCGACTGTAATTTTCGCTTCGTCTTTGAGGGTGACTTGAATCGGGTCGATGTTAATTGTACCGCCATTACCTGTAGAATTGCCTTCTGTGTTGGCGAATAGACCGCTATATTGATTGATAGGGCCAAATATACCAACAATTTCGCGATCGCTTGTCGTGGATGTAAAACCGTATGTATTTTTAATTACATCAAAATTCTCTGTTAGTGCTTCCAGTCGTTGATTGTAGCTTAAATCCTGACCTGCGATCGCCACATTATTAGTAGCATTAATTTTAATACCACCAGCTTGTCCGCTACTATAAGCATTTGTGAGAATTTGTCCGCCACCTGTAATTTCCAGATTATTGACATTAATCTCGATATTCCCACCGCTACCGCTACTTTTAGAAGGTGCGCTTAAAACTGCACCATTTTTAATAGTTAAATTACCAGTATTAATAGTAATATTGCCACCAGTGCCAGCATCTGCTAATTCGCTTTCCGTATTCACAAAAAATCCACTAGAAAATCCATTCACCAATGATGCACCAGATAAAGTCACAGCCGCAGTATATTGTTGCTGTAAATTCAGGGGATTAATAGTAATATTTCCCCCATTACCACTACTAGAAGTATTACCATTAATTCTCGATCCCTCTGTTAAAGAAAGTGACTGAGTTTTGATATTTACATTACCAGCTTTACCACTACCAAAGGTTTGAGCATCAAATCTTGATGACTGATTTAAAGATATTAATTCAGCAGTAATATCAATATTACCAGCCTTACCACTGCCAAAAGTTTCTGCTTGAATTAAAGATTCATTACTAAAATAAATTTCCTGAGCTTTAATATTAATATCTCCAGCATTACCTTGGAGCGATGTACTAGCATTAACAATAGAACTATCAGCAAAAGATACAGTTTTATCTGCTGTAATATAGAGATTACCACTGTTCTCTGCTCCAAAAGTATTAGCATTTAAAATAGAGTTTTTTGTTACAAATAAAGCCCCAGTATTAATAGTAATATCGCCGCCGCCACCCTGTCCTTCTTTATATGGTTCATTTTGTGTAACTTTCCCAATTAAATCGTCACTACCAGTATTCATACTACTTTCTGAAAGTGAGACTGTTCCACCCGTTGTCTTGACAGTTACGCTTCCAGCTTTACCAGTTCCTAGCGTATTAGCTAAAAGAGAACTCCTATTACTCAAAGATAGTGAATTACCTGTTACGCTAATACTTCCTCCCGCACCAGAACCATAAGTTGTAGTTTCTAAATTACTGCTAGTTAAAGATATCTCTCCTAAAGATTGCACTGTTATATTACCCGCATTTTTAGTCAGAATATTTTCGGTATTATTACCTGTTACCAAGTTGCTACTAGTTAAGAAACTGCTGTTAATAGTTACTTTTTTTGGGCTGAAAGATTGACCATCAGGGGAATATCCAATCAAAATATTACCGGAGTTTCCATTACTGATAATTCCCAGGGGTTCATTGCCATTTTTACCAGAATTTTGATTGGAAATAATTTCATTTAAGGCATTAATAAATATACCGCCAGCATACCCACCCACATTATTTGTTGTATTTAATCTAGATTTTTCTACAATTACCGAACCTTGACTAGCCGTAATCTGAATATAACCAGGGAAAAGATAAGTATCAGAACTATTATTATCTAAGTTATTACTTTCGCTATTAATTTGACTGTTTTTTAGCAAAATATCCTGTTTGCTGGCATTAATTTCTATACTTCCCCCATTTCCTAGTCCGTTATTATCTGTTTTCAGCATAGTTCCTAGCAATGATATTCCACCAGAATCTAGCCTGAGATTTCCAGCATTACCTGTACCGTCCGTAACATCACTAACAATTTGACTATTAGTCAAAGAAATTGAACCTAAAGATTCCAGATAAATATTACCCGCATTAGTTTTACTGGCATCAATAGAAGCATTACTATAGATATTACTATTAGCAATAGATATGTCGTTCACAGATGTAATTCTAATATTGCCAGCACTACCTTGTTCGCCAGGATTATCACTATTTAAGTGGGAATCAAAAATATTCAAGATTTGTGGAGATAAATTAGCATAACTGGATTTACCCAGAGAAATTTGACCGTTATTACCAAGACTAGAAATATTAGTATTATTCTCAATTTTTAATTCTTGTAAAGCAGTAAGATTTATATTTCCTGCATAGCCGCTACCAGTATTGGTAGTATCTAAATGAGAGTTATTTAGATATACAGAACCATTGCTAGATTTGATATTGATACTACTCACTATTTTGCCAGGATAACTACTGTCAACAGTATCAAAATTACTAGAGGCTTCTATATCACCTAGATAAATATCTCCTGGAGATTCTATAATTACATCCCCAGCTAATCCATTGGGTGTTTTGGAACTTATCTCTGCAAATCTTGTATCAATGCCAGAACTTTTACTAACAAGAGTAATATTTCCGCCATTTCCATTACCTAAACCGCTTAAATCGGACAGTAAACTGCCAACAACATTAATATTTTTATTAGCAATCAGTTGAATATTATTGTTGCTATCCAATCCAAAAGAAATATCAATAACACTGTTACTATTAATGTCACCTCGCGAATCAACGGTGACATCGCCAAATGTTTGAATCAAATTTGTTGTAATATTACCCGGTAATCCATTAGGTGCGTACTGATTTGTTAAAAGAATTTTGCCTTTGATTGCTTCACCAGTGGGTGCATAATTGAGATTGATAATACTGCCAATAGTAATGTTTGCACTTGAACTTAGGGCAGTAGGATTAACTATGCCAATTACGCCAGTAATCGGATTTGATGTCAGGCGGGGAGTTGCAAATGCAGTAGTTCCCGCGCGAATATCTAATGTTGGTTCTTTTGCACCATTAATAGCTACAGAATTTGTCCCATTAGCAAGACTGATTGATAAAGGTACATTTTCTACAATTGAATTTCCCGGATTACTTTTATCTGCACCGATGATTTTAATACTATCAATATTCACTGCACCGCCCGCCAAAATATGCAAAGAAGCGCCTTGGTAACTATGAAAATTAACATCGCCACTAGCATGTATAATTGGGTCATCAGGGCTAAACAGATTCCCCAAAGTTCCATCTAATTTTTCAATCTGAAAATTCCCCCCAGCCCAATAGCGAGCATCTCCAGCTATAGTGTTAGGACTGCGTAAAACCATATCTGCACCAGAATATAAACCACTTTCAGGGTGGTTTAAAGCAAATATATCTATACTTTGATTACTTTGGAGAGTTAACTTTTCGCCTGCGGAAACAATTACAGGATTGCTAGCTGTATCTCTAACTTTAACTGTATCTTGAGCAATTAGGGTTAAATCTCGACTAGCTTGTAACTTACCTTGTAAATCTAGATTAGCAGCAATTAGGCTCAAATCTTGCCCGACGCTTAAATTTCCGCGATCGCTAATCATCCCCGATGAATTAGCCGCAAATTGCAAACCAGGACGTAAATTAACTGTCAGTAGCGGCGCTGCTTCAGGATGATTGGCGCTAAATTTCAACCCATTATCAAAAACAAAACTATTAGCTGTCGTCGCCAAAAATGAACCAGGAACATCTAAACGCGCGTTAGCACCAAATATTATGCCATTGGGATTGAGAAAATATAAATTTGCTCTCCCATCTACGCCCAATGTCCCGAAAATTCTAGAGATATCGCTTCCCGTGACGCGAGTAAAGATATTTTCAATTCCTGTGGGATTAGCAAAATATACTCGTTGTCCTTCACCAACATTAAATTGTAAGAAACTCTGAAATAAGTTAACACCTCTAGTAGCACCACCTTCAATTAAGGTTGTCGGTAATCCCTGAATGTTGGTATTTGGTGTCAGTTTTATACTTTCTGCACCTAATGTATTATCTGGGACAATTTGCGCCTGTACAGAATTAATTGAAGTAGTAGCCAAGCTAGCGGCTAAGAGAATCAGCAGCTTTAATTTCCCTAAATTTTGGCGAAGAAATGAAATCATGGGATTATTGCCCGTGTAGAAATCGCGGGTTTAGTTTATACACAAAACCAGATTTTAACTAAGTATATTTTTGGATAAAAATATCCAATATTTTACTCATCTCTTCATAGAAGTGGCGAGGTTTATGATTTTATTATTCCCGTAGTAAAATTAGCACTATGAACTGCGATCGCTTTCAACAATCCTTTGCAGTAGACCCTTCTCTTAGCGGTAAGCTGTTTGACTTGTTAGAAATCACATTTCCCGGACTCAGTAGTTTAGCTGAATGTGGACGAAAGCTAGGTGCATCTTGGGAAGCTGCTTCCACTCCTTTTATTTATTTTCATGAAGGTATAGCGATTAGCCATGTGGGAGTAGTCGAAATTCCCTTCTACATCATGGGAAAAAGAGTCACTGTGGGCGGAATTCATGCAGTCGCTACCCGTCCAGAGTTTCGCAGAAAAGGTTATTACCGCGCTGTCATGAATGAAGTGCTGGAATATTGCGACAAGCTTTATGAAACTCTTGTATTGTCCACATCGCAGCCAGAATTTTATCTACCTTTTGGCTTTCGTGTCGTCGCAGAACATATCTTCAAAGTTCAATGTAATTCTACAGGTAGCACAGATGGCTGGAGACAACTAGATTTGACAACTGACAAAGATTTAAGATTACTGCACAGACTGTTAGAAACACGAGTACCAGTCTCTAATGTAGTCGGGGTAGTCCAGGAAAAAGCCGTGTTCTTTGTGAATGAAGGAAGCCGTCCTTTATATTATGCAGCAGATTTAGATGCGATCGCCTGTATGGAAATAGAAGATACTCGATTGCATCTGTTTGATATAGTCAGCACAAATATACATCCGTTGTCAGAAATCCTAGTGAGAATACCTCAATTCATTGAAGAGGTAGTAATTTACTTTAGTCCCGAACTTCTCAATACGGAAAATGTGCAAGCATTTCCCGGTGTGATTGAAGAAACTGTTTTAATGGTGCGCGGTAAATTTGCTGCAGAAAAGGAAAAATTTATGCTACCACGTTCGGCGCGTTGTTAAACAAAACAAGCGGACAGTTAATTAACTATGACGAGATTTCCAGATTCCTACAGCCACAATAATTCCGACAACTGCGCCTATTAGCAAACCTGTCGGAGCTAAAGTCAGAAAACTTAAATCAGCTTGAGTTCTTTTAGGGTAACCACCAAAGACGATTGTACTGATGAATCCAATAGTTGCACCAACAATAGAGCCAAGTAGCACCCACAGTATCGTATCTTGCGATCGCACTCTGGCGGAAATTAATAGCCCCAGCGAGGTAATAATAAATCCTGACATAGCCCCAATTCCAGCCCCATAAGCAGCAACTGAGATAACCCAGGTATAGCTGACTATCATGGCTCCCCAACCAGCAATTAAAGCACCAAAGCTTGACCAGAGCAATATTCCGACAATAAACCAGAAAATTTTTGTCTGCATACTGTAAAAAACATACAAAAATCCCCTGTACTTAATGAGTCAGGGGAATTCGTGCTGAAAGTTGACGGTTTGACAAAAGACTATTAATTAACTAACCCCAAAAAAAGCGGGCTAACCGCTAGTTACTTGGTTAGCCCGTGCAGCTTTGGGAACGCGCAGAGAAATTACTATTGCAATACCAATTTCACATTGGCGTTTTGTAAACCGCGCTGTTTTACTTCAGCTAAGGTTTTGTTAACTGCATATTTTTGGTTGATGGAGTTGATCAACTCAGTTTGATTATGCTTTTTAGCTACGCCCCAAAGGTCAGCAATGAGGTCAAAGGAACCATCACTGTTGCGAGACCAACCCAGGTCATATTCGCCTTCCAACACAGCAACGATGTCAGAACGTACGCGCTGACCATTATAACCACGGACATCAGCTTCAGTCTTCACGCTGATGCCCAGGTCACGCAAGGATGCTTTGAGGATTTCTGCATCGGTGATTTTGGTGCGCAGAGTGCTAAAGTGAGACATTTGGGTTTCCTCCAAAGAGAAGATTGAGAAAGAACGACAACGGTTTGTTTTTTGGGGAAGCCGCGCTTAAATTTAAAGCGGCTTGTTTCGAGCGCTGCTAGCAGGGACTGCTAGCCTTTCCCCCTGGGATTAGCAAGGGAAAGCTTTTAGAACTCCATTCGCTGATATTCAGCAACGGAGGATGCTGCGGGTCTGGCACGCTGTCTGGCCCAGTCTCTTAAAGCTGTGACCTGTTCTTGCATCGTTCGAGACAGCGGTAAAGTTGCCTTCAGTGCAGCAATAATATCTAGTTGGGTGAACTCGCGTTCTTGGGCGAAAGCTTCATACATCGCCGCCACGATCGCTTGTTCAATTTCTGCCCCAGAGAAGCCATCGGACATTTTCGCTAGTTGTCCTAAATCGAATCGTGAGATGTCTTCACGACGCTTCGTCAGGTGAATGTTAAATATATCCTGACGTTCTTCGGGTGTGGGCAGATCCACAAAGAAGATTTCATCAAAACGACCTTTCCTTAAGAATTCTCCCGGCAAACGCTCTACTCTGTTAGCTGTTGCCATTACGAATACAGGAGATTTCTTTTCTTGCATCCAGGTGAGGAAAGAGCCGAAAATCCGGCTGGAGGTACCGCCATCTGAATCACCAGAACCAGCACTACCAGCAAAAGATTTATCTAATTCATCGATGAATAATATTGTCGGAGAAATCGATTCTGCTGTTTTCAAGGCATTACGCAGATTGGCTTCACTTCGACCCACCATTGAGCCGTCATAAACTCTACCCATATCTAAGCGTAAAATTGGTAACCCCCAAAGACGAGAGGTAGTTTTCGCTATGAGGGATTTACCACAACCTGGAACTCCCAGAATTAACATCCCTTTTGGTTGGGGTAGCCCATACTCTCTCGCTTTTTCTGTAAAAGCATTAGAGCGTTGCTTGAGCCACTTTTTCAATTCTTCTAAGCCACCTACAGCATCAATAGTTTCATCTTCTTCAATGTATTCTAAGATACCATTGCGTCTGATTAGCTGCTTTTTCTCAGATAAAACTATATCTACTTCATCTTCCGTCAAACGCCCTGTAGTTACCTGTGCCTTGCGATAGACTTTTTCAGCTTCATCTTTGGTTAAACCCAAGGCGGCTCTGAGAAGTTTTTCTCTGGCTTCGGTTGTCAACCTCCGCCCACGATTTTGATCTAAATGGTGAGTTAATACTTTATTTAACTCAGCCATATCAGGTAGTTGGAAGTCTAGAACTACAACTTCTTTTTCCAGTTCGATAGGTACTTGTTGAACCGGCGACATTAATATAATGTTTTTTGGCGAACCATGCGACGAAAGTTTAAAATTAGCGATCGCATCACGTAACGATCTAGTTGTCGCAGGTGCATCTATAAATGGATGTAAATCTTTAAGTATAAATAAACCAGGTTCTTTATGACGGATAATCCACTCAATTGCTGCTTCTGGTGAAACAGTGTTATGTTGGGTGACATTCCGAGGTTGACCATACTCCACGATGCCGTGAGTTACTGTCCAAACAAATACTCGGCGTTGGGGCTTTAGTAACTGGGCGATGGTGGAAATTGCCTGCTCAGCCCGCTCTTCCTCGGAGGTCACAAGGTAGATTAAAGGGTATTGAGCTTGAATTAGAATATTGAGCTCTTCTTTCATACATCGACCTACTTGAGACCTTAGTACAGTACAGACATCGTTTTGCTGGTGATGAAAATAGAATTATGAATTTAATTCTTCATAATTCATAACTAACAAGGAACTAGTTCTTCCTCACCCAAAAGATGGGTTTTTTCTTTATCCATTTCATCAATGGAAATATCATCTTGACCAATTACCCCTGGTTGATTATTTAAGGTAATTAGTTCTCCTTCTCTTAATACCAATGAACTTGCACATTCGGGGCAGGAATATACTCTATGAGTTCTGCCATATACAGAAGCTTCTATTTCTTCTACTAATTCTGAATTAGAAAGGTAGAAAAATAATGCGCGTTCTGCCAGATCTGACATGGGTTCAGAATCAACTGCTGAACGAATTTTCAGCCTCCTGTGCAATTCAGGCGATAGATACAAAGTAACTTTTTGCTTAGTTTGCGTTTGCATATTTCTTTAACGGCCTTACCCGGGTATGTATATTACGTTATCGGCTCTCTTCTGGCTTGTCAAGACGGTAAAACGTTTTGATGGCAATATTGTTACATTTGTTAATAATTGGGCATTGGGCATGGGGCATGGGGCATTGGGCATTGGGCATTTGTCTTCCTTGTCTTCCTTGTCCCCCTTCCCTTCCCTTGTCTTCCTGCATTTCCAAAAATAAAAAAATCCCACCCTGACATACAGGATGGGAAAATTGGAGAAAAGCGAATCTTTAAATCTTAGCTTCTACTTAAGACAGCTAGTTCTTGGCTGTTGGCTATGCGCTGGTGTAGGTTTGACCAAGTTACTCTGTCTAAACTGGGTAATACAACATTAGCTTTACCTAATCGCTCAATTGGCCCTAGTCCTACAGACCACATACCTGCTGCTTTGGCGGCTTCTACTCCTGCGATCGCATCTTCGATGACAATACATTGTGATGGAGAAATGCCAATTTGTTGGGCTGCAAATAAGAATAAATCTGGTGCAGGTTTGGGTTGGGTGACGCTGTAACCATCGGCTATGGCGTCAAATTTATCTTGGACGCCTAGACGTTGAATTACTGTCTGAGCATTTTTGCTAGATGAACCTAAAGCGATTTTAATTCCTGCATCTCGCAGTTCTTGCAGGAGATTGGCGACTCCTGGGAGTAAATCATCTGCGGTAATTGTCTCGATTAATTCCAAGAAATAGCCGTTTTTGCGCTCCATCATGTCTTGAATTTGCGCTTCTGTAGCGGTGCGATCGCCTAAAATTTGCATGAGGGTTTCTCGTCTGGGTAATCCTCTGATAGCGTCGTTGGCTTCTCGATTAAAAGGAATGCCTTCTTCGTCGGCTACTCGCTTCCACCCTAAATAGTGCAACTCAGATGTATCGGTTAACACTCCATCTAAGTCAAAGATGACACCTTTAATTTGGGGGTGTGCGGGTTGCAGATTGACTTCTGCTGGTGGATTGTCAATTTCCATGTCTGTATTTTGTCGCAAGTCGAAGTCATACCACTCGTTGCGCCATTGCAGCCGGAATTTCAACCGTTTCCAAGTTGGAGGCAAATTAGGACAGGCGACAGGGCCTAATTTTGTCATGCGAATGCCGCCAAACCCAAATACCACTGCTTGCCATACACCTCCAGCACTGGCGGCGTGAATTCCTTCGGCTGCATTACGCCTTACATCTTCTAAGTCTACCAAGGCTGAACGGAGAAAATGTGTATAAGCGTGGGTGGGTTGGTTTAAATCGCAGGCTAATATAGCATGGATAGCGGGGCCGAGAGATGAACCATAGCTGTGGTCGGTGCGTTTGCTGTAATAATCCCAGTTAATCGCTAAGGTTTTGTAGTTGTAACGCTCTCTGAGTAAATACAGCAGCATTAATACATCTGGCTGTTTGAGAATCTGCTTTTGATTTGTCGCCTCGATTCCCAATAAACCTTGTAAAGATTGAGTGCGGGGTTCGTAATCTGCCAAATTTACATCTTCTAGCTGGTAAAAGCCTTCAAACTGTTCAATTAAACCAGTAAATTCGTCTTGATTTACATATAGAAGTTCTTGAATTTCTGTCCATTGATGCAGACGCTCTATGGTTAATTGCAATTGTTGGGCTAATTGACTAGATTTTTCTGGATAGGCTTGCTTGAGCCAGTCCCAAAGCGCCAAAGCTGATTGTAAGTGCCACTGTACCATGACATTGGTAAAGGCATTATTATTGACGCGATCGTGGTTTTCATCGGGGCCAATTACATCTAAAATATCGTAGCTTTGCCGCTCTGCATTCCAAATCGCGCGACTTTGCCAGAAAACTGCGGTATCTAAAATAATTTCTGCGCCATAATCCCGCATCCAATCGTCATCGCCTGTAGTTTGCCAATAATGCCAAGCAGCATAAGCAACATCGGTGTTGATATGAACTTCGATATCACCGCACCAAATTCTCACGAGTTCGCCGTTACCGCTAGCATGGGGAACCCAACGGGGTGTAACTTCATCACCAGTATCGGCGCTTTCCCAAGCAAACATGGCTCCTTGATAGCCGGCTTCTTGGGCTTTGCGTCTGGCTCCTGGTAAGGTGTGGTAGCGATAGGTGAGCAAGTTCCGCGCCAAAGCTGGTTGAGTTAAGGTGAGGAAGGGAAGTATAAAAATTTCTGTATCCCAAAATATATGTCCGCGATAAGCAAAACCGGAGAGGGTTTTGGGCGGAATACTTACGCGATCATCTTGACGCGGTGCTACAGCTAATAATTGAAATAAGTTGTAACGGACGCTTAACTGCGCTTGGCGATCGCCTTCTATAATAATGTCACTGTCTTGCCATACCTGTTCCCAAGCAGCAATGTGAGCCGCTAGCAAGGTTGAGTAACGCGGTTCGTCGGCTAATCTTTGCAGCGCTGCGGCGATGGGAGTTTCAATTTCCCGTGAGGTAAATAGGGTAATAATTTTTTCTACACTTACACTTTTTCCGGGTACGACTTGGAAAGTGGTGCTGAGAGTGGGAGCAGTATCAGCATTTGCTAAATTAATCGGTGGCGCATTTTCACCCTCCACTACCAATTTAGCTGCCATCCCTAACTGAATTTCCGAATGGATAGTTTGGTTGTACAGCCAAATAATCCGATCTACACCACCTTGATTTAGGGTTTTCCAATGGGGTACGCCTTGGGTTTGGGGTGTGGAATCGAAACTGGTTTCAAAGGAAACTTCGCCTTCAAAGTCTAAGGATGTAACTTGAGCGCGAATTGCTAATACATGTCTATCGGCTAAACTAGCGAAGCGCTCAAAATGAAAGTCTAATGTATGTCCTTGGGGAGAACGCCAACGGACATCGCGGCTGAGTATGCCTAAACGTAAGTCGAGCCGCCGTTCGTAGTAGATAATTTCGCCACTGTCCATTGTAAAGCGATCGCCTGCCACTTTTATCGTTAATGGCAACCAGCTCGGACAATTCACTAGTTCAGTATAGGCGATCGCTACCTTGTCATATAAACCATGTATGAGTGTGGCGGCGGAATCTTGAGGATAACCTTCTTCAAAACTACCCCGCGTTCCTAAGTAACCATTACTCAGGGTAAAAACGGTTTCTTTATGGTGTAGCTGCGCGGGATTGAATTCTGTTTCAATAACGTTCCAGTCTGTAGCTTCATTCAGTGCTTGATTGTTGTGAGAATTGCGAACGGATAAATTGACCATGAGTATACATACCTATATTTTGCGGCTAGTTTGAGTTAGAATGAAATCCTATTTATAGGACTTCAAGGCACAAAGCGCTATTGTGCATATTCTGCAACTTCAATACAGTCTCAACAGGAAAACTTTGACCTACTTGCTAATATTAATGTTCCGATTTTCATCAGTCTATAGATAGATTTTATTAATAACTCACATGCAAGACTATTAATATTAGAAAATTTACGAATATATATATATGGTTTAACTGTGTTACATCAGGATAATTATCTGTAAATTGCACTCCTTATATACTCACTACATATCAATGAATCCATAATCCAGAAGCTGCTTTACTCTCATAAAATTAAATAATTATTAATTTTTTGAAATACTGGCTGACGGGGAAATTGGGAAATCTTCTTACAGCCTGAGCTATTGGTGGAAAATGCTAGCTATTATAGGCATTTTGCATCAGTTCGGCTACTCAAAAAATGAGTCATTTATTTAATTTATCAAAAATCAAATTTATGCCAATTTATTCAATATATGGAAAATTATAATTGTGCTTGCCTTCATGAACGATCAGTAAACATGTCAGATAAACATGACTATATAATCAATAGTTGATGATTTAATAAATCCTCGACTTGAGGTAATTTCCTGTCAGGAATATTCTAGAGACGTTTGGCGAACATACTCAAGCAGCAATATGGCTTCCTGATGGAATTTAGAGCATAGAGTGCAATACGGTTCAGTTAGCCTCAAAAAACTGATTTGGTGTAGGTTGGGTTGAGGGACGAAACCCAACATTTTCGGCGCTTTGTTGGGTTTCACTTCGTTCAACCCAACCTACATTTATCCTTAACTGAACCGTATTGGCATAGAGTGAGGATGCTGACAAAATTCCCCAGAAAATTACTCACTCCGACGCAAAAATAATTTATGGCTCATAATTTTTGCGGAGAAGTCAGATAAATATCAGCAAAACCCGGGGAGTTGTCTCTACACCTTATCTTGGGGTGGAGGAACGATTTTCAACTTGTTGAGACTGATGTCAATCTCCTGAAGTATTTTAAAATCTTCTTGAGGTAAGGGGTAACTATTACTGTTAAATAAGCCTGCACTGACAGCTGGTTGCTGTTCTAAGAAAGAAAATGCTTGACGGAACTGATATGGTTTAGCTTTGATGGGTGAATCAAAGTGACAGGGAATAATCCAGTGAAAATCCCAACTAGCGACTTTATTCGCCCAATTAATCGTTTCTTTGGGTGCGCGGTTGAGAATGAGAGTCTGTAATATAGGCGCTACAAATAACCTACCATCACCGCGTAAAGCAGCAAATGAGCGTTGCCAATCTGGCTGCCATTTAAAGGGATATAAGCCAAAATAAGCTTTTTGAGAACGTTCTGGGGCTTTTATGGCATCGCGCAATGTTTGAGCAAAGCTAATGACATGCAGCACGCTTGGTTGAAAGTATAAAGCAAATAACGATATCCGTTGCCAACCTTTACGACGGTTAGCTTGATTATCGACAACAATATCCCCCGCGCTGTCTTTAGCATGGAAGAGTAAAGGATAGGGATCTAATTGGACGATCGCAGGCGGTTCTTCGGGTACAGATAGTATAGTATCTGTAAGTAATAAAGTGTGCGATCGCTTGTGGAAGAATGCCACCTCCGCAAATTTTCCTGGGCCTAAATGAATCGGGCCGAGAATAGCATAATCAAACTCATCAGCAAAGGGTGTTTTTTGGCTATCTGCTGGTAGTATTTGGGTTCTTTTTGCAGGTAACCCCAGCCAACTCAACGGTAAATTTACAGGAAAACTCCACTGACTGGGAGCAACAAACACCTGTGCTTGCGGAAAGCATCTGGCAAAAGGGCCGACAAAAACCTTATGTTCTAATCCAGAGATAGTTGGCAGAATAATATACTTAACTTCTCCATGTTCTGCAACCAACTCATTTACTAACCGGATACATTCGGCGGTAGGTGCAACAGGAGCATATACCAGAAGTCCCCCAGCTTCTAGCTTTACCACAGTCATGCGAATGGGTACAACTACATAGAAGATGCCCTGTATTTGGTCAAAAGTCCAGACTGTATCCTTAACAACTTCTTTACCGATTGTCCGACGATTACCAAATGGGTAGATTGGCAAGGTAAACCAATAGAACCAAGAAAAGTCATGAGGATCAATTTGTTCAATGTTACTTACACGTTCCTTTTGAGCCACTTTGCCAATCCCCCCATTCCCAATGCGCTATTTGCTCTCCAAAAATTGGAGTTTAGCAAATTGTTGAGCCATTAATTTACCTTTAATAAAAATTCTAGTCTCTGATGTTGACACTCTCCGCCCTATAAGGGCAAAGATTCTTCAATCATAGACCCAGCTTGCTCATACAAGACTTCTCCAGCATGAGTAGAGGTCGAATCTCCTGAAGCGTTCGGGTCTATGACCCAAGTTCCGGTATGCCCTACCGTACTCAAGGCTAATTTCAGAATATTGATAGCAGCATTCCAATCTCTATCCAATACAAAGCCACATTCACAAACATGGGTTCTTGTTGATAGAGATTTCTTAACTATTGCACCACAGTTAGAGCATTGTTGGGATGTGTAGGCAGGATTAACCGCAACAGTTATCCTGCCAAACTTCACCCCAAAATACTCTAACCATTTTCTGAATTGATACCAACCAGCATCATTAATCGATTTGGCGAGACAATTATTTTTCACTAAATTCTTAATCCTCAAATCTTCGTAAGCGACCAAATCGTGAGATTGGATGACGCAACGCGCTATTCTCTTAGCGTGTTCTTGACGTTGCCTACTTATTTTGAGGTGTACTCGCCCTAATTTATGAATAGCTTTGTTACGGTTGATAGAGCCTTTTTTCTTTCTCTGAACAAGACGTTGTTTAAATTTTAGTCGTTTCTCGCCTGTGCGATAAAATCGTGGGTTAGGTTCACTATGTCCATTGCTGTCTGTGTAGAATTCCTTAAGTCCTACATCCAAACCAATTGTTTTACCTGTTGGAGGTATTTCGACCTTGTTGTCTACACTCACCAAAAATTGAACATAATAACCGTCGGCTCGACGTACTAACCTCACCCGTTTTATCTGCTCTAATTGATAGAAGTTTAAATCCCACGTTCCTTTTAGTTTCAGGTTGCCGATACCTTTTTTATCAGTAAAGGTGATTTGTTTTCTCGTTTGAGACAGCTTCCATCCAGATGTTTTGTATTCCACCGAACGGTTATTTTTCTGAAATTTAGGATAACCTTTCTTTCCCGGAATACCTTTTTTGCAGTTGTTGTAGAACCTAGCTATAGAGCTATATGCTCTTTCTACCCCTACCTGAGTTGCATGAGAGTTTAAGTCTTTGACAAAAGAGTATTCAGCCCTTAATGCCGTGTTGTAGCGATATAGGTCTTTTTGTCCTACACCTGGGTTATCCATCCAAAAACGGATACACTTGTTGCGCACAAATTGAGCAGTTTTTATCGCCTCATCTATCGCTGCATATTGAGTTGTTTTCCCTTTTGCCTTAAACTCGAAAACAATCATTTTACGTGGAAAAATTTGACGGCAACTAGTATAACATAAATTAAAGCCGTCCCCTCTTATATATGGTGTTGTACTGCTTTTTTCAGTTGTTTAATTTTGGTTTTAAAATCAGCATCACTAGGGTTGAGTGATTTAATTTCCTATACTGGGATTTTAAATTTAAATTTCACCAGCAATTCGGTTTTAACTAGGCACAGATTAAAAGCTCAATAATATGAAGTATTAAAGATAAATTGTTATGACTATAAAATCAATAAACCTCTCTCCAGAGGTAGAAACTGAATTTATAGTTAAATGTATAGGTAATGCTTAAGAACATTAACATGAGATTTTATCTGTCAAGATATATTTATTGAATTTAGATTGGTAAAGCAGGTTAACAATACTTTAGAAATACAAGAGCTTAATTCTTAAAGTAGAGGAGAGGCGTAACCATAAATACATATACTACTATTACCAAGCAATAATTTTATAAGCCCCTAGTCTTAGACCTACTAGGAGCTTTTTCTTAAAATTTTTCTCTAGTGAATTTAAGGCTTATGTCGAAAGATATAGCCGAGATATAGACAAGATCCAGCAAGGATTTTCTGATTCTTTAGATATATCGATAAATAAGGCTAATGGCAGATTAGTTACTAGTAGGAAAATTGTTAATGTTTGATTGTTGGTAAACAAACGTTATTCAATCAAAACAATGAACATTATTGCTTGGCTACTTTTAGGACTGATTGCTGGTGCGATCGCAAAAGCTATTTATCCCGGTCATCAAGGTGGTGGAGTCCTCGGAACTATCATACTGGGAATCATCGGTGCATTTATTGGTGGTAGTTTGGCTGTATTCTTTACTACGGGAAGGTTGGCATTAGCCGCTTCAAGTCTCAGCATTCCTGGTATCATAGTTGCAGTTCTTGGCGCAATTATCGCCGTTTTCTTGTGGAACTTGTTGAACCGCAGCAGCGCTGCATAGCAACCATATAACCTTAGATTGTGAATTGATTATTAGTAACCCCCAGGGAATCTAGTTAGCTAGATATTTAGATATTATTTATCCCTGGAATTATATGCAAGATATAGCACCTACCTAAATAGAGGTAGGTGCTATTAATAATTTAATAGTCATTAGTCATTAGTCATTAGTCATTAGTCATTAGTCATTTTTTATTAGACTTCGTGCAAAAGTCTTTGTTCTTTCCTTCTTCTTTGCGCCTACCCTTCGGGAACGACTTCTCTACGAGACGCTGCGCGAACGTCGAATGCGTGAGCTTTTCACACTCATACTCAACAAAGCCAAAATATTTATGCAAGAAGTCTATTAGTCATTGGTAAGGGTTTAAAGTTGATTGATATTGAGTAATATGGGTTGCTGTAATTACCGACTTACTTAAGTTACTGTGATAATTTTTTGATGTGATCGAGAGAGTATTGATAATATTTGGTATTGCCCTGTGCTTGATAGAGGCTAGCTGCTAAGTTGTAATCTTTAATCGCATTTTGTTTGTCGTCTGACTTTTTATAAAGATTAGCTCGATTGTAGTAAGCATTAGCATATTTATTATCAAGCTCAATCGCTTTGTTATAGTCCTGGAAAGCGCCTGACTTATCTCCTAAGTCTTCACGGACTATCCCGCGATTGTTATATGCATCTACATATTTAGGGTTAAGTTCCAGAGCTTTATCGTAGTCTAGGAGAGCGCTTTTTTTATCGCCTACGTCATTACGCACATTCGCCCTGGTATAATAAGCGAAAGTATATTCAGGATTAAGCTCAATTGCTTGATTATAATCTAAAATTGCGCCTTTTTTATCACCTAAATCATCGCGTACATTACCCCTAGCATAGTAAGCAGCAGAATATTTGGGGTTGAGTTCAATGGCTTTATCATAATCTTTAAGCGCACTTTTTTTATCGCCTAAGTTATTGTAAACTAAACCCCGACCGTAATATGCAAAACCATATTTTGGGTCAAGCTCGATTGATTGATTATAATCTTGTAAAGCATTTTGCTTTTCGCCTAAGTCATTGCGAACTCTGGCTCGATTGTAGTATGCAAGTGCATATTTAGGGTTAAGTTCAAGGGATTTATTGTAGTCTTCTATAGCCCCTGGTTTATCACCTAAATCATCGCGGACGTTACCGCGATTGTTGTAAGCAGCAAGATATTTAGGGTCAAGCTCAATTGCTTTGTTATATTGTTCTAAGGCTCCTTCATTATTGCCTTCTTTACGTAGTTCGTTACCGCGCTCATAGTATTGAGTTGCTGTAGTGAGTGAGCTAGTAGCAGGAGAAGAAGAATTTGAAGTTTCTAATGGGGGAGTATTTGTTAATTGTGGCTGGCTGGAAAGTTGCAATAACTTATAACCGATAACACCCAGCACGAGAGTTATCAAAATCCCAATTCCTGTTAGCAACTTGTAATTGTTTTTTGCTGATGGAAGTGGGGGTTCTATATTGATTGGAGTTGTAACTGTGATGGTGGGATTTACTTGTAAATCCGCTAAAACTGCGTCTGCTGTTGGATAGCGTTGGCGAATATCTTGTTGCAGCATTTTATCTAAAATCTGCCCTAGTTGATGACTGACAGTTTTTCCTTGCGCAGCCATCACATCTCGCCATGTCCAGCGTTGCTGTTGAGGATTGTAAAGTAAATTGGGAAAAGTACCAGTGAGCAGATGAATACAAGTTGCACCTAAAGCATAAATATCACTTGCTGAATAAGATTCGCCATAGGTCATTTGTTCTGGTGGCGCATATCCTACAGTTCCAACTGTGGTACCGATAGACATGACTGTACCGCTAAGTTCTTTAGAGATACCAAAGTCAATCAATATCAGTTCGCGATCGCGCCGACGCATGATATTCTCTGGTTTAATATCTCGGTGTATGACATCATGCTCGTGGATAAACTTTAAAGTAGGTAGCAATTCTGTCAATAGTTGCCAAATTTGCTCTTCAGTATAAGTTCCCTGTTGTTGTAACTCCTGAAGCAAATTCTGTCCGTCAATAAATTCCTGGACAAAATACAAACGTTTGTCTTGTTCGATGTTTGCTAACAGTCGCGGAATTTTACTAGATTTATCCCCCAGTGTATCTAAGGTTGCAGCTTCCCGGTTAAACAATTCCACCGCTTTTTGGTATGCAGTGGGGTTATTAACAATCTGTACTGCTGGAAAGAACTGCTTAATTACACAGCGCTTTTTCGATGGGGTACGTTCATCCACCGCTAAGAAATTTCGCCCCATTCCGCCAGCACCAAGTAATTTAGTCGCTCGATAGCGATTATCCAACAGGAGACTAGTACCGCAAATTAGGCAAAATTTTGTATCCTCTGGGTTAAAAGTCGGGTTTTGGCAATCGGGATTGAGGCAATAGCTCATACTGGTGTTTGGGGGCATACTAGTAACTATTTTGCCTCTAATTAAACAGTACCAGCCAGGTTTTTATCGGAAAATAATCATTAATCTTAAAGTGGGCATGGGGCATTGGGCATTGGGCATTGGGCTATTGAGTTCTCCCCTGCTTCCTCTGCTTCCTCTGCTCCCTCTGCTTCCTCTGCTGACAAAGCTATGGAATATTTTTTTAGTTGGAAGTCTCAAACTGGCTGCGCATCAATTTTTGCACGCTGACTAAAGCTCGGTTTAACTCATAGTTGCGTCTATCGGGATGTTGTAAATATGCTTGTTGTTCTTCTTCAATCATTTTGACATCTTGAACTACTAAACCATCAAGTAGTTTTTGGGCTGCACCAAATAAGCTATCTTTAACAAAACGGCGAAACCAAATTGGTAATTTGTGTAACCGCCAAAAAGCATTCAATGATGTGAAATGTACTAAATAAGCTTTGGTTTGGGTTTCGTTGATGGGACAAAGTAAGCAGTAAATTTTAAAATCTTGCCCTAGTTTTGACGCCCAGTGAGGATAAATATAACTCACATCTAAGGGTTCGGGATGTAAGCGGCGTAAAGCGGGAAAAAATAATTGGGAGATAGACCAAATTTTATTGATTTTATAATAACTCTGGGCTGTATAATGGGCGTCTACGCGATGATTATCTTCATCGATGTCTTGTAAAGCTGCTTCTGCCCAGGCTTGTAAATCCTGATGTAAATGTCCGTGATACATATCCATCAGGTTTTCAATTAAATAAGAATAATGAGCTTGACAATTAATAATTGAAACGGTGGCAATATAATTAAGATGATCCCACTCTGGTAAACCCAGGGGTTCTACTGTTGGTGTTTTATCTCCCAGAAATAGCCAAATAAAACCGTCTTGTTCTTTGACTGGGTAGGAACGAATTTTACAACTGGGTAGTTTTTGATTCTCTGCGAGGTAGGGAACTGCTGCACATTCACCGGATGAGTCAAAGCGCCATCCATGATAGGCACATTCTAAGTCACTACCAACAACCTGCCCATGACTGAGTTTAACTTGGCGATGGGGGCAACGGTCTTCTAAAGCGTGGACTGTGCCCTGATTATCTCGATAAAGTGCGATCGCCTGTTGCCAAAGTACCACACCTATAGGTTTATTTGTTACTTCACTACTGCGAGCAACTACATACCAGTGATTGGGATTAATACCTAACTGACGAATGTCGCGATTTTGCACAGTTTGGGAAATGGAGGACATAGACTCGCTTTTTCTAGGTGTCTCTAGTCAAATTTGATCTGGCTGAAAACCAGACTATCACTTTCGGAAGCTCTAAATAGCTGCTTTTGGCGCTATAAAGTAGGTGGAAATAACACAGTAACCATTTTCAGGAAAAAATCTGTATGACAAGCTACCAAGAAACCTTAACCAGCAACGAAGTTAATGATTTGATTGTGGAAACGGCGACGATTAACCACGTAGAAGTAATTGAAAATGTCATCGATAGCTTGGAACAAGATGACAGCGCAATGGTTAGCCGTAACCCAGATGGTAATTATCTGTGGAAGTTTAAATACGGCAGTGTGGAAGTATTTGTCCAACTCAGTGGTACTAGTGATGAAGATACCATAACTGTCTGGTCGGCGGTGCTGAAGTTACCTGTGAAAGATGAACCGCAATTATTACGGTATTTATTAGAATTAAACTGTACAAGCACTCTAGAAGCGCGTTTTGGGATTATTGAAAGCCAAGTAGTGGTAATTTCTACTCGTACCTTAGCAGAAATTTCTCCTGGAGAAGTCTCGCGATTAATTACGATTGTCGCCACGCTCGCGGATGATAACGACGAAGCTTTACAATCTAAATTTGCTGCCCTTTAAAGAATTCTGATGTATAGCAAGCAGGTTTGGCGACTAATTCCTTTGCTCAAAGCTGCTGGTAACGTGCAAATGGCTATTGATTCTTGGTTGTTAGCACAGCACCAGTCAGGAAAACACCCTCCAACTCTGCGATTTTACACTTGGTCGCCAGCTGCTATTTCTTTGGGCTATCATCAACGCGAATATCCCCAATTTTGGGATAATATCATTTGCCAAGGTGAAAAACTAGATATAATCCGTCGCCCTACTGGTGGGAGAGCAGTTTTACACCAAGGTGATTTAACTTATGCTGTCGTCACATCGGGATTAAATGGCGATCGCCTGCAAGCATACCAAAAAATTTGTCAGTTTTTGATTCATGGTTGGCGATCGCTCGGCGTAGAATTGCAATATGGTACGGCTGGACGCGGTTATATTCACAACCCTAACTGTTTTGGTACCGCTACAGGTGCAGATTTAATCTTACCTAACGGTGCAAAACTCATTGGTAGCGCTCAACTGCGGCGTGGTGGAGCAATTTTACAACATGGTTCTATTCGCTTACACCAAGATGCGGAACTGTTTAGCCAAATATTTGATGCAGAATCTTGGACACAAGTGCAATTACCTCCCAGTTTAACTGAGGAGGTAATTATGACAGCTTTAATGGCTGCTGCTAGTCATTGTTTTGATATCGAGTTAATTGTCGAACCCCTATCTCAATTAGAGTGGGAGGAGATTTTGAGGTAATCTCGATTTTATCCAAGAGAATCTGTTAGTTTAATCCCATTTGGATCGTACTTCACTGATTGAACAAGCTCTTTTTTTGCACGGTTTGTAGATACATTACGTCCTTGAATTTTATCGTGGTCTGTCCTGTCAACCCTGTAGACTTTCCAAGTTAATTGTTCAGGAGTAAATTCAGCAATTGCATATCCATTGACTCGTGAATCATAATGTTCAATGTGTGGGCTTAAACTCTTAATTAAACTGCCTGTAACAAACTTATGCTGCCAACTATGTTGCTGATGCACGCTGTTGTCTGTGGAAAGAGATAATTTTTCCAAAATTCCCAGAATATCAACAGGTAGACTGCTTTCCAATTGTTTAAGAATACCTTCTGAGATTCCTGGTGAAGTTACTGAGGGAGTCATGAATTCTACACCAACTAATTTGCTGTAGTCATAATTAAAACTATTTGTTACTGTCCCGACAACATTCTGTGCTGTTTCTTTGGGATTTATAATTCCCGATCCTATCTCTGAAAGTACCTCTGCTCCTGCTTTCAACCCTCCTAGTCCCAAATTTAATGCGCCTTTACCTAAATTGAACACTCCTTCACCCGCGTCTGTCACCGCTCCTTTTAAATCTCCTGATAGTAAATTAGAAGCTCCTGACGCTAGGTTTGAGGTGCCTGATTTTAAATCCGAAACCCCAGGCTGAAGTGTATTCAGAATTCCAGATACCAAAGTACTCTGCAATGATTCAGTTTCAGTTTTTAAATAGGCGACGAGAGATGTGTGCATATCTCCTGTAAAAACCACAAACCGACTGTTGCGATCTGTTCCATTTTTTAAAGTTTCTTTATCTTTGATAAACTTTAATATTTCATAGCGTTCCGCCTTAAACCCATGCCAATCGTCAATTTCTCCGATTAACTCATTTGCCAATGCTGTAGCTAGGAAGGTCTGATTACCCCATACTCTCCAAGAAGCTGTTGAATCCTTGATATTATCGAACAACCATTTTTTTTGCTTTTTACCCAACATACTTGCTTTAGAATTAGGTTCTATACTCGGTTTATTCCTAAAGCTACGGCTGTCAGTTAAGAAGAAATCTATTAATGAACCAAAATGGAATTTTCTATAAAGCTTGTAACGGTACTCGTCGGATTTAGAATCATCTACTTTTGGGAATAGAGCTGGAACATATTCTCGCCAAGCTTGAGTTGCATTTTTATACAGTTCAAGCATAGCTGACCTTGCCGCCGGGGTGTCTTTCCCAAGATTCTCATAAATAGGATGGAGTGGCTGTGACTCCCCCGCACTTATACCCATCGTGTTATTTTCGTAATCCCAATAGCAATTGTCGGCAATTTCGTGATCGTCGAGAGCCACGATCCAAGTATGTTGTTCCATTGCTTTTTGGAGCGCGGGATCTTGACGGTATGTCTGATAAATATGCCGGAAATGTTGCAGTGAGGTTGCTCTGTCACAATTGGCTGGATCTTTATATGGATATTGCTGATTTTCTAGAGTCAGGTCTTTACGAACAATATCGCCATAACCAGGTGGATATTGTGGATACTCGTAAATAAAGTCACCTAAATGAATGACAAAATCTACTTTTTCTTCGGCTAATTTATAGAAAGCATTAAAGTAGCCTGTGCTGTAATCGTTGCAGGTTAAAACTGCCAAAGTAAGTTTGTTCAGTTTTTTATCAGGAGGCGGTAATGTTCTGCAACGACCAATTGGACTAGTTATGCCCTTGTATATAAAACGATAGAAATAATAATTATCAGGTTCAAGCAGATCGTGAAGATTTATATGAACTGTATAGTCTGTTTTCTCATCAAAATCTGAGGCAGAAATATTGTTTTTACAGATAATTTTTTGAAAAGACTCATCCTTAGCAACTTCATATTCAAGAGGAATATTTTTGTCATATTCTTTTGGATTTACACGAGTCCAGAGAATGACACCAGTTGTAGTTGGATCGCCGGAAGCAACCGACCAACTAAATACACTCAGAGACTTAGAGCTAATAGGTTGAACATTAGTAGAAGAAGGCGGCTCGACAACAGATTGCACGAAAACCGGCTCTAATATCCAACAATCACCAGCATTTTCTACGGTAGTTATATAACCGGGATGCTTGTTATCGAGAGCTAGTCTTTGATTACTATAGAAGATATTGGTAATGCGAACGCGATCGCCATAATAAATTTTACCTGCATCACCAGAAGCTTTGGTAATTCGCCAGCCCTGTTTAGCGTTATCATATTCATCTTTATAATAGTAACAATCACGGCTATCTGCAAAAGCTCCCAAAATATCATTATTGAATGTTACCTGCTCTGTCGTTCTGATTTTAATGTAACTGTTAGTATCAACATCTCCCTTACCGCCAACTAGTTGAAGTTCTACTTTTTTTGTATTGCTCAACTGCGGCCAATTGTGTCGTCCACGATCAACATTAGCAAGGTATTGTCCGCTACTCTCGTGTTTCAGATAAAAGGTGTCACCAAATTTAACGACATTTTGAGAAGCCATGATAATGTTCTCCTGGTTAATTACAAAGTTGTGTTGCCAAAACTATTTAAGGCAAATTAAGGCAAAAAATCTTTAATCACCAAAAGGGAGCATCCCAAATGTGCAAAAACGCCCTCACCCTATAAGGGTGGGGCTAGAAATACGAAGCCTGCCTTCGCAGGCTAAAAGTTTGATAGCCTGCGAAGGCAGGCTTTGTTGGTATAGCAATACCCTTCTAGGGTATTGCGTCAAAATTGGGATGCTGCCCACCAAAATACATTTATAAGCAAGAGTTCAAGGGAGTTAAAAAGTATCATATCATCGGAACCGGGGAAATAAAGATAATTATTTTTCGGGGGAGAGAGCGATATTGTCAGCCTGTTTTCCTGACGCGATCCATCAGTGAGAGCGTTTGCCGCAACACTTACTTGAGGCGATTGATTTCAATAATGAATTCGCTTTATTGTGTGAGTCGGTTAGTTTCCACTATGTTTTGTCAATGCTACCTTAATCAGGGTATACCGATGCTTTGTAAGCTCAGAAATTATAGTTTAAAAAACAATGCTACAGATAGACATGCTCAAAGCATGGCGATATCTAGAATTCTTAATTTTACAGCAGTTTTCACCTATTTGAACCACATCTATCGTAGGGGCACGGCACCGACAATCCTTTGGTACATACAATAATTTTACTGATGCCGTGCCCCTACAGCGTGGTCTATTTAGCTGAAAATAGCTGTAAATTAATAATTTTGAATTATTTAGTATTACAGCCCGCAATTTAGAAGCCTATTGCTCAATAAAAAAGCCTGCTCATGCAGGCTAATTATATAAACTTATAGCAACAATGAGGATTAACAAATTGGCAATTTTGATTACTGAATCAACTTTTCCGTAGATGTATATTTAAGTTCTAAATTGGCTCTCACCCATAAATCTGCTGTTGACCAAATGTAAAACTTATTGGGAGCATCGGCAAAGTTTTCGCGTTTATGGGTGACTATTGCATGTAGGTGACGATGACTAACACAGGCTAATTCAACAGCAGATTCAAAATCTTTGAGAGTTGACGATCTAGCTTGTTGTAAAATGCGATTATCAATTGGGCAAATTTCGATTTTTTGTTGCAAACAATTCACGACTAATTTAGCCACTTTTGGATTTTGTAAACAACTAATATAGTTATAGATTTTCTGCCAGCCAACATCCGTGATATATACGTGAATTAAAGGATGAATTATATCTAATAATTTACCAACATCTTCAACACAATCATGGCGATTCATTAAAGCTTCTAAAATTAAATCTGCATCCACCAAAATTTTTAGCACTTTTAACCCCTAATATAGAATAATCAAATAATGAATACCATAAGCAAAATCAACGCATTTAGTTAAATACATCTCTTTTTTGGCGAGCGATTTTGCAAATGCGTTTAAATTGGTATGACGCGAAATTATTTATTTGGTTCCAAAGTTTAGGGAATAAATAAATTAGCAAGAAATACTTATTGTGATGATTATGTGATTTTTTTTAAATACTTAGTATGCAAATTTTTGTGGCTAATACATACAATATAATCAGCTAAAATGCAAGTAAAAATTTATCGTAAATATAAAGGGTTTAAGACCCCTATGTCTCTACCTAGTATCATTTTCGGTCAGGGTTTAAATCCCCGTCTGAAAATGTCTTTAATTTTGCGGAAAGTCTGAGCGGAGGTTTCCTCCGATCAGAACTTTCCAAGAGAGAATTTTGAATTTTGAATTTTGAATTGTTAATTTGGCGGTTTCAGTAGTAAATAAAATAATTGTCCATTACCGACTGTGACACCAGCGCGATCGCCTGCTAATTTACCTGTACCTAAAAAGTAATCCACCCTTCCAGCACCTTTAATTGCACCGCCTGTATCTTGATCGAGTACGTAACGACTGACGACTCGATGCTCTAATTTACCTTTCTCATCAGCAAAGGGAAAATCAGCCCTAATTAATGCTAAAGCACCGGGGGGCATTAAAGATTTATCTGTAGCAATTGAACGTTCTGCGGTGATTGGTTGTCCGATTGAACCTTGTGCTGGCGCGCCTTTTGTTTCTTGAAAAAAGACAAAGCTGGGATCGCGAGGAATATATACGTTTAATTCTTGGGGATACTTATGAAAATAATCGAGAATTATGGGCATAGTCATCCCTTCTAAGGGTAATTTCCCATCATTCGCCAGTTCTCTACCTATGCTTTTGTAGTTATAGGCGATATTACCTGCGTAACCGATGCTGGTTTTTGTACCATCAGTTAATTGCAGTTTGGCTGAACCTTGAATTTGTACCATGTATGGTTCGAGGCGATCGCGAAACCAAAATAACTCTAATCCCCGCAATTTCCCCTTAGAACCTTGTAAACCATCTGCACCTTCGAGTTCTAAGCGCGTTGGGTGGGGTAAACTCCAGGAAGCTAAATCGGGAGGTGCTTTGTAAACCGGATAGCGGTATTCTGCTGTGGGTACGCGACTTGCAGTGTACAGTGGTTCGTAATATGCGGTGTATAAAACAGAACCTTTACTATCTCTACCAATTGACTGATAATAGACAAATTCTTTGGCGATCGCCTGATGTAGTTCGGTTGGAGATTTTGCTGTGAGTAACAATTGACGAAAGCGCAGCAAACTTTTGTAAACGCGATCGCGGGTAATTCCCGGTATTTGATAATTCTCATAAGCCGCATCTGCTCTAGCAGTTTGCAGGTAGCGTAAACTGCGATCGATAGAAGTTAACAGCGCCTTTTTATCCCCAATTTTACCATTTTCGCCTTGATATATCGCCTCATCAATACAAGAGCGATCCTCTACACAACAAGTAACAGGCGATCGCGCTATTAATACTGGCGTTTTTTGGTTATTTTTGTTATTAAATAATCCTGGTAAATGCCACTTTTTAAGTTGACATTCTGGCGCACTTAATGGTAGATGCCCCAACGAGGGAATTCTGACTAATAAGATTAAAATTATAACGGGTAAACTAGTCAGATAAATAAATTTAAATTTCATTTAAAGTAAGTCGGCGTAACAAAAATACTGGCAAGAGTTGTCAATAGTCAATAGTCAATAGTCATTTGTTATTTTTCCCCCTTGTCTCCCTTGTCCCCCTTGTCCCAATGCCCCATGCCCAATGCCCCATGCCCCATGCCCAATGCCCAATTACTCATTCATATTATGATATGTTGCCACCGCCGAAGGTGAAATTCGGTTCAAGTAGCGGAAAATCCAGTATTTGAAAATCGTATCTAAAATCACTGGAAATGTGGCAATAAATAAGAAGATAAAATCACGATTTGCTGGTAATCCCCAATGACGCGATAAACCTTCTAAAATTACTTCCCAACCATGGGGGGAGTGAAACCCGACAAATATATCGGTAAACAAAATGATAATAAATGCCTTGGCGCTATCACTCAAACCATAAACTACATTATCGAAAAATTCTTTGATAATGGCGATAGAAGGTTTACTGACTAACAACAGCCAAATAAAAGCACCTACAGAAAACATATCGGAAAATACATTTTTTATCGCATTAGCGCTTTCTTCTTTGAATTCCTTAGCCAGTTCGCCGGCTTTCTCATGCATCTGAGTTTCTACTTCCTCAGATGATAGGGGTGGTGCGTTGCTAATCAAACTTTGAAATTTAATTCTTTCTTCAAATCTTTCTAACTCTACTAATGCTTCTTCTTCCATTTCCGCATTTAGAAAAATTTGCACTGTTTCCGCATCTCTAAATTTTTCTACTAGCGGCCCCACCACCAAAGCTTTTGCTAATTGGTGAGTTAAAAGTGGTACAATTACTAATAATAAAAGAAACCTGATAGATATAATTGTTCGGCGTTGAGCTTGGCGAAAATTTTGAACTACATCTTGTTCGGAATTGGGATCTAATTCAACTTGTAATCGAGTGATGGTACTTAAAATTGACCTGGGTAATATACCTGTTGTATTCGCTTTTCCCTGGGGTTTCTTAGCACCATTATTCGCTATCTTTGGCGTTACTGGTTGATTAATTGTTAAATCAGTTTTACTCTGGGGAGGTTTATCGACAACAACTACAGAGCTTGCTTCGGTTTCATTGAAGGTATATTTGGAGGTAATGTGGTCAATGAATCTGAGCTTTTCTAAAATTAATGACAGTTCTGGATATTCTACACCTGCTTCCTGAGCAGCTTTTTGATTAGCTTCGTTTAAAAACCAACGGCTACTTTTAAACTCTGTCAGTCGCATTCTGGCAATTTTTAATTGCTGCTTCAGATCGGCTTGAAAATAATCCATGACATTATTACTGTACATGGTTGATAATGGCTCTATTTTATTACCATTAAAATGTTTATCTTCTAAGGCTTTAATTTTTAAGGCTGCGTTGTAAGCCTCATCTAGGGAACGTTCTGGGGTGCGTAAGTACCATCGGTAAAGCCCTAATAAAAACGAGTAAATTTTTTGACCAAAAACAGAGTTTTTCATCGTTGGCAATCATCCAGCATGATTTGGTGATTCTTAACCTTAAATTAACGCACGAAGTATACTAACAAATCTACAAGGAGAGGGTTTGTGGCTTTAGATTCGCTTTGGATTGTTGGTGGTAGCCGTAGTGGTAAAACTGCTCGTTTAGTTGGGCAGTTATGCAGCTGGTTACAAAATCATCATCAGGCTATTGACTCATTTTATACTAACCACAAAAATAAAAAAAAAGGCAACTCTGTACAGAAAAGCTGGGAACTTCGACAAACTGAACCGGGAGTTTTGCTGTTAGCTGCTAACGATGATAACCGCAGAGAATTAGGAGATAGAATTGTTACTGCGACATCGGGTAAATTTCCGGTAAGGGCGAAGACACCTTTAGGATTCTTTCAGGATGAAGTGATTTTATTTTGGCCGTTGCTGATACAGTCGTTACAGCTAAACGCCCAATTTCCGGTGAGGTTACGCCCAGAAACCGAACAGGAACTAGCAACTAAATTATGGCGATCGCATTTAGACGCAGAAATTTTAAAATTGGCAGGAATGAGTGAGTACCGACTAGTGCGGCGGATTCTCGACTTATTGCAATTAGCAGCATATAGCGGTGAAAAATGCGATCGCATATCCGAAATTTTAGCAAGGGGATTGGCAGATAACCCAATTAATTTAGAACCGGAATTTCTCGCCTCTTTGCTGCTAGATTGGCGCGATTGGTGCTTACACAGAGGATTGCTCACCTATGGGATTATTAGCGAACTCTACAATCACCATCTCTTACCCAATCCACAATATCAACAGCATTTAGCCAAGCGCTACCAAGCAGTATTAGCCGATGATGTTGATGATTATCCCGCGATCGCCCGCAATTTATTTGAGTTCTTACTAAATCAAGGGGCTGTCGGCGCGTTTAGCTACAATCCTGAAGGTGCAGTACGCTTGGGATTAGGCGCAGATCCCGAATATTTAGCAGAATTAGCCGAGCGTTGTCAGGTGGAATCTTTAATCAGCCCGCCGCGAGAATCCTTAGCCATGAACTTGGCTAGCTCAATGGTAGAATTAGCCACGCAACCGATGGTAATGTTGAGCTTACCAGAAACAGTACAGTCAATTCAAACCACATCCCGCGCCCATTTATTGCGGCAAACTGCGGAGATCATCGTGAATGCGATTAAATCCGGGGAAGTAGAACCGGAAGAAGTAGCTGTAATTGCACCTGGTTTAGATGCGATCGCCCGTTATACTTTAATTGAAATCCTCAACAAACAAAATATCCCCGTAGAAGCCCTCAACGATCAACGCCCTTTAATTAGTTCGCCTGCAATTAGGGCATTACTCACCATGCTGGCTTTAGTTTATCCCGGTTTAGGACGCTTAGTAGACCGAGATGCCGTAGCCGAGATGCTAGTGGTATTAAGTCGCAGACAAAAACCAATAGATTCCAGCGAACTCAGCACAGACATCGATCCGGTACGCGCTGGCTTAATCGCCGATTACTGCTTTGAACCCCACCCAGAACGCCCAAATTTGCTACCAGTCACCACCTTTGAACGCTGGGATCGCATTGGCTATGCAGCGACTACCGCCTACAACGAGATATTACAATGGATTGAAAAACAGCGATCGCAACAAGAACAGCGATTAATTCCTAGCCCAATTTCCCTACTATACCTAGCAATTCAAGACTTTCTCTGTAAAGACAATAACCCCCCCTACGATCAACTAGCAGCCTTACGGGAATTATTAGAAACCGCCCAACATTACTGGGAAATTAACACCAGACTGCACCAAAGCCAGAGTAAATTACCCGCACTCAGCCCTGTTGAATCCACCATTGCCGAATTTATCCAACTACTGCGCCGGGGTACAATTACCGCCAACCCCTATCCTTTACGCCCCATCGGCTCCGCCAGAAAAGCTGTCACATTAGCTACCATCTTCCAATACCGTTCTAGCCGGAGATTTCATCGTTGGCATTTTTGGTTAGATGCGAGTTCCCCACTCTGGGCGAAAGGTGGTGCAGCCACATTATATGGTGCGCCCTTATTTTTACAATCAAGATTAGGAACGCCTTGGACAGCAGAAGATGAGAAATTAGCCGAAGAACAAAGATTACAAAGAATTTTAACCGATTTACTTTCCCGCGTATCCGAGAAAGTTTACTTATGTCATAGCGATTTAGCTGTGAATGGACAAGAACAAATCGGCCCCTTGTTACCCTTAGTTCATGCTTGTATCACCGTTAATTCTCAGGCTGCGGTTACAGTTTAATTGTAGGGCATTGGCACTGCCATACCCTGAAACCAGAATCACACCCATTAATTGTAGGGGCATCGGCACTGCCGTGCCCTGAAACCAGAATCACACCAATTAATTGTAGGGGCATCGGCACTGCCGTGCCCTGAAGCGAAATCTATATGTATTAGTAAATAGACCACGCTGTAGGGGCACGGCACCAGTAAAATTATTGTATGTACCAAAAGATTTTCGATGTTCCCTACTAAGACAGATGTGGTTCAAATAGGTGAAAACTGCTGTAAATGGGATGAGAACCTAAACAAATCTGTGAAAAACTTAGGTGTCATACCAATTTAAATAATATTTTCGGCATATCAATATATTCTAGAGGGCATGGCAATGCCATGCCCCTACCATCTGTCCAATTCTTTTTTCCAAACCTTTTTACCTGCGGAAAACACCAAAATGGGTAAGCGATATGGCTTTTTACCTGCGGAAAACACCAAAACGAGTACGCGATTTACCGAAACGAGTAAGCGATAAGGCTTTTTGAGTAGGTGAAATAGTATTTCACTTGCGGAAAACACAATAATGAGTAGACGAAAAGGCTTAACGAGAAGGTGAAATGGCTTTTTGCTTACTTAAAACAGGAAAATGAGTACTTGATTTCGATAAATGAGAAAGCGATCGCTATTTCTCTTTACTAAAAATATAAAAATGAGTCCTCAATATATGTAAATGATAAAGTTGGCGCATTTGAGCAAAAAAACTTAACTTCAAGCCTTTACCCCATGCCCAATGCCCCATGCCCCATACCCAATACCAAATCCTTTCACCAAAAATTCATATATTTCTACCTCTTCTTTATAAAGAATTTATTTAATATCCGTTCTTATACTTAAATCTTGATTACATTAAGACATATAAATCACATTTAAAATAACCAAAACTCAATAATAGTCATAGATTTACAGTTAGTTATTCCGGGAGCATCAACCATTCACAACGCCCATAAGCTACAAACTTAGGGCGAATATTTTTGTATTTCTAGCTATATTCGCAAACTCACTCTAACAATGAATATTACTCATCTCAAACCATCTCAAATCCTGAAAACAGAACCATTCTGGCTTGCAAGCATTGCTGCTGGGCTAGCCGCCATTTGTCTTACCTTAGTTTGGAAAGCTCATGATGTCGGACATTTAGGCATGAGTCTGTTATTTTTCTTTGCGATCGGTTCGATTTTATGGGATAAACGCCATACATTCAACTTTGAAAGTGATGTTTTCTCCAGTGTTGTTGGTTGGCTGATAATTAGTTGGGTACTATGGCAAAGTACAACTCATAATTTAGGATATATTATTCGTCTTTTACCCTTAGCTTCAGCTATTGGTGTAGGTTTATTAGCCTCTGGCTTTAAGGGTGTAAAGCAATATTGGGAAGCATTGATTATTTTATTTTTCCTGGAAATACCTAGCGTTTTAGCTGAGTTATTTTTAGATATTTCCCCTTATAGTGCTAAATTTGCTAGTCTAATTTTATGGTATTTAGGTTTTGATGTCACCCTGAATGGGGTATATATTCATCTTCCTACTGGTAGCGTCAAAGTAGTTCCTAGTTGTTCTGGTATAGATACGATAAATTATCTCTTAGGGATATCAATCATTGCCTTGGTGATGTTCCCCATAGCTAAAAACAAGCGGTTATTTGTGTCGCTATTTGCGATGTTTTTAGGCTTTTTTCTCAATGCCATTAGAATTGCCATATTAGCCGTAATGGTAGGTACAAATGAAGCGGCTTTTCATAGTTGGCATGGTGGTAATGCTTCCTATTCTTTTGGTGTATTTGGTATCTTGATTTTTGGTGCATTCTATATGTTTATTTTGCGCCAAGAAGAGCGACAAATACAGAAAATGGAAAAATCGTGAAGTTGTGCAACCTCAAAGAGAATTGATATTAGGGACTTCCAAGTAAAAAAATATTCTATTGCTATTGTTCACTGTTGACGGTTCACAGTTAACAGTCAACCGTCAACAGTCAACAGTCAAAGTTTAACGGAATAATTTATTTTTTGGAGTTCCCTTAAGCTAATGCGCGTCTCAATTGCATAACTACTAATCAGGGCTGTTGACTGTCAACTGTCAACTGTCAACTGTCAACTGTCAACTGTCAACTGTCAACAGCCTTTACAATAGATTATGCAACTTCAAAGCAGAATAGCCTACCTAATCCAACATTTCTGGATCGATACCTAAAGCATTGAGTTGTTCTGGGGAAAGATTACGTAACTTTTCCACCAGTCTCTCGCGTTTCTGGCGCTCAAGTTCAGCTTTTTGCTGTTCAATTATGGCGCGTTCCTCACCTGTTAACAATAAATTTCCTTCTGCATCCCACCAACGCAACCAAGGTAATTCAGCATTTTGATACAATCCCTGCCATATTCCTAACTCTACCCCTAAAGGTGAAATTGGGTAATGTCCGCGATCGTTGGCTGTCATGAGTTGATAAGCATTATCTACGAGGTGATAAACTTCAACCTGGGCTTTTGCTACTTCATAAATTCCATAATAAGGAACGCGAATTGCTTGTTCGTAAACCCAAAACTTACCAACATTTCCCCCTTCCCCTTGAGATGGCGGAGTTTTGTCTCGTTCTTCTGTACCATCACCTGAGACAAATTCCAGCACAATCAACGGTGCAATATATTCTTTCCACAGTACGTAGGAACGCCGCATTTTACCGTCGAGAGTTGGCGTTACATTGGGGACATAAAACCAATCCGGTGCTTCTGCACCTTTTTCTGGGGGATCGGTTAATCGCCAATAAATACCAGAATCTTGCCCAATACAATATTGTCCGTCAGGATGAAGTTTTTCTAAAATCGGTTTAATTGAATCTGTCAGTAATATACTTTGGGGATGCTCCTGAAGATTTTTCACAAACGAACCATCGGAATCTGGTAGCTGGTTATGATCGGGTATAGTTAATGCCGATAGGAAAGTCATAGGCTTTAACCAAGGATTTATCTCAATTTTATTGTGCTTGGCGTGTTAATTGTTAGTGACTCGTAGGGGCGGGGTTACCCATTGGTGTCAATTTACAGCAGTTTTCACCTATTTAAACCACATCTTTGGTAGGGGCACGGCATTGACAATCTTTTGGTACATACAATAATTTTACTGGTGCCGTGCCCCTACAGCGTGGTCTATTTACCTGAAAATAGCTGTAAGCTAAAAATAGCCTCACTCTTAGCTTTCTCACACGCCTTGGAATGAATTCCAAGGGACAAAGTCCAAGTAGGGGCGGGTTAAGCGAGATAGTCGTAAATTATTGGAGCATATTTGTGAACCCGCCCCTACTAAAGTAGACATCAAGATTTTGAGGATATTTAGTCATCTTGAGATGACTTTGGCTATGAGCAAGGAACTTCAGTTCCTTGCGGTAACCGGATTTAGCGTTAAGTTGACACCAATGGGGGTAACCCCGCCCCTAAAATTTGGGATAATTTATTTTGTACTTCTTCAGGATTACTACTTATCAACTGTTGCTAAACCGATTAGTCTACCTTAGGGTGATGTCTTCATAGGCAAAATTCCTTAGCCTAAATTGAGAGTTCAATAAATAGGTATTTAAGGATAAAATTGCTATGACAGGCAATGTTTCTAATGTTTCTAATGAAATTAACAAGAGTGATAATAAATCTCTGTTAACTGGTGTTCTCTTGATTGTCTTGGGAATTATTGCGATCGCACTTCCGGCTATCTCGACAATTTTCGCAGAAGCCTGGGTAGCAGTGATTCTCGCCTCTGCTGGATTCGCTAAACTCTTCTATGCATATAACACCCGTAACGAAGGCGGTTTAGTTTGGAAAGTTTTATTAGGCGTACTCTACATTGCAACTGGTGTAATGCTGTTGATTTACCCATCTACAGGTATTTTGACACTAACTTTATTGCTGGGTAGCTTCTTATTAACTGAAGGTGTGTTTGAGTTAATTCTCGCATTTAGATTGCGTCCCCAACAAAACTGGACATGGGTATTAGGTGATGGTATTATCACTTTAATTTTGGGTGCAATGATTTGGTTTCAATGGCCTTTTAATGCACCTTGGTTGATTGGAACTTTACTCGGCGTCAGCATTCTCTTCACTGGCGTCTCACGGGTAATGCTGTCATGGAATGGTGGCTCTGGCTTTAATAAACCGGATCAAGCTGCTGGTACGGCTTAAGGCATCAAGTAAAAATAAGTAGTGCGAGCATCTTGCTCGCGCGGGCAAGATGCCCGCACTACAAATATTAAGGCGATCTCATTTTCTTGTTCAACCGATGCGATCGCGATCGTGTGGTGTTAACAAATATGACATATCTGGCCCGGAAGGAATAATTCCGCCAGGATTTAACGGAAATAAATTACCATAATAATCTTGCTTCACGCTTTCTAAATTACAGGTGTCAGCCACACCAGGAAGTTGATATATATCTCTTAAGTAAGCTCCTAAGTTGGGATAATCTTGAATTCGTCGGCGGTTACATTTAAAAATTCCATAATAAGCGACATCAAAGCGGAATAATGTTGTAAATAGCCGCACATCTGCAAGGGTGAGATTATTTCCACACAAATATCTATTGGTGTCTAGTACGGCTTCAATTTCATCTAATGTCGTGAATAATTCATCTATAGCTAGATTGTAAGCTTGTTGGGTTTGAGCAAAACCGCAACGATAAACACCGTTATTTACACTGTGATAAACCTTCTCATTCCAGCTATCAATCTTTTCTTTTAATGCTTCTGGATACAAATTCAGTGTCGGATTACCAGCGAACTCATTAAATTCTGAGTTCAGCATAACGATAATTTCTGAACTTTCGTTATTAACAATAGTATTTGTTTGTTTGTCCCATAAAACGGGAACTGTAGCCCTACCGCTATAACCCGGTTGTGCTAGTTGATATAATTGCGCCAGACTAGCACAATCTAATTCTGGTTCATCAAATATCCAACCACCTGCGATCGCTGAAGGAACAACTACAGTTACAGATATTGCATCTTCTAATCCCTTCAAAGTCCGTAAAATTAAGGTACGATGCGCCCAAGGACAACTCAACCCTACATAGAGATGATACCGTCCTGTGGCTGCTGGATAGAGACTATTTGTCTGTGCGCTAATAGAATTTCTAAATTGACTGCTAGGACGAAGATATTCTCCCGACTTGTTGCGCGGAGCAATTTTCGACATCATAGTTTGCCACATAGTTGTCCACACAAACCTACCAAGCTGAATAATTAGCTTTGGCGGTAGTGATTTACCTTTCTTTTTTGTCGAGATAGTAGACTCAACCTGAAAATTTTTAACCTCAGTCATAGTTAATTTTTATGAATAAATTCAAAGCTTGGATTAACATTTAATTTATGCATTTTATAAAGATTTATATCTTAAGTTTTGTATAGCAATAAATGGCGATCGCGCCTATCTCTACCATTCTATCTACAGTGTATTTCAGGTAAATAAGGTAAGTCGATAGGGGTATGGCACTGTCCATTGGTGTCAACTTAACGTGAAACCGTTGCCAATAAGTGATGAGCGGATTCCATCGTCTACCATCAAGCTCTGCGTTACCCCACCCCAGTTTTGTCTAAAGCCAAAACTTCCCCTCCCCTTGGCAAGGGGAGGGGTTAGGGGAGGAGTAAAAGACTTGTGGGGTAAGCTTTTGAAGTTACAGCAGTTTTCATACATTTGAACCACAATCGTAGTAGGGGCACGGCAACAGTAAGATTATTGTACATACGAGAAGATTATGGATGCCGTGCCCCTACAGTGTGGTCGATTTACCTGAAAATTGCTGTAAGTTGACACCAATGGGTATTGTCATGACCCTGCAATCAACGATTATTTGTACTTTACCTATATCTAAAGTAGTGCTAACCATTGTTATTTTAAAACAATTTTATCACTTAAGCAGGAAGAAACTTATAGAGATTTTTTATTAATATCAAATTCTAGATTTTAGTAAACAAGCTAATGCCAAATGTTCTGTAACTCAGCCATTCATTAGCTGACAGAATATAACCGCAGTAGCTGTAGGAATAGGTGCAGGTAGTGATATCTATTCGCTAAGGGAGATTATTAATATCTTCCTTAGTGATTATCTAAGTTGCTCAAAAAAAAACATTTTACACAAATAATCATTTTTAAAAGCCTACTATTATGACTATATTTGATCGCAGTCAATCTCAGCAAAATACTAATACTGATTCTAGAGTAACAAGTCCTCCTCGGACATTAAGGCTACAAGATGCAATATTGTTAGCTACTTTAGTAATGATAGCTGCTTTTGTAAAATGGGACTACACCGATGGACAGGGTAGCAATCGATTTCCTAATCTGAGTAGCACATCAAAAGTAACTACAAATACTGGCGAATTTATTGGAGAAACCATCACCATCAGAAGCAAGCCAGTTAAGACAATAAACTCTAATTCCTTTCTCATCAACGATCGCCCAGGAAGTAGCCAAGAATCTCTATTAGTTGTGAATGCCTCAAATGTAATTTTTGAGTTACCTACCAATACCAATAAAAGAATAGAAATTAAAGGTGAAGTTCGGAGATTAGTAATTCCTGATGTCGAACGAGATTTTAATTTAGATTTACCAGACGCAGACTATACAAGTTATCTGAAAAAACCCGTAATTATTGCTAAATCTATTAGTCTAGTAAACTAACTGTAGTTCAATACCGTTCATTTAGCGTCAAAAACCTTAACCCGCGTAGGTTGAGTTTACCGTGTAAAAACCCAACAAATCGCTGAAAATGTTGGGTTTCTTTCCTCAACCCAACCTACATTTATCCTTAATTAATTATAGTTACCAAAATTAATGAGTAGTCAGATAAAAACAGACAAAGAAACAAAGAAACGCAGAGAATAACTAAACTAACCAATGACAAATGACAAATGGCAAATGACTATTTATACTTTCGCCCCAGCCTTCTTAAGAACAGCAACGATCTTCTGCCAATTACCTTGAGTTGCGATACTTAGCGGTGTTGCACCCAGCTTGTTTTTAACATTTATCTGTGCGCCCTTGGCAAGTAGCATTTTCACAACTTTGACATAATCATCTTCGTAGTGTTGAGCTACTGGCGAACAAGCAAACATTAGTGCAGTGCTATCTTTTTGAGTTTTTGCATTCACTAAAGCACCTTTATCTAGTAAAAATTTTGTCATTTCTATTCCCGCACGATAGGTATACCTAGCTGCAACCATTAACGGAGTTATACCATTTGGATCGGCAATATTCACATTTGCTCCCCGTTGCAGCATTAATTCTACACTCTGCATGGAACCATTACTTACCGCCAGCGCAAAATATCTATCGGGATCGCCGCCGTTATCTAAGTACTGTTTCAACACATCAACTTGATCTACGGTAACAGCCTCTATTAATGTTTCTTCTTGGTTATTTGTTTGTGCTTGTGTTGCTGGAATTGAGGGTGTTCCCAGCACCATAAATAGGAGTAACAATCCTAACTGCCAATGCGATCGTTTTATGACCATATCTCAAGTGTATAACGCATCTTGAGGCAACCTTCAGTCCAAGAAGTATGTTTTCCGGAAGGTATAAACTTTTATCAAGTAGGAAATTAAGTATTGGGCATGGGGCATTGGGCATTGGCAATAATTTTAGATTTTGGATTTTAGATTTTAGATTAGAATCCAAAAGATGCTCGTGGACTAACTCTAAGGTACTTCCAAATAAAAAAATATTCCAATCATTAACTTACCAAACCCACAACTTGTAGGGGCAGGGTTACCCATTGGTGTCAACTTAACGCGAAACCCTCATCAGGACTCGATTTTGCATCAAATCGCCTACCATCAATATCCGCGTTACCCCACCCCAGTTTTGTCTAAAGCCAAAACGTCCCCTCCCCGTTTACGGGGAGGGGATTAAGGGGAGGGGTAAAAGGCTTGTGGGGTAAGCGTTTGAGCTTAAGTTGACACAGGTGGGGGTTACTCCGCCCCTACAATTTGGCATTAATAACCGGAATCGCGAGTATATTTTGATTCTTCAATGATGACTTGTGATTGTTGAGCATCAACTGTAGAGCCGGTTTTTCTGGCGATTTGTTGCTGAGAAAACATTTCCCGCAGAACCATTGCTGGATCTACATAGTTGCTATCATACTTGAGTCCCCAGTGCAGGTGAGGCCCGGTGGTGCGTCCGGTCATGCCGACTCTGCCAATTCTGATACCAGTAGGTATTTGTTGACCTTCAGCGATTTGAATTCCACCTGTGCGATCGACTAAATAACGCCGCCCAGAGACGCTTTCAACATGTCCTTCCATGTGACAGTAGGTATGCTCCCAGGCTCCGGATTTGATGACGATATGAGTACCACAGGCATTGCGATCGCCTACTTTAATGACTTTACCAGCCCACCAATTGCGGATATAACTACCTTGGGGCGCAGCTATATCTAAGCCGCCATGAAATTCCCAGTTATCACCACCAGTCGCTGAACGGCGATAACCAAAAGCAGAAGTGTAAGCTTGAAAATTCTCTACAGGAAAAGAAGCGGCTAGCCAAGCATTACTTTTATTGACTTTGGTTGACTTAACTTCTCTAGCTCTGGCGCTCTCTGGTTTAGGTAATAGAGTAACGACGCTGGCAATACTCAATCCTAATATTAATAAAGTAGCTCCCGATACTAATACTTTTTGTCGCTGCTGATTCATTTTTTCTGCCTCAATCCAATAAAATTTTTAATAAATTGCTGTGAAAATTCAATTTAATTGGGTTCTAAAAGCTGCGATGAAAGCTATTTAATTCTTGATATCTCAATATGGTTGACATGACAATATATGGCTAGTACATATTTCTATGTCAAGTTATCTAGCCTACAATATCATGCTTTTTTAACTGTCAAGTCTGTATGATTAGAGATTCAAATCAAAAATTGCAAAATTAGAGCTTATCAGTATTTTTATTGCATTTCAGTACACAAGTATAGTCTTTAATTAGCATAGTGTTTAGCTAGTAATTACGGATTAAGTAATTTTTAATATCTAATGTTTCTACTGGTTTTTACGGACATAACCATGATGCTAATTCATACATTATGAGTCAAAAAAGCAGTGGTGACTGAAATAATATACGCTCAAGATAGTTGCTAATCCGGCAAAAGGCTGTTAAGTTAATGTACTTAAAAGACTAATTTGACGTTCATCAAAGCTTTACAGCTAAAATTGTGCCTTTACAAGACTCCGACAAACTATGCTGACAGATATTTGGCCCTTCCAGTTTGAATTGGACACAATTGCGATCGCGGGAGCGAGTTTGTGGTCTTTGGCGTTATATTTAGCTTTTTCCTCGGTGAGTGAATGGGTAATTGAGCAACTTAACCGTTGGTTTAACTTTGCCGAGCGATCGCTCTACACTAGTAAAACAGAATTTGAAAAAACGCGCAAAGCTAGAGAATCCCAAAACGCTTTTTACGCTTCTTTGTTTAGTATTGTGCCTTTTTTGATAGTCGGTGCTTTAGTCCACTGGGGGCTAGAAATCAGTTTAGGCCCGAGTTGGGGCATAAGTACTGGTATACTTGCTTGCATCGGTTCCGGTATTTACGAACTCGGTAGAAGAGATGGGAGTTCGGAATAGGATATGGGCATGGGGCATGGGGCATTGGGCATTGGGCATGGGGCATGGGGCATTGGGCATTGAGTATTTTTCCATGAGAAAAAGTCTCTCTCATAGCCAAAAATAACGCCCGCAGGCTAGAAGCCTGGGGCTATTGTTACAAAGCCCACCTTTGTGGGCTTGTTTTTTATTGGATGAGTTTAGACAAAAAGTAATCAATCTTGTAACTAATTAGTACAGCACGGCGTAAATAAAGCTACTATTTCAAATAGTCACAAGCCTTGATATATTTAGGACTTACGCAGTGTCAGATATTTTTCATGCTTTTTGTCAATGGTCAATAGTCCATAGTCCAAAAACCTGAATTTTGACCATTGACTTTTGACTTTTGACCACCCTTGTGAGGGTTTTTGTGTTCGGTGCGTAAGTCCTAATATTAACGTTTTGACTTTTGACTTTTGACTGTTGACTTCCGCATAGCGGTACCAGATGCAAAATTATCTAGGATGAATGTGCTGTCTAGGGCCCCATCCGGGATTGATAATAGCTGCTAAATCTTCTTCAGATAATTTGGCAATTTCTGCTTCTAATTCTGCAACTGTGAAATTATAGCCACGTTCTTGAGCAATTTGGATAAAGGCTTCGGGATTGGATGTGGCTTTTAGTCTTTGCTTTAATGCTTGATCCTGTTTTACAGCTTTAAAAAGTTGAGCAGCATTTTGTTGCGGCATGACAGTCTATCTCCTGTTTGAAACATTAGATTTGAATTGAGTAATTCGACTCCTGTCGTTTTGCCTAGCCTATGAGCCTATTGACACTCACCGCCCTATAAGTGCGGTGATTCTTGCTTCACGGGGTAGAAAATATTTTCGCTGAGGTTATAAAATTCCATCTTAGAACTAATAAACAAAAGAATTTGATTTTGACAAAAAAATATAACTTTCGATAACTGTTTGTACCCTAAATTTGGTTAGTCATCAGATTCAGGAATAAAATGATTTATATTTCTGATTTTCTTTTTATTTCTAATTTGAGGGCTGAAATCCTGACAATAAACCATTAATTTCTAGCGAATATTTTGACAATCTATGACTGGTAAACAGTTCTATCATCTTGGTTTTGGACAAGAAGACTTGGGTAATTCTCCACCGACAATAGCTTTATTATCTGGCGATCCGGAACGGGCGCGTTTGATTGCACAAACTCATTTCCGCGATGTGCGCTTATTGTCAGAAAATCGGGGACTAAATAGCTATCTGGGCTATTTAGCTAATAATCGCCCTATTTTATCTGCTACTAGTGGGATGGGTGCGCCTTCTTTAAGTATTGTTGTCAATGAGTTGATACAGTTAGGTATCCGGCAAATTATTCGTATTGGTACTTGCGGTTCGATTCAAAGCCATGTATCGGTGGGTAGTATTGTCATTAGTAGTGCGGCGTTATGTCGCCAAGGTGCAGCTAATGATATTGCGCCTGTGGAATATCCAGCCGTAGCCGATCCGTTTCTGACGGTGGCGTTGGTGAAAGCTGCGCAAGAGTTAGGCGTTGAGCATCATTTAGGAATTACGGCTTCGGTAGATACCTTTTACGAAGGACAGGAACGCACAGATTCAGCTAATCCTTATTTAATGCGATCGCTCCAAGGAATTACCGCCGAATATCGCCAATTGAATATCTTGAACTATGAAATGGAATGTGGCACTCTGTTTAAAATGGCGGGAGTGTATCAATTTGCGGCTGCGGCTGTATGTGCTGTAGTTGCCCAGCGTACTGTTTCGGAAAATATCATCTATTCACAGAAGGATATTGCTATAGAAAATGCGATCGCTACTGCTGTACGTGCAGTCAGTGGCTAACATAATTATTTTACAAGGAGAAAAATATTGTTTTCTATATGGCGCGTGCCATTTTTCATTTTCACAGCTATTGCCAGTCTTGTTTTAGCGATCGCAATTAGTTACCCAGCAATTTCTGGTGTTGCTAATTCTTCTACCATTGCTAACGATAATAAAATAGTTGCAGCAACACCAAATTTAGGGCGACATTTTCAACAATTAGGGGTGGAAGGTTCAATTGTAATTTACGACTTAAAAAACAATCGCACCTACGAACATAACCCGCAACGCAACGCTACAGCAATGGTTCCCGCTTCGACATTCAAAATTTTTAACTCCTTGGTGGCGTTAGAAACGGGAGTTATTGCTAATGATGTGGCTGTTCTCACTTGGGATGGAATTCACCGAGAGATAGAAACTTGGAATCAAGATACAAATTTGCGTCAAGCTTTTAAGAATTCTACAGTCTGGTTTTATCAAGTTTTAGCGCGTAAAGCGGGATATGAACGGATGCAGGAATTCATTAATAAAGTGGGGTATGGTAACCGTCAAATTGGTACAGATGCAGATATCGATCGCTTTTGGCTACAAGGGCCATTAAAAATTACACCCAAAGAGCAAATTAATTTTTTGCAACGCTTATATCAAGGTAATTTACCATTTTCTCAGCGAAAAATGGAACTGGTAAAAGATATCATGATCCGCGAACAAACTCCAAAATACACGTTACGAGGAAAGACGGGATGGTTAACCAGTAGTAAACCGGAAATTGGCTGGTTTGTTGGTTATCTAGAACAAAATAATAATGTCTATTTTTTTGCTACTAATATTAACCTGCAAAAACCAGAATCAGCACCGTTAAGAATTGAGATTACACGCCGCAGTTTACAGGATTTGGGTTTGTTATAAGTATTAGTCAATCCACAATGGTACTAATTGAAAATCTTGACTATTAAACAATCCTTGATCGCTCACTTTCAACTTTGGAATTACTAGCAGCGCCATAAATGCAAGGGTCATAAACGGTGCTGACAGCTTACAACCAAGGCGTTTTACCCAAAGTCACAAAGCGGTTAAGTGGTGTTACCTCTACAGAGGGTATACAGTGCTTTACCTGCTTTTGCTACTAAAATACCTTTGCAATCGGTAGATTGCATGGTAAAGTCTTGTAGATTATTCACCACAATTGGCAATAGTTGGCGAATCTCTGCAGCGGTAATTTCTGCACCTGCGGTTTCAAACTGCGTCGCTTTTAATGAAATATGGCTCTTTCAGTAGAATCCAACATTGAGCAATTTTACCGCATTGTCTCCGTCATATCCCTGAGAATTTTTCGCTCTCTATAACAACGACGATGTCGGAGCAAGACACCAACTCCAATCGCACCCATAGCAATTATTGCTTTGTTAGTTTTAGGTTCTGGAACTGTTTGAATGAAGCCATTGACTGAAGCTCTAGCTTTGGTTGGAATAGCAGGATCAAAACTGAGTGTATCAAACTCAACAAAGCTCAGTGTGCCGGTGGCTCCTGCAAATATGCCCTCACCACCAGTAATAGTGAAAGTACCAGAAGCTTTTGCTGTATTGGTTGTAAAGTCAATTTGTCCAACAGCAATATCTGTTCCAAATAACTTGTTAATCCCACTTCCGAATACTATAGACCCAACTGGTAAGTCTTGTAAGCCAAAAATAGTTGGATCTGTGTTGAAACGAAAAAAACCTGTAGCAAAGTCAACTTCAACGTAAGTTAAACCATTAATTGTGTTTAGTTTATACGGGGCGTCAGTACTTTCTCCTGAGAGAGATGCAGCTGAGACGTTCTGTGTAATAGGTATAGATGTAGAAAATATATCGTAGTTAGCACTAAATGGGTAAGTAGTTTTAGCTATAGCTTTTGTAGTATTAAATGTAAAGCTGCTCAAAGTCACCGCTATAGGAAGTAACCACAAGCTGTGCGAACGGGGTAGAAGTGGCATTTCTTTGATAATAAGTAGGAAAAATTACTCTAATTCTACAAACATAGTGTGCCATATCCATTGGTGTTTGTGAACTACCCCAATCAAAAACTGCAGCATTTCGTTAGCTGATAAATCCAATCTAGAAACTAGTGAAGGCGGCTTTTAAGAAGGCGGGGTGAAGAAACCGATGTTAGTTCAGGGTGATACATTCAGCGATTACTGCGGCATTGGATGCAACTGATGGGAATATTAGAAAGATGCAGAAGTTGAGCCGTTATGCTCACCCTAGAAGGTTGATGATTTAGGGAAAAATTACAAGCCGCACAATTAAATTGTCACAATAGATATAAATAATAATTGGAGATCAGACTGTGACTAATCTCGGACAAAAAAGATTAGATGCTGCTTTAGCGATCGCTACTTATTCTGTGGGTAGTGCTACAGCTTCTGCTGCGCCCACCTTTGGCGGAGAAATTCCTAAACAAATTCTGTTAACTGCTTCTGATATTCTGATGTATACCAACATTTGGAAAATTTATTTTGCAGAAGATTTATCTAGCAAACAACTGGTGGAAATTTTGACCGAGTTAGGATTTGTTACTGTTGCGGGTGCTGGTACGGCTTATGTAGTCAGTAAAGTCAATACAGCACTCCTCAAAGAGATTTCTAACTGGATGGGGCCATTAGGCTGGGGTGTAGTAGCTGCGATCGCAGGTTCTTTAAGTGGTTTATTTGGCGTTGCTTGGGCTATTTACTGCGATCGACTTTACGCGCAAAGACAACCACAGTAAATCATGCAAAATTCTCAATTAATCATATTGTTAATGACAGCTTGGGTAAGATTTCATCGCTCTCATTAGCGATAAACTGCCCCAATAATTAGGGCAATAATTATGGGAATTAAAATCGGGATAGCTACTATCAAACCCCATTTACCAACTTTAATTTCCTCTCCCTCCGATTTAAGAAATGCAATCCACCCCCCAACTCCCATCAGCAGCCACAGAAAACCAAAAGCCAGAAATATTATAAATATTGAATCATCCATGAAATATCAATTTAAATTTAGCTGTAAATATTATAAATAGTTATTCTATTTTATTTGGAAAATATTTTAGATATTGTAAGATGAGCGTTGCCCACCTTACATTTATTCATATTGAAAGCTATTTATCTAGCACAATACAACCTAAATCAAGCTACCATTTCAAACAGTCACAAGCCTTGATATATTAACCTTTTGACTTTTGACTTTTGACTTTTGCCTTGTTGTACTAGTAGCTTTCTCCGTCATTTTCCGCAGACTTTTTTTTATTATGTTAATTTTTGCCGATTTATTGCTTTGATTGCATAGCGAGATACTAGCCAGGTTACATAACCAAAGCCAATTAATTCAAAAAATGAAGCAACTAATGGAATACCATTTAATGCTTCTGTAATTGCTAATAATATCCTCAAGACAATAACGCCTATAACCAGCACAGCAAAGCTAAAAACTGGCAGTGGATATTCATTGACGAAATTGCCTATATTTTGTGAAGCTCTTGCTATCAATTCAGAAATTGTTCTGCCAATTTCCGATTCTTTATTATCAGATTGCTCGGTATTTGCTACTGTTGTAATCTGCCCTGGTGCGGCAATTTCAACTGTGGCTATATTTTGCGGTAAAGTAGCTTCTACATATTCTGATTGTGGTTCTTTAACTTGCATAAGCTTGGTTCAGAGAATTTCTGTATAGATGTGATACTACCATTCCGGCATGATTTTTGGATAATTTCATCTTCCAATTGGCTGAAAAACCATCTCTGGTCAGAGGAAAACAAGTATATTTTCTAATTGAATAATTTTCTCTTCCGGCAGCAACCGTAATTTAAATATAGCAAAATTATACCTTTAGGCGCAAGTAATTAACTAGGGAAAATGTTGATATGGAAATAGAAAATTATTAACGGCGCTAATTAGTTGTAAACAAAACAGAGTACTGTACATGACAACTACTACTGAACAAAATCCAAATATTTATCAGTTGGCTAGACTTATTCAAGATATTGACTGTGGTATGTTAACCACCATTGATGAAGATGGTAGTTTACACAGTCGCCCGATGGAAAGAACTAGCGATATTCAGGCTGATGGTACAATTTGGTTTTTTACTAACGCTAGTACCCACAAGGTATTTGAAATTAAAAATAGTCAACAAGTCAATATTAGTTTCAAATCTGATGACGCGCAGCGATATATTTCCATCTCAGGTATTGCTGAATTAATCAAAGATCGTCAGCAAATGCAACATTTTTGGAAACCAGAACTCCAAGCTTGGTTTCCCCAAGGATTAGATGAACCTGATATTGCTTTGCTAAAAATCAACATCACTAGATCTGATTATTGGGATAGTGAATCTCAGTTTCAACAGGAAACAATTACTTTATAGATTTTTGGGTTGATTTGGCAAATTTACCCTGATGAAATATATGCCTTACCAACAACTTGATGATTTACCCGATTCTGTTAAAGAACATTTACCCAAACACGCCCAAGAGATTTTTAAGGCTGCATTTAACAATGCTTTAAAAGAATACAATGAAGAAGAAGCCGCATTTCGTGTTGCCTGGAGTGCTGTAAAACGGGATTATGAAAAAGGCGATAACGGGCAATGGCATCGTAAGTCAGAATAGTTGTGATTGTAGTTATAATCTCATATGGCAATATTTAGCGATCGCCTCACACGATATAAGGGGCGATCGCTTTTTGGCTATTTCTCGCCCTAGAGAAACTAGTTATCTCGGGAGCATCCCAATTTTGACGCAATACCCTTCTAGGGTATTGCTATACCAACAAAGCCTGCCTTCGCAGGCTAAAAGTTTGATAGCCTGCGAAGGCAGGCTTCGTATTTCTAGCCCCACCCTTATAGGGTGAGGGCGTTTTTGCACATTTGGGATGCTCCCATGTAGTGTAATTTGAGCCAGAATTGGTATTTCTTCTCACATCAAGTTGCATAGTGTTGCTATTAGGGTTACTCCCAAGGCGCAAATAAGCGGGATTGCTACTAATTTGACTAAATTTAGTGGTGCTTGTCGAGATATGGTAGCACTGATAATTACAACTGCGGCTACAGGGCTTAAGGTGCGCCCTAATTGTGCTGCTACTGATGTGAGTGCGCCAATATGAATGGCATCTAAATTCATTGTTATGGCTACTGGTACGAGTATATTCATCACAGCTAGGGCAGAGGCGCTGCCAGAACCAGTAATTCCTGCTAAGGTAAAAGGTAAAATTAAGCTGGCAATTTCTACGACAACTGGACGATTTGCTAATGCATTGGTGAGATGTTCAATTAATCCATTAACTTTGATTCCTTCTGTAAAAATTGTAGCGACAACAAAGATAGAAATGATGTTGGCGTAAGCAAAACCTGCACCTTCAAAAAACGCTGCTGCTAGATTTGGCGATTCTTTGGGAGTAGTTAAGCCGGCGGCTGTAACTGCAATTAACATTGCGGCGGCGATAGACACGCTATTATCAAATTCCTGGGGAAGCTTTACAAACGCAGGAACGATAAACAACAGTGTTAATGGTAGTAAGGGAATAAATGCTTTAATGAGATTCACCCGAAAGGGTTTATCTAATTCTTCCATATTGGCATCGCTGGAAGTTGTGGGTGATATTTCGCCTGCTGTTTTTTTAGAAAAGATGAAAACCAAGATGCAAAATACAATTAAGGCGGTGATACTTGCCAAAAGATTCACAGGTAACACCCGCCCTACAATTATTGGGATTGATTGTTTTGTCAAATCCGCTAGTTTGATGATTTCTACTGCGCCTGGGTTGAATAACTCGCCACCCATCGAAGAACCCAGCAATAACAGCGAACCGCCGATAACTGGGGCGATTCCTGCTGCTTGTAGTAAAGGTAATAATACGGTTCCCACAATTGCGGCTGTGCTTGACTGACTAATGAGTGCCATATTCACAATGTAAGCCGCAATAATTCCCCCAGGAATTAACAACCATTTTCCCTGACGCAAAGGTGCTAGTAATAAGTGCGTCAAGTGGCGATCGCATTCTGTTAATTTTAAAACATAGGCAAACCCCATCGCTGTACAGATGGGAACTACCGTCTTTTCATTTGTCATTTGTTGACTAATTGTGACGAAAAGTTGCGGTAATTTACCTGCAATGATAAACAAACCTGCTGCACATAATCCTAAACTTAACCGCACATCAATGCGCTTAAACATAAAGATTATGGCGATCGCAATAATTGCTAATGGTGCAATAATTGACAACATCTTAAGGCTCCGGCTAGTGTAAATTTGTTAGTAGGGCTACGGCAATGTCATGCCCTCTAGAATATATTGATGTGTAGCTTTAATCTGCTTCACCAATTAGGGTAAATGCAGCCCAGTCGAAAGGATGGGAATATTGTTTTTTGGTAGTCAGTATTGCTTGACGTAACGCCACAGCTTTATCAGGATTCTTTTGGAGTTGGCGATAAAATTCGCTCATTAAAAAGGCGGTGGAATCATCATTTACAGCCCACAGAGAAACAATGACACTGGGTACGCCAGCAGTAATTAAAGAACGGGATAAACCAATGACACCATCGCCTGTAATGTTTCCGCCGCCAGTGTTACAAGCGCTGAGAACTACGAGTTCGGCGCTGAGTTTCATATCAAGGATTTCGCTACTGGTGAGAAAGCCGTCATCTTGATTGCTGGCTGTGAGAGCGATCGCTCCAGGTACGCCCAATCCTTTAAAATCATCGAGTAAGCCGTGAGTAGCAAAGTGAATTATCCTGGCTTGCTTCATCTTGCTCACAATGGTTGTTTCTGTGGCTTTATTCCCAATAATCGCTTGGGTTTTCAATAATTCAGCAATTTGTTTTGCTTCTTTTTCTGCACCAGGAAGCGGTGCTAATTTTTCCTCTGTAATGGGAATTTTTGGCATCATCGGATTCCCAACCACCAGCACATCTTTCAGAGATTGGTTAAGGTTTTGTTTTTGCTTGCGAGTTAATTCTAAAACTTGAATAGCTGGTGCAGTTAAAATAGTATGTTTATCGATTAAATACTTGCCTTGTTCATCTTGTAGTGCGGCAAAAGGTACTACAAATAGCGATTCTTGAGGAACAAAGATAACACGGGCGTTAGCATCTGTTGGTAAATCTTGGACAATTGGTTTAATTAATATTTGGTAGAGTTTTTGTAGCTGCTGAGTTGGATTAGGTTGTAGGCTAGATTGGGGTTGAAAAATCCCACGATCTAATACTCCCATAGCTTTACGGCTAATAGTCACAAGTTGTGAGAGAGGAGTATCAGTAGCTTTTGATAAATCAACTGGCTTAAAGGTAATTTCACCTGTAGGTTTGATTAGCCAAATATAAAGTAATTTATCATCGATGATTGAATATTGAACTATAGTTGCATTCTCAACTTTAGCGATATTTTGAATTTGCTCGATTGTCAGAGGTTTGATATCTAACTGCGGGTTTGCTGTCTGTGATTGTTTAGCGGCTAGTAACTCAATAAAGGCTCTAGCTCTAGCGCGATCGCTCACTTCTAAGGCAGAATTAATTTTATTCTGGGCAATTAATACTTCTTGCAACAACCGATAGCTTTTAGCTTGATTTTCAAAAATAGAAATTTTCTGAGCATCAGTTAAACCTTGACGTAAAGATTCCCAAATTTCCAGAGCCGCGAGTAAAGTTTTCTCGGCTTTATCGTAATCTTTTAAACTTTGATACACTGCGCCAATATTATTTAGGGTATCTCCTACTCCAGCGCGATCGCCAATCCGTTGACGAATCGCCAAAGCTTGCTGAGAAAATTCTAATGCTTTACCATATTCTTTTAAATGAAAGTAAACTACTCCAATATTATTGAGAGTTGTTCCTTTACCAATCTCCGAGCCACCACGGTTAATAATTGCTAAAGATTGCTGATAAACATCTAAAGCTTGATTATATTCCCCCAAACCTCTGTAAGCCAAGCCAATATTGTTCAAAATTGCTGCTGCTTTTTCTGTAGATAAATTATTATCTGTGCGGACAATTTTTAAAGCTGCTTGATAAAAAGGCAATGCTTCTTGATATTTTTCTTCTTGCTGATAAACTAGTCCAATACTATTGAGAATACTACTTTCTGCTACCTTTTCGCTAATTTGTCTACTAAGAGCTAAAGCTTGTTGATAAAATTTTAACGCTTGTGGGTATTGTCCTAATCTGTAGTAAACTCCACCAATATTATGCAGAGTTAAACTTTCTCCCCCTTGATTATTTGCTTTTTTAGCAGTTTCTAAAGCTTGCTGATAAATATCTAATGCTTTAGTATACTTTCCAATAATCGTATAAACACTAGCAATACTATCCAATATTGCTCCTGCGCCTACGGGATACTCAGTTTGCGGAATTAAGGCTAAAGCTTGTTGATAAGCATCTAAAGCTTTACTATATTCCCCTAAGTTTTCATAGGTAAATCCCAGATTTTTGTAAGTAGCTACTAACCCTAATTTATCATTGAGTTTTATCAGAATAGCTAAAGCTTGTTGATAGGCATCTAAAGCTTTCTGATCTTCTTTTAATTCGTTGTAAATTTGACCAATATAGTTGAGAGTTAAACCTTGCCCGATAGGATTATTAATTTGTTTGTAAAAGTTTAAAGCTTGCTGATAAGCTTGCAAAGCTTGATTATAGTTTTGCATCTGGCGATAAACTTCGCCTATTTGATTGTGAATTTTTCCTACTAAATCCTGATTATAAATTTCTTTACCAATTGCTAATGCTTGCTGATAAAATTCGATTGCTTTGGTGTAAGCTCGCAATTTTTCATATACTTGTCCTATTTGATAAAGAATTAAGCTTTCACCCTGACGCGCTTGAATGTCTCTAACAATTATTAATGCTTGTTGTAAGGTTTCTAATGCTTCTTGATATTTACCTTGGTTGTACTGCTCAAGCCCTAAATAAAAAAGCTTGATAGCTTCGCTATTGCGTTCTTGTGGGGTTTTTGTTTGCGCCATCAGAGGAAGAGGAACAAAGCAAACAGCTTCAGACTGGAGAATTAGCAAGGGGACTACAAAAGCAAGAATATGATATTGCCAACGGTAGTTCATCACCAATTCTCCAGCATACTCCACAACCTAAATAAATGCAGTCAACAGTCAACAGTCAACAGTCAACAGTTAACATTTAACTAGCTTCAATTTCTTTAATGGCGTTATCAGCTTTTTGCGCCAAATCTAATTTATTTTCTTGTTTAAATAAAGTAGATGCTTGGCGTAAATCAGCGAGTGCGGCGGCTTTATCTTTTAATGCCAAATTGGTAAAACCGCGAAAATAGTAAGCTAAAGAAATATCAGGCGTAATCTTTAAAGCACTGTCAAAGTCAGATTTTGCTAATTGGTATTCGTTGAGATACATCCTCGCCGCACCTCTACCAACATAAGCATAAATATTGTTCGGTTCAATTTTCAAAACATTGCTAAATTCAGTTGCAGCACCTTGATAGTCTTCTTTGTCTAAACGTTCAATTCCCCGTTTGAGGGAAGCTTCAGCGTTATTTTCTGCTGGTACTTGTGCTATGAGTTTTGCTGCTGCTGTTTGGGGATTGTTGAATAAGCTTGTGGCTTCAGCTTTGGGAGCATGAGTTAATGTTGCTAAGGCAATTATAGCGACGGCAAATTTTAACCCTTTCATTGCTATTTCTCCTAAAGTACTAAGTTTTTAACTAGTTCTAAAGTTAATTTACTTGCTTCACCCCTATATATCTCTGAGTTGCTGGAGGTTATGCAAAAATTTCCCTCGCTTGTAGCTTGCAACTAGCGCTAAATAGACAAACTTATACAAATTAAGTATATTTACGTAGACTATAACTGATGATTTATCGTGGTATTGAGAAAAATAACTGTTTAATAAAAACGCAAAAATTCAGTATTAATACTTGGGTAAAAACTTTACAATTAGCTAAAAACCCAAATGCGATCGCTATTCTAGAGTAGTTTCATTTTTATTGAAAATCCCACTGCAAATTAAGTTTTGCGACTTGTAAATCAAGTAAATGAATCGTAAATCAAGTTTTCTAATTCGCGAATCAAGTATACGAATCGTAAATCAAGTATACAGATTGTAAATCAAGTTTTCTAATTCGCGAATCAAGTATACAGATTGTAAATCAAGTATAGAAATCTTGTGCAAGCATCACAATTAATAAACAAGCTAATTTAGATAAATTTGCACATCTATATAATTAATTCACTCGCTAGCTCATGCCCACGCGCCAATGCTAATTTTATCTCTACACTTTATCATCAAGGGAAATTCGGCTGGGGAGCATCCCAATTTTGACGCAATACCCTATAAGGGTATTGCTATAACAACAAAGCCTGCCTTCGCAGGCTAAAAGTTTGATAGCCTGCGAAGGCAGGCTTCGTATTTCTAGCCCCACCCTTATAGGGTGAGGGCGTTTTTGCACATTTGGGATGCTCCCTTCGGCTGTAGCCCCGCTTTAGTATCAACAGGCTCCCCCAATGCCCCATGCCCCATGCCCAACATATAAATCTCTAACTTAGTGCTGATATTATGGTCAAAAAAATTGGTGTTATATAATAGATAAATAAGTAAAGTAATATATAAAATATCCAGTTATTGTGACCAATCAAAGCTCTGAGAATTTACTGAATTTACCGCTAGAAATCGCCACAGATAATGGCTATAAATTTAGCTGGTTTGATTGGTTTTGCCTCTGGTATCCTCCAGGCTGGCTAATATTATTTAACCGTCATTGGCAACATTACCATCAAGACCCAGAAGGCTGGAACTGGCTGGAATATATCTTATTTTTATTACCTGGGGGATTTTATCTAGCGCTGTTAATCCGTTGGCTGCGTTTAGGTTGTCGCGCGCCCAAACAAAACATTGATGAATTCAATCCTGAATATCAAAAAGCCTTTAGTAAAGAAGTGCTTGCTCCCATTGTGAAATATTATTTTCAAGGGGAGTTAAAACAACTAGAACACTTACCGCAAACAGGGCCGTTAATTGTGGCGATGAACCATGCAGGAATGAGTTTTCCCTGGGATTTTTTAACCTTAGCAGAATTATTAAGTCAAGAGCGAGGATGGACAGTACAACCCCTAGCCGGAATATCTTTATTTGAGCATCCTTGGATGGTTTGGTGGTTACCGGCTGGTTGGTCTAATGTATTAGGAGGGGTTCGCGCTGAATTTAAAGCTTTTGAAACAGCCATACAGCAACGAAAAATCCTGCTGTATGCACCAGAAGGGTTACGGGGGCCATTAAAAGGTTGGCGCAGACGCTATCAATTGCAGAAATTTGATGTTAGCTTTATGCAATTGAGCGATCGCTATCAAGTACCCATTCTCCCAGTCTTGTGTGTTGGTAACGAATATTTACATCCTTTAACAATAAATTGGCAAAAATTGCAACGTTTATTTAAATTACCATTTTTACCTTTATCCCCATTGATGCTGCTATTAATTCTTTTTCCTTCAATGGGTGTATGGGCAATGAAAACTCGCTTGCGTTACTTTATTCAACCATTAGAACCGTTAGCAACCACAGATAAATTTGCTAATTCCCATACAAAGCGCACAAACGTATATCAACAAGCGCAAAAACTCCGGGAGAAATTACAAATTCAAATCAATCAGTTGCTAAATCATCAGTCATCTTGATTCTGTTTTACAGGAGTTTTCACCTATTTGAACCACATCTGTGGTAGGGGCACGGCATCGAAAATCTTGTGGTACATACAATAATTTTACTGGTGCCGTGCCCCTACAGCGTGGTCTATTTACCTGAAAATTGCTGTAATCTAAAGATTTCCTTAATTATTTTAGAGAACTCAAAAAACTCTGCCTATCTACCCTGCGGGAAGGCGAAGCGCCTATGCGCTAACTTTAGCGTCCCTTTGCGTTCAAGAAAGGTGTGTTGTATGCAGCTTCACAAATAAATAGTCTAAAATTAACCTGTTACTAGTCCTCTATTCCCCAGACTTGTAACAATATTGATATTTGTTAAATTTAAGTCAAAATTTAAAGATTTATAATTTAACATGCATTTAAGTCAAAAATTATTACCAGCAATTTTGATTTTAATTTAAGGTTTTACTGCTCGTTATCTATAAACTTCACTGAATATTAAGCGATTGTTTGATATGAAAATTTTAGTTGTCGAGGATGACGAGTTACTCGCAGCAGTACTCAGGGAAATTCTCACTACCCAAAACTATGCAGTCGAACTAGCGAGTGATGGTATTGCTGGTAAAGATTTAATCGAAACCTACGATTACGATTTAATTTTATTAGATGTCCTACTGCCGAAGCTAGATGGTATCAGTCTTTGCCGTCATATCCGCTCCCGTGGCTTACAAATGCCAGTCTTATTATTGACAGGGTGCGATAGCAGTCACGAAAAAGCAATTGGGCTAGATGCGGGTGCAGATGACTATGTAGTTAAACCATTCGATCAAGAAGAATTAGTAGCACGGGTTCGTGCTTTATTGCGTCGTGGCGGAAAAACAACTCAACCAGTATTGGAATGGGGGAATTTACACCTCGATCCTAGTAGTTGTGAAGTTAGTTATAATGGCGAGTTGCTGTCATTAACTCCCAAAGAATACGCCCTCTTAGAATTATTCTTGCGCAATAGCCGCCGCGTATTTAGTTGTGGCATGATTTTAGAACATCTCTGGTCTTATGAAGATACACCAGGGGAAGAAGCTGTACGCACCCACATTAAAGGCTTGCGGATGAAATTACGCAATGCGGGAGCGCCGAGCGATTTTGTGGAAACAGTTTATGGAATTGGCTATCGTCTCAAACCCCAAGCGGTTGAGGAACCCCATAAAAGCGAATTAGAACGTAGCAAAGCCACCCAACCCAGCCAAAAAACACAGCAACAAACAATCGCCGCCGTCGCCGAAATTTGGCAACGTTTCCAAGAAAGAGTTAGGGAACAGGTGGGAGTATTAGAGCAAGCAGCAGCTGTTAACTACAAATCTTTAAGTCCAGAATTACGTCAGCAAGCTACCCAAGAAGCCCATACCTTAGCAGGTTCCTTGGCTACCTTTGGTTTACCTTTAGGTTCCAAGGTAGCGCGGAAAATTGAACAACTGCTGAAATCTGATAAAACCTTAACTCAAGCAGATACAAGTAAATTAAAAACTTGGGTACAGCAATTACGCCAAGAAATTGAGAGTAAACAGCAGGAAACAGAACCCACACCTGCAACAACGGCTGATGACAGGGCATTAGTGTTAGTGGTGGATAAAGAACAGTCTTTAGTCGCTAATCTCACAGCAGAATCTGCTAACAGCAATGTGAAATTTATCAACACCACTAATATCGAAAATGCTCAACATATAATTTACCGCGATCGCCCCAGCGTTGTACTACTCGACCCTAGCGTGTCTGCGAATCAAGAAGCAAGTTTGAATTTACTCGCAGAACTTTCTCGCCAGCAACCGCCCATACCAGTGTTAGTTTTGACAGAGCAGAGCGATTTTAGTAACCGCTTGCAACTAGCACGCAACGGCGGACACACCTTTTTGCAAAAGCCCATGCTGGCGGCGCAAGTGTTAGAAGCAATTACCCAAGTATTACAACAAGCGCCCCTCACAGAAGCAAAAATTTTAGCCGTAGATGACGATCCCAAAATTTTGGCATTGTTGCAAACTTTACTTAGTCCTTGGGGTTTAAAAGTTATCGGTTTAGAAGATCCCCGACAATTTTGGACAACGTTGCAAACAGTATCCCCCGATTTGCTGATTCTGGATGTACAAATGCCCCACACCAATGGCATTGAAATCTGCAAAGTCGTGCGCAACGATTCCCGATGGAGCGAGTTACCGATATTATTCCTCACAGTTCACAGCGATGCGGAAATCGTCAACCAAGTATTTAGTGTTGGGGCTGATGATTTTGTCAGTAAGCCAATTGTAGGGCCAGAATTGGTAACGCGGATTCTCAATCGCTTAGAGCGGATTAAATTATTGCGTCGGGTAACGAATAGCCAGATTTTTGATGAAGGCAGAAGGCAGGAGGCAGATGGCAGAAGGGAAGAATTGCATGAAGGTAGAAGGCAGGAGGCAGATGGCAGAAGGGAAGAATTGCATGAAGGTAGGAAGCAGGTTTTAGGTAAGGGGCGCACCCTGAGCGCAGTTGAAGAGAGCCGCAGTCACTCAAAGGTAGAAGAAATTCCTTCTGCCTTATCTCATCCCAAACCAGATAATCGTTGGCGAGCGATTTTTGAAGCCGAGCCAGAATGTGTCAAAATTATTGCGGTTGATGGCACTTTATTGGAAATCAACCCGGCAGGAATTTTGATGCTGGAGGCGGAAAGCAGTGAAGCGTTGATTGGGCAATCAGTGTATTCGCTGTTAGCTCCAGAATATGCAGTAGCATTTCGCTCATTTCATCACAGTATTTGTCAAGGCAATAAAGGGACTCTGCAATTTGAGATAGTTACTTGTAAAGGTAATCGGCGCTGGATGGAAACTCACGGTGTACCTTTACCTTGCGAAACTGAGGGTAAATGCGAAGTTGCGGGAGAAATGTTACATCTAGCAATTACCCGCGACATTACAGAGTATAGAAAAACCGAGACAGAAATTCGTCGGGTAAATCGCACGTTACAGGCTTTGACTAATTGCTCGCAAGTGCTGGTACGTGCCAAGGATGAATTGGAACTGCTGCAGAGAATTTGCCAAATGATTGTGGAGGTGGGCGGTTATCGTTTGGCTTGGGTGGGTTTTGCGGAAGATGACGCTCAAAAAACGATTCGCCCTGTCGCCCAAGCTGGTTATGAAGCTGGATATTTGCAATCGCTCAATTTAACTTGGGCGGATACAGTCGAAGGTAGAGTCCCCGCAGGTACAGCGATTCGCACTAGACAGACGACGATTATTCAAAATATATTAACAAACCCCGATTTTGAAGTGTGGCGGTGTCAGGCAACAAAACAAGGTTATGCTTCTGCGATCGCATTACCATTAATTACAGATAATCAAGTATTTGGGGTATTGCTCATTTACGCTGCTGAACCAGATTCCTTTGATAGCGATGAAGTGCAATTACTCGAAGCACTAGCCACAGACGTAGCTTATGGGATTATGGCATTACGCAACCAACGCGATCGCCAATTAGCACAAATTGCTTTGCAACAAAGTCAGCGCAGCTATCAACAGCTAGTAGAATTGTGCCCGGAAGCGATTTTTATTGAACGGGACGGTTATTTTATCTTTGCCAATAGTGCCGCAGTCAAGTTATTTGGCGCTAAAGCACCGACAGAATTAGTTGGTAAATCAATTCTGGATTTTGTTCACCCCTATTCCCAAGAAGCAATAGGGGAAAGTTTCCATTTGTTGAAGGAATATAAACAGGAAATTCCTTTACATGAAGCGCAATTTGTGCAGTTAGATGGAAATGCGATCGCTTTAGAAATCGCCGCCGCTCCTTGTAGTTACCAAAATCAAGGCGCTTCCCAATTTATCGTCCGGGATATTACCAAACGCAAACAAACCGAAGAATTCTTACATAAAGCCAACAGCGAATTAGAATTGCGCGTCGCCGAACGTACCGCCGAGTTAATTAGCTTAAATCGCAAATTACAGTCAGAATTAGACGAACGCCAAAAAATTCAAGAACAATTGCGCATCTCCCAAGCCAAATTTGCGCGGATTTTAGATATTGCTGACGATGCGATTATTTCCATCGATTCCCAGCAAAAAATCACCTTATTTAACCAAGGAGCCGAAAAGATTTTTGGCTACACAGCCCAAGATGCAATCGGACAACCTCTAGATTTACTCTTACCCTTACGCTTTGCTCAAGTTCATCGTCACCATGTCGCTGACTTTGGTACATCTCCCAACTTAGCGCGGCGAATGGGAGAACGGCGAGAAATCTTTGGCAGGCGGCGCGATGGTACGGAATTTCCGGCGGAAGCTTCCATATCTAAATTAGCGCATGGAGACGAAGTATATTATACGGTGATACTCCGGGATATTACAGAGCGCAAGCAAATCGAACGGATGAAGGATGAATTCGTCTCCGTTGTCAGTCACGAACTGCGTACACCCTTAACTTCAATTCATGGTTCCCTGGGAATGCTTACCAGTGGTTTACTCCCACCCACATCCGAGCAAGGAAAACGCCTGCTACAAATTGCTACCGACAGCACGGATCGTTTAGTTCGCTTAATTAACGACATCTTAGATATTGAGCGCATCGAGTCTGGGAGGGTGAAAATGGAGCGTGAAGTCTGCAATATTGCAGATTTGATTGAGTCAGCAGTGAATATTATGCAACCCTTAGCCGAGAGAGCCGGGGTAAAATTGTCGATTTCCAGCTTATCTTTGGAGTTGTGGATCGATCCCGACAGAATTGTGCAAACCCTCACCAACTTACTCAGTAACGCCATTAAATTCTCCACCCCAGGCTCAACGGTGTGGTTAGTAGCCACCCAAGAAGAAAATGAAGTGATTTTCACCGTCAAAGATACCGGACGGGGCATTCCCGAAGATAAACTAGATAGTATTTTTGAGCGCTTTCAACAAGTTGACTCCTCCGATTCCCGCAACCATGACGGTACAGGCTTAGGTTTAGCCATTTGCCAAAGCATCGTCCAACAGCATGGCGGGCGGATTTGGGTGGAAAGTACCTTAGAGCAAGGTAGTACATTTTACTTTGCCATTCCCATAGAGCGATCGCCCGAAACAAGCGAAACATTCCCCCCACATCAACATTCAGAGGTGATAAATCATTACGCACCATTGGTTTTAGTGTGCGATGACGATCCCTTAATTAGTAAAGAACTGCAAAAATTACTAGAAACAGGCGGTTACCGAGTGGTAACAGTTACTACAGGCGAAGAAGCGATCGCTTTAGCCGCTAGCGAACATCCAGATGTGATTTTACTAGATTTATTAATGCCGGGAATGAATGGATGGGAAACAATGGCAGTATTAAAAGAACGCCAAGATACCAAAGATATTCCGATTGTGATTTGTAGCGTTTACAAACCCAGCGTTAACAGTCAATCTAATGTAGACTTTGCTGATTGGGTAAGTAAACCAGTCCCCGAAAATTACTTATTGCAATCGCTCAGACAAGTAGTAGCGAAATCTTCCAAACGAGTGCGCATATTAATTGTCGAAGACGATCGCGATTTAGCGCAACTCCTAATTACCGTATTTGAGCGACACGATATTGAAACCTTCCTCGCCCAAACCGGCAGAGAAGCCATTCACCTCAGCCAGCAAGTAAATCCCGATTTATTAATTCTCGATTTAATTTTGCCAGAAAGCGATGGATTTGCTGTAGTAGACTGGTTAAAAAAACACAATCAACTCTGTAGCACCCCTGTAGTAGTTTACTCAGCCAAAGATTTAGATGAGTCAGAACGTAATAGACTCAAATTAGGACACACAGAATTTTTAACCAAAGGAAGAGTGACAACCCAAGAATTTGAACACCGCGTAATAGAGCTACTTCAAAGAATGACCAAGAATCAACAAGAAGGTGGTAGCAATGACACAGAAGCGAATTCTCGTGGTTGATAACGAAGAATATATTCAAGAAGTTGCCAAAATTTGCCTAGAAACCGTCGCCGCTTGGGAAGTGATGACAGTCAGTTCAGGTAAAGAAGGCATCATCAAAGCCGAAGCTTGGCAACCAGATGTAATTTTACTCGATGTGATGATGCCCGATATGGATGGAATCGCCACCTTTGAAAAATTACAAGCAAATCCCGCCACAAAAAACATCCCCGTAATTTTATTAACCGCCAAAATCCAAGCTGCAGATCGTCGCCGCTACGCACAGATGGGCATGGCAACCGCGATCGCAAAACCATTCAATCCGCTAGAATTAGCTGGGCAGATTTCCACGGCTTTGGGATGGTGAAGAGGCAGGGGGCAGGGGGCAGGGGGCA
>NZ_JACJQG010000089.1 GCF_014696435.1 Calothrix anomala FACHB-343 | reverse complement strand
GGGGCAGGGGGCAGGGGGCAGGGGGCAGGGAGCAGGGGGACAAATGACAAATGACAAATGACAAATGACAACTAACCATTTTTAATTAAGCGTTTTTGGAAGGCAACAACTACAGCTTGAGTGCGATCGCTTACTTCTAATTTCTGTAAAATGGCATGAATATGTACCCGCACTGTTCCCGGTGCAATATATAATTCTTGGGCTATTTCTTGATTGGTTTTACCTGCGGCTAACAGTGTGAGAATTTCTTGTTCGCGTACAGTTAGGGGATTGACAACAGGCTTTGTTTGTGGTTCTATCTCCGATGGTTCAGAACTCAAAGAAGAACGAATTTCTTGAGTTGCAGTAGCATCCCACCAAGAAGCACCAGCCGCAACCGAACGCAGTGCTAAAACTAATTTTTCCGCCGCAATACCTTTAAGACAGTAGCCTTGTGCGCCGGCTTCAATTAGGCGTGTAATTAAAGGTTTTTGGGAATGGGAAGTCAGAACTAAAATCGGTAACAGAGGATTTTGCTGTTTAATTTGTCTGCAAGCTTCAATTCCGCCAATTCCCGGTAAACCCACATCTAACAGCACCACATCCACAAGAGTTTGCTTAACTAACTCAATAGCTGTTTCCCCATCTTCAGCTTCCGCGACAATCTCTAACTCAGGTTCTTGTTGCAATCGCACCCGCAAACCTAAGCGAAAAAGTTCGTCATCTTCAACCAGGAGAATTTTGATCATTTGTCATTTGTCATTTGTCATTTGTCATTTGTCAGAGACGCGATGAATCGCGTCTGTACAATTGTCTCCCTTGTCTTCCTTGTCCCCCTTGTCTTCCTTGTCCCCCTTGTCCCCCTTGTTCCTCTTCCCTAGCCCCTATATTGGATAAACGGGTAATTTGAAAGCAAACATCGCACCAGTGGGTAGTCTGTTTTCTGCCCAAATTATACCGCCGTGGGCTGTAATAATTTGGCGAGATAAATAAAGTCCTAAGCCTGAACCTTTGGCTTGACGATCGCTATGTCCTTGGTAAAATCTTTCAAAGATATGAGGTAACTCTGCTGTTTCAATTCCTGCGCCTGTATCTAAAATTTTCACGACTTGGTAATTAGTTTGCGGTTCTAACACTACTTCCACTCTTCCCCCGCGTCGGGAATGATTAATTGCATTGACTAATAAATTATTAAATACTCGCTGTAGTTGCAAAGCATCACCTTGAACCCATAAAGCGCGTCGCCAATCGGAATCGCCATAACTCACCGCTAAATGAACGCGACGATTGGCGGCTAATTCAATTAAACTGCTAGCGGCATCTTCTGCTAAGTTGGTTAAATCTACAGGGGCTAAGTTTAGTTTTAAACCTTCTGTATCGTTGCGATAGATATCTAATAAAGTTTCTAAAAGTTGTAGGGAAGTTTGATGGCTACGCGCCATTGTCGCTAAAACTTGTTGCTGGGTGGGTGATACAGAACCAAATTTTTCTTGTTGAAAGGCTTTGATGGTTTCAATCGCACCTAGCAATGGGGTTTTTAAATCATGGGTGATTGTGGAAGCAAAATCTTCGCGGACTTTGACTAATTCCGCTTGCGATTCTAGTTTAGCACGAGCGATCGCGATCGCTTCTTGGGAACGACGCAGGCGATCGCTTAATATACCTGTAACCATTAAAGCCAAAACTGCGATCGCGCGACTAGCAATAGTCGATGCTTTTATTGTTTCATTTTCTGGCCAGAAAAGATTTAAAATCGTGAAGCCGACTGCAATTAATGTGGCGTAAAAGGTAGCAATCCTGCCGTACCAGGCATTAGTTAATAATATCGGGCCTGTATATAAATATCCAAATACATATTCAGTTGGTGTAGAAAACTCCATCAATATGACAGTCAGGAATAGCCCTAAGATGACTGTAAACCTACTAGCTTGATAGTTATTGGGCATGGGGCATTGGGCATTGGGCATTGGGCATGGGGCATGGGGGAGTTTTCAGCTATCCTGGCAGCAGGAGTGATTTTATTATTCATTCTTCAATCTGAGATTTTCTGCAAAATTATGGTGTTCTGTACTTGCTAAACCTTGCTGCAAAATTTCTAATACTCTAGCTAAATTTCCAGTTAATAATGCTCCTTTATCTAACCACAAACCCGGAAAAATTTGGGAACAAATCACGCCATCAGCATTAGGCGTAAGCTGAATATATTCCCCTTCTTGTAACTTAAACCAATCAAATTCACCTTCATAAACTCGCCATACTAAATATTCTTGTACTTGATTGCGGCGATATACTTTTAACTTATCGTGTAAATCTAGAGAAACGCTACTAGCTGCAACTTCTACAACTAACTCTGGCGCACCTTCAATATAGTCATCATCACTTATACGCGCCTGTCCCCCCTGAGTAATCAGCAAACATGCATCTGGTTGAGGTTCGTTATCAGCATCTAAGCGCACAGTAGCATTATCGCCTAACTCTACCCCAGGCGTTGCAGATTCATATAAACTCAACCAACCCATAATATAAGCATGGGGTTTACCATGACTTCTAAAACGTACCGGAGATGCCATATATACAATTCCTTCAATCAGTTCCGCTTTTTTCACTTCAGGCATAGCATGATAACGACGCTCAAATTCAGGGCGAGTCAGTTTATCACCATTTTCTAAAGGTGGAAGAGTTGAGGCAGCAATGATAATTGCGTTAGGGCGTGTAATCATATTTCGATCCACAGCAATTTAACTATTATTAACTATAGCAATCCTATTTCAGTTGCGAAAAATATCGGTTTTGGCTGTTGACTGTTGACTGTTAACCGTTCACAGTCAACAACCCTGCTTGTAATATTTCACAAATCATTAGGATTGCTATATTTTCTCTTAGCTTCCCGTCTAAGGCGTCCTTGGCGGTTTATTTTCATCCCAATTTAAATAGTATTTGCGGTATATCAATCAATACGGTTCAGTTAAGGATAAATGTAGGTTGGGTTAAACGAAGTGAAACCCAACAAAGCGCCGAAAATGTTGGGTTTCGTCCCTCAACCCAACCTACGCTAAATCAGTTTTTTGACTGCTGAAACCGAAGGGCGGTTTATTTTCAAGAATTTGGAAATCATTGTTAATCTTGGTGTTTAGGTAATTATCTAAACGCTCTAAACGCTAGATATAGAAATAATAAACGCTTGACTATATCTAAAATAAGCCTGTTTTTATACCTTCTACATATTGTCTTGATGGCTTAATCAAATGATGATGTAAATAAATTAATAATTGGTTGACAAATTTAGTATCACCAATTGAGATAACTCATCATGTTACAAGGATGGATACAAATAGGATTAACGCTACTCATTGTCGCGGCGATAACTCCTATTTTTGGTAGATATATAGCGCGGGTTTTCTTAGAACAGCGAACTTGGCTTGATCCAATTCTCAATCCAGTTGAAGGATTGCTTTACTCTTTAGTTGGCGTTCCTACTAAAGAAAATATGACAGGTTGGCAGTACGCCAGAGCTATTTTGTATAGCAATATAGTGATGGGGTTGCTGATATTTTTCATTCTGATTAATCAAGGATGGCTACCCCTAAACCCAACTAAGATTGGTGCGCCAACTTGGGATACAGCATTACACACAACTATATCTTTTATTACTAATACCAACCAGCAACATTATTCCGGAGAAACTTACCTCAGCTATGGTAGCCAAATTTGGGGAATTGGTTATCACATGTTCACCTCGGCGGCGACTGGGTTGGCGGTGGGGATTGCTTTTATTCGCGGGTTGACTGGTAGACCTTTGGGTAATTTTTATGTAGATTTAATTCGGGCAATTACGCGGATTTTATTACCTATTTGTATTGTCGGCGCTATTGTTTTGATGGCGGCTGGCGTACCGGAAACTTTAGCGGGGCCTGTTGTTTTCCCGACTTTAGAAGATTCTAATATTAATCAGGCGATCGCGCGCGGCCCGGTTGCCCATTTTGAAATCATCAAACAATTAGGAGAAAACGGCGGCGGCTTTTTCGCTATCAACTCAGCCCATCCTTTTGAAAATCCCAACCCATTAACAAACTTAATTGAGATTGTGGCGATGCTATCTATCCCGACATCGCTGATTTATACATACGGTTTGTTTGCCAATAACCGCAAACAAGCTTGGTTAGTTTACGGGATGGTAAGCGTACTTTTTCTCACATTCGTGATTGTTAACGCCGTTGGGGAATATAACGGAAATTCCGCAGTCAATGGGATTTTAGGCAGTACACAACCGAATTTAGAAGGCAAGGAAGTTAGATTTGGTTGGGCGCAGTCGGCATTATTTGCCACAGCCACCACAGGAACCATGACTGGTGCTGTTAATAGTATGCATGATTCCTTTATGCCTAACGGCGGTTTTGTCACCCTGTCGAATATGTTCTTGCAAATTATATGGGGGGGACAAGGTACGGGAACAGCTTACTTATTTGCCTACTTAATTTTGGCAGTATTTGCCACAGGTTTAATGGTAGGGCGCACGCCAGAATTTCTCGGACGCAAAATCGAAAAGCGCGAGGTAGTGCTGGCGAGTTTTTTGATTTTGTTAGTTCATCCCATCGCCATTATGATTCCTGCGGGTATCACCTTAGCCTTTCCCGAACAACTGACAGGAATTAGTAACCCTGGCTTTCACGGTTTCGCCCAAGTCATTTATGAATACGCCTCGGCGGCGGCTAATAATGGTTCGGGATTGGAAGGTTTAGGCGATTCCCAACCATCACCCATAGCTATTGCTACAGGTGCAAAAACCACCGTCACCGCTTTGTGGTGGAACCTCAGTACATGCTTCAGTTTACTTGCTGGGCGCTACATCCCCGTTATCGGTTTGCTGTTGCTTGCAGATAGTTTATCTCGTAAACAACAAGTTCCTTTCAACGTCGGTACATTGCGCACCGACACCGGATTATTTACAGGCGTCACCGCCGGCGTAATTTTAATTCTCGGCGCACTAACATTCTTCCCCGTTCTAGCATTCGGCCCCATTGGTGAAGCATTTTATATGGGCATGGGGCATGGGGCATTGGGCATGGGGCATTGAAGGTGCAACATTCAAGCTCAAAGCTGCAAGTTTCGGCATCAAAGCTGCAATGTTCTTGTTCAAAACCTCAACGTTCTTGTTCAAAACCTCAACGTTCTTGTTCAAAACTGCAACGTTCTTGTTCAAAACCTCAACCGTCACCCTCAAAGCCTCAACGTTCATGTTCAAAGCTGCAACGTTCATGTTCAAAGCCTCAACGTTTGTGTTCAAAACCTCAACGTTCAAGCTAAAAGCCTCAAACGTCACCTTCAAAGGCTCAACAAACATTATATTCACTACACCTTTTACCCCAATCACAACTTCTTTATTCCCCCTGCCCCCTGCTCCCTGCCCCCCTGCATCCTTTTCCCCCTTATGAACCCCAACACCCACTCATCCCCCCGCCCGCCGCGCGTTCCCCAGGGAACACGCGACTCCCGCAGACACACGCCGAAAGCAGATATGCGGGGACTTTATCAAAGAGCAATCAAAGAGTCATTTGTCAAGCTCCATCCCCGGATTGCTGTCAAGAATCCTGTAATGTTTGTCGTCTGGGTTGGAACAATTGTGACATTTCTCGTTACTCTCAACCCTAATTTATTCGGTACATTACAGGCAGATGTCAACCAGCAACGGTTGTTAAACGGATTAATTACCTTAATTCTCTTTTTCACAGTTGTCTTTGCCAACTTTGCCGAAGCAGTCGCCGAAGGTAGAGGAAAAGCTCAAGCAGATTCTTTAAGGTCTACACGTTCCGATGCGATCGCGCACAAAATTCTCCCCGATGGTACAATCGTCCAAGTTAACTCCACAGAATTACTCCGCAACGATTTAGTTAAAGTCATCGCCAATGATATGATTCCGGCGGATGGCGAAGTCATACAAGGTATCGGTTCGGTAGATGAATCGGCAATTACGGGAGAATCTGCGCCTGTACTCAAGCAACCAGGTACAGATATTGCTAGTTCTGTCACTGGCGGAACGCGCTTACTCTCCGATGAATTAACAATACGCATTACCGCCGACCCCGGTCAAGGTTTTATCGACCGGATGATTTCTTTAGTAGAAGGCGCAGAAAGAACCAAAACACCAAACGAAATCGCCCTCACCGTATTATTAGCCGTTCTCACCCAAGTCTTTTTAATTGTCGTGGCAACCATGCCACCCTTTGTTAATTACATCGCCAACTTTATTACTATTGTCTTTGGCGCGGAAGCCGGCATTAGTTTACGTGCAGGTGCTAGCGTTGCTATCTTAATTTCCCTGTTGGTAGCTTTAATACCCACCACTATCGGTGGTTTACTCAGTGCCATTGGCATTGCAGGCATGGATAGAGTCGCCCAATTTAACGTCATTGCCACATCCGGCAGAGCAGTAGAAGCTTGCGGTGACATCAACGCCTTAGTGCTAGATAAAACAGGTACAATCACCTTGGGAAACCGCATGGCTGATGAATTTATCCCAGTTAATAGTTACACCGTTGCAGATGTCGCCAGAGTTGCCTTAGCTGCTAGTATATTTGATGAAACACCAGAAGGCAGATCAATTGTCAAACTAGCCGAAAATGCCGGAATAGTTGTTGATTTTGATAGCAAACAAGCCGAAGGTGTAGAATTTTCCGCCAAAACCCGCATGAGTGGGACGAATTTACCCAATGGTAAGCAAGTGCGTAAAGGTGCTGTGGATGCGATTAAAGGCTTTGTCCGTTCTCGCGGTGGTAGAATTCCCGATGATATCGATGCAGCTTATGAGCGAGTTTCCCGATTAGGCGGTACACCCTTAGCCGTGTGTCAAGATGACCAAATTTTCGGCGTTATCTATCTCAAAGATATTGTAAAACCAGGTTTACGGGAAAGATTCGACCAACTACGGCGTATGGGTGTACGTACCATCATGTTAACAGGCGATAATCGCATCACCGCAAGCGTGATTGCCCAAGAAGCCGGCGTTGATGACTTCATCGCCGAAGCTACACCAGAAGATAAAATCAGCGTCATTCGCTCTGAACAATCCCAAGGTAAACTAGTCGCCATGACAGGCGATGGAACCAATGATGCACCCGCATTAGCTCAAGCCAACGTCGGTGTAGCCATGAACTCCGGTACTCAAGCCGCCAAAGAAGCTGCTAACATGGTGGACTTAGATTCAGATCCCACTAAGTTAATTGATTTAGTCACCATTGGCAAACAATTGTTGATTACCCGTGGCGCATTAACCACCTTTTCTATTGCTAATGATATCGCCAAATACTTTGCTATTATCCCCACAATCTTTGCCGCCGCAGGGATTGGTGCATTAAATATTATGGGATTGAAAAGTGCGCAATCGGCAATTATTTCGGCGTTGATTTATAACGCCTTGATTATTCCTGTATTGATTCCTCTCGCACTTAAAGGGGTGAAGTTTCGTCCTTTAACGGCGGATCAATTATTGAAACGTAACATATTTATTTATGGTGTAGGCGGTATTATTGCACCTTTTATTGCCATCAAATTTATCGATGTGATTTTACCACTCTCTTAAATTCTTCTTGGCGTTCTTGGCGTCTTGGCGGTTCATTTAAAAAAAGAATCTCACGCAAAGGCGCAAAGGCGCAAAGGTATAAAGGAAAATCTTTTCTCTGTGTTCTCTGTGTCTCTGCGGTTCATTTCTTAAAAATACCAATGCGGTGCAATTTAATCAATGTGACATATCAATTGTCGCACAGGGCGGGGAGACCCCGCCCCTACGATGACGTTCTTTTTATTGATTTATGAAAACTCAAACCTCTTATACCCAAATAATCGAAGATTTCGCTGCAATATTCTCAAATTGTCGCAACCAAAAACTGCCTTTATCCCTATTCTTAGGAATGTGCTTTAACCTAATAATTGCGCCTGTCGTATATGCAGCCACAGGCGAACAATTTTCTCGCACACAAGCCTGGGCTTTAGGATTATTAGGACTAGTTACATTAAGCCTTTCCATCTATTTATTTTTTGTTATGTTTGTACCGGAGAAATTCTAATGAGTTTAGCAACAGAAGCCAGCAGAGCAATTCGTTCCACCCTTGTATTGTGGATTATTAGCGCCATTATCTACCCATTTTTCACCATCGCAATTGGGCAGATTGTCTTTCCATCCCAAGCTAATGGTAGTTTAATTACAGATAGCCAAGGTCAGGTTATCGGTTCTAGTTTAATAGGTCAACCCTTCACAAGCGATCGCTATTTTAACTCTCGTCCCAGCACCACCAGCTACAGTACCGCCAATCCTAAGCAAGATGAAGCGAAAATTCTGCAAACTGGGGTTTCTGGCGCTAGTAATCTCGCTCCCAGCAATTCAGCCTTACTAGAACGCATCCAAGGTAAAAATGGCGATTTCACCCGACTCAAAACCGCAGGGATACAACCCACCGCAGATTTAGTTTACACCTCTGGTTCTAGCCTTGACCCCCACATTACCCCAACAGCCGCCAAAGCGCAAATTTCCCGCATCGCCAAAGCGCGAGGAATTTCACCCCAACAGTTAGAAACTTTGATTCAGCAACACACTGACAGTCGATTTTTGGGTATATTTGGCGAACCTGGGGTGAATGTCTTGCAATTAAATCTCGCTTTAGATGCATTAAACTAGGGGCTAGGATATAGGGGCTAGGGACTAGAGAAGATGAATTTTTTTTTGAATTTTGAATTTTGAATTTTGAATTTTGAATTTTGAATTGTTAACGATGAATGTTTCATAACTCGACAATCTCGCCTGATAGCACTTACATTCGTCCTCACCGACGCGGGAAACATAAAATTTTCATTGGGATGGCTCCTGGCGTCGGTAAAACCTACAAAATGTTAGAAGAAGCCCATCAGCTTAAGCAAGATGGGATTGATGTTGTCATCGGTGTTTTGGAAACTCATGGACGCAAAGAAACCGCAGAGAAAGCGCTAGGGTTAGAGATAATTCCCAAAACAGTCACTATCCGCGAAAAGGTGACTTTACAGGAAATGGATACAGATGCCATTGTAAAGCGATCGCCTCAACTTGTGTTAGTCGATGAACTTGCACACACAAATGTACCCGGTTCTCTCAGAGAAAAACGCTACCAAGATGTAGAAGAAATTTTAAATGCTGGTATTGATGTTTACTCCACCGTCAACATTCAGCATTTAGAAAGTTTAAATGATTTAGTCGCGAGAATTACAGGCGTTGTCGTGCGCGAACGGATTCCCGACAGAATATTAGATGAAGCTGACGCCGTTGTCGTCATTGATGTTACCCCCGAAACCTTAGAAGAACGTTTGCGTGAAGGGAAAATTTATGGCTCCGAAAAAATTCAGCAATCCCTAGAAAACTTCTTTCAGCGTCGTAACTTAATAGCTTTGCGCGAACTCGCCTTAAGAGAAGTTGCAGATACAGTTGAAGAAGACGCCAATACTTCTCCTTTGCAAGGACAAACTTGTAATATTCGCGAACGAGTTTTAGTATGTGTCTCTACCTATCCTAATTCCGTGCAATTGTTGCGGCGAGGTGCGCGGATTGCTAATTATATGAATGGGCGACTTTATGCGATTTTCATCGCTAATCCTGAGCGCTTCCTCAGCAAAAAAGAAAGTTTACATATTGATACTTGTGAAAAGTTATGTAAAGAATTTGGCGGCGAATTTTTACATGTTAAAAGTTACAATGTAGCTCCAGAAATTGCCCAAGTCGCAGCCAAGTATCACATTACCCAAATTGTCATTGGCGAAACTCAACAACCGCGTTGGAAAAGATGGTTAAAAGGTTCTTTTACTCAGCGATTGATGGAGTTAATTAGAAAACAAAATATAGATTTACATATTATTGCAACAGAAAAATAAATCGTAATTTAAGGGAACTCCAAGAAATAAATTATGCAGTTTCGGGAATGAAAAGGACTTTTTCTCCCCCTGCCCCCTGCCTTCACACGATGGAATATTTTATTTTCTGGAAGTCCCTAAGAGGCTTGTTGAATTAACCAAGCTTCTAAATCGGCAACTGATGAGAAATCTAAAAATGCTTCTCCTAATATTTCTAATTGCTCAATAGATAATGCGCCAATTCTGGCAACCAATGATGCCTCAATTTCACCAAAGCGGCGATTGATTTGACGTAAAATTAGCCGTTGTTCTCCTTGTTTAATTCCCTCAACTTGTCCTTCTTGTTTAGCGAGTTCTCTGTCTTGCTGATACAGTGGTGCTAATCGCATAACTAACTCCCTATAATCTTGAAATTAGATAATTGAGTCATCTTAATAGGACTGACGCAGACTCTACGAATTCTTGGCGTTCTTGGCGTCTTGGCGGTTCCATAAATTAAGTATTTAGGAAATTTTTGCGGAAGTCAGATTGAATAATGTTTTGTAATATTGCATAAAGGTTTGTTAACAGTCAACCGTCAACCGTCAACTGTTAACAAATAATAAATTTATTGATTACTTGCCCTGACCATAGCGTAGGCTTACTGAGTATTGTTTAGGTAAATTAAGTGGCACACAAGCAACCACAAGATATTTGCTGACAAGATTTGATAAACGTATATCCTTATACAGATGCGGTTTATGTTACCAGATATCCCGCTCAGATTTGAAATTAAGCTGCCATCTTACCATCCTCAATTATTGGAAGGATTGGACTTATGGTTGCGTTTCGGTTTGATATCGGATAGCCAAGTTAGACAGATTTGTCGCGAATATCTTGTGTGTCCGATAACAGTGCAAGTTCCCGTAGTCACAGCAACAGCCGATCCGGTGAAACCATTACCTGTAAATATGTTACAGGCAATTTCTATACCGTCGGCTAGTCGCGATGCAGAACCAGCAGCCAAGCCAGCAAAACCCAATTTTCTCACCACAATGTTGCAGTCTTTGGGTGAGGAATTGAGTGTCCGTTGGTTGCTGTTTTTAGGCGTATTTTTAGTAGTGGTATCCTCTGGGGTACTAGCTGCGAGTCAATGGGAAAAATTCCCCGCTTCGGGACAATATGGGGTTTTATTTGCTTATACTTTAAGCTTTTGGGGCTTCGGTTTTTGGGCAGCAAAACAAAATAACCTAAGATTAACAGCGCAAACTTTGCTGCTGGTGAGTTTGTTGTTAGTACCTGTCAATTTTTGGGCAATGGACAGTTTTAAACTGTGGCACAATCCTTTAGATTGGATCACAGTGGCGATCGCAGCTCCAACTCTGACAGTGATGACGGCTTTACTGTTCAGTAATCGTCTATTTTCAATTAATTTACGTACTGATAAGTTACTGTTAGTTAATATTCTGGGCTTATCTTTCTTACATTGGGGTTGGAAATTACCCAATTTTCCCTTAATTGCCGTTTATTTGGCAATGATTGGCACCACTATTATTACTATTTATCATAATCGTTACCGCAGGCAGAAAACCCCAGACGCTACACCGACTGAAGGTAGCAGCAGAATTAGTTTAGGAATTCGCTTACCAGCTGCGATCATTGTATATGCCCTGATAGTTTTATTAATGCGGGCAATTTTTATTGTCCAAGTAGATGTTACTCAGCTGGGTTTAGCCATTGGTATTTGCGGTTGGTTAATGACTTGGTTGGCGCAACGGGAGATAACAGAGCAGGGGAGCAGGGAGCAGGGAGCAGGGGGAGTAGAAGTAGAGCAGGGGAGCAGGGAGCAGGGAGCAGGGGGAGTAGAAGCAGAGCAGGGGAGCAGGGAGCAGGGAGCAGGGGGAGTAGAAGTAGCGCAGGGGAGCAGGGAGCAGGGAGCAGGGGGAGTAATTTCTTCCTTGTCCCCCTCGTCCCCCTTGTCCCCCTTGTCTTCCTTTATCATCTGGGAAAGACTCGGTAGTATTGTACTATTCTTAGGTTGGTTGGTTGCAGTTTTCAACTATCCGGGGCAAGCTATTGCTGTAAGTGGGTTGGCTTTGCAGTTTTCTGGAAGTCGCTTGCAAAGATATAGTTTACAGACTGATTTCGTCGCTGTATTTGTCATTGGTTTACAAGCGATTTGGTTGGGTTGGCGGTTAGTACCTGCAAATATTCAAACACAAGCGATCGCATTTGGTACACAATTAACTCATTCCCAAAATGTACCTTGGGCTTTGTTGAGTATTGCTTTCTTTCCCTACCTGATATTAATGGTGGGGTTAACAGATTTGTTTTATCGTCAGCAAAAGCGCCAATTAGTAATCTGTGGTGATGGATTGACGCTGATTTTAGGGACTGTGTTAACCACAATCGCCTTGGTAAATCCTACATTGCGATCGCTCAATTTATTATTATCTACCATCACTTTAGTTAACATCACCAAACGCCGCTTACCCAGACAAAGCCAATCTTCTCCCTTGGTATATCTCACCCACATCATGGGAGTTTTGACGCTTTGCTCGACTGTGGATTGGTTATTCCCAACTTTGGGGAGGGAATTTTGGGCGAGTATTTTGTTAGTGTTGATGGTGGTGGAGTTAGGATTAAGTCTGACTCAGGGAATTTGGCGAGAAAGTGCATTGCTGATTGGTTTAGGATTAGCCGCAGCCAGTTATATTTTACTTTGGGCAAATGGCGAATCAGCTTGGTATGGTGAGGTGCGCAGTCAGCAGCAGTGGGGAATTATCTGGTTAGTTACGCCGTTAACTCTTACAGCTATCGCCAGCCGTAACAATACCCAGGAGCGCAGAGTTAATACTAGCTTGAGTATTGTCTCCTTAGGATTGGCGCAGTTACTAACTATACATTTACCAGGAACAAGATTAATCGCCTTAGCAGTAGCTACGGCGGTGATGTATTTCAATACGAGTTATTTACGCTACGAACTAACAGCCGCAATTACTCTAGGCTTTGGCCTAACTTTTATCGGCACGCTGTTGTGGGAAGGAATACCCGGATTACCCCATTTAAGTGTTGCAGGTTGGTTTTTAGTAGGCGCGATCGCTACTTTTAGTTTATGGTATGGACGAGCATTTTTAATTCGCCAAAACAAGCCACTCGCAACTATATATGCAAAGGCTAGCGATAAATGGGCGATCGCATTTTGTAGTCTAGAATTATTCTTGCTCACAGTCCATTCCCTCGCTGTTTACGAGAAATTCCAGACATCAGGAATTTTATATTTAACTAGTATCGCCATCACCTTGGCAGGTATTGTCTATCGCAGTTGGCGCGAACCAAATAACTGGGCGTTTTACGGTATTGGCTGGGGGTTGGAATTACTGGTAGCAGAAATCCTCGGCTTTTGGGGACGTTCGACAGTAAATATGGCGATCGCGAATATTGCCTTGGGTTTAAGCGCCGAAGTTGTGGGAGAATGGTGGCGACGACGCTATCAAGTACGCCTCAACAGCTTGCATATTCTGCCATTGGTGTATGCTGTTTTAAGTGTGATATTACGCCTAGATACCTTTGAAAGTTGGACAGGCTTATGTTCTCTCGGCGTAGCTTTAATTTTCATTGGTGTCGGGCGCAGAACCGAGAAATTCCAACCCCTGCTGTACTTGGGAATTATTGGTGTTTCCCTTTCTGCTTATGAACTGCTGTTTTACCAAATGTCTCAAGCCAAAGGTGGCGCTTATGGCGATGCCTTAATTGCAATGGCAACTTTGGGTACAGGTATTATGTACGCCTACCGGATTTTATCACCTTGGCTGGGCGATTATTTACGCTTAACTCCCAGACAATTAAAAGCCATCACTCATTTGCACTGGGCTTGGAGTAGTTTTCTGTTATTAGCGGGAATTGTTGCACCCATCGAAGTGAATCGCCTGTTAGGTTTGGGTACAGGGATTGTCTTGGTTCAGTATGCAATATTTGAAGGTAGGAATATCACCGCATCTACTCAAATCCTGGGTGACATTACCATCGCCGAGATTTGGGTATACATCGGTTTATTACAAGTAGCCGCCCTGAGAATATATTGGCGTCAGACAATTATCGAGCATCTTTTCGGTAATATTTTATTACCTTGGAATGGTGCGATCGCTTGTGTGTTCGCCTACTTCCTCTACATTTTACCTTGGGAGGATTGGGGCTGGTCAAGACGACCTTGGCGCAACGCTGCATATATTATCCCACTGATAATTTTAGCGGAAACCAGCCTGAAAGTTTACCCGATAACTTTAGCGATCGCTGCTTGTTACTATATCTTCCTCGCCAAAATCGAAAACAACATCCGCTTTACCTATATCAGCATCGGCTTAATTGATTGGGCGTTATGTCGCTGGTTCGTTGACTTACAGCTCAATGATAGTTTGTGGTATGTCACCGTCATTGGTTTATCTTTACTGTATATTGCCCACATAGATCCTTGGCTCAGGCTACCAGAAGGTAAGGAAACTCGCCACAGTTTAAGGATGGTGGGGAGTGGCTTAATTTGCGGTTGGGCTATGTTCTTTAATCAAGATACCGCCCTTATACCGGGAATTTTCAGCTTAATTGCCATTTTCGCTGGCTTAGGCTTGCGAATCCGCGCCTTTCTTTATGTAGGTACGGCGGCGTTTTTATTTACTAGTATTTACCAGCTAATAATTTTCAGCTTGCGTTATCCTTTTTTAAAATGGGTAGTTGGCTTGTTTGTAGGGATAGTTTTAATTTCTATCGCTGCTAACTTTGAAACCCGACGAGCGCAGATTAGTTCTTTACTGCGCAATACTAATGATGAATTTCATAATTGGCAATAGGGTAATTTTGAATTTTTGCCTTAATTCCAGTGGAACGGTTTACTAGAAAAAGCGTCGATTATTTCAATGTTCAAGATTCTATAAGGAGAACTTTGACATGATATCTGAGGATAATAGTCCTAAAGACCGTATCTCAACTGATATAATTAAGCAATTTCTCATAGGCATCGCATTTGGATTAGTACTGGCGCTTATCCCTCTGCAATACATCTCGCTATCAGTTATAGATTTGAAATTGTTACATATCATTGTTTTAGCTGCACTAGTTTTATTTTGTGGAGTAATAGCGGCTATTTTCGGAAACAAATTTTTGGGTTGGTTGATGACATTTCTAGACTCTATTCCTCCTTTGAGTTGAGTCTTTACAAGTATTGGAGCAGAAAGCCCACACTTTATGCTTGCATCAGTGTGGGTATTTTACGGGTAGTATGAATGCTTTTGCGGAGCGTCTCGAAGAGAAGCACCGACGGTTTCCCTGTGGTGGAGTCCCGTTTTTTAGCGAGTTTTGTCAACAGTCAACAGCCCTTATTCGTTTTTGTATCATCCATTGCAAGTTTTGCGATCGCCTATAATATCACTAATTTCCTCGACTAATTGCTGATAGCGAGACTCAGACAATACTGGTTGCGCATTCTGTACGTCAATCCCTTGCGTTAAATCAATCCAAGATTTGCAACCACCATATTGCGTCAGGTAAGGAATTTCTGTGACTTGGGCTAATTTATAAGTCCGCAGCAGGAGGATATATAATGGTTGGCGAGGTTTCCATTTTAAGCGATCGCTAATAAACTGCTCATTCCAAATATGGAAAGGAAGCAAGCTATTAACTATTGACTCGTCACTCACTGGTAAAATATCGGTAATTTCTGCCCAACTACCAATGCGCACCGTTTCTGGATGCCAACCTGATGGCACAGGAAATACACCATCAGCATAATCAGGTTTGAGTAAAAAAGGTTGTTGATGCTCAAATGTCGGGTAAAGTAAAACTTGGTCATGAGCAACTTGAAACCGACCATTTTGTTCCTGGATACCGCCTTTACGCAGTAACATAATAGTCTTACCCTTTTCTAAAGCCTCAATAGCGATCGCCCATTCCTTAAGAGCATGAAAATTTCTGCTTAAATTCATTGAAATCTAGTTTAACTCTGATTTATTTTCTCTCTAAGACCGCTACAGTAGAAAACTATCCAGGGAAATGAATCAGGAAATAACTATGTCTAAGCGAACACTAGGAAAATCAGCTGTGCAAATCACACCTATTTTAATGGGGACTTGGCAAGCTGGTAAAAAAATGTGGGTAGGAATTGAAGATGCAGACTCAATTCAAACAATTCGCGCTGCATTTGAGGCGGGAATTACCACCATTGATACAGCTGAAGTCTATGGTGATGGACATTCTGAGCAGATTGTCGCTGAAGCTTTAGCCGATGTCAGAGAACAGGTAGAATATGCCACAAAAGTATTTGTCAACCATCTGAAGTATCAGCAAGTTATAGAAGCTTGTGAGCGTTCGTTAAAAAATCTCAAAACTGATTATATCGACCTTTATCAAATTCATTGGCCATCCGGTTCTTTTAATAATGAAATTGTCCCCATTGAGGAAACAATGAGCGCTTTAAATTTGCTGAAAGAGCAAGGTAAAATTCGCGCCATTGGAGTTTCTAATTTTTCTCGCGATCAATTAGCCGAAGCATCACAGTATGGCAGAATTGATAGCGTACAACCGCCCTATTCCCTATTTTGGCGACAGATAGAAAAAGATTTAACGCCTTATTGTGTAGAAAATCAAATTTCTATTTTGGCTTATTCACCCTTAGCCCAAGGATTATTAACAGGTAAATTTCCTCGCGGTACTAAATTTGAGCAGGGAGATAATCGCGCAGATAATAAGTTATTTCAAGGAGAAAACTTTGAACGCGCCCAACAAGCTTTAGATAAACTCCGCCCCATTGCAGAGAAACACAACGCCAGTTTAGCCCAGTTAGCCCTAGCCTGGTTAATAGCCCAACCCCAAGCAAATGCGATCGCAGGTGCGCGTTATCCCCAACAAGCCAAAGACAACGCCCTAGCCGCACAAGTCCAACTTTCGCCAGCAGAAATTGCAGAGATTGATGCTATTGGACGCATTGTAAGCGATCGCTTAGACGACAGCCCAGTCATGTGGAATTGGTAATTACAGCAATTTTCAGGTAAATAGACCACACTGTAGGGGCACGGCATCTACAATCTTCTCGTATATACAATAATCTTACTGGTGCCGTGCCCCTACTACTTACCTGTCAACCGTCAACCGTCAACCGTCAACATATCTTGAGAGACTATTACGCAATTAAACAAAATATCAATTTTGGTAAACAAAGTGTTTTGCTTAATTATCCCAGTGCTAAATTAATATTCATAGGACACCAAGAAAAAACCAAAGGGCAAATGACCAGGTGTCTCCCGTCAGTAAGCCCAGCAAGTTTCAGCATATTTAATGCAAAAGTGGCATAAATCTTGGAGAACAAGGCAAGCCAAATCCCAAAGCGGAAAAACAAAAAATGCTGAAGTTGTTAGTTGTTATGTCCACCCTAGTTTTTGATTGCTTCAATTATTTAACAAATTTAACGATTTGAAAACTGTGAATTCGAGCAAACCTGGTCACCCTTGACCAGGTTTTTGAATTTGATAGAGGCATTTTTCATCAGCAATAATATTAAAGTTAATGGTAGTGTTGACTGTTGACTGTTGACCGTTGACCGTTGACTGTTGACTGTTGACTGTTGTGACGATTTTTACAACCAGCCATAAAATAAGACAATAGAATATGAGGCTGGTAGATTTACATGATGATTAATTGTTTTTGGCAAAAAATTACTCTAGCTATTTTTATCGCTACAACTGCTTTTAGTTGTGAATCAACTGAAACCAAAAAGATAGAACAGACACAAGCAAATACTACTATTCAGCCCACACCCCAACCAAATGTTAATTACGGTGAATTAATTATTAAAGAGCAATCAGAATATTTGATGATTCCAGTTATTTCTACAGAACAGAAATCAGATAAAAATACTAACTATAGTCTGTCCCGTAATTATGAAAAATATAATTTAATCTATAACTTTATTTTTTATCACAAACAAGAACAGTCAACTTATCTTTTATTCAAGAAAAAAGTAATTATTAACGCTTTTGATTTTCTAGAAACCAAAGCTGTTGGGAAGACTCCTACAAGATTGTGGTTATATCGAGTCATTGAACAAGATACAAACGGCGATAAAAAGCTTAACTATGAAGACGCCATAGTAGGTTATATATCTGATTTATCAGGTAAAAACCTGACTCAAGTTACTCCTAATAATCATCAAATTCAAAATTGGGTAATTATTCCCAGCCAAAATGCTTTATTTCTGAAAATAATTAAAGACTCTGATAACGACAAAAAATTCACAGCCAAAGACAAAACAAATTTCCTGAGAGTGAGTCTTGATAAACCTGATATGGGCACTGAAATTATTAGTGAACAAATAGAGGAAGAAAGTAAATCTTATATATCTAAATAAATTTAAAATAACTACAGCAGATTGCGTTGATTGTAGGGGCACTGGCACTACCCATACGTGTCAACTTAACGCGAAACCCTTATCCTACCTCGCTCCCATGCTCTGCGTGGGAGCGTAGATTTATGAGGCTCTGCCTCAATTTATCGGAAGACGAGGCAGCAGCCCACGAATCCGCATTTCCAGCCTCCGGCTGGAAACGAGATAAAATAAATTTAAAATGCGTACAGCAGATTGCGTTGATTGTAGGGGCACTGGCACTGCCATGCCCCGAAGCGCGTACTTGTCCACCCCACAAGAAAATTATTGTTCTAATACCCAATCGCGTAACAGCGAATTGACGCGAGAGGGTATTTCATCATGAGGACAATGTCCTGCTGAAAGAAAATGTTCTTGCAATTGTGGATAATATTGGCGAAATTTGCGAGAACGTTCTTTAGCATTCATCCAAGGATCTGCTTCTCCCCATAACAATAATAAAGGACAAGTTAATTGCTTGAGCAGTACATCAACTTTTTCACCTTGAGGAGTACTAAACACCGAAACAAATACATCAAATGCACCAGCATCATAAGCCGGACGATAAATTTCTTCGACTAATTGATCTGTAATTGCACTTTTATCTAAATAAACTTTTTCTAGAGTTTGGCGAATTACCCAACGTTGACGCACATATTGAAATAATAAAAACTGGGATAAAGGTTGCTTAAACATCCACTTCACCCCACCACCTAGCATCTTTTGTAATCCCGATTTTTGTTTGGGTGGTTGAATTTGTGTTTGTAAAGCTTCTGGTTCTGCTGTTGGTTGTTCGTTAAAAGGGCCTGCACTATTTAGTAACACTACACCAGCCGCACTCTCAGGGTATTGTGCAGCAACAGATAAGCAAGCATAACCACCAAGGGAATTACCTACTAAAACTGCTTTTTCACCAATGATTTCGTTAATAAAATCGTGGAGTTGATCCCGCCACAAGTCGCCGCTATAGTCTAATTTAGGTTTGGCTGAACGTCCAAATCCCAATAAATCAATGGCAAATACTTGAAAATCTTGGCACAGTTCGGAGATATTCTTGCGCCAATGATCTGTAGAAGCACCAAACCCATGCACTAACAGCAAAGACGGACGTTGCAGTTGTTGTTCTCCGGCTTTAACATAGTAAACTTTATGCCCTCGCCATTGCCAGTACTGTCCGGGTATGGGGGTTGTAGAGGGGGCTGTAATTGCCTGCATGATTATAACGAAATGTAAAGTAGCTTTAATAATTGTACATTGTATATTGGGCATGGGGGAGCCAGTGCGTTGCGGGGGTTCCCCCCCGTTGTAGCAACTGGCGTCATTGGGCATAGGTAGCTTTTGCGATCGCATTTATCGCCAACGGGTTCACCCACCGTCAGGGTATCACCCCTTGATTAATTACTTAGTAAATCATGCTATATATTTAGCTCATTAATATTAGTTATTCCGCATTTTTTCTGATTCGTAAAAAACATTACATAAATGTTTTAAATATAAGATTAAGCCTATTTTAACCTAATTTTAATAATTATTTAATCTAAGCCAGAGATTCTATTTAATACCAATAAACAGCAATTTAAATTTTCTAAAAAGCAACTTTAATGCCAATTTAATACCAATGTAAATATAATCAAAATAGTAACCATTCTTTGGCAATTGTCTTAGCCAATACCAATTTAATATTGAAAATGCAATTAATTCTTGCCAAACACATGAAAAACTCTGCGTATCTTTGCGTTAAAAAAGTCTAATCCTGTCCAGTTTCGCAAATCAGAAAAAATATTTAAACCCAACGTCTCTATTTTTCTCCAAATAAAATTTATCTGAGATTCAATCTAATATGGTCAAATCTGAAGAGAGAAGTAAAACCATTAATCTAGATGACTCGCAGTATTACTTTAATCGAGAGTTAAGTTGGCTAGAATTCAATCGGCGAGTTTTGCATGAAGCATTAGATCTGCGTACACCTTTATTAGAAAAGCTGAAATTTACAGCTATCTTCAGTTCTAATTTAGATGAATATTTTATGGTGCGGGTAGCATTTCTCAAAGAGCAAGTGCAAGCGCGATTAAATAAACTTACTCCAGATGGGCTGACTCCGCAACAGCAATTAAAAGCGATCGCTCAAATTTTACATCCGATGGTAAATCAGCAGCAGCAAAATTTTGAGCAGGTGCTGCGACAAGAAATGTCCTGGAATGGGATTCATCTTTTTAATTACACTGACCTGAGTTTACAACAGCGAGATTACCTCCAAAGTATATTTATTGAACGGATTTTTCCCGTTCTCACACCCATAGTTATCGATCCCAGCCATCCCTTTCCCCGTATGGCTAATCTTAGTTTAAACTTGGCAGTAATTGTCAGAGATCCAGTAACAGAAAAAGCAAAATTTGCTAAAGTCAAAGTCCCAACTATTCTGCCTAGATTTATTGAGATACCTGAAGATTTACAACCAGAATCTCAGTCAGAAATTCACTGGATGGGCGTACCCATTGAACAGGTAATAGCTCACAACTTAGAAGCTTTATTCCCAGAGATGACGGTTCAGGAATATCATTTATTTCGCCTGACTCGAAAAGCAGATTTAGCAGCAGCCAAAGAAGCAGCCGATGATTTATTATTAGCAATTCAGCAAGAGTTACGCGGAAGAACTTATCGCGGTTCTGTAGTCAGGCTAGAAATCCAACCATCAATGCCAGAAGAGGTCAGAGAAATATTATTATCAGAAATGGCAATAGATGATAATGATATTTATGAAATAGATGGACTATTAAATTTAAAAGATTTAATGTCATTTACAGATTTAACCTTACCAGAACTGCAAGATTCTCCTTGGACGCCAATCATTCCCCCTCGGCTGCATAATTGCTATCAAGCCAGCCAAAAAACTAAAGCTAATAAACTAGAAAAACGCGCGAATATTTTTACAATTATTCAGCAAAATGATTTATTAGTACATCATCCCTATGAATCTTTTAGCGCTTCAGTAGAAGAATTTATTGCCCAAGCTGCTAGCGATCCCCAGGTATTAGCAATTAAAATGACCGTGTATCGCTCCTGTGATGATGCGGAGATTTTTCAATCTTTAATAACTGCGGCTGAAAGTGGTAAACAAGTTGCTGTGGTTGTGGAATTAAAAGCCAGATTTGATGAAGAGAATAATATTAATTGGGCGCAGAAATTAGAGAAATCGGGAATTCATGTAGTCTATGGCTTATTAGGATTAAAAACCCATGCCAAAATTGCTTTAGTGGTAAGGCGAGAAGGGGCAAATATTCGGCGTTACGTGCATATTGGTACTGGTAACTACAATCCGCAAACAGCAAAGTTATACACTGATTTAGGCTTGTTTAGTTGTCGAGAAGATTTAGGCGCAGATTTAACGGAATTATTCAATTATTTAACAGGCTATGCTTATCAGCCTTGTTATCGGCAGCTTTTAGTATCACCTGTAAATATGCGCGATCGCATTATCGCCTTAATTCGCCGGGAAATCGAACATTGTCACAACGGTAAAACAGGGCGAATTATTGCCAAAATGAACTCTTTGGTAGATCCGCAAATTATTACCAGCCTTTACGCCGCATCCCAAGCAGGGGTAAAAATCGACCTGATTATTCGCGGTATCTGCTGTTTGCGTCCAGGATTGGCAGGAATTAGCGAAAATATCCGCGTAATTAGTATTATTGGCAGATTTTTAGAACATTCGCGCCTCTTTCATTTTCATAATCATGGACAAGATGAAGTTTACATTGGCAGTGCCGATTGGACACCCAGTAACTTAAATCGCCGTGTGGAAGTTGTGACACCAGTTGTCGATCCCAAAATTTCCCAAACTTTACAAGATATTCTGGAAATTATGCTTGCAGATAATCGCCAAGCTTGGGATTTGCAAGCCGATGGTACTTATATTCAACGCCGTCCCCGCAAGCATGAACCAGAACGCAGCAGTCAACAGATATTAATGGAGATATGGCAATCATTTAGGTAGTTGGGCATGGGGCATGGGGCATTGGGCATTGGGCATTGGGCAGAGACGCGATGAACCCTTGTCTGTACAATTGTCCCCCTGCCTTTTTGGATTTCGATGTCAAAGTTGTGGTAAATTGCCGAGTGGGAATCATTGACTGATAAATCAAGCATGTTGCAGATTACAGGCAAAACAAAACTATTAGGGGTGATTGGGTATCCGGTGGAACATTCGCTGTCACCAGTGATGCACAATGCAGCGATCGCGCAATTGGGATTAGATTATGTTTATCTACCTTTTCCTATAGCACCAGAAAATTTAAAAAGTGCGATCGCAGGTTTTGCGGCTGTTGGGGTGGTTGGGTTTAGCGTCACAATTCCCCATAAACAAGCAATTATGCCTTTATTATCCGAAATTACTCCCATTGCTCAAGCAATCGGTGCAGTCAATACTGTCACTCGTCAAAATAATACTTGGGTAGGAACAAACACAGATATCGAAGGTTTTATTGCACCTTTGCAAACTACATATAAACAAGATTGGAGTCAGAAAGCGGCGGTAATTTTAGGTAATGGTGGCGCAGCTAGAGCAGTGGTTGCAGGTTGTCATCAGCTAGGATTTGCGGAAATTCATGTAGTTGGGCGCAGTCAGCAAAAACTAGAGGAATTTTACGCCAGTTGGCATGATTCCTCTCTAGGGATAAACTTACAGGTGCATACATGGGATAAATTAGCCAAACTCATCCCCCAAGCCAATTTATTAGTAAATACCACACCAATTGGCATGTATCCCAAAGTTGATGCATCGCCTGTGAGTGCAGAGGAAATGGCAGATTTACCAACAGATGCTATCGCCTACGATTTGATATATATACCGAAACCCACGCAATTTTTGCAACTAGCCCAACAACAAGGTGCGATCGCCATCGATGGTTTAGAAATGCTCGTTCAACAAGGTGCAGCCGCATTAAAAATCTGGTTACAGCAAGAAACTGTACCAGTAGAAGTCATGCGCCAAGCGCTGCAAAATCACCTTGGTTTGTAGTCAGCTACTCTGCTTTTAAGTTGCACAATCCATCGTGAGGGCTGTTGACTGTTGACTGTTGACTGTTGACTGTTAACAGCCCTGATTAGTAGTTATGCAATTTAGACTAAAAAATCAACCTACACCACCTATATACACCTATATACAGGTGGTGTAGTAGTTAGTTCACGCAGGAATCACTTGAGCAATCAGCGATCGCTTATCAAGGGATTGTACTTTACCTGCTTCACTCAGATCGTTCACAATCCGGTCTAGCAATTCTATAGCTTTTTCACGATATTGATGTTCTCGACCTCGTAACCGAATGGCAAACTTCACTGAATCGCCTTTTTTCAGCCACCCCTGCGCTTGCTCGATGCGTAAGTTGTAATCAGCTGCGCCTACGTTCGGACGAAATCGAACTTCTTTGACTGTAGGTCTAGCACTTTGGCCTTGACGCTTTTTCTTTTGATACTGAAGCTTGCCAAAATTCAGAATTTTGGCTACCGGAGCGTCTTTACCTTCCGAGACTAAAACCAAGTCAAGTTCTAGGCTCTCAGCTAATTGTAGAGCTTCTTTGGTATCTGTCAAACCACGATTATTATTTTCATGGTCAATCAAGAAGACTTGAGGTGACTTGATTTGCGAGTTAATTAGTTGCTTTTGGACTACGATAATGGTTTCCTCTCAATTTTCAACACTTTGCGATCGCAAGTAATGCCAATCTAACACAATCTTTAACTAAGTAACCAATACTGAGGTTGTAATTGTTTATATGAAGTTATATCAAGTTTTCGCAACTTCTCTACAAAAGCCCAAGAGCTACTGCCATAGTGGTAAGTGAGAGTTAATTCGGTGACCTCGTTTGTTTTTAGTATTTACAGGTTTTTTGTTCTTGGTATTTACAAACTTTTCTCCGAAACTTAAATCTCTGCATACTTTTGATTTCGGAGACAATTTATGTCAGTTTACGTAGGCAATCTTTCTTATGATGTTACAGAAGAAAGCTTAAATGCCGTGTTTGCAGAATATGGTTCTGTTAAGCGCGTTCAGCTACCTACAGATAGAGAAACAGGCCGTGTACGTGGCTTTGGTTTTGTAGAAATGAGTTCGGAAGCAGAAGAAGCTGCTGCTATTGAAGCTCTCGATGGCGCAGAGTGGATGGGACGCGATCTCAAAGTAAATAAAGCAAAACCTAAAGAAGATAGAGGTTCCTTTGGTGGAAACCGTGGTAATTACGGTGGCTCACGTAACCGTTATTAAGCTTTTGCTTGATAGATTTAACTCTTTGAGTTAATCTTTTATACCAGCAAATTCATTGATGTATTCATGGCTCAGGCATTTTTGCTTGAGCTTTTTTCATGGGGTAATAGGTTTAGTTAAAAATACAACACGGTTATCTAAACTAATGCAAATAATACAGCAGATTGCTAGTTGGTGAAGTACAGATTATATCGTTGATTGTAGGGGCACTGGCACTGCCATGCCCCGAAGCGCGTACTTCATTTACCTGAAATCTGCTGTATTTGCGACACATTCATATATTCTAGAGGCATGGCATTGCCCCTACTGTTGCATTCTTTTTTAAAATTTGTATTGTATACAGATTGCTATAATTCCTATGCGGACGCTACTGTATATGTAATTCAGCACAAGAAGCGACTATCCACCCAGGTATTTGCAAGTGGCGATCGCAATTGTTGAAAAAATTTAGCTTGAACCTATGGCTAATAATTTTGTCACAGTAGCCACCTATAGCAATTCTTTGGAAGCTAACCTCGCAAAACAACTTCTAGAAGCTGAAGGTATTAGCTCTTATTTAGCAAACGAGTCTACCGTAGACTTAGCATGGCATTTAACTGTCGCTGTCGGCTGGATTAAACTGCAAGTCCACGAACAAGACGCAGCACAAGCTAAGTTTATTTTAGGGTCAAGCAATTTAGAAGTTGAATCTGCTGCTGAAGGTGAGGAAATGACAGCAGAAGATACAGATGATGACGATATTATCCCAGTTTCCTGGGCAGATCAAACAGCAGACAGAGCCTTTAAAGTTGCTGTTATTGGTTTAATTCTAATTTTTTTACCCTTTCAACTATATTCCCTATGGTTATTATTACGGTTGCTGGTATCTCGTACTCGCGATCGCATCAGTAAAAATAGACGATGGAAAGTCATTACAGCCTTACTCATCAACCTACTAAATCTAAGTATCCTCTGGACAATCTTCTCTTAACCCTTTTGCGAGAAACAAGGGAATAGGGAAGAGAATTTAACTTGTTTGTTTCATTCATAGCAGGTGGTGTTGTGCTTTTGGGGCTGCTTCTCAGAAATATTTCTGTTTCTTTACATTCATTGGGGGAATGCGATCGCATTCTTCGGACGTTGACTCACTCTACCAAAATACTTGCCGTTTTTTTAATCTAGAGCTTGTGTATAGCAAGCAATGTCTACGACGGGCTACGGCTACGCGAGATTCTGTTCTCATCACAAATACAAGACCAATATTTTCTAAATAGAATAGCTTGTCTTGATTGCTTTATAAGTCTAATAGCGATCGCCCTTCCCGATAGTAGCAGAAGAAGGGTAAGTATATTTGTATTTTCCCTAAAAACTCCTGGATGTCTATTTTTTAGGTATTTAACCTCGCTTTTTTATCCTCAGCATCAAGCCATGTTGTGTTTTTGAGTCTCATTTCTAGGAATAGAACCTTGGATGTATTAGTTTTTTATTTTATGGTATAAAAATTTACTAAAAATTTATTTTAGATATTTTAACTTTGTGATATATAGAATACCAGCAAATGTGTTTAAATTCAGTGATATAACGTAATGTCTGCAAATTATAGTTTTTTATCCAACGATAGCGATAAACAATCCAACAACGTCATAAAATCAGCATTGGAATTAGCTAAAAATCAGCTATACAGTTTTGCTAATAGTCCAGATTTTCAACCTGAGATGCAGTTAGTTTTTGGTTTGGGAGTTAATACTACTGGAATACAAAACGCTTGGCAAAATCAGGACTTTAGTATTATTCCAGATATTCAAATTCGTTCAGGGGCTGAACTTGCTGGAGCAGTTGGAGCTTACGCCCAAGCCACCAATACTATTTATGTTTCCCAAGGTTATCTCAATCAAAATACAGCTAATAGCAGTGCTATCACTTCAGTATTATTGGAAGAAATTGGTCATGCTATAGATGCAAAATTAAATCAAGTAGATGCTCCAGGTGATGAAGGGGCAATTTTTTCGGGTCTTGTCCAAGGAAAGACATTTGAATCTGAGCAGTTACAGCAATTGCAAGCTAAAGATGATACGGCAATTATTACTTTAGATGGGCAAGAACTTGTAGTTGAACAGGCTACTACAGGTTTTGTAAGTGGTGGGTTTGAAGGGAGTGTAAAAACCATCAAACTAGATTCTAAAGGTGGAGGAACAGCAACATATTTTTATGAAATGTATACTATTCCTGACAATTTAATTCTCCGTTATGAAGGAAAAGACATTCTCAATACAGGCTTTGTATCAGGTAGCAAAACTGGAACAGTCAATATACCCAAAGGTAATTCTGACGAATTACAAGTGATATTAGCAACTAATGATGAGGGTACAGCTTGGGATTATAAAATTGATACTAAAAACTGTCCTGAGCCTTTACCATTCAAAATTTCACTTGTAAATGGAACAGAGGAAGAAAAGAATGGTAAATGTATTCTTCAAGGAACGATTAATATCGGACGACAAGGATTTTTCCCTATGCTCCAAGTCGAAGGTACTGTGGAGTATGATGCAAATAAAATTACTGTTGACGGAATAGTTTCTTCCTTGATTGGTGCTGGTCTGGTGAAGACAACACCGCTATTTAAGAGCAAATTTGATATTGATGTTAAAACCGCAACTGGTTCGTTAGAGGAAGATAAGAGCTTTGCAAATCAGTATCAATTAGGAGGAATGGATGTTGATTTTAGCAGTTTAAGTATCAATCCTAATGGACTTGCTTTGGGGGCGAAGTTCAAATTAATTGAAGATTTGGGTCTACCTGATTATTTTTTCAGTGGTTCAGATGGACTATTAATTACTCAAAATGATGTGAAGTTAGGCTCAAGCATCAAATTTTCAATACCTAATTTTAAAGATTTTCAACTTTTTAAATTTTTCCCAGTTAGAGAATTTAATGACTTTTCCATAGAGTATTTAGCTCCAGAAGACAAAGTTAAAATTAAAGGTAAATTAGTAATTGATCCTTTTGCTAAACCAGATGGTAGTGCTGGGCAAATAGGCAAAATTATAGCCGATTTTTCTGGAGATAATTACATCCAAATCCAAGGTGGCAAAGGAGATGTTAAAGGTTCTCTCTCTGTAAGCAATATTAAATTGCCAAATGGATGGGGAATAAGTGAAGCAACATTAAAGCTGGACACAGTAAATAAGGATATAGCTGGTAAAGCTAAAGTTACATTTCCCTTTGGAGCTAGTGTTCCACCTAAAAAAATTGGTGCGGGTTTGGAACTAGGGTTTAAATTACCAATACCACCTGTAGAGCTAAATCTGATTGGTGCTGAAGTAGATGGATTAAATGTTCCTATAGGCAATACTGGAGCTTTCTTGCAAGGTTTGTCAGGAAAAATAGAAAATTTTGCTCCTTCCGATCAAGATCCTATTGAGTTCACAGGTGGTCTTAAATTAACGGCTGGACCAAAAGTACCTGCTGATTTAACAGCCATAGGTGGAGGAAAATTTGAAGCAGCATTAGTAGATCTTGACGCTACTGTTAACGTTAACGAAAAACGGATTAAAGGTAGTGGTAAATTTAAGATGATTAATGAGCAAGTTGCCAGTGGTAATGTGGATGCAGAAATTAACTGGAACAAAGGTTTTTTTGAGACAAAAGGAGGTTACTCATTAATTGATGGTCTGATTAAAACCCAAAGCGGATTCAAAGCTAGTACCAACTTTGATATCACTATGTCCGGAGGGGCAAGTGTTAATATCCCTAAATTTGTACCTTTTCTTGGTGGAGCGCAAATTAGTTCTGGTAATTTCTTGTTTAATTTTACCAATAATGGCAATTTATCTGATGATTTCGGTGCTGCTTGGAGAACAATTAACATTCAAAAGCTGGGCTTAAATTTGAGTTTTGTTGGTGGATTTAAAGCTTTTTTTGATGGCAAAGTAGAAATCATTGGCTCTAAAAACTTACCCAAAACCAGTAGTTTTACTATTGCACCAGGAACAGATTGGATTTTGATGGGTGCTGACTGGGAAAATGCTAATGATAATGTCAAAGTTAAAGTTAAAGCACCTGATGGTACTATTTTTAACGAGTCTGATTTTGCAGTAACCGGCAAAATTGCCATTGTTGATGAGCTTACTAATTCAACAACTAGAGTTGTTATTGTTAGCAACCCAGAACCAGGTATTTGGGATATTGATGCAGTAGATGAAACTGGTTTAGGTCAGGTTACTTACAGTGCTTTCCGTGATTCCATTGCTCCTACCATTGCCATCACTTCACCTTCTACAGATATAACTGATCAAAATGTTACCATTAGCTACAATGCTTTTGATGCAGATTCAAATGCTAAAGTTAGTCTATTTTATGACACTGACAATGAAGGCTTCGATGGCATTTTAATTAAAGATGGTCTTGATGAAACTGATGGTGCTGGCAGTTTTGTTTGGAATACCGAAGGAATTGCTACTGGGGATTATTACATCTATGGAATGATCATGGATGAAAATAATCCAATTTCTTTGAATTATTCTACAGGACAGGTCAAAGTCACTGAAGAAGCAGATTTATCTGTTACTAAAACAACTAATACCGACTCAGTAAATGTAGGTAGTAATCTGACTTATACAATTACTGTTACTAACAATGGTACTAGCACAGCTAAATCAATTGTGCTGAGTGATATCTTACCAGAAGGAGTTTCCTTTGTTTCATCTAGCATTAACCCAACCACTCAATCAGATAATCAACTCACTTTTGATATTGGTGATTTAGAAAAAGATCAGAAGAAAACGGTAAACATTACCATTACCCCACCAACAACAGGGACAATTACTAATACTGCTACTGTCACCACTAAAACCTATGATCCAGATGTCACAAATAATGTGGCTATTGTAGATACTACAGTTGCAGAAGTACCTTTACTGCCTACGGATCTATTGTTAACTAGCAATGCAACTAATACTCCAGTAAATCTAGGAGATACAATTACCTATACACTTACTGTTACGAATAATGGTAATAGTCAAGCTACGGGAGTAAAACTGATTGATGATATTGGTTCATTAGGAGTAAAAGATGTATCAGCAATCGCTAGTCAGGGAAATACTTTTGTTGATTTTAATGGCAATGTAGTCGCTGAATTAGGCAATATTGACAAAGGTGGAAAAGCAACAGTAACTATTAATGCTACTGCTATTACTGCTGATACATTGAGAAATACAGCCATTGTCACCAGTAATGAATCTGACTCTAACACTAGCGATAACTATTTAAGTCAAAGTAAAACTATTAATTCAATCGCACCTGATTCTGCTGATTTAGAATTGACCCTAGCTGTTGATAAGGAAAATCCCAACGTTGGAGACCAACTAACATTTACCTTGACCATAACCAATAAAGGAACGGGAATTGCTAGTAGCATCAAAGTTGCTAATCTCTTACCCACAGGATTAAGTTTTATTTCTGCCACACCCGAGCAAGGTACGTATGATAGCATCACAGGTGTTTGGGATGTTGGAAATATCAGAGATAATGTTAGTCGCAGTTTAACTATTATTGCTAATGTTGAAACTGCAAATGCTCTTATTAACAAAGCTGAAGTCACTGGTGTTAGTGAAACCGATCCTGATTCTACTCCTAACAATAATAACCCCAATGAAGATGACCAAGCATCTGTCACTTTAAATGCTGCTTTGGCAATTACCACACTCACAAAAATTTCTGATAATGTCTTTACTATTATTGGTGGTGCTAACAAACCAAAACTTCAAGTTACACTCACAGAAAGTAATTCTAACCAGATAAATGAGTTGGGTGTATTTACCGTTGATGATGCCCAAGGAAAAATTAATGGCATTGCTCCAGGAGAAGCAGGTTATATTCAAGCTGCTTTAAATAAATCAAAAGTAGTTTTCTCAACTATTGCCAATGTCCCCAATGGATTTAATATCAAGAACCTGAAGAGTATACTGGAATTTAACTTTGGTGATAATCTGAGGTTCTTCTTGGTTAAAAACGGCACAATTGATAGTGTGCAAAATGGAATTACTCCCACCACAGATATCTTGTTCTCCGACATCTCCCGTCAAACAATTACAGAATTGGGTACTGATGGTTTCTCCTTGGCTTGGAAAGATGGGTCTAATAATAATGCAGATTTCAAGGATTTAGTGGTGAATATTAAATCCACAAATGACCCATTACTCTTGGGTACAAATCTGCAAGGAACACGACAAGGAGAAGTCATTGATTTACAGGGTATAAACCAAGATGTAAAAGTTGATTTTGTTGTCAATAGAGAAGCTGCTTTTAGCAATTTTGTCGGCTTGTACAAAGTAGCTGATGAAAATGGAGGTATTGATATTGATGGCAATGGTACTATTGATTTTCGTCCTGGTGACTCAGGCTATGCTCAAGCTGCTGTTAAAAATCGTGTGGCAGGAATTGATCTCCGGGTTGATAATCAAGGAACTGCTACTTTTACCGACAAGTTGTTAACAGGAGGAAGTATTTTTGCTCCATTTATCCTGACTAATGGTCGCACTGTAGACCAAGTTCTGAATGGACAAGTTGACCAGATTTACTTTGCCTATTTAGGGGCTAATAGTGATAAGGTTGACCACATTCGCTTGTTAGGAAATAACACTTTTGGATTTGAGGATTTACCTGGTGGTGGTGATAATGACTTTAATGATGTGATTGTCCGAGCTGAATTAACCCTATAAACTGCGGTTTCGCCCGGTAAAAAAACAGAACTTACGCAAGCTGCGTAGCGACTGTCTTGAATGTCAAGCGATCATTAACAAAAAAGTGGTGGTGGAAACATTGACGCAACTGAGGATCGCTGCGCTAGATTCGGCGGTGTCTGGCACGGGCTACAAGGTTTGTGACTATGTAGTCTAGATAGTCAAAGCCCGCACGCCTTCACTCCGCTGCGCCGCCGAATCTTCCTCAGTTGCTGGATTTCCCGTTGAGGCAAAAAAAGAGCATGAAAAATTGACCTTATTAATCCATTGTTGATTTTTTTGAGTTAATTGCTCAATTTCTTGGTTAAGTTGTTTTAGACGACCTTCAAGATATTCAATATGTGCTTCAATATTTGCCAATGTTTTACCACGAGAGCGTGAGCGACGATTTTTCTCCGCAGTTTGAATTTCAACTAATTGTCTTCTGCGACTAATCAACTCTCCTAATTGACGCGCCTCTTCGGATTCAAAATTTGCAAACCGAGCTATCAAATTACAATAATTTACTCTCTAGCCTAGATGACATGGCAATTCGTATCGCTGAAATTGAAGAAGATTTAAGCACTTATTCAGAAAAGATGTTAATGAGTGTAGCCACCAATTATGGCAAATATAGCGCGGAATATGCCCAGGCAGGAGGTAAGCCGCGCAAGAGTTCATCACGCCGTTCTAAAACATCGCCATCTTCTTCTGAGAGTACGGTAGTTACAGCTTTAAATGGTGTGAATAACAATGGTAAGCAAAGCTCTGTTGTTTTACCTTAATCGGTTAACGGCATAATTCTGGCGATCGCTCTTTTCTTTGGTGCAAATAGAGCGATCGCTCAAAGTTAGGATATTCATAAACAATAAAACTCGCTTCTACTTTGATTTCTCAAGCTTCAGCGAGTATTGTTTCCTTGTAAATGGGTCGCCCGGGATTCGAACCCGGAACTAATCGGTTAAAAGCCGAGTACTCTACCGTTGAGTTAGCGACCCGTTCCGTTGTTTTCGCAACTTTCTGATTATAGCACAGACATCTGTAGTTTTGTAAAGAGGTTTTTTAGAAGAAATTACCTGTTAACTTTACAGATGCTTGGTAACTAGTACCTGGCTCCAGAACAGTCAGATGTTCGCCACTGTTGAGCGAGTTGCGGGGCGCGCTCCAAGGCTCTAGACAATAGAATTCTTTACCCTTAACTGTCCAAAAGACTAATATAGGATATTCTTTGCCGTAATCTAATGTCAAGCTTAACTTTCTGCTGTTATCTACCACAGAAGCCGATTGACTACTTAGCTGCTTAAAGGCAACGTCGATTTCATCCAGACCAAAATCAAATTTACCATCAAATGGATGAATTTGTTTAGTTTTTTGGTCTTGAAATTCTCTAGAAGGGATGGAAACCTCAAGTTGATCTTTATCAGCAGTCACAAAGTAGGGATGGAAGCCCATCGACAAAGGCAATGGCACTGAGGACAAATTCTGATACTGCTGGTGAATTGCTAGGGTATTACCTTGGAGTTCGTAGGTAAAAGCCAGTTGAAACTCAAAAGGATAAACAGCGCGGGTTTGTTCGTTGCTGTTGAGGACTAAAGTTAGACTAGCGCGATCGCTTGTTAGTTGGTCAACAACTTGCCAAGGTAAGTCACGGGCAAAACCATGCTGTTTCAAGCTATAGGTTTCACCGTTGTAGGTGTAAGTATTATCCGGTAAATTCCCGCAAATCGGAAATAAAATCGGAATTCCGCCCCTAACACTCAAATCAGGATGAATAAAGCGTTCTGCATCCAAATAGAGAACTTCTTGCCCTTGGACGCGCCAACGGGTGATAATACCCCCCCGTTCCGGCACAACTTCTATCTGAGAACCAGCAGTTTCATCAGAAAGAATATAGGTTTTGTATTGCTGCTGTTGAGTTGCTATAGAAAACACAAATTTCTCCTTCATGGGTATGGGGCATTGGGCATTGGGCATTGGGCATTGGGCATTGGGCATTGGGCAAAGACGCGATGAATCGCGTCTCTACAATTGTCCTCCTTCCCTAGCCCCTAGCCCCTAGCCCCTAACCCCTATCTACTCATCTTCTGCGAACACGAAGCGATATAACTCGCTTGGATCTGGTTCAGGGCTACTTTCAGCGAATTTCACCGCGTCTTCAATGAGTGCCTGAATTTTGCGATCGATATCTTTGAGTTCTTCTTGAGTTGATAAATTGTGTTCAACTAAATAAGCTGCCAACTTTTTAATTGGGTCACGGGCAAACCAGAATTCTTTCTCAGCTTTGCTGCGCAGTTCGTCTGGGTCTGCTAGGGAGTGACCGCGAAAACGGTAAGTTAACGCTTCAATTAAGGTGGGGCCTTCACCTGCGCGGGCGCGGGCGACGGCTTCTTGGGCGACGGCACGCACAGCCAAAACATCCATCCCGTCTACTTCCACACCTGCCATGTTAAATGCGCTGGCTTTTTTGTAGATTTCTGGGTCAGAAGTGGCGCGATCGTGAGCCATGCCAATTGCCCACTTATTATTTTCTACCACAAAAAGAATTGGCAGTTTCCATAAAGCTGCCATATTTAAGGTTTCAAAAAACTGACCGTTGTTGGCTGCACCATCGCCAAAAAAGCAAGCTGTTACTTGGTCAGCATTTTGGTCTCCCAATACTTCGCGGCGGTATTTACTTTGAAAAGCTGCGCCAGCTGCTACAGGAATACCTTCAGCCACAAAAGCATAGCCGCCTAATAAGCGATGTTCGGCAGAAAACATGTGCATGGAACCACCACGGCCTTTGCTACAACCTGTGGCTTTACCAAATAACTCCGCCATTACCTCTCTGGCTGGAACTCCCGCACTTAGGGCGTGAACGTGGTCGCGGTAGGTACTGGATACATAATCTTCTCCTGGTCGCATCGCGCCCTGAATGATGCCAGTAGAAACGGCTTCTTGACCGTTGTATAAATGGACAAAACCAAACATTTTGCCCCGGTAGTACATTTCGGCGCATTTGTCTTCAAAAGATCTGCCGAGAACCATGTCCTCGTACAACCGCAAGCCTTCTTCTTTGGTAATCTGAACTTTAGCGGCATTAAAAGTAGGTAATGTGCGTTCTTGAACCATTATTTGTTTAGTATCCCTGTCGCATCAAACTGAAATTTACCGCACTTTATGTGTCAGTTGTTTTATCTAACAAAGCTAAAACAGTCTATTGATGGGGTGACCCGCTTAAATAAACACCTGTTCGTTTAAGTCAGGAGACTAGCCCAGCATAGATAACTGGCTCGACTTTGCGCTTTGTTAATTGTCAGGTGTTTTTGGAAGGAGTTCAATGCCCCATCCTATCGAACATCCCTCAATGAACATGAGGAAATGGTGAATGTTTCGGTTTAATTTTTAATTATCAATTTTTTTCGCCCAGGTTTTGTGAGGATAGTAGCCTCAAGTCTCAAACCACCCTGTAAAGTTATCTCACTATCCGTTTATAAGCTACCAATCAGGATAGCTTGCTGTCTGCATAGCCATGAACAATTTGGCAAAAATCAGGGTAAAACTACCTCATCTCCATAAATACTCGGTTAGTTGACAACTCCCCCTACTTAAGGTGTGGGGATTCTTCCTTCACAGAAAAACGCCTTGCAAAAGCAGTGCCTTTACTTGGTCTTACTCTTTCTCCAGAAGCGGTAGCGAGATGCCCTCCCGCCAAAAGTCGT
>NZ_JACJQG010000088.1 GCF_014696435.1 Calothrix anomala FACHB-343 | reverse complement strand
CTGCCCGGTTGGCAGACCTTATGGCGAGGCTGGTTGCGATTACAGGATATGTGTTGGGCTGCTGATTTGATTACCCAATCACTTTAAAAGATGTTGGTAATGACAAGCCCTATAAGGGTGGGGCTAGAAATACGAAGCCTGCCTTCGCAGGCTATCAAACTTTTAGCCGGCTTCGGCAGGCTTTGTTGGTATAGCAATACCCTTCTAGGGTATTGCGTCAAAATTGGGATGCTCCCGAAAATACTGGCAAGGGCTGTTATGTGTCATTTAATGAAATGCAGGTTAAGCCAGATAATAACTTTGCAACTACCTTTGATGACAATATATACTTAACTGCTTTTTTTGGCAAAGTTAATCATGTCTTTTGTCCTCAGCATATCATTTTGATATGTTCATGAATTAATTAGGGTTTGCTGTATCCTCATCTTACGAATTACGAATCTGTTCGAGAATTTTGATATTTAGCTCTAGTTTGTTTCCTAACCATAAAGCATGACTTGTATGATCCGCTACATCATTTCCTGTTGTAGGGTGAACTAAAATATCCAAGTCTTCGCGATGGAGCATTAACCAAGGAACAACTTTACCAAACTGTTCTGGAGAAAATAAAACTTGATACATTGATTTTGGGTGGGGCCCTATCGGCTTTTCGTGCCAACGTCCTAATTGCACATCAAAATTTGTACCTAAGCCTTCGCGTACACGTGCAGCCACCTCACGATTTGTAACATCGAAGTAAACGTGAGCATGAAAATTAGTAATATTCACAATTTTTTCTGTCATCACTTTTAACTCCAATTATACAAATTTTGGATTCTATATTGCAGATTTTAACCTTTAAGCAGCCCAACCTCAGATTCTAGACATTCATAAATTAGTATTTAGTTATGAAATATGCAATCAATCATTTTTATTTATAAATTCAACAAAAATAAATGTTTGCATTTATTTTCAAATCCGGGTAAGTTGAAACTTAAGTAAGAAGAGCGATCGCACAAAAAAAGTCCAAGCTAAATCACCCCTAAATTATGCGCCTTTTTTGCTCATTCAGCTAACAATATTGATTAACGAATAGCAATAAATTATCCAATATCCCCAACCGTGCAATGGAAGAATTAATTACAGCCATTCCTACAGGAATAACAGCTTTTACTGCCACTAATCTTGATGACTTAGTGATTTTGTCCCTTTGGTTCTCACAAATCAATCAAAATTTTCGTTATCGACATATTATTATTGGTCAATTTCTCGGATTTGCTGTTTTAGTAATTGCTAGCTTGGCTGGTTTCCTTGGTGGTTTAATCGTACCTCAGCACTGGATTGGATTACTGGGATTAGTACCAATAGCAATTGGTTTAAGTAATTGGCTCAATCAAGAAAGCGATGATGCAGATGCAGAAAATGAAGCATTGCAGTTAGATAAAAATTATTCATTCCTCAGCTTTCTTTCTCCACAGACTTATAGTGTAGCGGCAATTACTATTGCCAATGGTAGCGATAATGTTAGTATTTATATGCCATTATTCGCTAACAGTAATCTCATTAGACTAGTAATAATTATCAGTATTTTCTTTTTGCTGGTAGGAGTTTGGTGTTATGCTAGCTACAAATTAATTAGCCAAAGCAATATTGGCACTATTCTCAACCGTTACGGTAATAATCTTGTTCCCTTCGTTTTGGTAGGATTAGGAATTTACATTATCTTAGACAGTGGAGCATTAAACCCATTCGCTTTAGCAGTGAGTTGTATCTGTCTGATGGTGATCGTCAAAAAATATAAGCCGAGTGCAGAATTAGAAGAGAACTAATAATAAAAATTGGATTATACCAATTTTATATGAGGTTGCACATTAACGCCCGCAGTAACCAGTAGCCTGGGGCTAAATAAACAAAGCCTGCCTCCGCAGGCTAATAATATGCATCTTCATATCGAAATAGTATTACTCGTAAATTAAATTTCTAGACTTGTTGTTTGTGCATAATATGTTGCTAATTTTATATTTCGCATAACGACGAAATTAATGAAATTGACACAGAAGAGTACGTCTTATGCTAATTAACTAAAATCAGATAACAGATGTAATCCACCAAATTTTGGCTACATCTCAGTTTTTTAATTGCGAAAATATCAACCTTCTGGTGTCCATTTGCGAGTGCATTTTAAAACATCGCCTTCGATGGTGTAATCACATTTTGCTAAAAAGCTTTGTCCTAAAAGACCCATTGACCTTTCAGGTGCGATCGCTACATTAACATTATCTACTAACGCACCACCAACTTCTACCGACTTTACCATCCCTACAGGCCAAAGCACTACTTGGTTATTAGCCACCCTAAAAGGAATTGCACCCATTTGTTCTACCTTTAAGGCACTAGCCATTTTTTGCGTAATGATTGTCATATCCGCGCCTGTATCCAAAATCATGGGAAATGTCTTGTTTTGATTGAATGTGACATTAATAACTACGCTTCCACCTCTCGTCCTGCTGATTTTAGCTGGGCCTCTTTGGGGAAGATGAATAGTCAACGCCATCAAAATCAGAAATATAGGAAGTGCGAGAGCTTCCATGTACTTACCTCAGTTTTGACTCAAAATGAGTTTGTAGATTACCATTTTTTGTCAAAAAAAACACTATATCTTAACTAATGTTTTCATCTATCTAAGGTGATAAATTCTACAGTCAAAGGTTATATTTAGGTATATCTAGGCTATGCTATTGCAACTAATTAAAGGTTTGTAGTCAGGAGTTCAGTCCGCAAATAACAGCTTCATGAAACTTGAATCTTTAGTCAAACTCAATCGGACTATTCGCGTTATCGGCTTTGATGATGCACCTTTTGTCAAGGGTGTTGATGAATATGTATCTCTGGCTGGGGTAGTGTGTGCGGGAACGCGATTTGAAGGTATGGTTTGGGGTAAAATTCACCAAGATGGTTTTGATGCTACAGATGTTATCTGCAATTTGTTAATCGGCAAAAAGTTTTTACCGCAATTACATCTAGTATTGTTAGATGGCATTGCCTTTGGTGGGTTTAATGTCGTCAATCTTCCAGAATTATCTCTGCGCTTACAATTACCCTGTGTAACTGTGATGCGTCGTCAACCTGATTTAGCTGCGGTGGAAGCAGCTATGAAGAATTTACCGGAGTTTCAAAAGCGATATCAAATATTACAGCAAGCCGGGACGATTTACGATTATGCACCGTTTTTCTTTCAAGTTAGCGGTGAAGAACCTGCTGTGATAGCTCAGGTATTGGAACGCTTAACTGACTGCGGGAAAGTTCCCGAAGCTTTACGGTTAGCACATTTAATTACAGCTGCGGTGATGACTGGCGAAAGTGGAAGTTCGGCTTAAGTGATACCAATTTAAATAATATTGGCGATACATCTAAATAGGTCGGCAAAATTAAAGACAACTGGCTGAGGCTGTCATTTGTCCTTGGTCATTGGTAAGGATTTCAAGTCTATTTACCTTTTTTAACATAGTTTGGTTTATTTCCACCGAGTTACTTATATATTCTAGAGGGCATGGCATTGCCATGCCCCTACACATTATTGGGATTAATATATTTTTTACTTAGAATGTGTGTGGATATTGCCTATATATTTGATTGCTTTAATACATGATAATTTTGGCGTCAATTTTTTAGCGATCGCTCTCTGTAATCAGCATAAATACCTCTGCATTCATAGCGGTTTTTATCATTAATTAATCTGGCAAATTTTAATACATAAAAAAAGCTTACAGCTAACAGATTTTTTTGATTTCTTCGCTATGTTTAAGGTAATGATGGAGCCGCTATAAATGACACGATATGAAACACTTGCTGAATTGGTTGCCCGCACTGTGATTGAATTTGAGCAACGGGAACTAGAACGTCAAAACGCTCAGGTGCATCAGGTAAAGTCAGAGAAAAAAGTTACTAAGCAGCGTAAATCGAAAAAAGTTGCTTAGTGTAAATATAGTAGTTCAACTCCTGTTACTAGGTTGCCATCTACCACGATTTTTTTGATACATCCTTTAAGTAAAGTTTGTTTATCTTCTGGTTCTAATTGTTGCCAATATCTCTCATTAGAGAAGGCAGAAATAATTCGTTCTTTAGCAATTAAATATTGTGTCGATGTGTTATTTGTCATCGCTAAAGCTGTGGCTATTTGCATTCTCATATCTTCTTTGGCTTTTTCAATGGCGGGATTTGATGGTAATGCGTCTAAGGTGTTTAAAGAAGTACGAAGTGTTTTAATTTCTGCTGATTCTTCAGTATTATCAATTTTTTGTTCTACTAATCCTGCTAATTTTTCTGCTTCGCGAACTAGATGATGAATTACTTGCTTTTCTAATTCATCGGAAGCTATCATACGTCCATTTTGACAAGCATTTGTACGGTAAAAACTGCATTGATAATGATGACGAATAAAACCTTGGCGTTTTACTAATTTTTTGCACTGGCGGCTATAAGCTGCGCCACAATGAGCGCATTTGACTAAGTTGGCGAATGGGTTAATATGTTTTTGTTCGGTAGCCCAGCGATTATTGCGATTCTCTCGGATTGTGGCTTTGATGCGTTCGTGTTCTTCGCGGGTAATAATCGCTTCGTCTTCGTGGGTTCCCCAGGTGACTTCCCATTCATCGAAGGGTTTGCGGTGTCCTTTGGGGCGAACCATAATATTGTACAGCGTTCCCCCTGCATAGATAGGGTTAACCAGTATCGAGCGTAACCCAGAAACAGACCATTTCAAGCCGGTGTGGGGATAACGCAAATTTAATGCGCCGCTACGGGATTTGTTGATATTTTCTAGTACAATTTCCTCATTTTCTGTGAGGATATTTATTCTGCTATCTGTGGCTTTGGGGACTGCGTTGGCTTGAATGCCGAAAGTATCGTGAAGAACTTTTACGGTTTGGGAGACTGTACCGACTGTAAAAAAGGTATCAAAGACAAATCGCATTAATTGCGATCGCGTCAATTCTCGCTTACCTGCAAGCAAGCAAACGCAAGGACGTTCATCGCGTTTATATTTATCATCCTCCACAATATACCCCAATGGAGCATTCCAGTGAGGTTTTTTATTTTCTTTGCGGGTGTCGCGTTCTTTTTTGACTCGCATCGCCAGCATTTTAACCTCATACTTTGATGCTGCTAGTCTGACATCAATTGTTAACTCACCACCAATACTTGATAAATCAAAAGGTTCATCTAAGGCGGATGGTTGTATACCTTTCTTTTTTAACGCATCCATCAACCGATAAAATGTCATTGATGAAGATGTTAACCGGTCGATGCGAATAAATAACAGCTTGGCTACTTTCCCAGGTGCAGATGCATTAATATCTTCAATTAACTGTAACAGTCCTTTGCGGCGATCGCTCGTTCGGCTTTCTACGTCATAATATATCTGCGTTGCGCCAGCATCCCGCAACCGTCGCATCTGCTTAATTAACGCGCCTTTATCTTCTGCTTGTTCATCTGTGGAAACCCGCGCATAACCCCAAACGTTCATATATTCAACCATTGCAGCGTTAGTTTAATTTTACCTGATAGTCAGCGCATTAGTTCTCTGTTGTTCACCGAACCAGTTGATTTGTTAATCGGTAACTCCTACGGTAAGTACCTATGGCGCGATTGCAAGGTACCCTTAGTGAGAATCGGCTATCCTATCATGGATCGTCACCACTTGCACCGCTACAGCACCATCGGTTACCAAGGTGTAATTAACCTCCTCAACTGGGTTGTTAATACAATCTTCGAGGACATCGATCAACGTACTAACATTCCTTCTAAGACCGATATTTCCTACGACTTAGTTCGTTAGAAATTACAGTCACTCGCGGCATATTTTAAAAGTAAAAAGTAACAAGAAATATCTTTTACTTTTTACTTTTTCCTGTAACTGAGGTATTGATTATGGCAAGTATAACTCACAATCACCCTCATCCTCATCCAAATTACCATCCACCTAACTATAAAGGCTCTGGTTCTTTTGATATTCTTAAGCCTTTGCGTCGTCTGGTAGATGGTATTAAAGTAAAGAATGCTAATTTTGCTCATTTAATTTGTCGCGTCATTCCTTGCTGTTGCCCGTTTGAGCGCGACATTAATTTATTTGGGCATACTTATCATATTCCAGCACTGTGCAAATTTAATCCTTTGTATGACGAGGTAATTAGTTTGCGTTTGCGGGCTTTATCTTTTCTGAGCGATGAATGTGGCGAGGATGTAACGCAATACATTTGTTAGACCTGAGACATTAATCAATACCCATTACCTATTACCATTTAGTCATTAGTCATTAGTCATTGGTCATTAGTCATTAGTCATTAATTATTCAAAGTACAACGACGAATGACAACGGACAACACTCAGAGAACAATTCACACCAATTCTACTAAATTCAGCAATATCTTCATTTTCTAAATTTTGAATTTTGAATTTTGAATTTTGAATTGGTATAAACCTGCCATCCAGCAAGAGAAGAGAGATGAAAATCACCCAAGGTAAAATCAACGAGCTGCTTAGTGAGTCAGGATGCGAACATAATCAGCACAAACAGAGCGAAAAGAAAAATAAATCTTGTACCCAACAAGCACAACCGGGAGCAGCTCAAGGCGGTTGCGCGTTTGATGGGGCGATGATTGCTCTGGTACCCATTACGGATGCTGCTCATTTAGTCCACGGGCCGATCGCTTGCGCTGGTAATTCCTGGGGTAGTCGTGGTAGTCTCTCTTCAGGCCCCATGCTTTACAAAACGGGGTTTACCACTGACTTAACTGAAAATGATGTCATTTTTGGTGGCGAGAAGAAACTCTATAAAGCGATCGCGGAAATACATAAACGTTATAATCCAGCAGCTATCTTTGTTTACGCTACCTGCGTCACAGCTTTAATTGGCGATGATATGGATGCTGTGTGCAAAACTGCGGCGGAAAAATTAGGAACTCCTGTGATTCCGGTGATTGCGCCCGGATTTATTGGCAGTAAAAACCTGGGTAACCGCTTTGGTGGCGAAGCTTTGTTGGAATATGTAGTAGGTACAGCAGAACCATAGCACTTACAACAACACCTTTGTGATATGATTTGGAGACTGATTTAGATAAATTCCCATGAGAGTTTACGGTTACGCCCGCGTGAGTACGCAAGAACAAGCTGAGGAGTTTGACGCCTTAAATCAGCAAATAGCGAGATTAAAAGCGGCGGGTGCAACGGAAGTTTTAATAGATATAGAATCGGGACGCAATGATGGGAGAAAACAGTATAACGAGTTGCTGAAGTTGGCGCAGCACAATCAAGTTGATGAAATTATTATCACTCGTGTGGATCGTTTAGGGCGCAGTGTAATTGCGATTCACAAAGCGATTGATATTTTCGTTAAGCATAACGTCAATCTGCGGATATTGGATGCACCAGTTGACCCAAATTCGCCCTTTGGCTGGTTTAGTATTAATCAAATGTCTGGTTTGGCGGAATTTGAATCGCGGCTGTTATCTCAGAGGATTAAACATGGTAATAATTATTTTCGCCAGCAATTAAAGTATTGCGTACCGCCCTTTGGCTATAGTAAAGACGAAAATCAGCGATTAACGCCGAATTATCAGATTCACGAGAAATCAGGTAAAACTTACTTTGAGCTAGCTAAGATAATTATTGATTTAACTTTGTCGATGCGATCGCTTAAGGATGTCTGCAATTATATTTACCAGGAATATGAGGTAGTGTTTAGCGTCGCTGGGTTGCGAGATTGGGTGAAAAATCCCGCATTACAAGGACATACGGCTTATTTTGTCAAAAAAAAGCCAGGTGTAAATCGGGAACCTATTATTAACTTCAACACCCACCCAGCTTTAATTACCGCAGATACCGTAGCCGCAATTCAAAATAAATTATTAGCAAATAAAAAGTATCGCAGTTCCGCCACATCTACCCGTGGTGAATATCCACTCGCAGGTTTAATTAAATGCGTTCATTGTGGCGGAAGTATGTATCGCAACTTTTCCCGCCACAAAACGAAAGTCGAGTATATACGCTGTGTTAACTACAACAAACCTGGTAAGTATCATTGCGATAATGCCAAATGTCCGCGATTGCGGGAAATCATCGCCCAGACGATCGCGGCTTTATGTGACAATGCACCCAATTTAATTGGCTATTTACAAAGCCAGTCAACCACAATGGAGATAATCAACACCAAAGAAATTGAAAACTTAACCAACGAATTATCTGTTTTGCGGGGGTTACGCAGTTCTAACCCAGATATTATTGAAGCGATCGCCAAAATTGAGGTAACAATTAGCACCCTATCAACGCCCACAAGAATAGTTGATAAGGATGCTTTTGAGAATGCTAAACGGAAAATTGCGATCGCATCTCAGGCGACATTTTGGGAATCTTTGGATGATTCTGAATTGCGATCCGCTTTAGCTGAGTTTGTCGAGAAAGTAGAGGTTGATTCATCAGGTGCGATCGCGCCTAAGTTTAAATTACCATTAACCCTATCTTCAATGCGTCCGTAGGTGTTAACGAATTCTTCCGGAGACATATCTCCAACATTCAAGTCCCCGTAGTATCTTGCATAAGCTTCCAGTAATTTATCCTCAATCATTTTTAGGACTTTTTGAGAATGTGTTGAAGTCATAAAACATTCTGTAGCGCTATTTTTAGCTTATTTGTTATGCAGAATTTTTCTGTTAATAGCGAACGACTTAAGAATATTAACAATTCAAAATTCAAAATTCAAAATTCAAAATTAAAGAAGATTTCAGTATATGTAGGGTGTGTTGTCGCGCAGCGCAACGCACCAATGCGTCATACAAATCATAGATTCAGGACTTACGTAAAGATCATGAAGAAATGAACCGCAGAGAACACAGCGAAAAGTCGGAGCGGCGGTTTCCGCCGATCTGAACTTTTCAAGACAGAGTTCACAGAGAAATTAGAGTTAGAGAGGTTTTGTGCGTAATTCCTAATATTTTCTTACATAAATTCACTGAAGCGCAGTAGTCTTCTAACTCTTAGAACTGACAACCTATAATTCTCCCTGGATAATTTGCGTCAATTCATTGCGACTGCGATTTGCTTCATTCCAAAAGGCAAACCAAAATATAATCAACATTAATATCGGCATTCCTAAAAATAATATTGGCATTCCATTCGGCATAGAACCTACTAAACTGATAGGAATGGTTGCACTATACCAAAAGAAAAACCAAAATCCTAAAAACGCCATGACAAAAGGATGTAGGCTCATTTTTATATGTACTTCTGTTTGATAAGAAGACTCGATTTGAAAGCGTCCTTTAATCACTGGTAAAAACGAGTTGCGATAGTGAATAATCCGCGTAATTTGAAACCCTTGCTCAGAAACAGTTCCTTGATAAGGCGCGTGTTCTCTAGAGAATCTATATAGTTTTGGTGCTTCAACTTTTGCATTTAGCCGTTGCAAAACCACAGATAGTGGTTGAGGTACGACAATCGTAAAGCTATCGTAGGGTAGTAATTTCATCAAGCTTGCGGCTGCTGGTTAAAAATAAAGTTAGGTATACTTGTTATATAAAATACTATCAAGATTCTACAACAGCAATTCTCAGTTAATTTTTCCTGTAACAGGCGATCGCTCTTTCATTGCTTAATCGCGCATCAGAGGTTGTGAGTCAATTTACGGATTAAGACTGATAAATAAATTTAAAAAACCCTGAGTTTTGTCTCAGGGTTTCGGTCTATCGCAAGATTTACTAAATGCTAGCTTTAAATGTGGTTGCCAGCGATGATTTATATCAATTATTATGGATCAATCTCCGGTGGTTATATAGGGTAAAACTACCCAATTACTACCCAGTTACTACCCAATTTTTCTGATGTAACGCTTTAGTAAAGCCTTGATATTTTCAGTAATATTACTAAACATAGATTTACATGCTTTGTCACAACACGCAACAGCGACATATCAATATATTGTAGAGGGCATGGCAGTGCCATGCCCCTACGGGTATATGTTACTATGTCGGAAAATGCTATCAAAAATAATATTTATCGTAATTGCGATCGCTCTTTTTAATCCTCTTTAATCACTCTCACCAAATAAAAATCTCAAACCGCTTATTTTTCAAGGCTTTTACCAATGTAGCTGTAGGTTGGGTTGAGGAACGAAACCCAACGCGAAAACTTTGGTATTGTTGGGTTTCACTCCGTTCAACCCAACCTACATTTATTTTTCTTTTCCTTGAGCGTTAGTCATTTCTTGTTTAGCCAATGTATTGTTTTAATCCCCTTGCGGGGTAATTGGTTGCGGAAACTTAATTCTTGGCGGCTGATGTATTCAGAAATAGATTTTGTTTCAATCCCCTTGCGGGGTAATTGGTTGCGGAAACTAGAATATTCTGGGGTGTCTAAACCTTGATTATAGGCGTTTCAATCCCCTTGCGGGGTAATTGGTTGCGGAAACTTGATGACGATTTAGATATAACCGTATCCGGCGGAGGTTTCAATCCCCTTGCGGGGTAATTGGTTGCGGAAACCTAATCCCTGCTGTTTGGCAGTTGCTTCTTTGGTGAGAGGTTTCAATCCCCTTGCGGGGTAATTGGTTGCGGAAACGTAACACGCTTACCTGTTAGGTAGTTTTTGCGTATGTTTCAATCCCCTTGCGGGGTAATTGGTTGCGGAAACTCAGACTTTCTGAGGGCGTTCAGCATGGACAGATTGGTTTCAATCCCCTTGCGGGGTAATTGGTTGCGGAAACGTCGCAGAGATTCAATTAGTTTTATCTTCGCCAGATTGGTTTCAATCCCCTTGCGGGGTAATTGGTTGCGGAAACTACAGGAATTAAAGCAGGGAGTCATAGCAGTTAATGTTTCAATCCCCTTGCGGGGTAATTGGTTGCGGAAACTGCTTTTGATTTAGTCAGAGGGTATCTTAAAGAGTTTGTTTCAATCCCCTTGCGGGGTAATTGGTTGCGGAAACATATAGACATTTGTGCAGTTCCTTGGTACTCCATTGGTTTCAATCCCCTTGCGGGGTAATTGGTTGCGGAAACCTATATCTCTACTCTCCAAAGCAAAGATCTTCAAGTTTCAATCCCCTTGCGGGGTAATTGGTTGCGGAAACAGCTGGGTATTGAAACCTAACCACAGCAAGCATCCTGAGAAGCATTTTGGCAGATCGAAAAATTTAATCAATTTCAGCCCACCTTATTGCAAATAATTTGCATCTGCTCCAATTCTCGAAACGCTGAAATTATTCACTTGTCAAGGTTCTGGGGATTTTGGCAGAACCTATAGGGTTTTCGCCCCCGCTTCGATTTGCCAAACATCAAGTTAATAGACTCATCATAATACTACTGACATATCTTGTCGAGCCTGTATCAATAATTATGTATTTTTTCGTAATGCTAGCTGCTATTAATGAATATTTTATTGTTAAAACTGATAAGTCTGGTTAACAAAAATGGGGAATTTCTTGATGCTAACCCCAAGAGTGGGATTGACTGCGCTGACTACTTGCTTGGCTACTTTTTTTCTTGATGGCGGATTGGTAAGCTTTGGCTTGGCTGAAGATTCAGTTTTAACGGCGCAAGTAGTTGCAAATACCCAGGTGTTAGCTCAAACCCCTAACCCGACGAAAACGAAAGCGGATCAGTTTTTTACGGTGGGGAGCAAACAGCTACAGACTAGTCAATTCGCTGCTGCGTTGGAGTCTTTGCAAACAGCATTAGAAATTTATCGCCAAGTTAGCGATCGCTCTATTATACGTATTCCCGAAGCTGAAACTCTCAACAAGCTGGGAGAAGTTTACCGCAATCTGGGGGAAACGCAAACGGCGCTGAAGCAGCACGAACAAGCTTTAGCAATTTTCCGGGAATTGAGTAATCTTCCTGGGGAAGGCGTATCTTTGCATAATATCGCCGCAGTTTACGAAACTCAAGGCAAGTATGAAACTGCGCTGAAATATTACCAGGAAGCTTTATTAATTCGGCGTACTGTGCGGGATAAAGTTGGGGAAGCAAATACGCTGATTGGGTTGGGAAATACTTATTTAAGTTATATTCAGTTGCAGCTTTACTACCAGAAAATTAAGAAACCAGAAGAAATTAAGCCGTATAACGATGTTCTCAAGTATTACGAGAAAGCCTTAGCCATTATGCGTTTTGTGGGTAACGATGCGGGGGAAGCCTGGAGTCTCAACGGTATTGGTATGAGTTACGGCGCTTTGGGTAACAAGGAAGAAGCTTTAGATTTTTACAAGCAAGCTTTGACAAAGATGCGTGAAGTAGGCGATCGCTCTGGGGAAGCAACTGTTATCTTTAATTTGGGGAAAGATTACAATTGGAAAGTAGATCCACAAAGGGATGCTCGACCGATTTCTCTGGATTTCTACGAACAAGCTTTAAATATAGCGCGAGAAATTCAGCATCGTCCTTTGGAAGCGAAAATCCTGACTGCGATGGGATTTACTTATAAAAACGAAGGACGCAAACAGCCGGAAGCAGCGCTAGATTATTTTAAACAAGCTTTACCTGTAGTGCGACAAATAGGCGATCGCTTTTTGGAAGAAAAGATACTGAATAGTATTGGCTATATTTACTACTTTGATAAGGGAGAGCCGCAAACCGCACAGGAATATCAAGAACAAGCATTAGCGATTAGGCGAGATATGGGTATCCATCTTTTCTGGCCGACGCACATTGTCAAACAAGGAATTCTAGTTACTTATCATACACCCAACAAAAGACCAACTTTAATTACTTTCCTCGAAGGAGAAGCCTTAACTCATTATAGAAATGGTGACGCGCACGCATTCCAAGGAAGATATCAAGCTGCTTTAGAATCTTATCAGCAAGCCTTGGCAATTGTCCGCCAGCAAAAAAATCGTCCTTGGGAATGGGTAATTCTCAATCAGATGGGGAGAATGTACGAAATCCAGGGATTGTTGCGAGTCGCTTTCCAGCATTACCAGCAAAGTCTAGCAATGAGGCGCGAGGTGGGGGAAGAAGCAGCAAAAGCGCCAATACCTGATACTATTCGCGTAGCATACGGTACAAAAGTCAATGTTGATTCTACAGAGGGAATTAAACTCACAGATGCCATTAGTAATGGTTTAATTAAGGTAGGTTCAGGAGAACCGATTACTCAGGCGATTACTACAGTTGAAACTTTTAAGACTCCTGAAGAGATCTCTGCAATGGAGAAACGGGGACAAAGACTCCAGGTAGTCGTGGGAACTGCGTCTTGGGAAAGTTTTGCGGAAAATGAAGAGGAAGATACCCTGACTAATATAGGGGATATCTACCAAGCACTCCAACAATATCAAAATGCGTTGGATTCCTACAAGGAAGCTTTAACAATTCTCCGCGCAGAGATGGAAAATAAAGAAACTGAGCGCAGAGAAATCTTCCAAGGTTCTGAGAATCAGCAGGAACAGCGAATTAAACGCAGCATGGGAGCAACTTACGCCGCATTGGGACAACATCAAGCTGCTTTACAGGTTTACCAGGAATTGCTGGCGATCGCAAGTCAGTCAAATAGTCCTAATCATCTTGCTATCCAAGTACCGCATTTGCTCATGCAGATTGGGAAAGCTTACGAAAATTTAGGACAATACCCTGCTGCTTTAGAAGCTTATCAGAAATCATTGGCGATCGCGCGTGACTCTCAATATCAAAGTTCCCTTTCTTCAGCAGAATTTCTCTGGCGTCAGTATGGGAAATCGGAATATTTTCGCCGCTATAGAATTGCGGAATTTCAGCCAAATCACGAAGCAATTCTCAAAAGTATCGCCACAATTTACGACAAGCTAGGACAACCCCAAGCCGCAGAATCATATCGTCAGCAAGCAGTTGTATTTAAGCAGGAAATTACTAACAATACTACAGAAGAAATCGCTGGTAAACAAGCCATCCTGATTACAGAAGTTGGGAGAGATGAAAGCAAAAAACCACTGGTGCAAATCCATAGGCTAGAAGGTGACGCTGTTGCGCTATTTGCGACGGGAAATAGTTACACTTCTCAAGGACAATACCTGCAAGAAAAATATCAATTTGCTTTGCAATCTTACCAAAAAGCTTTAGCAATTGTCCGCCAGCAAAAAAATCGTCCTTGGGAAGCGGTAATTCTCACGCAAATGGGATTAGTTTACGAAAAGTTAGGACAAACTTCAGCCGCTTTAGCTGCATCTCAACAAGCTTTGGCGATTAAACAAGAAATTGTGAAAAGCGCCAATAATCAAGCAACTCTCCTCAGTAAACCTCCTCTGAGTGGTGCGGTAAATTATCAAGAAGTAAAAATTCAGTTTGCATCCGGTAAGGTTACGACTTTTAAATCAGAAGGTGGAGTCATATTTTTTTCGCAGACACCAGATAAACTTAAAGGCGATCGCTTATTTCAAGAAGGTAAGAGACAATCCAGAAATCAGGAATATTCTAGAGCGATAAAAACCTTTGAAGCAGCTTTAGCAATTTATCAGCAGCTAGGAGATAAAGCCAAAATCGCTAACTGTTTTTATGAACTAGGAGAAGTTTACAACCGCCAAAAGAATGAGCAGCAAGCATTAAAATATTATCAGCAAGCTTTATCCCTTTACAAAGAAATAGGCGATACATCCAACGAAAAAGCTAGTCTCAATGCTATTGGCAATATTTACTATCAGCAAGGAGGAGAACTTTCTCGCAAAGGACAATATCGCCAAGCTATAGAGAAATATCAGCAAGTAGTAGATATTACTACAAAACTCGGTCAGCAGGAAACAAAATTCCGAGCTTTCAACCAAATGGCAATCGCTTACAGCAGTTTGGGAGAATATAAATTAGCTTTAGATTACTATCACCAAGCCTTACCAATTCGTAACGAAATCTTAGGAGATTGGGTAGGAATTGAGTTTAACATCGGCAGAATTTACCAAAAACTAGGACAGTATGAACTCGCTGTCAAATACTATAATGATGCTTTAAAAACTGCGAGAAGACCTACTTTAATTGCCAGCAACGGCGATATTATTGGTGACTTTAGAGGAGAAGTTAACGCCCTCAATGCTATCGGAAATATCCATTACAAACAAGAAAAGTATGATTTAGCATTAGATTACCATCGTCAGGCTTTAACAGTTGTCAAAAAAGTTGATGCTGAAAAAGCAAAAAAATTGCTCGAAGCTACAACATTTAATAATATTGGCTTGGTTTACTTCAAACAAGGTAAATATCAATTAGCCTTAGACTTTTTACAACCAGCTTTAACCACATATCAACAATTCGACTCTCAGCGTTCAGAATGGGTAATTCTCCATAATATTGGTAAGGTTTACTTTGAGCAAGGAAAGTACGATTTAGCTAGGAAATTCTTACAGCAAAGTTTAGTCATTGCGCAAGAAATCGGTAATAAAGAAGGTGAGGGAATCGTTCTCAATAGTATCGGTTACTTACTAGAAAAACAAAATAAACCAGAATTAGCAATTATCTTCTTTAAACAGTCAGTTAATGCCAGAGAAGCCATTCGCCAAAATATCAGAGAACTTCCCAAAGAATACCAAGAATCTTACACCGAAACCATCGCCAAAGATTATCGCCATTTAGCTGATATTCTCCTCCAATAAAACCGCGTTTTAGAAGCGCAACGGGTACTAGATTTACTCAAAGTTCAAGAATTAGAAGATTATCTGCGCAACGTGCGCGGAAGCGATAATACAGCGCAAGGTGTCACCGAACTTCCCCAAGAACAGCAAATTCGTCAGGGAATGACAGCAGAAATCGATAAAGCCATTGCATTTGGTAAAGAACTCGCGCAACTCGAAAGCATTAACGTGAACAACCGCACCCCAGCGCAAAAACAGCGTATCCTCGAACTGCGGAAAAATCAGCAGGAAGTTACCAAACAGTTTAACAACTTCCTCGAAAGTCCCAAGGTGCGGGAATGGGTTGTTCAACTTCAACAAACTACCCAAGGACAAAGCTTTAATTTAGAATCTTCCGCCAGCGCTTTGCAAGATAACCTGAAAAAACTTCAGCAAGATGCTGTTATTCTCTATCCCTTCGTTTTAAGCGATCGCTTAGAATTGGTATTAGTCACCCCCTACGCACCCCCAATTCGCCGCACCGTTGCAGTTAAACAAACAGAGCTTAACCGGGTAATTGCGGAGTTTCGTTCAGTATTGCCCAACCGTACCGCTAACGCCAAAATTCCCGCCCAAAAGCTCTATAATTGGCTCGTTAAGCCCCTAGAAAACGACCTAGCCCAAGCCAAAGCCAAAACCATCATCTACGCTCCCGACGGACAACTGCGTTATATTCCCTTAGCTGCTTTGTATGATGGGCAACAATGGCTAATCCAAGGGTTCGGTATAAATAATATCACAGCAGTTAGTTTAACCGACCTCAACACCAAACCTCAGCCACAGTTAAATGTGTTAGCCGCAGCCTTTACTGAAGGTAAGTATACTGTTGAAGTCGGCTCTCAGAAGTTTGAATTTTCCGGCTTACCCTTCGCGGGTGTGGAAGTCGAAACCCTAGCACAAACCGTTCCCCACACCAAAAAACTCTTAGACCGGCAATTTAATCAAGATATAGTGCTAGAAATGAACGATTATTCTGTCGTTCATTTAGCTACTCACGCTGCATTTACTAGCGGACAACCAGAAGACTCATTTATTTTATTTGGAAACGGCGATCGCGCCACCTTAAGAGATATTAAAAATTGGCGCTTACCCAACGTCGATTTAGTAGTACTTTCAGCCTGCGAAACCGGTTTAGGCGATTACTTAGGCGACGGTAGAGAAATTCTCGGTTTTGGTTACCAGATACAACAAACCGGTGCTAGAGCTGCGATCGCCACCCTATGGTCAGTAGATGACGGTGGTACTCAAGCCTTGATGAATGCCTTCTATACTATCATGGCACAAGGCAAAACAACTAAAGCCGAAGCCCTACGTCAAGCGCAAATCGCCTTAATTACCGGGAAATATGCAACCATTAACAACAAACAACCACAAATCAGCGAAAATCTCAATCATCCTTTTTACTGGGCACCGTTTATTTTAATTGGTAATGGATTATAAATTAGCTTGATAAGAGTTAAAAACCACCCTACATATATTTTACAGTCAACAGTCAACAGTTAACCGTCAACAAATCATGAGGTGGGATATGTCTATTTTACGCGAATCTCCTTGGTATCAAGAAATTCTCACCGAAGGAGAGCAAAAAGGTTTACAACAAGGTGCGCAGCGACAGTTGATCCAAGTATTACGGCTGCGGTTTGGCGAAATTCCCCAGTCAGTACAAGCCAATCTGGAGAATCAAAGCGTAGAACAACTAGAAAATTTAATGGCTGTAGCGATCGCTGTCAATTCATTAGACGAATTTATCCAAAGCCTAACGGGTTAACATAATTGTAGTGGCGTGCCACGCTACTACGTATCTTTTACACTATCAAATAATAGGCACAATTGTGATGATAGCTACAAAAAAGACACTGATGACAGCCGTTTTATTTTTTAGCTCTTGCTTACTTGTATCAGAAACGAAGGCAATTGCAGATATAGGCGTTTTTCCGCAAGAACAAAGAGAAATACCCGTAAGCGGATATTTTTTGGATGAGGCACAGCGTAGATGCAATAATGGCAACAACAACTTCTGCAATAGAATCCAACATCTAACAAACGAGCAACAACAGCACATTCGTCAACAAGAAAACGCCAGAAATATTCCTTATATTAGCCTTTGTCAGCTTAACAAACCGCAATTAAAACCATTACTATCCCAGCCGCAAATAACGCAAATAACGCAAATACCATGCTTACCAAGATAATCATAGCCTTTTTACCTTATTAAGCATTAAGCTGCCGGGCAGAGGAAAACCACCAATGCCCAATGCCCAATGCCCTAACTATGTTTATTCTGACACATCTTCGAGGTTATTGATAGTACATTTACGGACGCGATCGCGCTTGCGCACACCACCAGCCATTGCATACTCTTCGCTATCTTTACCATATTTCACAGCAACTCCCAGCAGCATCCTTTCACACAAAGCACTCAAGCTTTTTTCTAGTGTTTTAATCTCCATTTTCATACCATGAATCCTCGCCAGATTCGTGTTATGAGTCATCAGCTTATTACCTAAATCATCAATTTGTTGACGCAGATTTTCCAAGCTCAGAGAATTACCAAAATCGAGATTGGCGTCAATAGTTTGAAGTCCCCATACTCTGAGTTGAGCTTTTTTGAGAATGCGAGATGAACGTCTCTGACGCATAGATGTACTCCTAATGAATATTCTTGTGTTAGCTTGTCTTAAACAAACTGGATTTTGGCTCAGGGAAAATCACATAAATTTCATTTTTTTCACAAAATTTAGGTAAATAACTCTGTAATTATACGTAAAATAAAGTTATCTAAGAACAATTGATTGAGTAATTGCGATCGCTCTCCTGTAATCCCAACCTCACTCCACAAAGGTGGGATTGGTAACGATAGCCCAAGGCTTACAGCCTGCGGGCGTTATTTTTAGTCCTTCAACTGCATAACTCTTCATTTCCCAGAAGTATATGTAATGGAAACACCGAAAAACTCAGCAGTAACAGATTCAGCAAATTCTTATGTCCGGACAAAATTTATTTAATGTAGCAAAAAAAACTCAAAATATCTTGAGATGCTCAATCAGCACAGCAATAGCATTAGGACTATTAGTAAGTATACCCACACAACCAAAGGGACAAGCCCAACCGCCACTATCAGCACAACAATCCGCAGCCTTAGCCGAAGCTGAAGAACTAAATCAACAAGCAGTAAAATTGTATCGTCAAGGCAAATATAGTGAAGCCATCCCCCTGGCAGAAAAAGCCTTAGCAATTCGAGAGAAAGTCTTAGGTAAAGAACATCCACTAGTCGCGCAAGGCTTAAACAACTTAGCAGCACTCTACCAGTCACAGGGAAATAATGCCAAAGCCGAATCCCTTTATCTGCGTTCCCTCGCAATTCAGGAGAAAGTACTGGGTACCGAACACCCCAATTTAGCTAATAGCCTCAACAATTTAGCAGAACTTTACCGCGCACAGGGGAATTATACCAAAGCCGAACCGCTTTACCTCCGCTCTCTAGCAATTTACGAGAAAGTAGGTGTTAAAGAACATCCCGATTTAGCTAATAGCCTCAACAATTTAGCAGAACTTTACCGGGAACAGGGGAGCTATACCCAAGCCGAACCACTGTACATCCGTTCTTTGGCTATGTATGAGAAATTACTGGGTAAAGAACATCCCAATGTTGCCATTAGCTTGAACAATTTAGCTCTACTGTACCAGTCACAGGGGAATTATGCCAAAGCCGAACCGCTTTACCTCCGCTCTCTGGCTATGTATGAGAAATTACTGGGTAAAGAACATCCCAATTTAGCAACTAGCCTCAACAATTTAGCAGAACTTTATCGGTTACAGGGGAGTTATGCTAAAGCCGAACCGCTATACCTCCGTTCTCTGGCTATTTTCGAGAAAGTACTGGGTAAAGAACATGCCTATGTTGCACTTAGCTTAAACAATTTAGCTCTAATTTACAGATTACAGGGGAAATATTCCCAAGCCGAACCCTTATACCTCCGCTCTCTGACTATTTTAGAAAAAGTCGTGGGTAAAGAACATCCCGATGTCGCACTCAGTTTGAACAATTTAGCAGAATTCTATCGGTTACAGGGAAATTATGCCAAAGTCGAACCCCTGTACCTGCGTTCTCTAGCTATTCGCGAAAAAATTCTGGGTAAAGAACATCCTGATGTCGCCCAAAGCTTGAACAACTTAGCAGCATTTTACCAATCACAGGGAAATTATACCAAAGCCGAACCGCTTTATCTGCGTTCCTTGGCGATTCGGGAGAAGACACTGGGTAAAGAACATCCCAATGTCGCCACTAGCTTGAATAATTTGGCAGTTTTTCATTGGGCGCAAGGTGATATCAATCGCAGCACCGATTTTCTCACTCGTGGATTGGCAATTGAAGAACAAAATTTACAACTCATCTATGCTGTAGGTTCGGAACAAAGAAAACAAAACTACGCTCAACAGTTTAGTGTAACAACTGACGCTGTTGTTGCTCTAGCGCTGCAACAATCTACTAAAAACCCTACATTAGCCAAACTCGCCCTGACTACAGTACTGCGGCGTAAAGGAAGGGTACTAGATGCGATGACTGACACAGTGCAGACATTACGCGCCCAGTTAGCAAATAACCCCCAAACCAAAAAGCTGTTTGATGATTGGTTGAACGTGCAGCAAGAATTAGCTGCTCTAGTATATCGCGGCCAGGGGCAACAGAAGTTTGCAGTTTACCAAGCCCAAATTAAACAACTAGAAGCCGAAAAAGAACGCCTAGAAGAACAAGTGAGTGCTAAAAGCGCCGAATTCCGCCAAGCAACTCAACCAGTAGAATTAGCCGCCATCCAAGCTCAAATTCCCCCAGATGCAGCTATGGTAGAAATTATCCAATATCAGCCATACAATCCCAAAGCGAAACAAGACAGCGAAAGATGGGGTAAACCCCGTTATGCAGCAGTAGTATTACATGCTGCAGGGGAACCGAAGTGGGTTGATTTGGGTGATGCTGCAACTATCGATCAATCTGTTGCTAATTTCCGTCAAGTTTTGGTTTATGCTCCAGCATCTAGTCAAGAAAGTAACAATAATTCCCCAGAACGGGGTGGAATTATACCCGAAGCAGTTGATAGCAACACTTCTGTATCCCGCCTCCAAAAAGCCTCACGCGCCTTAGATGAGCAAGTCATGGCTCCCATTCGTCCCCTGTTAGGCGATGCGCGTCACCTGTTGCTTTCACCAGATGGACAGTTAAACTTAATACCTTTTGAAGCCCTCAAGGATGAGCAAAATCAATATCTCGTCCAACGTTACGCTTTCTCTTACCTCACCACTGGGCGAGACTTACTCAACTTGCAAACTACAGCCAAAGCCGCCGCAAATCCTGTAGTCTTGGCAGATATCGACTACGAACAACAAGATATCACCGTTGCAGCAGTTGCAGCTAAATCCCGTAGTTCGTCAAATCAACGTTCTATTGACTTTGCTAATTTAACAGTTAGCCGATTGACAGCAACTTTAGCCGAAGGACAACAAATTCAAAAGATTGTCCCCCAGACAAATATTTTATTAGGAAAACAAGCCACAGAAGCAGCTATTAAACAATTAAACGCACCCAGAATTTTACATTTAGCTACTCACGGCTTTTTCTTACCAGATAAAACAGTACCAACCCGAAACAATAATGTTAATCAGCAATTAGAAACAGCCCCAGCTTTGAATTTAGAAAATCCCTTATTACGTTCTGGTTTAGCTTTGGCTGGTTTTAATAACCGTCAACAAAAAAATGATACAGAAGATGGCGTACTGACAGCTTTAGAAGTTGCAGGTTTAAATTTACGGGGTACAGAATTAGTAGTATTATCTGCTTGTGAAACTGGGCTTGGTGATGTAAAAATAGGCGGCGGTGTTTACGGCTTGCGGCGTGCTTTGGTAATTGCAGGTTCTCAAAGTCAACTGTTAAGTTTATGGCAAGTAGCTGATGATGGTACGAAAGATTTAATGGTGAAATATTATGAGAAATTACAAACGGGTAAGGGTAGACATGAAGCGTTGCGCGAGGTGCAATTAGAGTTACTCAATAATCCCCAATATCAACATCCTTATTATTGGGCGAGTTTTATTCCTTCTGGTAATTGGCGTCCTATGAAATAAGAATGATTCATAGGGGTATACGGCTGCGCTCAAGGTGCGTTGACTGAGCGCAGCCGCAGGGCGATATTTTTTGCATACAGCGAATTGCAAGTTGGTAAGGTACAGATAATCGTTGATTGTAGGGGCATTGGCACTGCCATGCCCCAAAGCGCGTACCTCATTTACCTGAAGCTGTATCTGTAGAAATGCGATCGCCTGTCTTGCTTTTCATCCACCGCAGAGATAAACTCGTATAAATTACTGCTCAAGCTAATTGCAACTATCAAAGCAATTTTGAATTTTGAATTTTGAATTTTGAATTTTTATGTTGCACCAAGCGTTGATGTGAACCGGAATATACAACACCTTATGATATTAACTTAATCGGCGAGTACAACATCGCCGGCGAAATGTGGGGAGTAACGCCACTGTTGGAAAAATTAGGTATCCGCGTCTTATCAAAAATCACAGGTGATGCTCGTTATCAAGAAATAACACACGCTCACCGCGCCAAGCTAAATGTGATGATTTGCTCGCGTGCATTGCTGAACATGGCGAGAAAAATGGAGGAACGTTACGGCATTCCTTACATTGAAGAGTCTTTTTACGGCATCGATGACATGAACCGTTGTCTGCGAAATATTGCCGCTAAATTGGGAGATCCCGATTTACAAGAGCGTACAGAAAAGCTGATTGCTGAAGAAACAGCTGCCCTAGATATCGCTCTGGCTCCCTATCGCGCCCGTCTCAAAGGCAAGCGCGTTGTCTTATATACAGGCGGTGTCAAAAGTTGGTCAATTATTTCCGCAGCTAAAGACTTGGGTATCGAAGTAGTCGCCACCAGCACCCGCAAAAGTACGGAAGAAGACAAAGCCAAGATTAGAAAATTACTCGGCACAGAAGGCATTATGCTAGAAAAAGGCAATGCCAAAGAATTGCTGCAACTGGTAAAAGATACCAACGCCGATATGTTAATTGCTGGGGGACGTAACCAATATACCGCCCTCAAAGCCCGGATTCCCTTTCTAGATATTAACCAAGAACGTCACCATCCCTATGCAGGTTATGTAGGCATGGTAGAAATGGCACGGGAATTGTATGAAGCGCTCTACAGCCCAATTTGGGAACAAATTCGCAAGCCAGCGCCTTGGGATGTGGTTGAGACATCTACTGTGCTGACTGAAGTATTGGAAGGGTAAAAAGGCAAGGGAGACAAGGGGGACAAGGAGGACAAAGTAAGTAGAAAATGCTGCCCCCTGCCTCCTGCCCCATGCCTCCTGCCCCCTGCCCCCTGCCCCATGCCCTATGCCCCATGCCCCTACTAAAACTTGGTATTATTAAATGGCGATCGTTACCACTCCCAACAAACCAGTTACAGTTAATCCTTTAAAACAAAGTCAAGCTTTGGGTGCATCTCTAGCTTTTTTGGGATTAAAGGGGATGATTCCCTTATTTCACGGTTCTCAAGGTTGTACTGCTTTTGCCAAAGTTGTCTTAGTGCGGCATTTTCGGGAAGCAATTCCCCTAGCAACTACAGCCATGACCGAAGTAACTACCATCTTAGGCGGTGAGGAAAACGTCGAACAAGCAATTCTCACCTTGGTAGAAAAATCCCAGCCAGAAATTATCGGTTTATGTAGCACAGGGTTAACAGAAACTCGCGGCGATGACATCGAACGTTTCCTCAAAGAAATTCGCGATCGCCATCCAGAATTAGATAAGCTACCGATTATATTTGCACCCACACCCGATTTTAAAGGTGCTTTGCAAGATGGCTATGCAGTAGCAGTAGAAAGCATCGTTAGAGAAATCCCCCGCCCTTGTGCTACGAGAATTGAACAAGTCACCATCTTGGCGGGTTCATCTTTTACACCAGGGGACATCCAAGAAATTAAAGAAATGGTAACTAGCTTTGGCTTAGTTCCCATTGTTGTCCCAGACTTAAGCGTTTCCTTAGATGGACATTTAGAAGATTCCTACAGCGCCATCACAGCTAGCGGGACAACTTTAGCCCAACTGCGAGAAGTTGGCGGTTCCGCCTTCACCATCGCCTTGGGTGAAAGTATGCGCGGTGCAGCGCGGATTCTCCAAGACAGATTTGGGATTCCCTATGAAGTCTTTGGACAACTCACAGGCTTAGAACCTGTAGACGAATTTCTTCACGCTTTAGCAGTTCTTAGCGGTAACAGCGTCCCCGAAAAATATCGCCGCCAGCGTCGCCAATTGCAAGACGCAATGTTAGATACTCACTTTTATTTTGGTGCCAAACGAGTATCCTTAGCTTTAGAACCAGATTTATTGTGGTCAACAGTTCATTTTCTGCAATCGATGGGAGCGCAAATTCATGGGGCGGTGACAACAACGCGATCGCCTTTATTAGAAAAACTCCCCATCAAAAGCGTCACCATTGGCGATTTAGAAGACTTTGAGGAACTAGCCACAGGCTCAGACTTGTTAATTGGCAATTCTAACGTAGGCGCGATCGCTAAACGTCTATCTATTCCTTTATATCGCCTCGGCATCCCCATTTACGATCGCCTTGGTAACGGTCAGTTTACCAAAGTCGGCTACCGAGGCACAATGGAGCTTTTATTTGGCATGGGCAACCTGTTTTTAGAAGCAGAAGAAGAGAGAGTAAAAAACTTCCACGGAGATTGGTAATAGTTAAGAGTCAATAGTCAATAGTCAATGGTCAATGGTCAATGGTCAATAGTTGATATATACGACATTGAACTTTTAACTCTTGTACAGACGCGATTCATCGCGTCTCTGTCTCTGACAACTGACAAAGGACAAATAAAATGAAAATTGCCTTTACGACAAGTGACCGAGTTCATGTTAATGCTCACTTCGGATGGGCAAGACAAATTGAGGTTTATGAAGTCTCAGAAGAAGGATCTACATTTGTTGAGACATTAACCTTTGATGGCGACCTCAAAGAAGATGGTAACGAAGATAAAATCACCCCAAAACTAGAAGCGCTAGGTGATTGCACAATTGTTTATGTATTAGCAATTGGTGGTAGCGCTGCTGCTCGTTTAATCAAAAAAGGTGTCACCCCAATTAAAGCGCGATCGGAAGAAGAAGAAATCGCTGAAGTATTAACTAAATTAGTGCAAACCCTCAAAGGTAACCCCCCACCTTGGTTGCGGAAAGCATTAAAGCAGAAAGACACAAGCTTTGCCGATGAATTAGAGAATGAAGCAACAGTATGACCTTAGATAATAGCGTTAACGGTACCGCCAGCACTACCGTATCCAACTCACCATTCCTCAAAACAATCGTCCAACAAATCCGTGGTCAAGATACCTATGGAACCTATCGGAATTGGGCAGATGATTTAATTCTTAAACCTTACGTAGTTAGTAAACAAAAGAAACGAGAAATCCCCCTCGATGGTGAAGTAGACCCCCTCACCAAAGCCAGAATTATGGCATTCTATCGAGCCGTAGCCGCTTGTATTGAAAAAGAAACCGGTTTAATTTCCCAAGTCGTAGTTGACTTAAGCCATGAAGGATTTGGCTGGGTACTGGTATTTTCCGGTCGCCTTTTGTTAGTAGCCAGAACCTTACGCGATGCTCACCGCTTTGGCTTTGACTCCTTAGAAAAAGTCGCCGAAGAAGGAGCCAAGCTAGTAGAAAAAGGCATCGATTTAGCAAAACGCTTCCCCGAAGTTGGCAAGCTTTAATTAGTCAATAGTCAATGGTCAATGGTCAATAGTCGATGGTCAATAATATCAAATTTTGAATTTTTGACTTTGGACTCTTGACTCTTGACTTTGGACTCTTGACTCTTGACTTTGGACTCTTGACAAATGACGACAACTGAAGAACTACAAGGCAAAATCAGAAGGCTCAATAGTAAAGCAGGTCAAATGAAAATGGATCTGCATGACTTAGCAGAAGGATTACCCACCGACTTTGAAAAATTAATGGATGTGGCTGCTGAAACTTACGCCATCTATCGCGAGTTAGATGAACTTAAGAAACAGCTTAAAAAAATGGAGAAAGGTCAATGAGCCAGAATATTGATGACTTTAAAAAGCTCGTAGATGCAGAGGAATTTTTTCAATTCTTTAACCTGCCCTACGACCAAAATTTTGTGAATGTTAACCGTTTACATATTCTCAAAAAATTCTCCCAATTCATCAGAGAAATTGATGAGAATTCTCCTGATTTAACACCAGAAGAAAAACTCGCACAATACGCCATAGCTTTGCAAAAAGCTGCTGACGTATTTGTCGAATCCACACCTCAAGAACAAAAGCTGTTTAAGGTGTTTAACGACAAGCAAAAAAATGTAGTCAAGCTGACAGAAATCACTTCTGATTAGGAGGTAAAAAGTGGTAAACCTGACGCCTACCGAATTAGAACGCTATAGTCGCCAAATGATGCTCCCTAATTTTGGCGAATTAGCTCAGAAGCGCCTGAAGTCAGCGACGGTTCTGGTTACAGGTGTGGGGGGATTAGGCGGTACGGCGGCGCTTTACCTAGCTGTAGCGGGCGTTGGGCGACTAATCTTAGTCCGGGGTGGTGACCTGCGGCTCGATGATATGAATCGTCAGATTCTCATGACTCACGATTGGGTCGGTCAGCCAAGGGTATTCAAAGCGAAAGAAACTTTGGAAGGAATTAATCCTGATGTCCAAATCGAAGCAATTCACGATTACATCACCCCAGAAAATGTAGATGAGTTGGTACAGTCTGCTGATATGGCTCTTGACTGCGCCCACAATTTTACCGAACGTAATTTGTTGAATGCAGCTTGTGTGCGTTGGCGTAAGCCGATGGTGGAAGCAGCAATGGACGGAATGGAGGCTTACCTGACAACCATTATTCCTGGTGTGACTCCTTGTTTGTCCTGCTTGTTCCCAGAAAAACCTGATTGGGATCGGCGTGGCTTTTCAGTTCTGGGGGCTGTTTCGGGAACCCTGGCTTGTCTCACAGCACTAGAAGCGGTCAAGTTGATTACTGGGTTTAGTCAACCGTTACTGTCACAACTGTTGACAATCGACCTCAATCGGATGGAATTTGCCAAACGACGTTCTCAACGCGATCGCGCTTGTCCAGTTTGCGGAAATAGCGCCCCCTGGAGATACGCACAATCAGGTTCAATGGAACCCACCAGTAATTTCACAAAATAATCAGCTTATTTGCGTCACAATTGCCTATCTCTTCGTTCCTACCTGAATTAGTTGTTTGGATTCTGCCCATTCAAATCACTAATTATCAGGGAAAAATATGCAATTAGCACGCCTAACAGCTTAAAAAACCCCACCTGTAATTAAAACCACTATCGCGACAAATCAGGAGATGTGATGACTGTTACGTTGACAGAAAAAGCTGAATTTCGTCTGCGGGCGTTCTTAGTCGGTTCTGCTCCCGACTCCAATAGTGCAACTAAAGGCGTTCGCATCTCTGTAAAAGATGGTGGTTGCAGTGGCTATGAGTATGGTATCGAAATTACTAGTAAGCCACAACCAGACGATTTAGTAATTCAGCAAGGTAAAGTACTACTTTACGTTGATGCAAACAGCGCACCGTTATTAGAAGGCGTCGTCATCGATTTTATTGATGGGGTGATGGATAGCGGTTTTAAGTTTACTAACCCCAATGCAACCGATACCTGTGGTTGTGGTAAGTCCTTTAAAGCCGGTGATTGTTCGCCTAACGGTGTACCTTGCAGCTAATAATGTTTCAGATTTAATCAACACATTAAAACTGCTTTGCGGAATTCAAAAAACAGGGTGAAAAAATTGAATTCCGCCTAGCAGTAATCCTGTCAAATCTGTCACAAAATCGCTCCGCGTAGCTGCATCAAAAGTAGAACCCCAAATCTGGGAATTAAACCTAATTGTAGAAAGTTTGAGGAGAATCGGAAAATGGCTACCTACCAAGTTAGATTAATCAACAAAAAAGAAGATCTCGACACCACAATTGAGATTGATGAAGATACAACCATCCTCGAAGGAGCAGCAGAAAACGGTATTGAACTACCTTTCTCTTGTCACTCTGGATCTTGCTCTAGCTGTGTTGGTAAGGTTGTCGAAGGTGAAGTTGATCAATCCGATCAAATCTTCTTAGATGACGAGCAAATGTCCAAGGGATTTGCTTTACTTTGTGTTACCTACCCCCGTTCTAACTGCACAATTAAAACCCACCAAGAACCATATCTTGTATAAAGTTTTTCAAGTGTAGTTATTGCTTGAATCTAGGATGAAGGATGAAAAGTATCTTTATCTTAGATTCAAGCAAGCTATTTTAATTGAGGTGATATAATTCATGTTTACCCCCTTTACTGTTCAGGGTTGTTCCTTAGAATTAATGCAACCTGGAGAACAAGGAATAATCGCTGATTTTAAAATTACCCATGAGCAGGAATTAATAGAAATCGGTCTAGCGCCTGGAAATATTATTACTCTAAAAGCCAAAAATCCTATATTTCAAATAGAAGTTAATAATACAATTATCTCAATAGACAAAGAAATTGCCCGAAAAATTTATGTCCGTTTAAACATGTAGGGTGTGTTGTCGCGCAGCGCAACGCACCTGCATACAGTAGCCAGTTGGTGAGGTACAAATAATCGTTGACTGTAGGGGCACTGGCACTGCCATGCCCCGAAGCGCGTACATCTTACAGCTATTTTCAGGTAAATAGACCACACTGTAGGGGCACGGCATAGACAATCTTTTGGCACATACAATAATTTTACTGGTGCCGTGCCCCTACTACTACGACAGATGTGGTTCAAATAGGTGAAAACTGCTGTAATATCAAACATTAAAGGTGCGTTAGCCTATGGCATAACACACCCTACTGAAAAAAATTTTTACTATAAATTAATCCACAGCAATTAATACATCGGATGCTTTAATAACTGCATAAGCTTGCTTACCTTCTGCCAATCCGAGTTTGTCTGCTGAGGATTTTGTAATTATTGCAACTACTTCTATTCCCGGTGCTAATTCTAAAGTTACTTCACTATTTACAGAGCCAGCAACAACTTTTTTCACAGTAGCTTTTAAAGAATTACGAGCGCTAATTTCCATTTTTTGACACCTTATTTTATTTTTGTATCCAGGATAACCTTAGCAAATAAAAATAGTCAGCAGACAAATCTTTAATTTTTTCTTAATAAGATTAATGGCTTTAAGGTGCATCATTATATTGCAATAATCAAAAATTAACTATATATAGGATGACCTAATAGTCAATCCAGATTCATGCTTATATTTAGCATAAATACAGAATTTAATGATTATTTTTATGGAAAAATGAGCTATTAATTGTTAATCAATATACTACTATTTAAATTGAGCTTACTTAAATATCATATTTTCCAAAATAAAAAGTTCAGGCTAATACTTCTTAGCCTTTTTTAACCCTTTTATTGATGAAATATCTGGGGATCTTTATAAAGCATTCATAATTCCAGCTTATGAGAGTGATACTATATAAGTAAGCTAAATTGTTGCCAGTCAACCAGACTTCAGCAAAAGCGATTACAGACTTAACTCAGACATTCCCAACTTAATGCTGGTTAAGTTCAAAGATGAGGCAGATAATCTGAGATCTTCAAGAGAAGTCAGAGGGGAAAATGCGTAAATCTTCTGTCTCCCAATAACCAGAGTACTTAAGTGATGAAATAGCAAATGTTTCTTCCACGGAATGTCTTACTTCCGTAACCACTTTTTCATGTGACTTATTCATTTTCTGATTATTTAATTTGATGTTGAATAAGTTAGCTCGATGAAATGCAGTTTGGGAAAAATTGCAGCAGTTTAGAATTAATTCCCTAACTTGCAAAACAAATTTAAGGAGCCAGAATCATGAAAGCTAAACAAATTATGACTCAAAATGTAGCTACTATTCGCGGTTCCGCAACTGTAGCAGAAGCAGTCAAATTAATGCGGCTCAAAGAATTACGGGCGTTGATTGTTGAACCTCGTCACAGTGGTGATGCTTACGGCATTGTTACCGAGACTGATATTGTAAGTAAGGTTGTTGCTTATGGTAAAGATCCAGAAACAATGCATGTCTATGAAGTCATGAGCAAACCCTGCATTGTGGTTAATCCAGACCTAGATGTAGAATATGTAGCGCGGTTATTTGCTAATACTGGTGTATGGCGTGCGCCCGTTATCCAAGGTGAATTACTTGGCATTATTTCTGTCACAGATATTATTACCAAAGGCGACTTTGTCGAAAAACCAAAATTAAAATTTGTGCAGAAAGAACTTCATAAAGCTATCTCAAATGCTCGTTCTGTTGCTGCTAACTATGGCGCAGATTCTAAACGAGCCGAGGAAGCTTGGGATTTAGTAGACGAACTAGAAGCTGAAGCTGGTTATTATGGCTCGCCTAAACCAGAGAAAAAAGCCAGACAGCTATTCTCTGAAGGTAGAGAATATGTGACTGTCGGTTAATTGATTTGTCTGGTGAGATGCATTGCATTGTTGAAAGCATCAATTTTCTCATCGCATAACTCATAACCTTGCTAATTCTCTAACTCTTGTTAGCTTTCTCTCTCCTAAATCAAAGTTGCAAAACTGAGATAGTTTGGATAGATACCGGGTTGGGTAATGCAACTATTACATACTGACTAAATTGGTGCTTTGTACCAATCAGCAATGGTTCGTGATTCTGAAGTATTTACTGTTAATTGTTGTGGTCTAACAGTTAACAGTAAACATCCATTCTTCATAGTTTAATGGGTCTCATAGCATTTCTTTAACGTGGTGGGTAATGCCCACCATTACCTTTTTTTTGAATTGCTATGACAGATAATCGTGGGGAGATGAATCGGGAGAAGGAAAGTTTATGAGTGAAAGAAATCAGCAAAATTTGAGTCAAATAACTAGTCAATGGTTGATCGAAAAAGGTTATAGTCCTGATGACTTAAATCAAGCTGGTGAAAATGGCGATACAGCTTTGATGAAAGCTACCAGAGAGGGACTTTACGCGGTAGTTGAAGAATTGATTGCTTTAGGTGCAGATGTTAACGCCAGAAACAATGACGGTAATAATGCTTTGTGGTTTGCTTGTTTTGGCAACTACTTCGATTTAATTAATTTGTTGCTAGCTGCCAACATCAATATTGATAACCAAAATGATAATGGGGCTACTGTTTTGATGTATGGGGCATCAGCAGGCAAGACAGAAGTAGTTAAATTGTTGTTACATCATCATCCTAACATAAATTTAAAAAACTTAGACGATTTTAAGGCAATTGATTTTGCGAGTAATGTAGAAGTCTTAAGGATTCTCAAAAATGCCTCAAAGTAAGCTGTCAGAGTCAGATTATCATCAAGCAACAAAGCATTCTTACTTATCGGTGCAGCTCGATCCAAATTATGTTGATGCGTCAACTCAACCTGCGGCTTTTAAATTTTACCCAAAGTTTTATAGACGAGTGAAATTAAATCTCAATAATCCCAATCACTCATTTATTAACTTAAGCAGTACTATCACGCTAGAGAAAATTTATAAGGATGGGATACAAAAACTGCGTGTAAATCCATCTGCTGGGGCTTTATATCCAACTGAGGTTTATGTTCAGATTCGCGGTATTGAAGGAATTGTCAATGGGATATATCATTTAGAAGTTGAGAATAATTGTCTAACTCTCATCTATGAATTAATTGATGATGGGCTAGAGAATTATGTGATACCGGGAAAATGTATTAATGGATTCATTTTTTTAATTAGTTGTGTTTATTATAGGTCTAGCTGGAAATATAAAGACAGGAGCCTGAGATATTGTTGGCTTGATAGCGGACACCATTTAGGTGCAATTGCTGCTTCAGCCTACATTCACGACAAAGAGATACAGTTAATTTTCGATTTTGATAAACTCGCTCTCAATGCAGCTTTAGGGTTTGAGAATAAAGAGTTTGTTAGCGCTTGTGCGATTTCGGGGACGATACAAGAAAAGAAAATCAGACATTTAAGGTTGCAAGTTCCTTTTGTCTGTGGCACTGATTATTTTGAAGCCAATGAGTTTATAGAATCAGGCTATCAAAAAACATCTCTCCAGAAAAGTCGCCAACAAAAATTAGTGCATCCCCAGTTTAACTTTGACAAGGATAAATTCTTTCAGACTGTTTGGATGAGACGCTCAAGTAGGCGATTTTATCAACAGTCGATTTCTCAAGAAAATTATTGGCGGATATTGCAACATATTACTCTGCCAATACCATCTGAAAATTTTGAAGAAATAGAAGTTTATTCTGTTGTGCATCAAGTCAGGGGGATGACGCCAGGATTATACAAGGGAAAGCATCTCATCAAGGCGGGCAATTTTAGGGAAAAAACAGGTTACTTGTGCATCAATCAAGCGATCGCCAAAGACAGTGCAGTAACTTTATTTTTTGTGTCCGACTATATAAATTACCAAACAGCTATGCAAATAGCTGGTTTTTTAGGGCAAAGAGTTTATCTTGTTAGCAATTTTTGGGGTATTCATTGTAGTGGGATTGGTGCTTTCTATGATGATGAAACTCAAGAGTTCTTGGAAACTAACAAAGATGTACTCTATGCAATGGCAATTGGTACATAATTAAGGAACTCAACAGCAATGACTAAAGAAATTTTCTCTCCACAAGATGATTCTCATCCAATGCAGCTGACTTCAGCAGATATTATTCTCCGTCAGCAACTAGAATATTCGATTAGCAGATACTTTTACGAAGCCTGCGATCGCACTATTCAAAACCTGTTATCTAGCTGTCGTTGGTATATGACTACCCAAGCCACTGTTATGGTACTAGTCATCGAATGTCCCGATCCTGTCACCAACTGGCGCGTTTTACAAAAAATCGTCCCAATGGCGGCTATTCTTAACCCCATCGTCAGCAGCGCTAAAATTCGCGTTTGTCCTCCCGAAAGCCAAGGTATACCTTTTGAAATGCGGGTAGATGAATTGTCTGTTTATCGTGACTTAGCCGGCTAGTACCACTGGATTGGAAGTCAACAGTCAAAAGTCAAAAGTCAAAAGAATTGTATTCCTTGCTTTGCCTTATTGTGCAGACGCATATCTGCTTGTTGCAAAGTATAGATAGACAAATTTGTAATTACGAATTACGAATTACAAATTATTACGCCTATCTCTACACTTACTCTCAGTTTCAGTTGGCTCTTAAATCTCATCTGAAAGTGTCTGTAATTTTGAATTTTGAATTTTGAATTTTGAATTATCGATCTGTCTGATGGTTGCAGCTACCTCTTCAAAAACTAGTTCAGCAGAATGTTTCACCGCAGGACTTAATTCTAATCCCAAATCTAGATTTGCTGCTTCGATGAGGTACACTGTCACCTCTTCGGGAAAGTCATTGTGAAAGATTTTCCGTCCGGCGGCTAAAGCATTATCCCAACGAAAATCATGCAAGTTATAACTAGGTTCCGGTAAAGCTTCTAATTCTTTTCCTGGAACCTTAAATACTGCACCTGGTTCGGAAGCTGTCGAACTAGCATCAATAATAATTAGCTGTTTGCTTCCTCTAGCTTGAAACATCACTTCCATCCCGGCTGTTCCACAGTCGTAAATTCGCACGTTGGGATGAGGATTTTCGGCTAGATATTGTTGTAGGCGTTGGGCAATAATTACGCCTACAGCGTCATCGCTGCGATTGAGATTACCACAACCAATAATAGTTAGCATTGTTATGGATGGCTTTTAGGGGCACAACCGATTGTGTCCCTAATGTTTATTATATCTGAAAATTAGTTATTTACAAACTAAAACTCTACACCATGTTTTTTGGCAATTTGAGTTAGTTGCTCGCATTGTTTTTGTGCTGCTTCTAACAATAAAGCCTTGGCTTGGTCAGGGGTAGTACCGTCTTTAGGTACTAAGTATTTGACATAAATAGAAACAAAATCAGTTAAAGATGCTACGCCAGATAAATTATGTTGGTCGGCTTCCTTTCCCGCGATCGCAGCTACCAAACCCGCTTTAATTGGGTCTGGTTTGACTTTCATAAACTGGTCAATCAGCTTGGAAATATATTCTTGTGGTGGTAAGTTTTGTAACTTACTATTATCAGGAGTAAAGTTAAATCCTGCTGTTTTTGCCTGTTCTAAAACACACCATTCTGTAAACTCTTGCAGGGCGATATCGGGAAGGCGAGGGAGATATTTATGTAGCGCAATATCAGACACAAGCTTACCTTATAGATTTCAATTTTTTGCAGTGAATTAAGGCAAGCCTAACGCAATGTGTAGAGCAGTTTTAGTGTGTTAAGCTACGGCTATTGCATAATCTGGTTTTGGCTTCACTCAAGGAGCATTATCATAGAAGCAATATGAGCGATCGCTACCATTGAAAAAAAATCCCCAACTTAAAAAAGCTGGGGATACGAGGCTCTCGATTTTCATTTAAGTGATTGTTGTGATGGCTCGACCTAGATTAATTTGTAGGTTATCTAAAGATTGCTGGCTTTGAATAATACCTATTAATTGTTCAGCACCATTATCTTCAACACTATCAGCATCAAAGAATATCCCTAGACCAGAAACTCCATTAGGTAATTTCACATCTAGTAGCTGATAGTTTATAGCTCCTTTGAGATGGATAACATCTTTACCAGGCTCAAAATCAGCAATTAAAGCATAGCTTGGTGGGGGTTCTGTAGGAGGTGGTGCGACAATAAACCGAATCTTGCTGTCATCATAATAAACTCTAAAGGGATCTCCTAAAACGAAGGTATCATTGCCTGCACCACCAATTAAGGTATCCCGCTCTAACTGACCTGGTTGATCGTCAGCAAGATTTACTCCAATGAGGATATCATCACCAAGTCCACCAAGGAGAGTATCTTTACCTGCGCCACCAATGAGAGTATCTTTACCTTTTCCTCCATACAGATAATCGTTACCATCGCCACCATCGAGGCTATCTTGACCCAAACCACCAATCAGCACATCTGAACCGCCGAAGCCATGAATGCGATCGTTATGGATGGTACCAAGGAGAAAATTATTCCCCTCATTGCCATTGATAATTGCCATGTTAGTATTTTGCTCAAGGATGTTAACAATTCAAAATTCAAAATTCAAAATTAAAGACATTTTCAGACGGGGATTTACACCCCGACGGAAAATGATACTACGTATAGACGTAGGGGTCTTAAACCCTTTTATTTACGATAAGTTAAAAGAAGTTTAAGTAACCGCGCTTGAGTGATAAATTAAAAATGATTTTTTATACAGTTTTATTCTTACAGACTTCACTCAATTTTCCACGCCAATTTGGCTGGAAAGATAATTTTTCATCACTAAAAGCGACGGGAAGCCTACTCCTTAAAGGAGTGTCCGGGATAGTCGCCCCGTCGCTGTCAATGGTCAGTGGTTAGTAGTCAGTAGCAAAAACAACTGACTACTGATGCGAAATACCGCCCCTTTTAGGGGCTTGTCATTACCAACATCTTTTAAAGTGATTGGGTAATCAAATCAGCAGCCCAACACATATCCTGTAATCGCAACCAGCCTCGCCATAAGGTCTGCCAACCGGGCAG
>NZ_JACJQG010000087.1 GCF_014696435.1 Calothrix anomala FACHB-343 | reverse complement strand
TGGGATATGCTTTACTCATGTTGCTCTCTCGGTGCTGTCTACTATCTATTCACAGCGTATACCGAGAGAGCTTTTTTACAATCTGTCCGACTTTTCAAACATCCTCTAAGCTTTTTGGAATTTTGTGGTCAATTTCCAGCAAATCTCCATCCATAAAGTTAAGGCTACAATAGGCGCACTTACCGTTTTGTTGCTTCAAAAGTTTGGCTTTTGTTGCATCCATTTCGGGGTGTTCCCCAAGGCGTGTACTCCAATAGATTAAATCACCGTCAAATGGACTCTTGCTGCTTTTAACTTTCTCATGCCTAACTATGGGTGTTTCGGCGTGAGCTAGTAACCAATTGAGCTTTCCTCTTTCATTGGTTGCAAATTTCGAGGCACTATAATCACCTTCTTTGATTGTTAACCAGTACCTCTCTCTAACCCATTTTTCTGTTTTATTGCAGTGACGGCGTTTACCCCATCTTCTTAGTTTCCAGTACAGCATATTATCTACCTTCGTAAATATTTGCTTACTCACTACTGTCCTATAGTAGTTTGACCAGCCTCTTATAATTGGGTTTAATCTTCCAATTAATTCTGATTGTTTTCTTGCTGTCATTTCTACAATGATGCTGTTCAGTTTTTGATAGTGAGTCTGTATCTTTTCCGATTGTGGTTTGATGAGAGTCTTGAACCCCTGTTTACTCTGATGTTTGCCTAGTTTGTATTGGCGTACATTGAAGCCGAGGAAATTAAAACCTGGCTTTTCTTCGCCTATCCTTTTCAAGGTATGGGCAATTCTGGTTTTTTCGGGGCTTAACTCTAGTCCAATGTCACTTAAAAATGCTTCTGCCGCCTGCTTGCAACGCATTAAAACTTCGTATTCCTTATGTAGAATTACGAAATCGTCTGCATATCGAATTACACCTAGATTTGTTTGCTTTTGTGAGTTAAGATTGGGAATAAAAGCCGTTCTTACTGCTTCTTCCAATCCGTGTAGGGCGATATTAGCCAATAGAGGACTAATAACTCCGCCTTGAGGCGTACCTGACTGGGTTGGTTCCCAGTTGTAATCTAGGATGTATCCTGCCTTTAACCAAGTTTTTATTTGGCGACGAAGTGTCGGGAAGGTATTTAGTTTTTCTAGCAGTCAGTTGTGATTGATTTTGTCAAAGCACTTGGCTATATCGGCATCAAGCACATATTTTGGCATTTTGTTGATGCTTACGTAGATTTGTCCGATAGCATCATGACATGACCTTCCTGGTCTGAAACCGAACGAGTTTGGTTCAAACCGTGCTTCCCACTCTGGTTCCAAAGCCTGTTTTACTAAGCTTTGAATCGCTCTGTCATACATTGTGGGAATTCCAAGGGGACGTTTTTCAGCCTTTCCAGGTTTTGGAATCATTACCCTTCTTGTGGCTTTGGCTTTTGTACCTAGTTTTAGTTTTGACACCAACTCTAGGCGCTGCTTGGGCGTTAGGGATTTTACCCCATCCACTCCAGCCGTAGATTTACCCTGATTGTCCTGCGTCACCCTACGGACTGCTAGACATTTAGCAGCAAAGGATTTCATCAACAACTTTTGGAGTCGTCGCATTGTGCCAGCATCACCACGTTGACTTGCCTTGAATATTCTCTTTTGGAGGCGGTAGACATGACGATGGAATTTCTTCCAGGGTATATCTTTCCAATTCACCATAAGTTCAGTTTTACTGACCATTGTTTTGAATAATCCTCTGACTTGAAACTACTCAAATCGGTTAAACGTGAGTCTGTCTGCGTATCTCAGGCATTACCCTGAGCGTTGGCTTCTGACTCTATCTTTCCTTCTTGTTGCTTGTAGTTAGCACCTACCTTTGGTATCGACCTCCCAAAGGAGCATACAAGAGGGTTACTTCGTTCCTGATAGACATTAAGTTTGAACTTTTAGGGTGTCACTTTCCACGGGGATGATTTTGGAGGTATATCCTAATAGGTCAATATTAGTTATCCTTCATCCATTGACTAGTTTTGTCTTTGGTGTGTCAGCCTTGTTTCACCAAGCGATTTTCACCGCAGTTGTAGCGTGACTTTCTTGCGTACCCGTGAGTCCTTACCAAACAGTTCTATGTCGGGCTTATTTCAAACTGTCTTTTACCCGGCTTCAAGGATTGAGGACTAGTCGCTACCTTGCGGGTATGGTTTTCACTCCTATACCGGGAGGGGTGGGGTTGGGGTTCTAGGATACTGTCCTCACCACCATGTCTATCAAGTTGTCAAGGTTCTGTAGGATTTTGCCCTTACTTTTCCTTGCCTCTCATCCTTTCCATTACTGAATTTCGAGAGAACGAATCGCACTGACCTAAAAATCGTAGTGATTTAACACTTAGTCGGGTAAACTCTGGCGCTTAAGCGCCCCACTGTACCTGTACTCAGGTCAGTGGCGGGTAGTTTACATTATTTTGTAGTTTATTGCTGTGGGGACTACTATTAACTACCTTAATCCCATACACTGATTTTAGAGTATATAGCAATCTGTTAAGGATTTGTGAAATATTAGATGTAGGGTTGTTGGCAGTCAACAGTCAACAGTCAACAGTTAACAGTCAACAGTCAATATTTTTCACAGATAAAATAGAATGGCTATATTAATGTGTATTGCAACTAATTTTTAATTAACCAATTATCAAATTTAGGCTTTAAAATTACGAATTGAATTTATGAGTAATGAGACAAATATTTCTTTATTAGAAACGCTAGAATATGTTCCTTATCTTGACGAAAATGGACAATTACCTGAACAATTTCAGGGGAAAATAGGAGTATATGCTATCTTTGACCAAGATAAAGTATTGCAATTTTTAGGTTATTCTCGCGATGTTTATTTAAGTTTGAAACAGCATTTAGTACGTCAGCCACAAACATGCTATTGGGTTAAAGTTCAAACTATTGACAGACCAAACCGCACTCTTTTAGAAAGTATCGAGCAGGCTTGGATTACTGAGAATGGTAGTTTGCCTTTAGGTAATGGAGAACATAAAAGTCAATGGACGAATGCCATTGATGTTAAAGCAAAAATGACACCTGAAGAACAAGAAAAATATCAAAATCCTCTCAATGATGAAGTGACACAAATGAAAATTATTAAAAATGTAGCACGGCGAGTAGAGTCTGAGATTTTAGCTGTTTTAGAAACCCGTGGTTGTCAAACACAAATCCGCTTTAATCCCAAGTTGAAAGAAGAAGGATTGCTGGATTTGAAATAGTTGGTAATTTGTATGGCTTTCTGAAGGTTCTGAATATATTTGTCGCTCACTCTCTCCAAAGTTAAGCCGCGCTTAACTTTTGTTGGGGTGAATCTTCGTACATTGGTGTCAACTTAAGCTGAAAATAGCCTTTGTCTTAGCTCTGTCGCCCGCCTGAGAATGAATTCTCAGGCTAATAGCCCAAGTCTACTGAAGTAGACTCAAGATTTTGAGGATATTTAGTCATCTTGAGATGACTTTGGCTATTAGCAAGGAACTTCAGTTCCTTGCGGTAACTGGGTGTCATGTTAAGTTGACATAGGTGATCTCCGTATCGCCGCTATCCTCCTCACCCGTAAAGGTTGGCGGTAGTAATCCGGAGGTTTAGATGGGGGATGGGGGAGATGAGGCTTGTTGCTGATGAGGTAACATTTTATGCAGATGATGCAGCCAAAAAGATCCTGAAAATTAATTTGGGTATTAATATTTGATTGTTCAATAGATTTTAGATACCTATTTCTCCCTAGTAGGGTGCTACGATGACAAACACGCCACCTCCCGATCCTGAGTCATCTTCAAAAAATCCCCTTGGCTTTGATGAATTTATCGCCGTTCTGGTTGCTTTTAGCACGATTGGCGCGATTATCTTTTGGTCGCTGTCTCGTAAAGATTCTGACTGGAATGTAGGTGAGATATTTTCTTTATCTCCCGCTACTTCACCCAATATTCAGCAAAATCCAGGGTTACCTTCTCCTGTTCCCCAAGTGCAGCCTAATACAGAAACAGAGACTTTACCATCACCTGTACCGACACCTAATGTTGAATCTAGTACGGCACCATTAACTAGCGATGAGGTACCTTCTACCTCTGTTTTACCACCAATTGCGATCGCTCCTGTTACTCCAGGGCAAGTACAACCTCCTTTGTCTGCTAGCAAACCTTTGACACCACCATTCTCTTTGGTAACGCCGGCAAAGAAAAAGTCAGCTATCCCACCACCAATCGCCTTTAACGATGTACCTGATGATTTTTGGGGTCGGAAGTTTATTAATGTTCTTTCTGCTCGCGGTACGATTAAGGGTTTTCCCGATTACACTTTTAGACCGAATCAGCCTGTAACCCGTGCAGAATTTGCGGCGATATTACAACAAGCTTTTGAAGATAAACCTGTGCAAAATACGCCCAAATTTAAGGATATTCAAGATAAATTCTGGGCAATTCCGGCGATTAACCAAGCTATTAGTACAGGATTTTTGAAAGGTTACCCTAACCAAACTTTTCAACCAGAACAAAAGATTTCTCGCGTACAAGTGTTAGTGGCTTTGGTTAGCGGGTTGAATCTGAAAACCCCTGCGTCGCCAGAGCAGATATTAAAAATATACAAAGATGCTAAAGATATTCCTCAATATGCGACTGATAAGGTAGCTTCGGCAACAGCTAATGGTTTGGTTGTCAACTATCCTAATTTGGAAGTTTTTGCGCCTAATCAAGAAGCTACTAGAGCTGAGGTAGCAGCAATGGTTCATCAAGCTTTAGTTTATAGGGGGAGATTGGAAGCAATTCCCTCAAATAACATTGTTCGTTTACCTAAGTAAGCTAATGCACGTCTAAATTGCATGAATACGCGCTTCGGGGCATGGCAGTGCCAATGCCCCTACAATTAACGATTATCTTGTTAACTGTTAACGGTCAACTGTCAACAGCCTTCACGATGGATTGTGGAAATTAAAAGCAGAATAGCTTAAAAATCCCCTGACTGGACAAATTTCGCGATGCTCATTTGTGGGGGAAAGTCAGGGGATTCTTAAATCTGTAGCCGCTACCAATTAAGGTGCGGCTACAGTTTAATAAAATTTATTGTGGCCAGTTTTACTGATTGTTCTTTCTAATGACAACACTAGGGCTGTTGATTAGGCAGAAAAACTGGTTCAGCAATACATTACTCTTGAGCGTTTTTGCCCACAACTTGTGATTTAAGTGTGGTGATTTCGTTGGTTAATTCTTTCCTGGTGGAAGCTTTGAGTAGATAGCGATAAACAAACCAGGCGGAGTAACCGATACCAATTAATTCAAAGGTAGGTGCTACTAAGGGAATGTCGTTGAGAGAATCTAGGATTGCCAATAGTACCTTAACGGCGACAACTGCTCCGACGATTAAGCCGATGGAAACTAGGGGCTGCTTATACTGATTAAAGAAGTTTCCTAGATATTCAGGTAGCGTCCCTAAAAAGCTTGAGATTTGTTCTCCATATTTTAGCCATTGCTCTTGAGACTGCGCGGGTGGCTGGAGTTTAGTGATGGTTCCGCTTTGATTGTTGATGTCTGTCATCGTGGTCTCTGAAGACTTGGTTTCTGTGAATTCCGGTTCTTGCATTTTCGCTTCCATTAATTGTAACAGTTGAGTTTCTCTAATCCGGACAATTACAACCTCAAGGGTGTTGATTAGGTGATGCTCTTGAGCATCGTTACAACTGAGTTTGGGTTCAAAATGGTTTTAGTGTCCTATCACCATAATTGTCCTTTAACCACTACTCGATCAACTACCAGGTAGCAATTAAGTAGGAGGATAGAAGTCAGATGGCAGCAGGAACTATAAAAGTCAGCTTTCTGAGTTCTGTTTTTAAATCAACTGGAATCCTCAGGTTGCTATTATCCCATGTCATGTCAGTTGCCCATTATGGTACTTAATTAGAAGTACAAATTACGCAAAAGTCAGTCCACTCCTTATTTATACAAGCCTCAAACCCGATTTAGCCGGATATTAAAGCTATCTTAAGCAGTGTGAGTCAATTAAACCATTGCTAGTGATATTAATCTGTAATAAAAGTTTTTATGTGTTGAAATAGACTAGACAGAAAATCATTTATATGGTATTGCATCTATGTAGATTGAGCGATCGCCTAAAAATCAGTTTGGCTGAATTTTCTGTCATCTGTTGACTATGGACTCTTACCTATTTTCCCTTGCTGGCAAAATTCAACGTCTACATGTCAACGACAAAATCCTGAGAATCTTTTACTAATTTTTGGAGAGAGATTTAGGATTTAGATGGTTAGGATTCAGTTTTTCTTATCCTAAATCTACAAACTCCAATTTCTGCTAATACTTCATCAGTTTAGCTTATTTCCAATCGGGAATTTCCGCATCCTCGCCACCAATACCAATTCCTGTGTGATAGATTTCGGCATCAGTGATGGTGAGATTATTCATTGATGCTTGATAAACATTAGAATCGTAAATTTTGGCACGAGTTAAATTGGCATTATTGAGGTTGGCTTGCTTCAAATTCACATTGGTTATGTAAGCTGAAGTTAAGTTTGCTCCTGTTAAGTTAGCACCAGTGAGATCGGCTCCTTCAAGGTTAGCTCCACTAAGATTAGCATTTTGGAGATTTGCACCTCTGAGATCGGCTCCAATTAAATGCGCGCTACTGAGATTTGCACCTCTTAAATTACAGTTAATACATTCCCCAGTTGTTAACAACTTTTGTAAGTCTTGCGGGTTATCAGCTTTGACTGCGGTAGTGAAAAAGAGGGGAGTGGCTAAGGCTAGAACTGCTAATAGCTGGAGTTTCATAATTTCCCCCTTGGTACTCAAGTAAAATCCGTTCTTTTCCTCACAGTTCTATTATCTCACTAATTTTCTGCAATTATGTTAATTGAGTACATAAGAGATTTGGGTAAGCCAGTTATTTGCTGTCAATGAACTGCCGATTTATCAAGGTTTTGGCGGCTTGATGAGGCAGAAAATTTAGGAAAATGATGCCTATTAAATTACTGTTAATTCTTGTAAAGCAATTGCCTAAATTAATATATTTTTTTAGGATATTTTAATATAACTTATGCAATTGCTGATTATTAGCGGAAAACAAGCATTTTTGCGCTTTTAAAGCCTGAGAAAATCTCGCATATAATGATTGACTAATTTTGACTGTTCTTGCTGAACCCAATGGCTACAATGGGCGATATATTTGATTTGCAAATCTTGAACATAGGTTTCTGTACCGTAAGTAAGTTCTTTACCTAAAGCCGTATCGTTTTCGCCCCAAATCATCAAAGTTGGTACAGTCAAAATTCCCCAGTTGCTTTTAAATATTCGCTGCCGCAAAGCGTTGCGATAATAATTTAAACTCGCAGTGAGAGCGCCAGGTTTAGCAGCAGCATTTTTATAAGCGTCGATATCGTTTTGTGTAAAAGTACTCTTGTCAACTGCCATAACTTTAAATGCTCGTTCAATGGCTGCATAGTCTGAGCTTTTGATGAGTAATTCTGGTAGCCAAGGTAGCTGAAAAAAGAAAATATAGGAACTACGAATTAATTGTTGCAGAGTCAGTAAGCCTTGAGCAAATTTCGCCGGATGGGGCAAGTTAAGAATAATTAATTTTTCTAACATCTCTGGATAAGTATAGGCGAAATTCCAGGCGATCGCACCTCCCCAATCATGTCCCACTAATACACATGTTTCATAGCCTAAGCCTTGAATTACTCCCGCAATATCTTTGACAAATTCATCCATCACATAAGCAGATTTCTGGTTTGGCTTATCGCTATCGTTGTAACCACGTAAATCTAAGGCGACAACTTTAAAATATTGAGCGAATTCTGGGATTTGATAGCGCCAAGAATACCAAAATTCAGGAAACCCATGTAACATCAACAGCAAAGGGCCTTCACCTTGGGTAACGTAATGCAGTTTTACACTATTGGTAGTGATATATTCGTGAGTCCAAGAAGGTTGAATTACAGCAGTCATCAATCTTACTCCATTAGATAAAATACCGTAAAAATCTATCAGAGATGATTGAATTATGCTGATGTATTTTCATAGAAACATCTGTAAAAAGAGAAGTATTACTAATAGTTTTTTAGTTAATATCTAGTAAAAATATTTCTTTAGTAATTACTAAATTTGTCAAAAGATAGATGTAGAGACCGGGTAAATCTTGATAAAAAATATTATTTCTATAGGCAACTAATATGACACAACATTTGATGCATCATCCTTCAGGATGGGTGGAGAGATTAGCAAGGTTTGGTTATGCATCTAAAGGAGTAGTTTACAGTATCGTTGGGTTACTAGCGGCTCAGGTGGCTTTTGGTACGGGTGGGCGAACAACTGATACGCAAGGAGCTTTACAAACTATTGCACAACAACCATTTGGTCAGTTTCTGCTGGTTTTGGTAGCAATTGGCTTGATTGGATATGTGCTGTGGCGTTTTGTCCAAGCAATCAAAGATCCAGAAAATAAAGGTACTGATGTTAAAGGCTTGGCACAGCGAATTGGTTATGTGATTAATGGTTTTTTATATGGAAGTTTAGCTTTTAGTGCTGTACAAATTATCTTAGGTTCTGGAGGTAATAATAATAGTAACTCTACTCAAGATTGGACAGAGATATTACTTGATCAACCATTTGGTCAATGGTTAGTAGGAACTGTGGGAGCATTTATTATTGGCTTAGGATTTTATCAGTTTTATCAAGCATATAGTACAAAGTTTCGTAGAGAACTAAATTTAACTGAGTTAAGCCATAAAGAACAAAAGTGGGTAATAGGTATTTGTCGATTTGGATTAATAGCTAGGGGGATTGTATTTTGTATTATTGGTTGGTTTTTGATTCAAGCTGCAACTCAATCTAACGCGCAAGCTGCTGGCGGGTTAGATGAGGCGTTACAGGCTTTGGCGCAACAAGCTTATGGCGCTTGGCTTTTAGGCTTTGTAGCACTGGGTTTAATTGCTTATGGTATTTATATGGTGGTCAAAGCGCGGTATAGTCAGCTAGTCGTGAATTAAAAATTGCGGCAGATGAGCTTGAGAGAAATACGCGGTGTTTGGTTAACCAATACCGATAGTAAAGTACTAAAGTCTCAGCAACGCATTGCTGAGGCGATGAATTTTTTGGCGGAGACAGGATTTAATGTGGTGTTTCCTGTGGTTTGGAATCAGGGAGTCACTTTTTACCCTAGCCAATTGATGCAGCAAACATTTGGTGTAGAAATTAACCCTAATTTTATTGGACGAGATCCTTTAAGAGAATTAATTGTTGAAGCGCGCCGGGTGGGGTTAAAAGTTATACCTTGGTTTGAATATGGCTTTGCCAGTTCTTACAATGCTAATGGCGGGTTGCTGTTGCAGACAAAACCGGAGTGGGCGGCGCGCGATCGCAATGGTAAACTACTGCAAAAGAATGGTTTTGAGTGGATGAATGCCCTCGATCCGCAAGTGCAAGAATTTTTGTTAAATTTAGTCTTGGAAGTTGTCAAGAATTATGATGTTGATGGCATTCAAGGTGACGATCGCTTACCTGCTTTACCTGCTGAAGGTGGCTATGATGAGCAAACTATCGCCCTTTATCGTCAACAGTTTCACCAAGATCCGCCAGCAAACCCCCAAGATAGACAATGGTTACAATGGCGTGCAGATATTTTAACTGAATTCTTAGCCCGTCTTTATCAAGAAGTGAAAGCCATTAACCCGAATTTAATTGTGTCTGTGTCCCCCAACATTTATGATTGGGGATTTAAAGAATATTTGCAAGATTCAGTTACCTGGCTCAAGCGGGGAATAGTCGATATGATTCACCCGCAAATTTATCGTCGCGATTTTGTTAGTTATAAATGTATTATTAATCGCTTGATAAGTGAACAATTTACAGATGCAACATTAACCAAGTTAGCACCAGGAATTTTGATGAAACTTGGTTCCTATTGTATTAGTCCTGAATATTTAATTAAGGCAATTGAATGTAATCGCAAAAGAGGAATTAAGGGAGAGGTATTCTTTTTTTATGAAGGTTTGCGAGAAAATGATGGCGCTTTAGCTCAAGTACTGCGTAAAAAACTGTATGCACAATCGGCATCGTTTCCCACTTTAGCTGATTTGCATGTAGGTACGGTACATAGCCAAAGAAGTTTATCTTTGTGGCAAAAGTTAGAACGGTTTTTGCGAAATCTTTTTTAAACAGGTGCAGGGTAAATTAATGCAGATAGAACAGGTAATTACAATTCTCAAACATGATTTACCGACGTTGTTTGAAAAAGATATTTCTTACGATATATATACCCAGGATATTTATTTTCGCGACCCGGTAAATAAGTTTAAATATAAATTTAACTATCGAATTATATTTTGGACTTTACGCTTTCACGCTCAGTTATTTTTTACACAAATTTACTTTGATTTACATGAAGTGTATCAGTCTGCGGAAGATACGATTTTAGCCAAGTGGACAGTGCGTGGGGTTTTGCGCGTTCCTTGGAAAGCGAAAATCTTTTTTAATGGGTATTCAACTTATAAGTTTAATCAAAATGGCTTGATATACGAGCATATAGATACTTGGGATCGCCCGCCTACAGAGATTTTACAGCAGTTTCTCAAAAAAGGTGGAGAAAGTTAAGCAGGCGATCGCATCTTTTATCGTCTTATACCAATTTTATGTCAGGCTGCACATTAACCCCCTCACCCTCAAGGGTGGGGCTATAATTACAAAGCCTGCCTACGCAGGCTAAATTATATGCATCTTCATATTGAATTGGTATTAGTTTGCAGTCTTAGGTTGAAATATGAGGTAAGTTCCGCCTAAACCTTCAACAATTGTTCGCGTATTAGCTGTAATCATGGTTTGATAGGTTTCTACCCCAGTTCCACCTTCTCCTAAACCATCAGTATAAAGCTTGCTCTCGGAAACGTTAACTGTGGCGGCTGTGGCTACTGATTCTATATCATTAGAATTAATTGCTGTTTCGTTAAATATTGTTGGTACTTTCTCTTGCTTAATTTTTTTCGCTAAGTTTTTTATTTGTATAGATGTTGGTGTTTTATTAGTGCTAACACCTTGTAAAGTTCCCAGCAATGAAAGACCATAGGCTTTAGCATAATAACTCATGGAATTATGAGGAGTAACTAATATACGTTTATCCTCTGGAATGCTAGCAATTCGCGCCTTAATCCATTTATCTAATTGAGTCAGTTCGGCGGTAATTTTTTGTTTATTACTATTATAAGTTTGGCTATTATTGGGTTCGATTTTTGTCAGATTATTACTAATTACTTCTACCATTTTGATACCATATTTGACATTGTGCCAAATGTGAGGATCTGCGGCTATATTTTTACCTTGGCGGAACTTTTGTGGCTGAGGAACAGCAATTTGCGCTACAGGAATTTTCGCTGCTGGGCTGTCAGTTGATTTAATTAGTTTAATTAATCCTGGTTCTAAATTATAGCCGTTATACAAAATGAGATTTGCTTGTTCTAATACTGTGGTATCTTCCGGCTTTGGTTGGTAAAGGTGAGGATCTGTACCTGGAGGAATTAAACAAGTTAGGTTAATTGTATTCTGAGCAATCTGTTTAGTTAAATCGCATAAGATACTTGTAGTGGCGACAACTCGCGGTAAATTATAATTAACTCTAGTGGTGCTTTGACTGAATGAGGTACTTGTGGCTTGATTTCCACAACCAACAACTCCAATCGTCAAAGTAAAGATAACAGCAGGTAAACAATTAATTTTACGTATTTTTTTTAACATTATTCACTCCGGCTGATTGTAATCTGTTCTTAGGAAATTGATGTAATTAAAGATAAATGGTCAATAGTCAATAGTCATTGGTCAATGGTCAATAGTCAATAGTCATTGGTCAATGGTCAATAGTCAATGGTCATTTGTCAATAGTTTTAAGTCTATTGAAGTTTGTGAATATAGTTTGGTTTATTTACTACTGACTTGCTTAAGGCTTAACTTTTAGCGTGATGGGGGTGAATTTATATAAGTTGGAAGTTAGGATTTCTGTGCTGTAAAATACAGGACTAAAGTTATAAATATATGTCAATAGTCAATAGTCAATAGTCAACAGTCAACAGTCAACAGTCAACAGTCAACGGTCAACGGTCAACGGTCAACAGTCAACAGTCAACAGTCAACAGTCAACAGTCAACAATTAAGAAATTCTCAACTCTTGACTATGGACTCTTGACTATGGACATTTGACTATGGACTCTTGACTCTAATTCATTTCCTGAATTTGCAAGCGAATGGTATGTTCGATAGTGCCACTCAGTTGTAATTCCATAATTTCGCTACCTAGAGGTTCTATGCTGCTGAGAAGCGATCGCAAATTGGGTGTACTTGCACCTGTATCTACATATAAGCGATCGGCTAAATTACTAATGCGCTTCCAAGTCATGTATAACTTGGCGATGGTTTGTTCCATTTGCGATGCTTGATTGACTAAGTCAGCAGCTATGGTTAAACAGCCAACTCGTTGCGCTTCTTCTAAGGCGGTTTCTATATCAATGTCGGCTTGGGTTAAGGCTTGGACTTGCGCCGCAGATTTTAAATATTTTGCTAAATAGCGGGCTTCGTTGGTTACCTGCTTTAAGGTATCAACATCTGGGTTAGCAGCAATTTCTTTTTGTAAATATTTTTGGTGGGGTTCGGGGAGTTTTTCCAGTTCCTTCACCAATGGGGCGATGTAGCGGGGGGGAAGGGTGTTATCTGCGGCTTTTATCTTGACTGGTTCGGGTAGCAATTCTGACGACATGGCTGTCCATTCGTCGGTGAGTTGACGAACTTCGCGCCGAGTAATGCGATCGCCTTTTTGCGCTGCTTCACTCACCATCTGTTGTACTTCCGGGGAAGCTTTGGAAGTTTCTACAAAGGCGCGTTTACTAAAATTATTGACTGCATTGGGGTCAAGTTTGCCTTCTTCTAGCAGCGTATCCGCACTGTTAGCTAGCTGAATCCAAGCGTAGGCTTGACTTTTACTAATTTCTCGTTCTTTGAGCCATTTGAGAAAACCAGTACCGCGACTATCACCGCCTTTCTTTTCGCGATCGCGGATAGCACGTAAAATTCGCCCGCGCCAGATTTCGGTTTGTAAATCAAAGCGATCGCAAACCTGCCATGCTACATCTAGCTGCTGTTGAAAATCCGACTCTGGAATCTGTTCGTCATCTGGATCGGGCAGTTCAAAGTTAAGATCGGCTGGCTGTTGTAAAGCAGCAGCAAGGTCATTGATCGATTCGTTATATTCCACGACTAGTTGCCGAGTATTGTATGCGTCGGCTTATTATGCCACAATCCGTGACTTTCGGGGTAACTCAAAGTTTGAGTAAATATTAAAACCTTCTGTTTTACTGATTGTGTCGATGGATTCTCTCGAATTTTACTAGACTGGGCACGATGCCCAGCCATTTGTGAATTTGCTCTTGTCTGAATTACTTAGGACTGTTCCAATCGCTTTTGCCATTCTGCATCAATCTGTGCTGAACGCTCAAATTCCTGTTCTAGTAAGTCAGTCTCGCTAGAGTAAACTATATCTTCTTTGCCGATGACATTTTCAGAAGCAAACTGACGAGCGTAATCCAGTTTATTTTGTAAGCTAGTATCCACATCTGTTAATAGCCTAGCGCGAGACAGGCGATCGCGATTACGTGCAGAAATTTTACTATTCCGCCATTGAATCCAGAAATAACGGGCTAAGGGTATACCCAAAAAACCAATACCATAAGCTAACAATAGCCAATAAATGCCTTGGACAAAAGCTACCAAGCCACCTATTTGAGCCGCTACTGTACCATCTCTCAGCAAACTTCCTAATACTAAAGCGCCAACAAAATTCACTACCCCTAAGCCAGCACTCAGCAGATTTTGTCCAGAACTAGCTGCACTAAAACGCCACAGAGATTCTTCTAAATATACTGGTACAGATTGATGATATTTTTTGCTAGCTTGCACCTGTAATTCTGGGAAATAATAGACAATTTGCCCTTCTGGACTCACCTCTGGTTTTCCATTAAATCTTAACAGCACAGGTAACATATAATCTTCATATTCTTGTTGATATTTTTCACCAATATCATCTAAATAGGGTGCTATTTGTTCGGCAACAACTGCACCGCCATGATTGCGAATTACCGCCGCAATTTCTTGCCAACGCCTTTCTTCTAGCTTGCTATTCGGGTTACCATCACCAAATAAAAATGAAAAGACTGCTTCAAAGAAATTTAGATTACTACTTTCATTTCTGGTGCGTCTTCTTTCCTGATATTCAGTTTGATAATTGGGGCTGAGATACCAAAATAAATCGGGGAAATAAAAGAAGCCACCCCCATAATTACTGCTGCGATTGTCATTATCGCGATCTGAGTTCATCGCTGTAATGATCATAAAGATGCTAATCGTAATTAAGGCAATCGAAGCGATTAAAAATACCCCAAAAGAAATGCGAATTAAGTAAAATAAAACACCCCATATTTTCTGCCACCATTCCTGGAGCCGTAATTGCAGATATTTATTACGTAAAACATTCCGAAAATTACGCGGAAATAGGTAGACAATATCACCTGATTCTGCTACTTGCAGATGTCCGCCAGCATCAGATGCTAAAGCTAATAAACCTTGTCCCGCCTCAGCGATATTTAATCCAGCTTGAGTGGCGACATCACCGACAGTGACGCGATAACCCAATTGTTCCACCGCTTGCATAATGCTGGGATTGGGAGCCATTATCCTCCCCTCCTGTTAACTTTTTTTTACTCTCTTTCTCAAGTATAAAGTTTTATTTTCAGTGGCTGGGGTGGTAGCTCGACAATTCAATTTAGAAATAATGTTCGCTATTTTTGGCAACTATATCCATGTTAAAATTAATCCCTGGCTTGGTTAAACAGCAATTTATCTGCCTAAAATATGGTTCAGTACACTATCCCTCAAAGTCCAGACCTGATTATCACTGTTCCTGGTAAAGATTCAGCCAAAGCCCGTGATAAAGCAATGGATCGGCTGATGGAATTGATGGATGCAGGCCAGTTACCCACAGAACTTGAAGAGGGATTCGGCCCGCAACAATTAATTGAGGTGAAAGAACCAACCTCTGAGATTAGCAGTGGTGAAGATGCTATTACTCAAGCTGTTCAGGTTCTCAGTAACTTGGCTACACTCAAGCTCAAGGTTCAAGAGTCGCGTACTGAAGCTTTAGAAATTCGCCAAGCGGTAGATGTGCTGTTTTCAGATGATTCTGTGACAGAAGAGGAAATTTCTCGCCTCAAAGAAGGTTTTAAAGTTCTGAAGAATTTCGCTCAAGCCAATTTACGCTACCAAGAAGCGCGAAGCAAAGCAGAAGAAGCACGCCAAATTTTAGATCGAGCATTAAAATCACCCGATCAATAGCAACCTACATTTATCCTTAGGAACTTCCAAATAAAAAAACATCCCAATCATGAACTTACTAAGCCCGCAAATTGTAGGGGCGGGGTTACCCCCATTGGTGTCAACTTAAGCTCAAAACCTTTCTCTATCTCGTTTCCAGCCTCCGGCTGGAAATGCGTATTGCGAGGCTCCGCCTCGGAAGCTGATAAATTGAGGCGGAGCCTCACGATCATCGCTCCCACGCAGAGCATGGGAGCGAGGTAGAATAAGGGTTTCACGTTAAGTTGACACCAATGGATTACCCCGCCCCTACAATTTGGGATAATTTATTTTCTGGAGTTCCCTTAACTGAACCGTATTATCCCATACCCGATATATCGCCTACAGGCTGGAAGCCTGTGGCTATCATTACAAAGCCTGCCAAAGCAGTCTAAAAAAATTGAGCCTGCCAAAAGCAGGCTTCGTTCAATTAGCCGCACCCTTCTAGGGTGACGGCGGGATTGCGGGATAAGCGACCTAATAACCCCTGCATTGACTGCTCATGCTCTCATTTAGCGTTTTGGATTTTTACTGATAGTAGAGGCCATCCCTGCTGATTTACCATTGGTACTGGCGATATCTACAGATACCCTCTCAGCACTGAGACTCTGTCTGTAATACTGTTGATAGTACTGGTAAGAAACAGGTACAGCATCTTTAGATTTATTCGCTACTAACCCTAACAAAGGAGTACCAGAAATCTGAATTTGTTCTAATGCTTGCTGTAGTGCAGTCCGCTTCAGCTTACCTAAACCAGCAACCAGTACTAAACCATCTGTATTCGCCGCTAATAAGTAAGCATCAGCGAATCCCAATAGAGGAGGTGTATCATAAATTACCAAATCAAAGCTGACTTGTAATTCCTCCATCAAGTTATGCATTTTTTGCGATGCAAGTAACCTGACTGAATCTGGGGGAATTGGCCCTGCTGGCATGACAAACATATTATCCTCTAAAGGCGATGGCTCAATGACATTATGCCAATCGAGGTCTTGGGAAATCACATCAGTCAAGCCTTGAATGTTCATCAGTCCGACGCGATTGTGTAAGCTGGGAGCGCGTAAATTAGCATCTACTAGCAATACTCTTTGTCCCATCGCAGCAGCAGCTTGCGCTAGCTGGGTAGCAATTGTGGATTTACCGTCTCCCTGAAGGGCGGAACTAATAACTAAAGAGCGAATCGGCGTATCCGAACCTAATAGCAAAATATTGGTATAAAGAGAACGAAAAACTTCAAAGAAAGAGGCTCCATCGGTATTTTGCACGCCTTTGGAAAAGTTGTCTTTCACTGCTTCTAGTTCTTTTCTTAAAGGAACGATTCCCAAAAGAGGTAGTCTGGTAGCGTCTTTGAGTTCTTGAGAAGAGTAGAAGATATTGCTGAGTTTATCTACTACTAAAGCTGTACCTACACCCAATAACAAACCTAAAAGACCGCCTAATGCTAAATTGCGTTTAGCACTATCGGAGATTGCTAAAGGTTCATTAACTTTAGTGAGTGTGGGATCGAGTAATACCCAAGGTTGTTGTTTTTGAGCTTTCTCGATTTGTAGAGACTGCTGTTTAGTTGTAAATTGGGTGAGGGCGGCGTTAGCAATTTGCAATTCGCGCTGGATGTTGTCGTAATTGCGGCTGATTGTGGCTAACTTTCTAATCTCGCTATAAACATTGTTGATTTTCTCATCCAAAGAGCGATCGCGCGCTGAAAGTTGTTGAATGCGGCTTTGATAATCTTTTTGTACCCGTGCTTCTTCTTGCGCCAGTAATGGTAGTAAAGAATCTTTCTTTTGTCTGAGAGTCTCCATTGCTGGGTTTTCATCTGTAAATACAGCTGACTGTTGTTTAGCCGCAATATCTGCTGCTTGGATTTGGTCTAAAATCTTTTGGTAGCGAGCGTTATCACTCAACAAAGAATTACCTGCTCTCTCACCAGGTGCTTGCGCTAATTCTCTTTGTAATTCTTCATAGCTAGCTACCATTTGTTCCAACTGGACTCGATTCTCAACTCGTTGTTGTCTTAAACTAGCTAGTTGAGTCGATAATTCTTGCGCTTTTTGTGCTGGTTCAATCAAGTTATTATCTAGCCGCAGATTGCGCAATTGGTCTTGCCAATATTTTAGGCTCTTTTCTAGTGGCTGTTTTTGTAGATCGACAAACTGAATTGCCTGTTCTACATCCGCTCGTCGCTCCTGCAAACTATATTGCAAATAAGCATCAGATAGCAGCTTTAAAACATCGCTAACAAACTTTTGATCGGAACTGGTATATTGAATATTTAAGATATTTGGCTTACTGGATGTAATCACTAAATAGTAAACCAGCGCGTCATAAGTCAGACCTGGATATTGCGCCTGCAGTTTATCGACAATTGGATTCAATACTCTTGGACTGCGTAATACCGCGATCGTTGTCTGAACTTCTTTTGATGACTCAGGAGCTGCAACATCTTGTCCATTGATGGTTTGGGGAATGTTGGCGATGACCTTATCTTCCCCGGTCACTGGCTTAGTTAATATATCAAATGTACCTTGATATACTGGGGGATCTGTTTCTGCTTTCAGGACTGCGGCTGTCGCTACTAAGGCTGTGGTACCACCAATTAACAATAGTCTGCGCCGGAGAACAGCCCCAACTTGACCTAGATTTAACCCCCCTTCATCATCATTGAATTGGGTAAAATTTGCTTGTGATAACGGGTGAGAATTCTTTTCTGACTTCAGCATAGCATTTGTCAAATAAACTACTTATATTCCTTACACAGGTGAATTCTTCGATTCAATCTTGGTATAGGTAGTTAGATTGCTCCGAAGTTGGCTAGTCTGTCTCTGCACCCTAGTAAATCATCAATATATTTACTGAATAATTGTTTAATATTAACAATGTTATATAAAATATCAGCAAAAAACTACAAAGGACAGATTTTCATCTGGGGCCACACCATTGAAAACGCAGCCCAACTGAAACAAATTCAGTACTACTACAGTAGCATCACGTAAACCGGATTGGTGAAATTAAATAAATTATGAATCAGGTTGGCGAAAAGATGTAGAATTAACTGCTGACAATTACGATCTAAGACTAGTATATAAATTTTTTTTAGAGCAGGTAGCCAATCTCCGCATAACTACATATAGGTACAAGATACACTTTCGCCACATTGTGTTCCGCAAGCCGCACTCAGCATTTCCCAAAAGTACAGAGTTAAGCTCATCCCACCCCCAGAATGGTATGGGATTTCATGTTGACGGTTGACGGTTGACGGTTGACAGTTGACAGTTGACAGTTGACAGTTGACGGTTGACGGTTGACGGTTGACAGTTAACCGTCATCAGTCATCAGTCATCAGTCAAGGCTATGGGGGTGTTTTTCATCCCATCTCCAGAAGGAATGGCTTTTCCCGACAACTTTATATAATTAGGTAGCATTAAAAACTAAACCAAGCTTATCGCCTGGTTTTCAAGAATTTGAAGATTACAAGTTAACCATCTGAGGTTTATCTTACCTTCACTGGTATTTAACTGGGGCGCTAGGATTCGAACCTAGGAATGGCGGGACCAAAACCCGCTGCCTTACCGCTTGGCTACGCCCCAAAACTGAACACTTTAGATAATATAGCAGTCACTCCCCAGTAGATGTCAAGTAGTTTGAGCATTGTTTTTGCAGAAATCTCAATTTTTTCCTCTACTGGAGCCAGATGCCTAATTTGCTAGGTAATTACCCGCGTTGTAAGCTTCTCGTGCGTAAGGCAAAACTAGGCATTGACTGAACTTTGGGCGTAGCAATTTGTACTTCCTGCCATCGTAGACCAATAATTGCTGCTACAGAGATGACGTATCCTGGTTCTTCCATTTGCGTAAAAATCAAGCCAAAACTCGCAACACTCAGGAGAATCAGCCGAGAAGCATCATCTATACAAAACCTGCGCCAAGCAATATACATCACCAACAAAAAAGCGGCTAAACCTAATAATCCCCAATCTCCCCAGATACCAGCCCAACCAAAGAATGGAGACCACAGACGACTTCTCGGGCCAATCCAAGTAGACCACACAGCATCCCAGATTTGCTGGCTGACGGGAGATATTGTGGCTCCTAAGGGAGATAATAAGCTGGCATAGTCTTTGAGAAACCATCCCCCTAATCTGCCAACAGTGTGTCCCGGCCCCAAACCAAGGAACCAATTTAAAACTGTTTCATAGTGAGAGGGAATAATCCGGAATACGCATGATTTTAGGCTCCAACCATCTTGCATTTTCTGAGGATCGGCAAAAATTAATAGCGATCGCGCTACAGTTTGAGATGCTAGGTAGACTCCACCGGCAGCAAAAGCAGTAATTAGTCCATATTTAGCAACTTCAGTAATACTTTTGATACTTAATTTGACTTTAGTTAACATTAAGAAGAGAAAAGCAATTAAAAATACCAAAAAGTGTGATTTTGCATCAGTAATAAAAATATGAATAATGGCTGCTGTACATACAGCTATGCGTATCCATAGGGGATTTTTAGTTGAACTTGTAAAATAATAAATTGCAAAAATAATGGAAACACCGGAGGATACGTCACAACCCGCCCCTTGTCCTAAAAAAACCCCAGTTATATAGTCACCGCCTGCGGCTTTACCTGCATCCCAACGCAGAATAAATTTTTGGACATAGGCAAACAAGATATTGATAAAAGCAAATGATAAAAACCAAAAACGTAAAGCTTTTAAACTTTTGGCTGATGGATTAATACTAATTATTGCTAGTAAGAAAATCAACCATTCAGCACGTAAAAGAAAGTCGAGCAATACGTTGATCAAGCCTGCTTTATTGAGTAAGGCGCTAGCAACTATAATAGTGAACAATAACATCAAGCCAGCGAGCATTTCTAAGACTCTATTCACGCGCAATCTGGTATGAGTCTTGGCAATGATGTAGAAGGAAATTAAGGGAATTAATATGAGGTGAGCAAAATTTATTAATGGAGGGAAACCAACAGCATCTAGAAGTCTTGGAAAAAAAGCACTAGCAAAGGCTAGGACTATAATTACAGAATTTTTCAGCATGAGGAGGGGCTAGTACCGCTATGCGGAAGTCAAAAGTCAAAAGTCAAAAGTCAAAAGTCAAAAAGTTAATTAGAAGTGAAAAATAGTTATCTTCTTTGTCCTCCTTTTCCCCTTGTCACGCCACTTGCTACAACGCGGGGAACCGGCGCAACGCAGTGGCTCCTCCTTGTCCCGTTTATTCGCAGATAAAATAGAATTGCTAGATGCATATTATGACGACTATTTAAACTTTGCGAACTAGATCGTAGATTTCTAGGAGTTTGTGATAATTTTGTTTGATTGTATATTTTGTTTCGTATTCTATTCTAACTTCTTGGCGCATTTGATTTAATTCTTGGGGATGTTCTAGGAGCCAAGTAACTTTAGCTGCTAAATCTGCTGAGTTGCTGGGCATAAACTTGAGTCCGGTACGATTATGTTCGACTAATTCGGCGATCGCGCCAATATCAGCGGCTATTACTGGGGTTCCCTTAGCAAAGGCTTCAACTGCTACCCTACCAAAGGTTTCGTACCAATTGGAGGGAAAGATTAAAAACTTTGCTTCGCCAATTAAGTCATAAACCTCTGACATGGGTTTCCGCCCCAATAACTCAATTTCTGGCATATTTTGGGTATCTGCGGTCAATTTTGCCGTTAAAGGCCCGTCGCCAATAATTTTTAGCGGTAGTTTTACGGGTAATTGCTGCCAAGCTGCTAGTAAGGTATCTAACCCTTTTTCTTCAGATAACCTCCCGACAAAGACAGCATAGTTTCCCTTACCCTCCCCTGGTTGGGGATCGGGATGAATAAAGTTAGATTTGACGAAGATTTTGTCTGCGGGTAAACCCCCGGCAATAAATTTCTGGCGGGCAAACTCGGTTAAGGTAATGAACACATCAACCATTTTTGTCCAAGTCCCCAGAGTCCGGTGGACTGTTAGCATGGTAGCGACAGTGGCGCTGGCGAGATGGTTATCGCGGTAACAACCATGTATAACGCCCGGTAACGGGACAAATTTCCCCATACAGTCCTCACAAACCTGCCCATCGCGAAAAAATAAGCCATTGGGGCAAAGTAAGCGATAGTTCCGCAGGGTTTGGACTACAGGTACACCCTCAGATTTGGCAGCATAATAAATTGAGGGAGAAATTAAGGGAAAAAAATTCTGGACATGAACGATATCCTGGGGCTGTTGTTTGAGTTGATTTTGGACAATTTGATAGGCTTCGGACGACCAAATTGTCCGGGATGCTACTTGTAACTGACTCATTTGAGCAACGCGATCGTTGTGTTCCTCATAGACTGTTACTTGATGCCCCATTTCTCGCAGCATATTTTCCTCGGCTTGGCGAGACTCATCTTCGCCACCGCGAATTTGATAGCGGTTGTGTACGCTGAGAATCCGCATTTAAGCCCCCTGATGGATGATTTCTGTATAGATTTTCCGGAAAAACTTACCTTTCATTTCCCAACTGTAGAGTTGGTTAACTCTTTGCCTACCTGCTGTGCCCATGCGCACTCTTAAGTCTGGTTCTGCCGCTAAACGTTGCATGACTTTGGCCATGTCTAACACTGCTTGTTGGGGGTTGTGGGCGGGAATTTTAAATCCAGTTTCGGCGGTGATTTGAGTTGCCGGGCCGCCTAATTCTAAACAGATGACTGGGCGATTAGCTGCCATTGCTTCTAGGCAAACTGTGGGGGAAAAATCATGCAAGCTGGGGTGTACGAGAACATCGCATTCGCCCAATTTAGCTAGGGTTAAATCTCGTGGTTGGTTGCCAAAAAAACGCACGCGATCGCTAATTTGCAATTCTTGACATAGGGCTTCTAAGCGCTTTCTTTCCGGCCCGTCACCGACAATCCAAAATTCGCCTTCTGCTAGGTTAGCTTGAGCAAAAGCCCGCAAACCTAAGTGAAAGCCTTTCCAATGTAATAATCTGCCAATACTAATAAAGCGAATCGCCGTTGCCGATGAACCTACTGGTAGCTGTCCCAACTTTGTAATTTCTTGTTGATTAATACCAGTTTGTCCGTAAATTACCTCAATTCGCTTGGCACCAAGGGCACTAACGCGGGCGGAGGTTTCTGGTGTGGCAACAATTGCGACTTGGCTGCGCTTGACTGTGAGATGCACAAAGGGGTCGCGCTCGCCTACCCAGGCAGCAATATTCCGGAAAATCTCGTAAATTTTATTACCAGGGCTAAAATCTTGCCAGAAAGGCTGGGGTGCAGATTCACCACCGCCTACAGGCCCCCAAACAAATGGTATGGGTAGTAAAGAGAGAAAACTAGGGGCTGAATACCTACCGTAGGTAACATGATGTACCAAATCAAAATTAATTTGGCGATGTAAATTTTGTACCAAGAAGTAAACGCCAATTTGCCAGAGGTAATGGTGCAAATGTACGCCTCGGCTCTTGCCTTTCCACCACCGCGCCCAAGCTGGCAGATCGTAGTAAAGTACTGTTAAATTGGGAATCGGATTTTCTGCCAGTTCCGCCTCAATCGGGGGGCGATTTTCAGCACGAGTGATGACCCAAATTTGGTTATCTTTGACCAATTCTCGCGCCATATTCCAACCAACACCCGGTTCCGAACCCATATCCGGACGGCAAGCATAGGCAGAAAGGAGAACTTTTAAGGGTTTTTGTGGATTTTCCATACCTAGACTCTAGATTGTTGTAAAGAATCATCTCGCTGCAAGCCCAGCAAACTTTCGTAAACTTCAGCCACTTGAGCAGCTGCTTTTTCCCAAGTAAAGTTTTTTACCCTGACTAATCCTTGCTGAATCAGTTGTTGATGGTAGTGAGAATCTTGCTGAATGCGTTGTATGGCTTCAACCATAGCTTGCACATCTAAAGGCTCAACTAAAATTCCTGCATCCCCAACTACTTCTGGTAAGGAAGTGGCATTAGAGCTAATCACGGCTGTTTTGCAAGCCATTGCTTCTAAAATAGTGATGCCAAAACCTTCATATATTGAAGGTGCTAACAAGATGTCAGCTGCATTATAAATTTGTCTGAGTGTATTTTTATCTGGCTTACCTAAGTAGGTGATACAAGGGGTAAGGTTGTGTTTCTGGATAAATGTTTTTTGTTCGTCGGTAAAGTCTGCGCCTGTTTTCCAAAAATGAACATCCATCCCTTGAGAATTCAAGATTTCTAAAACTTGCAGTATGGTTGCCACATTTTTGCGGGGATGATTTGAGCCGACGTTAAGCAAACACAGGGTATTTGGTGTTAATCTCTGCTGCTGACGAAAAGCGGCTATTTCTTCGGCTGGTAAGGGATAAAAATCTGGCTCCACCCCATTGTGAACGACTTTTAAGCGTTCTGTTGGTGTATGTAACAGTTGCGTTGCATCTTTGGCTGTATGGTTAGAGACGCAAATAATGCGATCGCTCTGTTTGAGTCCTTTGATGGCATACTTCCAAGCAGTCATGCTCACAAGTGGTAGTTTGGCCTGATCTTGAATATTTTCTGGGTAAATGAAATTTATCAGGTCGTGGCAAGTAACCACTACAGGTTGCTGATTTCCCCCCAACCACTGGACTATATGAGCATCACTGTGGTCAATAATATGAAAAATATCAGCTACCTGTTGTTTAACTGTGGCAGGATAGCGCCAATAACGCTGATAATATTTCTCAATTCCTTGGAGCCAAGAAGTTTTTTTGTTAGTCAGAGAATAAGAATTAGGAGTTAATTCAATAATTTCCCAATCTGGGCGAACAGCTTTGAGTCCGCTCACCAAACCATCAGCATAAACATCCATACTAAAGGAGGCTTTAGGTAGTCTGCGGACAATTACTACACGCATTTTAATTCTCTTGCTGGTTAATTTTAGGTATTGTACTGCTCAAACAGTCGCTCGGTCGTGGTTTTGTGGATCTTGTTGTACTGCCTGTGGATGATCTAGATTGACGATCTGATACCAGAGGTTAATTAATTTTTGGGCAATACTTTCGTGGGTATAGTGTTGTTCCACTCTTTGCAAACTGTATTGTCCTGCTGCTTGCCACCAATTGGGTTCACGCATCATGCGTTCTAAAATAGCAGCTAGGGCTGCTGCATCTCCTTGGGGAAACACTAAATCAGAACGCCCAATTACATTAGGAATTTCACCGCAAGTTGAGCCAACTACGGGAATTCCCATCGCCATTGCCTCAATCAGTACATGACCAAATTGTTCTTTCCAGGTGGGGATACTGCGAGAGGGTAACACCAGGACATCAAACTGATTCATAACCTGGGGTACTTCATCGTGGCGGACTGCACCTTGCCAAACTACCAAGTCTTCTATTTGTTGCTTTTGTGCTTCTTGGCGGAGTTCTGTTTCATAATTACCAGTCCCACACAATACAACTTTAAATGCATAACCGCGATCGCGCAGTTGTTTGGCAGCTTGTAAGATTAAATCAATGCCTTTTTCATAGACCAAGCGACCAACAAAACCTATGCGGAATTCCTCATTAGGCTGTTTGTTTGCTTGGGGAGCAAAGAACTTATTGTCTACTCCCAGCTGGGGCATGACGGCAATTTTACCCTGATAGCCCCATTTGCGGATAATGTCTGCACCCTCTTGGTTACCAGCAATAATCAATTTGGCTGATTTCAGTACGAAATTATACATTAAAGCGCGATACCAAGGCAACTTACGGTCAATATTTTCCCAACAAAACACAACCAATGCTTTACCTGTGAGTCTAGCCCACAGTGCCATCTCAAATGCAGATACTGCGAGTATTTCTTGTTCAACTTGTAAAATATCTGGTTGAAAATCGCGGATGGCGCGCAGAGTAGCTAGCGGTGGATGAAAATATGCCGTACTGCGCCCATCAAAAAACACCTTGGTAGGGAACATCCGAATGCGGGGAAAAGGCATTTCCAATTGCATCCGCTTTCCCCAGGCAAAAGCTTGCCATGTACTAGGTGCGAGCAAACCCACTTCTGCTTGACCGGTGGATGCGATCGCATCTAATTTACCTTGATTAACGCCCACCATATAGGTATGGCTAATAAACAGTACGCGGAGTGCAGACACGTTCTCAGCGATAGCTTGCTTCATGTTCTGATCGCTCCTTTATTTAGTACAAAAATAAATATCTTCGGTGTTAGTATCTTCACTCACCAAGCGATATTTCTCGGCTAAATCTGTGCCTATTTCTTGAATGTAATCATGTACTTGGACTTGAAAACCTGCTGCTTCCAACCTATTTTTATAGTCTCGTCCGTAAAGCCGCACGTGGTCTTTTTGACCGTAAAATTTGATTCTATCTGACTCAGAAGTAATCTGTGGATCTTCCAATGTTTCTGCTAAATTATTATCTAGGGGTACTTGGAGAATAGCCCAACCATTTGGTTTGAGTACTCTATAAAGTTCCCTCATGGCTTTGCCATCATCGGGGATATGTTCTAATACGTGATTGCAAAGAATTGCATCAAAAGATGCATCAGGAAAAGGTATACTTGTAATATCTATATTCACCATTACCCTTGGTGCTGATAAGTCAGCCGTGAGGTAATCAATATTGGGTAATTTGCGAATCAATCTGTAGAGTTGAAATTCTGGTGCAAAATGCAGCACCTTCAAATTTTCCGATAATAAATTGGTACGATTTTTCAGATATAGCCATAACAGACGATGTCTTTCTAAAGAAAAGCATTTGGGACATTCAGCATTTGGTCTGTTGTTGATACCAGCTTTTAAAAATGTCCGAAAACTGCTTTCACAACAAGGACAAGTATATTCTTGTCCGGCATAGGTAACAGATTGGACTGCTGAGATACAACTTTTGGCAATTTGTGACAAGTAGTATTTTGTTTCTTGAATACCACTATGAGACTTTAAATCAATCATCATTCTCCTTGAGATTTCCAGTAACTATGACTACAAAATTAACTACACAATGAACTTAGTGAACTCCGAATATTTTTGACTGTTGACTGTTGACTGTTGGTGGTATGCTAACTAGTGGGGTCTAAATCATCGACCAAAACTGTATTTAATTTTGAATTTTGCGGAAAGTCTGAGCGCCGGCTTCCGGCGATCAGAACTTTCCAAGAGAGAATTTTGAATTTTGAATTGTTATTTGCTGCTGTGCATTCTCAATACCTGAGATGATTGCTGTAGCAGTTTGTTCCCAAGAGAATTTTTGCATAACGCGATCGCGTCCCGCCATTCCCATTTGAAAAGTCTTGTCTGGATTTTCCATAGCTTCTATAATCGCATCAGCCAGTAAATCTACTCTTTCGGCTGGTACTAGCCATCCTGTTACCCCATTATCCACAATTTCTGGTATCGAACCGCAATCATAGGAAACCACTGGTAATCCCGAAGCTTGAGCTTCCGCGATCGCTCTGCCAAAAGATTCCATCCGTGAAGGTAAAATTGCTAACTCAGTATTAGACAATTCTCGCACCAGTTCTCGCGAATTCAACTGTCCTAGCATTAATACTTGGTTTTCAATGTTATTTTCGGCGATCGCTTGTTTAACTTCTTGTTCGTAATCCCAGCCGGCTAATTTGAGATTCCAGTGCTTGTAACCTTTAGCTGCGACTTTACCTAAAGCTGCGATCGCATCAAAAACTCCCTTGGGGGGAGCGAAAGAACCGTAAAAAATCAAATTAGATATTGATTGTTTTGGCGATCGCGCTACTTTGCTAAATTCAGCATCTATTCCCCGATGAGTAATTTGAATTTTTTCCGCCTTGACTGCAAATAAATTCAGCAATTCTTGGCGCGTAAAATTTGAGGAGACAAAAATCACATCTGCACACTTAAAAAGTCGCCAACGAAACCAGCGATCGCTCAACTGCTTCATAAAACGAAATTTCGTTTGTCGATGTACCCATGTTGTATAAGAAGGATGAGCAGCAATCATCCCAAATACAACTTTTTTCGACTTTAATACCTCCGGTAAAAATGCTGCTTCATGTTCCCAACTTAAAACCGCATCAACTTGCTTTTCTTCCAGCAGCTTTTTGACAATCTTCGCAACTGGAATAGAATCTAAAAAATGATGTAAGCGGCTAGGTGCTGCTGGTAAAACCTGTACTGGCTTACCTTTTAATTTATCGGTAGCAGCATCAGAGGAAACCGAGACAATAATTACTTCATTACCCATCTGTTGTAGCTGATGAGCAATTTGCAAACAACTCCTGGTTCCTCCACCTGGAGTACTCAGAGAGTGGGGATAAGTGATAACAATGCATTTACTCATCTTCTACTTACTCATGTATACAACAAAAAAATCTAATTAACTGGTTTCAAGGTAGATTTAATATAGTGATAAAATGCTCTTAAATTAATCTCTATTTGTTCTAAAAATGAACTAAATTTCATATATTTTCTAATAAAATCTTGAATTACTATATCTTTTCTATTATTTTGCCATTGCAGAGAAATACCAATAGAAACTAGCTTATTAGCAAATCTTTTCAAAACTGGAAATTCCTGTTTAATCCAAGAACCATTAAGTATGAACTCCATCGCTCTTATAGTATAAACGTTGTGCTTATCCTTTCTTAAAGTGGCTGCATTACTATCATGTATCCTATGAAAGGCTAGCACTTTACCTAAGAAGGAACCTTTGCTCAAAGCTACTGCCATATATTTGACATAAAAATCAGTTGATTTGACTGCTTTAGATATAGGCTTCGGCAAAAATTGTGCTAATAGCTCTCTCCGGAAACATAAAGCAGATGTAGCCGGAAGAGGAGGCGGAAGCTTACCTGATTTGAGCAAATCTCGAAAATCACATTCAACAGTAGGGCGTTGCGTACTTAATTGAGGTAATAGTTCTGCATTTTCATTTACCCACCTGAGATTGTGAAAGCACCAGCCAATTTCTTCAGAAGATTTAAATATCTCCACAACTTCGGCAATTTTTTCCGGTAAATAAATATCATCAGCATCCAAAAAACAAATAATTTCTCCGCAACTAGCCGCAAAACCTGCGTTAAAGCAAGAACATTGTCCGCCATTCTCTTTGAGCACAGGCACAATGCGATCGCCATAACTAGCTATAACTTCTCGAGAATTATCTGTTGAACCATCATCAACAACAACAACTTCAATATTTTGATATGTTTGGTTTAATGCACTATCTATTGCTTCCTTAAGAAAGCGATCGTAGTTATAGTTATTTATAACTATACTAACTAGCGGATTGGGTTCTATAGATGAGAATTTCGTGAATGATGTCATCTTGTTTAATTAGTAGGAAAGTAAATTATTAATTATAGATAAGTTAGGAATTATTATTACTTCTAGCTAAGTCCATGCAAATATAAATATTTATCTAGAAAATATCCCATAAACTTGCTAGTTTATCAAATTTATTAATTCTAATAATTAAGACTTAAAGTCAATATAGCAATATATGAGTTATAAATACCTCTCTTCCTTGTCATCCTTGTCCCTTTTGTTCATATATCAAATAGGATTGCTATAGTAAATTCAAGCTCTTTTAGATTTACCTCCCATATATAATCTTAATTTTTCAGAAATAGTTACATATCTTATAAAAAGCATGACACCAGTAAACTGCAATTTTTGGTTAAATCCATGCAGTTTCTCATCGCTCCAAATTCTATAAAAACTTCTAAAAGGAGGTTTAAAAGTATCTAATAAGTCTCTACCTATTTCCTTGAATGATGGTTTTGTATTCATCATGCGATCGTGGCGTCCACCAACAATACGTGCAACTCGTTGATGAAGTTGGGAAAATGAATACCTAGCAGGGTGCCCTATACAAGCACTATCTGCATAAATTTGCTGGTATCCAGCAGCAAAAACTCGCTGTCCCCATTCCATATCTCCACCAGACTTGAGAGTATCATTAAAACAACCAACAGTATCAATTACAGATTTGAAGGTAAAGATATTGGCTGTGACACCATAGTGACTTTTTTTTAAGCTTCTCTCTTGTGGGAAATCCATAGCAATACTTTCGTAAAGCTCTACTGGAGTTGGTTTTTCTGGATTTTGGAAAAAAAGATCTATTCTTCCAGCAACTAATCCACAATTAGGTGTACTTGTTAGCGTTTTCACCCCATTTTCAATCCAACTGGTAGATGGAATACAATCTGAATCTGTAAAAGCTAAAATTTCACCTTTTGCTAGTGAAATACCTTGATTGCGAGCCGCGTAGGAACCAGTTTTTAGCTCTTGTGTAAAGACAGTTTGATCGAATTGTTCTACAATACTTTTAATATCTTCCTCGGAAGCATTATCAACTACAATTACCTCATACAGATTTTTTGGGTATGTCTGCTGTTCCAATGCTAATAAACAAATTTTTAAGCGTTCTGCATCATTAAAAACTGGAATAATTACTGATACAAATTTGCTGAGATTAACATTTTGCTCTAACATTTTTATTTCCTCTATCGTATTATTTAATATCATAAGAATTCTAAATTTTTAATAAATAAGCTATTTAAATAAGGAATAGTTACATTTATTCGCTAAGTAATTGTTGATAAATATTGACTAACTGTTGATTTAGTTGATGGATATTGTAATATTCTTCTATATGCTTACGGCCTGCTTTCCCCATTTCTAACCAAAGTTCTGGATGTTCTATCAAATAGCTCAATTGTTCGGCTAAAGTATCAATATCTCTTTCTGGAGCTAAAAAACCAGTTACCCCATCTTGCACAAGTTCTGGTATTCCGCTATGTTGGGTACTAACTACAGGAATACCCATTGCCATAGCTTCCATCAAAACTACAGGAATCCCTTCCTGATCTCCATCCTGACTAGTAATACTAGGAGCTAATAAAACATGACTTTTATTGAGTACTTCCACAACTTCATCCTGCTCTTTCCAACCTAGTAATTTTACTGTATTTTCGACACCTAATTGTTTAATCAGATCGTCTAAATCGCTTCTTAAAGGCCCATCACCAATAACGTTATACTCAATACTCTGGTTAGCTTTTGCCAATTTTGCAATAGCTCGAATACCATATTCTATACCTTTCTTTTCTACTAACCTTGCAACTGAAACTATTCTGACTTTACCATCATTACTAGGATACCGTGGAGTAAAAGAAAACTTTTGGCAATCTACTCCCATATGATGAACAATTATTTTCTTTTCATCGCATCCTAAATCTATCAATTTGTTTTTCCAATGTTCGCTAATTGGTAGAAATATATCTCCAACTTCAAATAAATGTTTGTATGGATTTTGTCTAGATTTTTCAACATATTTCGTAATATCGTATCCATGAAAAGTTGTTACTACTTTTCCTTTAGTTAAACCTAGTTTTTTGAGTAAAGCTCCTTTTAAACCATTTGGCCCGAAATGGCAGTAAATAATGTCATATTGCTTTGTAGATAGAAATGGTAATACTATATAAGGTATCAACCATGCAGGTAATGAAAGTTGTTTAGTATAGTTAATTCCATTGAATAGCCAGTTAATTAAAATTGGATATTTCCATGAATTAACCAATGTTAATCTGAGGCTTCTCAGCAGTGTAACAACATGATTTTTGCTAGGTATACTGAAATAATAAGTATGCTGAATGAGATGAAATTTTTTGATATCTGAATGTATTTTTAATTCATTAGATGGGGCGGCATAAATGTCTACTTCGTGACCATTTTCTATTAATCCTGTAATTTGATTTAAAATAAAAGTTTGGGATAAAACTGGAAAGTTGTTGACTATAAACGCAATTTTCATAAAATTCTCCTAGGAAGTTCATGATAAATAAATTTATAAATTAGGAAATAAAATCTCCTAATAGTACAGCAAACCAAAATTGTTCGTGAATATATTCTTTTTGTTCTTTCTTTCTGTACTACCCTGCGGGAATGCTCTCGGCGAAATGTGCTTCGCGATTCCTCATCATAATTTTTCGTTCAAGACCTATCTGGGATTGGTATATATCTGAGATTGGTGAAGTCAAAAAAGCAGTTTTAGCTAAATTTATGAATTTATTTAACTCAAACTGTAAAATTCAGGAACCGCTATAGGGCTTAAGATATTTCTTAATAAGTGATAGCCATCGCCGCCATAAAGGTGGTTTGTAAAGCGAATCATAACTTTTAACTATAGGATCAATTATTTTTCGGAAAATATCAAAACTTTTCATTTGTATAGCTTGATGGAATGCAATATGACTTTGTGATGCCATCAGCATTCTGAGTTTGTAAATTTTTTTAAGCCTCATATTAAGATGATTAGCCTCTGCTTTAATGCGCTTATGGGGACGCCATTGTTTTGCTTTATCCTTCAAATACAAACGGTAGGCTAGACCCTCACGTCGATGACGTAACCCAGCATCTTGTGATTTAGCAACATCATCTGCATTAATAGAATCCAAATGTAGCCGACCACTCTTCATTCCATTCTCAATTAAATGTTTGATAACTGGATTACGTACAACAACAACATTAGTTCCCTCGCTATCTTTCACATAATTAGGAAGCCAAGCATCTCCAACTGTGACATCGGCAGTTTCAGCAACTACATCATCGCAATAATCACATGCTTGATATTTAAAAAAGCCATGTCCCCAAAGAAAACCAAAGAATTCATGATTTGATTTACTTATACTAACTTCCCGATCATTCTGAATTCCTCTTACCTCAACACCATACTTATTAGCAGCCTGTCCTGATATTTTTTTGCGAAAGTCAATAGATTGGAGTTTTCCTGGCTCGATTCCACATTGCCAAGCAAACATCTCAGCAAAGCGAGTGCTTTTAAGGTGCCCACATACAAGACCAACACAGAAATGAATGCGGTCTCTGATTACTTGATCTTTTTTGGCTAACAAGCGAACTGCTTTAATAAAGCACGGAACGCCCACAATTGCATATCTTCCTGGTCGGTTACGTACAATGCTCAATACTTCTGACATTTCAACTGGATAGTAACGCGACTTTGCACCTGCACGAATTTGCTCAACCGATTCTGAAATTCTAAAACTAAAGAGCTTGGAATCATTTTCTGAAGGTTTCTGCTCATGCACATGAATGACTGCATCAATCAATTTCTGATTGAATAGTTCAGTCACAATCCATGTACCCATTCCTCCAGAGCTACCATGTTGACGAAAATTATTTTCAGTCACGTATCCAGCATAAGTTGCTAAATGATAACCAATTCGACTATGGTGCTGACAGTTTTGACCAAAAAGTTCTTGCCCTATCTCATCTTCATTAGCAGCCGTATCGGAAAATGGACATACATCTAGTATGGATAAGTTCTTATCATGGTGTTCAGTTGATGATTCCAGTGATGCACAAAAACGGCCGTATTCATCTAATTTCATTTTAATGGGTGAGCCGGGAATTGATGCACATGCACCACAGCCAATACAATAACCACCATCTACTACTGTCTGAAATAGTGTAGAAATGCTGCCTGGAGCCACGGTATCGGGGGTAACATAAAATTTATCACAGTCTAATTTACTATTTATCGGTTGCGATTCAGATATATTGTTCATATATTTTTCAAACTGCAAATTAAGTTTATTAGGTGATAGATAGATCGGGGAAGGCATTTAAGGACTTTCCCCAAATTCACTAATAAATTCAATGAACATTAGTGATTGTCTGCAGACCTATCATTTCTGGAATATTGTCAAAATATTTTGCATTCCAGTTAGGTGTGGTGCGACTGTTAATTTTTAATCCACTTTCTACTAATGAAGGAACATCATCCAAATTATTTGCAAACTGAATGAAGGATACATCTTTAAACCAATGCATTGCTGAAGTTAATTTATGATCTACTGTTGGTAAAACAACACAAGGCTTTTGACATAAAACACTAAAAATTAATCCGTGGTAGCGATCGGTAACAACTATATCCACAGCAGAAAATAAATCGAGAGTGTTTTCTAATATATCTTTACGCTGATTCACTGCAATTGAGGTATCAAGAGTTGTGTCAAAATAAGAGCTTTCATAAGGTAAAGATTCAGCAATTGCTTGTCGTTGCTGAGATGTTAAAGCAGACTCATCATCAAGCCTTAAACATAAAAGTACTTTTGGCGGATCATTCTTCTGCTTAATTTGCCTCACAGGCAAAGACAGTACGAAATCTGGCATACAAAAAGTTCTGGCATTGACAAATAAATTCTTGGCTAATTCACCACTACAGGGGTCGCGCCCAATTACTGTAAGATTTGGATGATTTGCATAAATTTGGCGTGTTTTTTCTTGCTCACTCCTGCCTTTTGGCGTATCACTAAAGTATATTGTTTGTGGCAGGCTGATAATTTGGTTTTGCGGAAAATTGGTAATGAGTAGACGCCGGATACTTTCAGACCATATACCGCGATCGCCTAGATTTCCTCCACTATGTAAGAATATGAGATCGTCTGGCTGAGTTAATTTTTTTAATGCGGGCAAAAACCTTTTAGATTCGTCTTTATCTACCTCAATAACTGGTAAGTTGGGAAAATGTTTTTGTAACCAAATCCGAATTGCAACTACCTGAGCATGATCGCCTACATTACTGAGCCGAGATGGAGGTGTAAGTGCATAAATTATTTTTCTTTGATTGCGTAGATGTTTGCGCTCGGCTATAAATTTTTGGTTTTCTATGATTTGTACAGGAATATCAATAACCTGTTTTACTTTAGGGCGAATTTTGCTTAATGTATTCATTGTATATTTTGCCTTTTACGTTTGAGTATGAGAAGAATTAAATCCTTAAAATCTTGCAGTGCCTTTCTTCCTGCTGGTAATACAGCAAGTATTAATAAAGTTATTCCTATGTTTATACTTAATGTAATTAAAAGACCAATTACAGGATGGGGAAAACTAATATATCGACGAACCGCAACTATAACTAAAAAGGCACATAATGAAGCAAAGCTCGAAGGAGCCATTGTACGGTAAATATCTCTGGTTCTCACGAAACCTGCGCGTCCCACAAACCAAAATAGTATTGGGGTACGAATCAGCAGTCCAGAGATAGAATAGGACGCAGCAACACCTGTTGCGCCCCAAGGTAATCCGGCAATAATTGAAATCACTGATAAGGTGCTACCAATCGCGCCCCATTGCACCATATGATTAGTACGATTTTGGGTAATAAAAATCCATCCAGTTGTATTTGCTACAGGTTGAGTTAAAGCTACAATCCCTAGTATAGAAAATATATTACTGGCTTCACTCCATTGATTTCCTAAAAGTACCCAAATTAACCAATCAGATGTGGCAATCATGAACAAAACGAGTGGTGATGTCAGCATACTGATTTTTTCCAGTACTCGCAGATATGTCTGTCGATAACGTTCTGGAGAATCTGTTAGTCTACTCAAGGTTGGTACAGCTACAGCCGCAATAGGCGAGTTAATTTGCTGGAGTGGCAAAAGTAATAACTGGTAAGCTTTGGCATATACACCTAATTGCTGCGCACCCCAAACTCTCCCAATCAGTACATTATCTAAATTACGAGAAAAGTAATTCATGATACTGAAACTTGTGAGGTTCCTGCCAAAGGCTAGCATAGAGCGAGTATCTGATTTTCCACTAGGGAAACCTGGACGCCAACGACAAACCATCCATAGTCCGGTAGTACTAGCCAATCCTGTCACTAAAGGCATTATTACCAAGGCCCAGTAGCTCAATCCATACCAAGCGGCAACAATTGCAGCTGCCAGGCCTGTAACTATTGAGAGAAGATCGTTAATAACTAGGGCTTTAAACTCCATCTGGCGATTGAGCAATGCCGAGTGTTGAACACCCAAACTGCCAATGATGAACCCAGTTGCTAATGCTATACTAATCCCAATTAAACGGGGTTCATTATAAAACCCCGCAATTGCTGGCGCGATCGCTATGGTTACGATCGCAGTTACTAGACCCAAGGCGACATTAATCCAAAATAGATTACTCACTTGTTGGTGATTAATCTCCTCTTTCTGGACTGTAGCCATTGATAATCCTAAATCCTTAAACAGGAGAACAAATCCAGTAACCGCAGTCACCATCCCAATTAAGCCATAATCTTGCGGTGTTAGTAGTCGCGCTAACACTGTATTAGATACCAAATTCAAGCTGAATTTGAAGATTTGGGCAATCATGGTGAAGGTACCACCCCTAACAGACCGACCTTTGAGATCGGCCTTGAGATGCTCGGTACGGAAGTACTTTATATTCTTATCACTAGAAGAAATATTTTTCATGAAACATGACTAGATGAAAAATTATTGGTGGCTTCCGTTAATCCACAGCAATATCCTGGCAACATTTTCATAGCTAACAGATGGCTTTTAATGTTCATGACTAAGGGCAGGATATCCAGTATGGACTTCCCTGATGCTTAACAATAAATTACTACAATAGTGAATGATTCAATCTCCAGTGCTGTCAACTAAGACTTCTGTAGCACGGTTGGATGAAAGTATTTGTTTAATTGCCAGCCACATAAAAGGCGGAATTGTTGTCATATAGCGTCCCCATAACCGTCGTGGTTCTTGAATCCAGCGATAAAGCCACTCAAATCCTAATTCTCTCACTATTCTTGGCGCTCGCTTGTGAATGCCTGCATAAACTGGGAATACTCCCCCAAGACCAATCATCACAGCCTGGATTTTCCCTTTATGTTGCGCCATCCATTTTTCTTGTTTGGGACATCCTAAAGAGACAAATACCAAACCAGCACCGCTAGCATTTATTTTTTGATTCAAAGCAGCGTCTTCAGCTTCAGTCAGGGGGCGAAAAGGTAAAGGTTCCATCGCTGCTATTTTCAATTTGGGAAATTCTTGGTCTAATCTTTTTCGCATTCTCGACAAAATTTCTGTGTGCGAACCGAGAAAGTAGACGCTTAAATTTTTTGCTTGAGCTAGCTGACATAATTCTTGGAGAATATCCATTCCCGCTACGCGATCTTGGGAACGCGCACCCATCAATCGCATCATCCATACTAAAGGCATACCATCAGGAGTAACGACATCTGCATTTCTGACTACAGTAGCAAACTCTGGATTCCAGTGAGCTTCCATGAGCATGTGGACATTGGCTACGCATACTGTTCTACTCTCGCGGGCGATCGCCCATTTGACGATGGCTTGCATCTGCTCTTTAAATCTTAAGAGGGTGTTTGAAAAGTTTTTAGGGGTCAAATTTTATGCTAGCCGCCTCACCATAATACGGATCATAGCAAGGTAGATAAAGGTTTCTGAAGTTTCGGGTAATA